>CAYXXU010000027.1:0-50572 GCA_964469155.1 uncultured Bacteroidales bacterium
GAAGCCGGGCTTAGGCTTCGGCTTCCTTTAAACTTTTACCGGACAACAGTGAAAAATTATGTCGAATACCTTATTACAAATGTATCAAAAATATTGGAATTATGAATTCAGAATCTATGATTTTGTGACATCAGAATAATGCTTTGGAGTATTAGAAACTTGTTAAAATGCTGAGAAAACTGAAATAGCATGCAGCACCACGTATGATTTAATTTAGGTCATTACTGAAGTATCCACTATTGTAATTCTGACCGGAACATTATTTTTATCAATGGCTGCAAATGTAAAGCTTGATTTAACCGCCTTAATTCTATCATCGTTGTTCATCCCTTCGATAAATATTTCAACATTAATTACAATTTTTGAATTGCCTGATTTCAACACTTTCCCAATAATTTCAGCAATGGAACCATATTTAATGGGTTTGAGAAATTCTATTTTATCGCAGCATACAGTCACCATATTCATACGGGTGAAACGGGTGGCTGTAATATAGGCTACCTCGTCCATCCATTTCATGGCTATTCCACCGAACAATGTGTCATTATCGTTGACAGTATTGTAAAATATCATCTTAAATTGATGGGTCTCAGTACTATTTATTCGTTCCTGAAGATTCATAAAAACATTTTTCTGCAAATTTACAATAATTATTGTACATTATGAACAATAGTTCATTACCTTTGCAGTGAACAAATGATTGTAATTTATGTCGCCACGACCATTTAAAATAAGAAAGGTCAGTAATCCTCCTATCATATCAGGATTGAAACCTTATGGAAATAATGTTAAGAAAGGTAGTCCAGATTGCGTTTTCTTACAATATGAAGAATATGAAGCCATACGTTTATGCGATTTTGAGATGCTGAATCATCTGGATGCTTCTGTTAAGATGGATGTTTCAAGACCAACACTCACCCGAATATATGCCCAGGCAAGGTATAAAATTGCAGACGCCATTGTGAACGGCAAGCAGATAATAATTGAAGGGGGAAAAGTTTATTTCGACAGTGAATGGTATGTCTGTTCATCCTGTGGTTGCTTTTTCAACCATCCGGAGAAACAAGATGCAATTGCTGATTGTCCTTTATGCGGAAGCAACCAGATTTCAAATTGTGATCAAATACCAATTGAATCTATTGATAATAAATCACAATGCGATGATGTATGTATTTGCCCATCCTGTGGATATGAACAAGAGCATCAACCAGAGAACCCATGCGTAAGTATTATATGTCCGCAATGCAATAAACCATTGCGTAGAAAAAACAGTCCACATAGCAGAAAATTTATAGAAGCATAATAATGAAAATAGCCATCACCAGTACAGGAAACAGTTTGGAAAGCCACCTCGATCAACGCTTTGGCCGGTGCGACTTTTTTGTAATATACGATACAGAAACCAAAGCTATGGAATATATCCCAAATCCGAACAAAGAGTCACAGGAGGGTGCCGGACCGGCTTCAGTAAGAATAGTTGCCAGCCGAAAGGTGAGTAAAATTATCTCAGGAGAATTTGGAATAAAAATCAAATCCATACTCGACAGTCTGAAAATCCAGATGATTATTTTTAAAGAACCTGATAAGAAAATTAAGGATATCATCGAAATTTTAGACAATATACCTAATAAATCAAAGTAAACCGTTCTGAAAAACAATTAAAAAAATGGAGGATATATTATGAAAATCGCCATCCCGACAATTGGGAATATTCTTGATGAATATTTCGAATCCTGTGAAGTTTTTACAATCTTTTCAGTTGATGATTCATTCAACATTACAGACTCTGAGATTTTTTATACTCCTGAAGGTTGCGACTGTAAAAACAACAAACCATTAATCATGCAGGAGAAAGGAGTCACCCATATGCTTGCATACAAAATTCCATCACATGCAGATGGAGTTTGCGAAAAGCATGGAATAGAAGTTCATCTGGGATTTACAGGAAATGTTCGGGATGTTGCCGAATCTTTTTTACTCAAAAAAAAACAATTGTCAGTTTAAAGAATTAAAATATTAATTGATCTTAAATTTATAAAAAATGCCAAAACTTGACGGAAAAGGTCCTGAAGGAGATGGTTCATCTTCAGGACGAAAATTAGGAAACTGTAATAAAGCTACAGATATTGAGAAATTACAAAAAACCGGCAAAGGAATGGGTAAAAAACGTAATTCCGGAGGTGGTAAGGGTAAAGGGAAACGCTTAAAAAGCAATTCGAAATAGTATTTATTAACTAAAAAGGAGGTCAATATGCCTGGATTTAATCAAACAGGCCCAATGGGACAAGGTCCTATGAGTGGGCGAAAAATGGGACGTTGTACCAATTTTGGTGCAAATCTCAAAAATCAAACTGTTGAAACCAAAGAGAACTCTAACGAAAATCTGCCTGAAAACTTTCAGGGAAGAGGAATGGGGTTTGGACGAGGCAGAGGCGGAAGAGGATTCGGTATGGGACGGCAAAACCGATTCAGAGGAGGTCAGTAAAAAAGAAAAAAGTAGAGAGAGATCAATCTAATCTCTCTATACTTTTCAGAAAATAATTAGTACTAACAAAATAAAATTCATGTAATATGGAAAACAATCAAAATCAAGAAATTATTGCCATGCCACGCATTGGCGATAAAGCACCTGAATTCAAGGCAGTAACAACACAGGGAGAAATCAATTTTCCATCTGATTTTAAAGATGGTTGGGTAATTCTATTTAGCCATCCTGCTGATTTTACCCCTGTTTGCACATCAGAGTTTATGACTTTTGCCAGTTTGGAAGAAAAATTTACAAAAGCAAACTGTAAATTGGTTGGATTATCAGTTGACGGTTTATACAGTCATATCGCATGGCTAAGAACAATAAAGGAAAAAATAGAATACAAGGGAATGAAAGATGTTGAAGTAAAATTCCCCCTGATTGAAGACATTACTATGGGAGTTGCTAAAAAATATGGCATGATGATGCCCGGCGAAAGCAATACTAAGGCTGTAAGAGCGGTTTTCTTCATCGACACTAAGGGAATCATCCGTGCAATTATCTATTATCCCTTAAGTTTGGGACGAAATTTTGATGAATTGTATCGTGCACTTATTGCCATGCAAACTGCTGATGCTTTTTCTGTCGCAACACCTGCCGACTGGCGTCCGGGAGACGATGTTATTGTGCCTACAGCAGGTTCATGCGGTGTAGCTAAAGAACGTATGGAAGATAAAGCAGTGAAATGTTACGATTGGTTCTTCTGCACCAAACCAATCAGCAAAGAAGAAATTGATAACACAATTTTAAACAAATAAAACATGGTAATGCTTAAAGGAGCTTATACATTAATGATCACTCCCATGAAAAAAGATGGGAGTCTTGATGAGGAGGGTTTAAAAATACTTGTTGAACGGCAGATTGCTGCCGGTATACATGGAATAGCACCCCTTGGTGTTACAGGTGAAAATACGCTGTTAACCGACAAAGAAGAATTAAAAGTTCTTGAAATTATTGTAAAAACAGCAAACAGAAAATGCAAGGTTGTGCCCGATACTTGTTCTTCAAGTTTGTGGCGCGCAAAAGAAAAAGTAAAAGCTTTTTCTGATTTGGGGGCTGATTATATTTCTGTATTTTCTCCATATTTTGTATTACCCAAAAATGATGGTATTATACTATTTTATGAACAATTGGCTGATGCTTCACCAGTGCCTATTTTGTTGCATAATTCGAAAGACAGGACAGGGGTGGAAATAGAACCTACCATATCAGCATTACTTGCAAAGCATCCTAATATAGCTGGAATCAAAGATGGGAATAAAGGTCTTGATCATTTGGCAAAACTCATTTCCTTAACGAAAGATGATGATTTTTGTGTTTTCACAGGAAAAGATACTACGGCATTTCCACTGATAAGTTTTGGAGGAGCAGGTTCATTCACTGTAGCCGGTAATATTATACCTGAAGTAATGAAAAGAATGATAGAACTTGCTTTAGCTGGAAATTTTAAGGAAGCAGAAAAAATACATTTTGAATACTATCCAATATTTGAAGCACTTAGGTGGGAGACTAATCCTATGGCTGCAAAAATGGCATTAAACCTTATGAAATATCCTGCTGGAGGGTTACGATTGCCGCTTACTCCATTAAGCACAGAGAAAACGCTAAAATTAAAAGAACTATTAATCAAGAAAGAATTGATTAAAATGTAAAAAATAACATTTAACTTAAAAAAAAGTGTGTTTGCAAATCATATCTATCAAAGAGTTTGCAAATTTCAACGAATAATACAAAAATCATTTTATTATCAGATGAAAGCCGCAAATGAAGATCTGAGAGTAGTTTTAGAAAAAGATATTCTTTTTATTGAAGGATTGAACGGCTGTATTAACTGTGGAACCTGCACAGCGATATGTCCGGCAGCAAAATTCTTTGATTACGATCCGCGTCAACTAATGGATACTGTTCAGAGCATGAATAATGATGAGTTAATTGAACTATTAAAAAGTGATATCATTTGGTATTGCGGGCAATGCTTAAGCTGCAAAACTCGCTGCCCGCGAAATAATGTTCCGGGATTCATCATAACAGCCTTGCGAAGATTATCGCAAGATACAGGATATTTTGCACAATCAGTAGAAGGAAGAAAACAATTAACCGTGAAGCGAATTGTAGGTGAGAACATTATTAAATATGGCTACTGTGTTTACGTGGATGAAATAGAACTGAACGGTCATCCTGAACAAGGCCCCGTTTGGCAATGGTATAAAAATAATGCTGCAAGTATATTAAAGAAGTTGGGGGCAAATTATAAAGGAAGTGGTGAAGGGACATTGCGTGAAATCTCAGAATCTGATCTGGCAGAATTAAAAAGCATACTAAAAGAAACAGGTGCTTTGGAAAAATTTGACAACATAGAAAGATACTGTAATGAAGATTGATGGCAAACAAAACATCTGGAAAGAATATCAAAAAGAAATTCCGGACGACAATTATTATTATGCACGCAGTTGTATAAGGCAAAACTTCTTCCCGGCATCGGAAGAAACGTTCTTGAAAATTGTTAAGGATGTTTTAGGAAAAAATATTTATGACGATGCTCATCAAACTACCTGCACAGGGATAGCCTATCATGCCGACCTTGTTTCTTTTGATACCACCATGACCGTTGCTGCACGACAGTTTTCGCTTATGAATAATGCTCATCTCAAAAACTTTGTGATTTCCTGTGTAACATCATTCGGAATTTATTCAGAGGCTTTGGAAACCTGGGAAAAATTTCCGGAAGCCCTTGAAAGAACAAAGGTGCATTTGAAGAATGCAACTGGGCGTGAATTTACTTCCCCCGAAATTATAGCACATACCAGCGATATTATATACAAATACCGTGAACAAATAAAAGAAAAAGCAAAGTTTTTGCTAATCAATAAAACAACAGGGAAACCTTTACGGGTTGTCGAACATATTGGCTGTCATTATGCAAAGATATTTCCGCATAAAGGTATTGGAGGGGCTGAGTTTCCATCAGTTCTATCAGGCATGATTGAAAGCTGGGGAGGCGAAATCATTGATTACCCTGAACGCAGGCATTGTTGTGGTTTTGGTTTTCGGCATTATATAATAAAAGAAAACCGGGGATATTCCTTATCAAATACCAAAGTAAAATTCGATAGCATGGAACCCTATAAGCCCGATTTTGTAATTACGAATTGCCCGGGCTGCACTTTCTTTATGGATAGATGGCAATATGTGATTGCCGAAATGGATCATAAAACTTATGGGGAAATCGGTTATGGCATTCCTGTTCTTACCTATGAAGAAGTTGCCGGCCTTGTTTTGGGATTTTCACCTTACTCTTTGGGGTTGCAATTGCACCAGGTTAGTGTAGAGCCTTTACTGGATAAAATTGGAATACCATATAATATTAATGAGAAATATCTTGGTTTTGAAAATGAAGAAATCGGGAGACCAGAAAAACCGAAAGTTTTACAAATAATTTAAAAAAAAATGAATTGCATTGATTGTATAGATAAAATTTGCAGAAAACAGACCTGCTCTTGTACCATGGAACGTTTGAAGAAGTATGAAAACATTCATCTTTATAAAAACTATTCCACAGTCGAAATTGTGGATGCTGCAGCACAACTGGTTGATAATGGGCGGGCCGGTAAATTATCACGAACTGAAGAAATTATGGAGTTCGCCCGAATGATGCACTACCACAAGATAGGGCTCGCCTATTGTTATGGCATGGAGAAACAAGCTGAGAAATTTCAAAATATTTTCAGGGAAAATGGATTTGAAGTAACTTCCATCTCATGCAGCATCGGTGGATTAAAACAAAGCGAAGTCAATTCAAAAAGTTGCATTCATAAAGTTTCATGCAATCCCATTGGACAGGCTCAACAATTAAATACAGAAAAGGTGGACCTAACCCTTATCATTGGTATTTGTATGGGACACGATATTTTGTTACAACGTAATTTGAATATGGATTTTACTACACTGGTGGTAAAAGACAGAGTATTTCATCACGATCCATTAAAGTATCTTGAAGACAAAGAACCCTCGAAAACCGAACTTAAATAATAAAAACAATTAAAAAAATTAAAAATGAATTCAAACGATTATGGTTTTAACACCAAACTAATTCACGCAGGAGCATTGGAGGACGAATATGGTAGTGCCACCGTTCCTATTTATCAAACATCAACGTTCCGGTTTAAAAATGCCCAGGAAGGAGCCGATTGTTTTTCGGGAAAAAGTAAAGGATATATTTACACACGAATCGCCAATCCTACCATTCGTGCATTTGAACAAAATATAGCAGCTTTGGAAAATGGTTTCGACGGAATAGCAACCAGTTCCGGAATGGGAGCCATATCAAGCGTATATATGGCGCTGCTGGGAGCAAACAGTCATATCATCAGTTCCGATGCGGTGTATGGTCCAGCCAGGGGTGTTTTGGAACAGGATTTCTCGCGTTTTAATGTGGAGGCTAGTTTTGTAAATACTTCAAATATTGAAAATATCAAAGCAGCCATTAAACCCAACACCAAAGTATTGTATATCGAAACACCGGCAAACCCAACAATGGACATAACTGACATTATAGCCTGCGCCGAAATTGCCAAAGAAAATAATTTGATTTTGGTGGTTGACAATACCTTTTCTTCTCCTTATCTGCAAAAACCGCTTGATTTAGGGGCTGATGT
This sequence comes from uncultured Bacteroidales bacterium, assembly GCA_964469155.1. Taxonomy (GTDB): domain Bacteria; phylum Bacteroidota; class Bacteroidia; order Bacteroidales; family CAIWKO01; genus CAIWKO01. Next base: position 7,183 of record CAYXXU010000027.1, read on the forward strand.
AGTGTTACATTCAGTAACCAAATTTATCAACGGACATGCAGATATTGTTGGTGGTGTAATAGTAACAAAAGACCCGGAATTATATAAAAAGATACGCCATTCCATGGTATACATGGGCTGCAATATGGACCCTACTCAAGCCTATATGGTTTTAAGAGGAGTAAAAACATTGTCAATACGTATGGAACGTGCCCAGGAGAATGCTATGAAAATTGCAAAATTTTTACAATCTCACCCAAAGGTGGCTTGGATAAAATATCCGGGATTAGAAACCCATCCTCAATATGAATTGGCAAAAACCCAAATGAAAGGCTTTGGAGCCATGATGAGTTTTGGTGTAAAAGGTGGATATACAGCCGGCAGTAAATTAATGGATAATGTTCATCTGGCGGTATTAGCCGTCTCTTTAGGTGGGGTCGAAACCTTAATTCAGCATCCTGCATCGATGACTCATGCCGCAGTGAGTAAAGAAAATAAACTGTCGGCCGGTATCACCGACGACTTAGTGAGGTTTTCGGTAGGCATTGAAGATGTGGAAGATATTATTGAAGATCTGAAACAAGGATTAGAGAATGTTTAAAATAGTATCCCTCAAAAATATTATTGTTGACGATCCCAGCAATTTTCCAATAAATTAAGTATTAATAAGTAGTAATAATTATAATTCAAAAAACGACACATAATATATTTATTAATAGCATCTTAAAGGAAGGTAAAATAAATAAAATGAAAAATATACGAGAACTAATTCAGAACTATAAAATAAACTATATAAAAAAGGAGTTAAAAATGAAAATAGCTGTTCCGGTTACTGAAAGTAACCAAATTGATGATCATTTTGGTCATTGCGAATTTTACAAGGTTTTTACCATAAGCGAAAACGATGAAATAAGTGATACAGAAACCATTCCATCCCCACAAGGGTGCGGATGTAAATCAAATATTGCAAGTGTTTTGGCAGCAAAGGGAGTAAGTATTATGCTGGCAGGCGGTATGGGTGAAGGGGCAGTTAATGTGTTGAGAAATTCAGGAATACAAGTGGTGCGCGGTTGTTCGGGTAATGCTACTGAAGCTGTAGAAACCTTTATGGAAGGAAACATCTTTGACAATGGTATAAGCTGTGCCCAACATCAGCAACACAAGGGCAACGGTTCAGACCATGTTTGCAACCATAGTGATTAACTGTTTAGTATATTAATACTGATATAGAGGTCGGCAGAATTATTAGTTATTTCGTCCTTTTACTGCATGCAATTGCTCCTTACAGATTGTCATAATCATTGACATTTTTTGAAAAGAATGTTCTTATGTGGCAGACTATGGGATACTGGTCTTTTCCCGGATATCCCTAAAATATTTTTAACACAATCTGTAAAGATTTAATTTCCGATTATGAACGCAGGTTCATTATTTTTTTCTTTATCTTTGAAAAAAAATAATCCTTATGTCTCGTCCTGTCAGGAATAGAAAAATAGTTGATCCTCCAAAAATGAATGGTTTTAAACCTGTCGGAATGCCTTTGTGCAAAACAAAACCGGTGAAACTTCAGTATGATGAATTTGAGAGTTTCAAATTAGTGGAATACGAAAACCTGTCACAGGATCAGGCTGCTTTAAAAATGGATATTTCACGACCTACCCTCACAAGAATTTATAATAGTGCATTAAAGAAAATTGCCAAAGCCTTTGTAGAAGGACTGGCAATTGAGATCGATGGAGGAAATGTGGAATTTGAAAAAGATTGGTTTAAATGTAACCGATGTTTTAAAATGTTCGAAGGCATTGAAAATCATATAAAATGTAAAAATTGCCCTGTATATGGCAATGAAGAATTACTCAGCCTCAATAAAATAAAAAACAATTAATCATTTTAAAGAAAAGGAGAACAAAAAAATGAAAACAAAAACAATTATCATCAGTTTCCTTGTCATTCTGCTTTCAACAATAGTTGCCGCCGCACAACAGAAGAGTTCAACAAAAACTAAATCCGCTGTTGTCTCCAATAAAAAAGGTGCCAACTATGTGGACAATAACAAAGACGGTATCTGCGACAACAGAACAACCGGAAAAGCTGCTAAAAACTGTTATGGAAGAAATTTTATTGATAAAAATAAGGATGGTATCTGCGACAACAGGAAAACATCAAATAATGCTCAAACCGCTAAGGGCCGGAATTTTGTCGATAAGAATAATGACGGAATTTGTGACAACAAGCAAAATAGCAATACCGGAAACTGCTATGCAAAAGGGTATTGCCATGGTAATGGAAAATGCAACGGGAATGGATGTCAGCACAGGCATGGTTGGAGAAACTGAAATCAATAAGCACCATAAATACACAAAGTCAATTCAGCTTAATAAAATCAACTATATAAAACTAATAAAAAACATTATGAAAATTGCAGTTCCGGTTACCACGAACAATCAAATTGATGATCATTTCGGCCATTGTGAAAACTATAAAGTATATACCATTGAAGACAATGGTGAGATAAAAGATTCGCAAATCATCCCTTCACCTCAGGGTTGCGGATGCAAATCGAATATTGCCGGTGTCTTGGCTTCACAGGGAGTCAGCATCATGCTGGCTGGAGGCATTGGCGAAGGAGCCATCAATGTGTTGAAACGTTCGGGAATTGATGTATTGAGAGGTTGCGAGGGTAATGCCGATATGGTTGTTAAATTATATGTTGCCGGGAAGATTACCGACAGTGGCAGCAATTGTCAGCAACACCAAAATCATCATGGCGAAGGAAATGACCATGTGTGTAATCATTAAATCTCATTAAAACATTATTCTGATGAAAAAAGCAATATTGATTTTTATTGGATGGCTGGTCTTCTCATTTGCCTTACATGCTCAGATAACAAAGGATACCATTAAACTTATACCTTTTGAGGTGAGAGACAGTGTGCTGAAAAAGATTCCCTATATTGAAACCAATATTCAGAAAGAGCAGTTCGACGGATTGGCCATACGCGATGTGGGCGATTTTCTGCGTTCAATTCCCAATGTCTCGGGCATAAGAAAGGGAGGTGTAGCAGTTGACCCGGTAATACGTGGGTTTAAGTTCAGTCAATTGAATATAATTCTCGATAATGGCGTAAAAATAGAAAACGGTTGTCCCAATCGAATGGATCCGGTTTCGGCTCATGTGGAAACCGAAGATATTGAGAATATAGAAGTCATTAAAGGCCCCTTTGTATTAAGATATGGCCCTGCATTAGGAGGAGTTATTAATCTGGTTACTGAAAAACCTCATCCCTACGAAAAGTTCGAAATTCATGCCGATGCCATGTATGGTTTTGAAACCAACTGGAACGGACAAAAAGAGCATGTTTCGGTATGGGGAGGCAATAAAAAGATCTATTTTATGCTTACGGGTGGCTACAGAGATTATGGCAACTATCAAAGCGGCAATGCCAACGGGAACGATACCACTTACAGTTCCTCTTTCCGCAAATACAATTATGGAGGTGCACTGGGTTTTTCTCCTAAAAAGAACCACAGCATTATGATTTCTTATAACGAAATACATGGCCGTAAGGTTCTTTATCCTGCTTTGCCTATGGATGAGAAAAGCGATGATACGCGTTTAATTGCACTGGACTATAATGCCGTCAATCTGTCTGCCATCATTAAATCGCTTGATGTAAAGATCTATTATTCGCAGGTTGACCACCTGATGGATAACAGTTTCAGGTCGAATTGGGCTACCCGACAAATGGTTTCCGATGTGGATGCGCTGAATATTGGCGGAAGGGCAGAAATGGGTCTGCAGATTAAAAAACACAAGGTTTTTGTGGGAGTCGATTATGAGGACATTTATAAGGACGGTGACCGAACCATGACGATGCTGATGATGGGAACCACTACCGTTAAAAAATCGAACCTGTGGAATAAATCCAAAACACAAAATATAGGTTTGTTTGCCGAGTACAAGACTTTCTTTTCATCGTGGGAGTTGGATGCTGCCATCAGGTTTGACTATAATTCGGCCTTCTCGGAAGATACCCTGAAACTGGTGAAGAGCAACATTGCTTATTTTGATGATATTTCTTCGAATTATTTCAATTTCAGTATTTCGGCAGGCATCACCAAACAAATTACCGATGGGTTTTATATTTCATTGGCTTTGGGCCGCGGAACGCGTTCGCCCAATATGCTGGAACGTTTTATCAAACTGATGCCTGTTGGCTACGACAATTTCGATTACCTGGGCAATCCCCAGTTGAAACCAGAAAAGAATAACGAAGCCGACCTCACTTTCAAATATGTCCACGAAAAAGCAGGAAATTTCTACCTCAATGGTTTTTATTCTTATGTACAGGATTTTATTGGTGCTGAATGGCTGCCTTCCTCGGTAATTACGCCTCAAACAACAGGTGCTCCGGGTGTGAAACAATTTGTCAATATTAAATCGGTTGGGTTTACAGGAGTAGAATTCGGCTATACGACTTCGGAAAAATATAAATGGGGAGGTAGTGTGGTAGCTGCTTATACTTATGCCTATGTACCTTCTGCAACCAAATATATAATTGCAGGTGGAAGTGTAACCGGTGATACGGTGCTGAAAAATGATGCCTTATCAGAAATACCTCCATTGGAAACTACCGTAAGCTTCTTCTATAAGTTCCTGAAAGGAAAACTGGTTCCAAAAATATCGGCACGTATTGTAGCTGACCAGCGTCATACATCGGAAGCATCCTACGAACCTTATACGCCCGGATTTGCCTTGTTGAACTTCTCGGTGAAGTATAACATTATAAAATACGTATCGGTTTCGGTAGGAGTAAATAATATTTTCGACCGCGCCTATTACGAACATCTGAACCGTAAAATCATCGGAACCACAGGCAAATTGTACGAACCGGGCCGGGTATTCTATTTCAATGTTAATGCAAAGATCTGAACTTTATGAATCGCAAAATCCTGATCATTTTAATATTGCTCGCCTCCTGGGGTTTAACTTGTTGCAAAGATAAACCTGTTGGTCCTGAGCCCACAAGGGATTATGGAAAAATAAAATTCAACTTCACCCACCTGGTTGATGGTTTGCCTTTGCAAAAAGACACCATGATCTACATCAATGCCGCCGGTAACCATTATGAGGTGAACCAGTTAATGTATTTCATTTCTGACGTTACCCTGCATAATGCCGATGGGACAACCAAACTGATAGATGGCTGGAAAGACATCAATTATGTGGATATCGACATTCCCTCAACCCTTAGTTGGAGTGTATATGACGATATTCCCGCGGGCTCATACAATTCTATATCATTCACCTTTGGCATAACGGAAGCCAAAAACATCACCATGATGTATGTGAACCCGCCCGAAGTAAATATGATGTGGCCCGGGGTGTTGGGCGGAGGATATCACTATATGATGTTAAACGGACAATGGCGCGATACGGCCGATGTGATCCAAAGTTTTGCTTTTCATTTGGGTATAGGGCAGCTTTATCATAGCAACGTGATCAACACCGATTCCATCTATGCCTTTGTGCAGAACTATTTCAATATAGATTTACCTAATTCGTCTTTTACCATAGAAAAGGATAAAACCCGCGAAGTAGAAATCGTTATGAATATCGAAAGCTGGTTCGAGACGCCTTACGTGTATGATCATAATTTTTGGGGCGGTGGCATCATGCAAAACCAACCCGCCATGCAAATGGTAAAGGACAACGGGTTTGATGTTTTCAGCGCAGGAACAATACAATAAAAGCAGGTTAACTGATGAATGAAAATAAAATCCCGGTCAAATTAACAGAACTTCCCGTTATCAATTATGATTTGTGCACCCATTGTAATCACTGTGTTGAAGTATGCCCTAAGGGTGTTATATCCTCAGCCATGAATTATACCTGCACCAAATGTGTAAAATATTGCATCACTATGGAAGTGCCCTGCTCGCCCGAACATTATGTGTTTAATTATGTGGATTGCGATGGTTGTGGAAACTGTGTGGAACAATGCCCTGAAAAAGCAATGTTTTGGCACAAGGTAAATCAGCATAAGAAAAAGGATATTATCGGTTAGGTCTCTATTCTTAATAATACACCAAAGACTTTTTATTGTAATTCCTAAAAGAAAGCTAACCGGCTTCCCGATAATAATCATAGAATAACAGTTAGTCTGTGCAAAATTGCAAGTCTACTTTATCAACCCCAGACCTTCGGTCGCCGAAGCATCTTTGGGACGGTTGAGCAAGGCCTTATTGAAAAGTACTTTAGCTTCGCGTAATTTACCGAGGCGGTAACTTGTCCATGCATACATAAGCAATGAATCATAATCGAAAGGATACAGGTTCACTACCTTTTCGAAATAAGGCAAAGCTTTTCCGTATTCAGCCTTTCCGTAAAAAATATTACCCAAACGATAGTTGGCCGAGGTGTTTTGCGGATCGGTCTTCAGTATTTCGAGATACTGATTAATAACTGCATCCCAATTGCCCATGGCTGCGGCCGGGTTTATATAACCAAAGCGTGCCTCAATGCCATAGGGCATCAGTTTGATTGCCTTTTGATAATAGGCGCAGGATTCGTTGAACATCCCACCCATATAAGTAAGCCAGCCCAGCCGGAGATTGATTTCGTATGAATTTTCATCATACATTTTTTTCAATGCTTCAGCCGATTTGGTATAATCTCCTGATTTTTCCATTGTATAGCTGTTGCTGAATGCATCCTGCAATCCGGCTGAATTATCCTGCGCAAAACTGCTTTTGGCCATTATAATTAATACTACAATAGCGATCCCGATTAGTTTTTTCATTTTTAAAGTTTCCATTTTATACCTCCAAATATAGTTTGACTGTTATTTAAATACTTATCCGTTACATAAACACTGGTGGCAGTGTAATGCGTTCCTGTTAATTCCTTTTGCGAAAACTGATATCCAAGTGATAGTTCCAACACCTTCGACACTTCGTACACTCCTGTAATCCCCACCAGGTAATTCACCTGTTCATTATTATTAAAAACAATTGTGGCATTATCTTTATTATATCCCCTCAGGCCATTGTATGCAAACTGGCCTTCGAGCCAGAATTTTTTTCCTATTCGCCCACCCACCAATTCTTCTATCACAGCATGGCTTTTATCAGCACTGCTATTTGCAGCAGTCTGATGACCCTTGCCTTTGCCTCTTCCATTTCCGTTCCCGTAACCGGGCATTTGCATCCAAGCCACAGTGGTTGTGGTATATAAATTCATATTCCCTAAGGGAAACCACGTAAACAAAAAGGCTCCCTGAAAAATATTTTTCTTATACAGATTGGAATAAGAAACAGTCAGTCCCAGCGAAACCGGCCCCACATCCTTATAGAATCCCATTGAACCTATCAGATTGTTATAGGAATAGTTGGTTATAGGGAAACTATAAATACTATCGGTAGCATTCCACACGGCATTATATTTCGGGTATGTAACATATTGATATTGAACTGCAGGAATAATGGTCAGTTTGTTTTTAACCGACACTTCTGTGTTCGCATACAAGTGGTGCTCCGAAACATTATATTTACTCGTGATAACCCCTTTTGCCAGGACCGAGCGTTTTTCCCTGTGGCTGTCAAAATGTTCGTAAGCAATATTCAGGGCCACACCTCCAAAGTAATGCCTGTAATCCATTCCGAAGAAAGTAAAATCCATTGGATAATCAATTTCCCCGTACAGGTTATATAGCGGGCGACCAATCAAAGTATTGTTATCGGCCCTTAATGCCTGGTCGAACTGATAACCCGCCCGGGGGGAAAAACTATTCCTATGTAATGGATATTGTTCCAGGACACGCTTGCGGGTAGTAACATTAAAACGTTTCGCAACAGCGCTCTGATAGAGCGGACGGTTATAACTTTTGTAAGAATAATACAAATACTCAAGAGCGGTGCTGTCGCCTGCATTAAAACCTTCGGCCTTATTTAACTGCCGGATGGCCCGGCTAATCTTCCCTTTATGGAAATAAGCTATCCCCATACGTATTCTCAGGTAATAGTAATCAATATCATTATGCAGTCCGGCCTTGCCTGTTGCCACCAATGAATCCCATTGCTGATCCAGGTAATAGCGATAGGTACGCTCTTCTACCGAACGATACGTAATAGTTTCCTGTGCATGGAGACTTGTGCCAAGACCCAGTAAAATGAACGAAAAGAAAAAACAGTATTTCAGATAGTTGTGTTTCATTATAATGCTTTGTGAATATTGGTTGCTACAACGGTTTTATTTTTATGCGTAACCGTAAACGACGAAATACGATCCTTCTGAACGGACATTGTAAATAAATATGTTTTCATGCCGATACCCCCAACCCGGATATCAACCTGCGACTGCAATTCAATGGAACTGTCGGAGAAATCATCTGTTTTGCTGATATACTTCAGCTGGTAATTTGTCCTCAGGAACATGAAGAAAGGCGCCACAAAGTCTTGCAGCAGTTTCAACAATCCGCTGTTCAGGGTATTTACCGGGAAGGTATCTTTCAGTTCCATATCCTTGTAAAATCCGTAAAGCACTTTATAGGCACTCAGATAAAAGTAGAACAGCAGCGAACGGCGCTTGCCCTCGAAATGGGTGAAATACATCATATCGTCGTCGCTCTTGAAAAAAAGTTTTGATTGAGTTGCCTGACACCAGATATAGGTATTGTTATAAATATCGGCCAGCACTTCCCAGGTATATGCTTTGGATTGTCCGCCAGGTAATGCCGCCGAGAATTGGAACTGCTGCCCCGGAATAAAATGAAACGCTTTGTAGAGCGACTGATCCTTTTTCACTGCTGTCACCTTATCGCCCATTTCGGGTTTCTCAAAAGATCTTAACCTATAACCCTTACCGGTATTCAGTATATAATGCCCCAGGGGATAGTCCAGTGTTTTTGAGCCAATGAAGGGGGTTGCCTGTAACTGAAAATGTATATGGGGCTGTGGCGATCGGCCCGAATTTCCGCAATAAGCCATGATATCGCCTTTTTTCAGGGTATCGCCTTTTTGCACCTTGAAACTCTCTTTGCGCAGATGGCAGGTTTTGGAATACAGCCCCTCAGCGTGTTTTAATACAATGGTGTTGCCCCAGTTCTCTTCGGTATTCACTTCGCCAATGGCATTATCATCTATGCCATCCACAATTTCTTCGACAGTTCCTGCCAGTGGCGCAATTACCGGCTTGTTATAACAATAATAATCATCGCACGACAGGCCACTACCCTGATACAACTGATCTTTATCATCAGCAATCTCAAAATCCCAGGCATGTTTCCAATCCTCTTTATGGGTTATATCACCATTATGGGCCTGCGTTACCTTCCACTCACCCCAAAATGGCAGCGAGAAAGGGAAATAATACGATTTGCGGAAACGCTCTTTACTGTTTTGCTGCAGATAGAGGTTCTTTTCGGGGGAGAAATGCTGTATCAGCACCATCTGGGGCTTGTCGTAGAACCTTTCGCGGAACTTAAGCGAATACAGGAACAGCAGCACAATGATATTGAACGGCAAGGAATACACAGGCAATTGTACCACATTCATTATAGCCGTAGCTGAAGTGATGGTAATAGAAATCAAAGGAACCAATAGTAATACCCATAGAAAGGAATGTCTGGAAGAGATCACGAAAAAACCGCCTATGGCAATGGCCGTAAGAATAAAATTAAAACCGATGTAATTATAGTTCAGGGCGGTGATATCGGCGCCAATAAAGGAATAAAAAGCAAAAGCCGAAAAATAACCTACCAGCGACAACAGGAAAGCAATGCGTGAATATATCAATAGTCCAACAGCTATCAACATACCGGCAAACACGTGATACTGGAAAAAGATAGCACCCAGCGAACGGAAATAGATCACCCAGTGCATGGGAATATTAAGTTTCCCAAACCACACATAAGCATTTACCAGACGGTCGCCTCCCATGGCATATAGGTCGTTCATTATAAAAATGCCTCGTTCGCTGATCTGCAGGTTGGTGAACTGCCGCGTGGCCAGTATCAGCATCCATACAGCAAACAGAAAAGGAATGCTTAAGAAGGGCAGACCATATTTCCCTATCACACCCTCCATCATCAGCGTAAAGAACAAGGCCAGCATGGATGAAAAAACCAAAATTAGCAGGAACTGTGAATTTAGCTGGTAATAACTTCCCAGCGCCAGTCCAGTGAGCAGGCTGTTGAAACCGTAGAAACCCGAAATGATGTTGTTGCGGTTGAATCCGATGATGTAAGCCATCAGGTTGGTAAGCACCACGCACAACACTCCACTCAGGCCTGCCACCCAATCGAAGAAAGTAACCAGGATAAGGATTAGGGCAAAAATGCGGTTATCGGAGAAAAAAATCTGGGTATAGCTATTCAGTATGCTTTTCACAAAGTGTGGAAAGAGGCTTCGTCCCTTGTTCAGGGTGGCTGAAATACTGATAGCTTTGGCCATGGTATACTTTTATAACTCGAATTTTTTAAGATAATCGGGGGTTCGTTCCGGCCCGGTAATGCTTTCGATGGTTTCGTTCTCGCGGATGATATGAACTTTTTCGTCCATATCGATCATCACTATCTTCGGTCGCAGGGTAATGAACTGCATCCACTGCGTCATATTATAGGCTCCCATATGGTGAACCACCAGATGATCGCTTTTGTTGAGCAACGGCAGACTGATATTTTCGCGGACCACATCAATGTTCATGCACAAAGGCCCGTATAAAACCGTGTCTTCGGCATAATGAGTGAATTCCTGTGCCGGAGAAACCTTATGGTCGTACCAGAAGGCGGTGAACATAATATTTACTCCAAAATCGAGTATCGTTGCCCTTTTGCCCGTCGACAAACGTTTGTTGGCTATCACCGATCCTATCAAAAATCCGGCATCATCTATCAGAGCCCGTCCGGTTTCCAAAATAAGCATTGGCAGTTTATCCTGCCGGAAATTGCTGTTGATCAGCACTGAGGTGATGGCTTCGGCATAATCGTCGAAGGTAGGATTGGTATCCGAGCCCGGCAGGTAAGAACCCTTGAGGGTGTTTTTGGAAGTGAAACCTCCGCCCAGATCAATATACCTGATATCATGGTTAAACTTATCCTGTATGGCAATGGCAAGGTCAGTAAGTTTGGTTGCGGCCACGGCATAAGCGGAAGGCGACAACATGAAAGTGCCGATATGGCAATGAAGCCCTACCAGTTCGAGTTTCTCCGACCTTATGATCTTATTCAGCGCATCCCAGGCCTGTCCGTTCTCATAGTTAAATCCAAACCTGTCCCACATGGGGTAAACCCCCGTGTCCATATTCACGCGTATGGCAACCCGCGGCCTTTTCTGCATGGAAGTGGCCAGGTCGATAATGTTATAAAGCTCATCCAGATGGTCGATATGGATGAGGGAATCGTTGTTAATGGCTTTCTTCAGGTCTTCGATGGTTTTATCGGGGCCATTAAAGATGATCTTCTTGCCGCTCACTCCGTTGGCAATGGCTTTGTCGTATTCGAAACCAGAAACCACTTCGGCCCATGAGCCTTCCTGGTGAAAAGCACAGCAAACGGCATTCATATAATTGGTTTTGTACGACCAGGCAAACTGCACCTTGGGATAGCGGGTGCTGAAGGCCCGTTTGGCCTGCTGAAAGGTATTGCGCAGGGTGCTTTCCGAAATTACAAACAGCGGCGAGCCATATTCTTTGGCAAGATCTGCCACAGCAATGCCGTCGATATGGGTTTTGGGCATGTATTCGGTGCGCATTCCGAATTTATTGGGCATTCCCGTATCAAGCTTTTTCAGCGCCGGGCGTTCATATTTTTTCTTTTCCATGTTTTTTGCTTCTTTTACAGTTCTCCTAATGTGGTTATTTTCTCAAATTCGCTGATGTCGACTATCATATCGTACGAATAGCGGACAAACATTTTGCCTATGGCATAAGTGGTGTAAGGCGTTACTTTATGGCCGAGAGCCAGTTTCACCAAAGCTTCCGGGATATTCTGACCGCAGCCTACCGCCAGATAAACCCAGGCGGGAATGCGCGGATTGATCTCCAACAGGAAGTATTTTCCTTTCACATCTTTCATCAGTTCCAATTCGAAGCCCCCTTTCCATTGGGTGGCTTTCACAAACTTCTGTGTCATGTCCAGCAGCTTTTCCTCGTCGATGGAAATGCCGGCCCAGGCCTTGCCTTTGTCGGTAATGAACTGTTTGCGCATGGGAACAGCAGCAATGGTATTGCCTTTACCGTCGCCCAACCCTACTACATTGTATTCATGACCCATAACAAATTGCTGAACAATGATGGGCAATCCCCATTTGGCGCTGATGCTGTTGAAATAGGTACGGGCCTGCTCAGGATTGTGAGCTATGCCTGCATCGTAGAATTTCCCCTTGATCACCAAAGGATAAATAAAATCTTCCTGAAGGCGATATACTTCCTCGGGAGCAAAAATGGCTTTGCTTTTCGGAACGGGTATGTTATACTTTTTTCCAAACTCGTCGAGATTGAATTTATGGCGTTCTTCGAACTGAAAAAGGGTAGGCAGACACATGTGAATGCCTATCTGTTTTAGTTGAGGCTCCAGTTTAATGAAAGAGTAAAGTTCGGCATCGAGATTGGGAATAATGACATCCAGTTTTTCTTTCGAATGTATGTATTCGATGCGATCGAGCAAACGTTCTGCTCCTGCCGAAGGGTAAGGCAACTGGTAGGTTTTGTCAACCAGATCGTGCATATAAATGCCGGGATCGAGCGATTCGTATGATAAGCCAATGATGCGCGGTTCGAATTCCTCAGAATCCTTTATGCCACGTATCACCGGAATGCCCGGGCCGGGACTGTCTATTGGGTTGATGCCGGTAACGCCAACGGTTATTTTAGTTCTTTTCATCGGCCTGTATCAGTGAGTGATGTTTCAGTACATTGATAAAATCGTAGAGGTCTTTTTCCAGGGTAGCCTCATCTATATTATAGGAAGTGCAAAGCTGTTCCACCACGTTTTCGGGCGACAATCCCTGTTTGAACAATTGAATGATCTCGGCACCGATGGGATTGATAGAAAACGATTCGCCCGTAACAGGATTCAGGCAAAAACCATTTTCGCTAATGGCTAAATTTTTATTGATCTTCATAGTGTTTTTAAGTTGAATTTAATTTGTATCATGGTTTAGACGACATCTGTTTTGAAATCCCTTTCCGGTTTTTTCTTCTAATTATAATTAATACACCCTTAATGGTATTTACCCTTAGAAATGTTTTAAAGTTTATTTCGAACAGTAATAAGGTGAGGAGTTTGGATAGTGATTTTTTTCTTCAGGACTTCAATCCGGTTTCATGCTGCAAAATTAATCCTTTTGCAGGCCATTTCCCTGAAATAATATTAATTTAGTATAAAATTTTAGCATGCGAAAGTCGACTCCCGACCTGGTGAAAGGCATAGCCGTGATGATGATGGTGCAGGTACACCTGACCGAGCTTTTTGCCTTAGGCAGCCATGCAGAAAGCCTAATGGGAAAACTCTCGCTCTTTATGGGAGGTCCGCCTGCCGCTCCTGTTTTTATGATCATTATGGGCTATTTTGCCATGCGTTCGGGCAAACCTTTCGGAATGCAAATGCTGAGGGGCGCGAAACTCATACTGCTGGGGCTGGCACTGAATATAATGCTGAATGCCCATGCACTGATACAAATTGCGCTGGGCACACTTACACTCGATCCCTGGAAATTTATTTTCGGGGTGGATATACTGCCGCTGGCCGGGCTGAGCATTATGATTATCGCCCTGCTGAAGCTGGCTTTTAAGAAACATCCTCTACCCTACATTATTTTTTTGATTTTGGCCCTCATATTGTCTTTTTTCGACGGGTATTTTACGGTTGAAGGCAGGGCCTCATTTGGCGCAGCCTTTATTGCGGGCAAATATGCCTGGTCATATTTCCCGCTTTTCCCCTGGCTTGCCTACCCTTTGAGCGGTTGTCTGGTTTGTCTGGCCATTGAGAACAAAAAGGTAAGAACACTTTTCGAAAAACAATGGTTACGGCTGTTGCTTTTGTGCCTGGTGGTAATTTTTGCCAGCAGTTGGTTGGCCTTACCGCTGATCGTTAACCTGCCGTTGTATTATCACCATACCCTTTGGTTATATCTCTGGATCATGCTTTTCATCATGGTATGGTATGGGTTGCTGCAAAAGCTGGATGCGGTTTCCGAAACATTTTGGCCTTTGGTTTACCTGAGGTGGGTAGGCAGGAACGTAACTGCCTTTTATGTTTTTCAATGGATTATCATTGGCAACCTGGGCACCTGGCTGTATCATACACAGAATGGATGGCAACTGGCAGGCTGGTTTGCAGCGATAACCCTTGTAGTAAGCTTGCTGGTGACGGCCTGGAACAGGTTTCTGCTTTTCTGGAATAAGGATGTGGTGTTGTGAGGAAGAAGTTTGAAGACTAAAGTCAGCAGAATTATTCTTTGGCATGGTATTCTTTCCGGAGCGGGTAAAAGCAAACTCTGTATAAAAGTCAATGCGAAAACAAGACCGTAATGAGTTTGTAAAATTTTGCCCCTTCCCCACCTGTGAAATAACAATAGACAAAAAACAAATGATTTGCCTGCCTCCTCGTCAGGCAGGTAAATTCCAAATAAGGGGAAATATAATAAGAGGGCAGCGCTTTTTTTACCGCAAAGGAAGAGCAAAGTTTATTGCAAAGTACGCAAAGTTGACTTAGCGAACTTCGCGTATCTTTTCTTTGCGTTCTTCGCGGTTAATTTTTCTTTTTTTAACCGCAAAGGAAGAGCAAAGTTTTTTTGCAAAGTGCGCAAAGGTTTCTTAGCGAACTTCGCGTTTCTTTTTCTTTGCGTTCTTCGCGGTTAGTTTTTCATATTTTTCTTTTTTTAGAATTTTATTACCTTTCTGAACCGTAATTAGTTTGTCAAATTTTGCCCCATCCCTAAAGGGAGATTTGACAAACTAATTCCTCCTGTCAATAAAAATTCTTTACCGGCTTTTCCATCCTTTAGGAACGAGGCAAAGAAAAGTTGTAAAGAATTTTCACCTCTCAAATCTTCACATTATTTACTATTTGAATATAATGATTCCTTGCTTACGTAACACCTTAAAAATCCCCGATTTTTCAACAATTATACATGATATCTGTATTTTGTTTGAAATATAATGCACTGATTATCATTAAAACTAACTTCAGATTATTGATAGAATTAATAAAGTTATTTCAATAATTAATAAAATGTTGTACACAATTCGCAGAATGTTGTACATAATTTTCTAAATATTGTACACAATTCGCAGAATGTTGTACATAATTCCCGGAATGTTGTACATAATTTTTGGAATGTTGTACATAATTATTTCAATGTTGTACACAATCGGAAAAATGTTGTACATAATTTTTGGAATGTTGTACAACATTTGAAAAGTTATTTATACAATCTGAAAAATGTTGTAAACAATTCAAAAAATGTTTTCAATGAAAAAATAAATGATTTCAATCAAAATTGCAATTATTTCCATGTTCGGAAAGGTCATATCCATAAAAATAAAATTACAGTAAGCCTTTGGGTATGTTGTATCATTAAAAAGAAAATTGTGGTATTCCTTTGGTAATTTTACATCAATACCAGGGAAAATATTTTATGTACAGGCGGTATTTCGTATGGTTCAGGGGCAAAATAAAGAGGGTAACAGAAACTGAACTGATGCCCCCTGGTGAAAAATGCATCATGATGCGTCTCCGTAAGCTCCAAATCCATTAAGGTGTCAGAAAAAATCTCAGAGGTAAGTGTAGTTTCAAATACAGGGGCTACATGGGTTGAGGTTTATTGCATAAGCCGGTGTTTGGTTTTTTTAAATTTTAGGTTTGCAAAATGGAGCAGTAAAGGAGAATTGTGTTTTTTATTGTGCAGGGGTAATTTTTTTTGAAAAAAATTAAGTATGAAAATAAAGATGTTAATTTTTGGGGATTGAAGGGAAATGTTTTTAATTTTGGAGGGAGATATCATTTATTCTTTAAATATTATGCCTTTAAGCTGGAACGAAATCAAAGAACGTGCTACACGATTCTCGAAAGAATGGGAAATGGCTTCCAATGAAGATGCCGAAGCAAAAACTTTTCTTTACGAATTCTTCAATGTTTTCGGTATCAGCCAGCGAAAGGTGTCTACTTTTGAACATAGAGTAAAGAAACTTGACGAACGCGAAGGATATATCGACCTGTTTTGGAAAGGCATGATCCTTATTGAAATGAAAAGCAAGGGTAAAGACCTTGACAAGGCTCTGATACAAGCAAAAGATTACCTACATAACCTGCCCCAACACGAACTCCCCAAATACATTTTGGTTTCTGATTTCGAAAGATTCCGGTTGATAGACATGGAAGAGGACACAACCAATGAATTCAAATTGAATGAATTATACAAAAATGTTAAATTATTTGGCTTGCTGGCTGGTTATCTGAAACGAATCTATAAAGAAGAAGACCCTGTAAATGTGGAAGCGGCTTATCTGATGGGTAAATTGCACGATGCGTTAAAAGATGCCGGATATACAGGTCATGAACTGGAAAAATACTTGGTACGACTGTTGTTCTGCCTATTTGCCGATGACACTACTATTTTTGAACTGTCCACTTTTCAATTGTACATAGAAGATAAAACCAATGAGGATGGTTCGGATCTGGGCTTGCATCTTGCCCAGATATTTCAGGTGTTGAATACTCCAATTGAAAAACGTCAAAAAACATTAGACGAAAGCCTGGCTGCTTTTCCTTATGTGAATGGTCAATTGTTTGCCGAACAACTTTCTTTTGCTTCTTTCAATAGCAAAATGAGGCAAACACTATTGGATTGTTGCCATTTGGATTGGAGCAAAATTTCTCCTGCTATTTTTGGTTCCATGTTTCAAAGTGTAATGAATCCTGTGGAAAGAAGAAATCTTGGTGCACATTATACCAGTGAAAAGAATATTCTGAAACTAATCAAACCCTTGTTTCTGGATGAACTTTGGAATGAATTTGAAACAGTTAAGAGCAATAGCAACAAATTAAAACTATTTCACAACAAAATTGCTTCACTTCGTTTTCTAGACCCTGCTTGTGGTTGTGGTAATTTCCTAGTAATAACCTATCGTGAGCTGCGGTTATTGGAAATGGAAGTTGTGAAAAAGTTATTGTCAGGCCAGCAAGTAACCAATATCAGATCATATCTTCTAGTAGATGTCGACCGATTTTATGGTATAGAATACGAAGAATTTCCTGCGCAAATTGCTCAGGTGGCTATGTGGTTGATGGATCATCAAATGAATATGCAGGCAGTAGTATTGTTTGGCCAATACTTTAATCGTTTGCCTTTGACGAAATCGGCTAATATTGTTCAGGGGAATGCGTTGCAAATTGACTGGGATAGTTTGCTAAATCCGGAGAAAACTATTACAATTTACGCCGAAAAACTCCAATATATAGAATCAAAACCGACCGTAAACGAAACCACACTTCAATATAAGCAAGCAAACGTATATACCCATAAAGCAGAACATGTTGAGAAATTTACTACTGATCCCTTAGCCGAAACCATTAAGTATGATTATGTTTTAGGGAATCCGCCTTTTATAGGCAAACAGATGCAAAATTCTGCTCAAAAACAAGACATGGAACTTGTATTTAATGGGGTGAAAGGAGCTGGCGTTTTAGATTATGTTTGCAGTTGGTATATTCGGGCAGCACAATATCTGCAAAAATATAATTCGGGCAAATCTGATATAAAATGTGCTTTTGTTTCTACCAATTCTATTTCACAAGGCGAACAGGTGGGCATATTATGGAACGAGCTATTTAATCGTTATAAAATCAAAATTCATTTTGCCCATCGTACTTTTAAATGGGGAAATGAAGCTAAAGGAAACGCTGCTGTGCATGTTGTTATTATTGGATTTTCCAATTTTGATATAACTGAGAAGTTTATTTATGAATACGAAGATATTAAAGGTGAGCCTCATGAAATTACGGTAAGGAATATTAATCCTTATTTGGTCGAAGGTAAAGATTTGAATATTTGTAAAAGAAGACAACCTATTTGCAATGTCCCAGAAATATCATTTGGCAGTATGCCAAATGATGGTGGTTATCTGGTTCTTTCTGATGAAGAAAAACATGTCTTACTTAATATAGAACCTGGTTCACAGCAATATATTAAGGAACTATTAAGTGCATACGAGTATCTAAATGGGATAAAAAGATGGTGTTTATGGCTTCAAAATGCAAATCCTACAGATATCAGAAAAATGCCTGAAATATCGAAAAGAGTTGAAAATGTAAGAAAAATCAGGGAAGCAAGTACTAGGGATGCAACAAAAAAACTTGCCGCATTTCCTTCTTTATTTGGAGAAATTAGACAGCCAAACTCAAACTACATATTAATACCAAGACATTCCTCAGAGAATCGAAAATATATTCCATTTGGTTTTTTTGACAAAGATTCTATTGCAAGCGATAGTTGTTTATTTGTTACCAGTGCTAATTTTTATCATTTTGGTGTTTTATCATCAATTATGCACATGACATGGAATAAATACACGTGTGGAAGAATAAAAAGTGATTTCCGATATTCAAATGAAATGGTGTATAATAATTTCCCTTGGCCCGAAAATATTACGGTTAAACAAAAAGAAAATATCGAAAAGGCTGCTAAAGAAGTTTTATCTATGCGAACCCTTTTTCCTGATAATAGTTTAGCTGACCTTTATGATCCCAATTTTATGCCTCCTGCTTTAGTAAAAGCTCATAATGAACTCGATAAAGCTGTTGACCTTGCTTATCGTCCCCAACCCTTTATAAACGAAACCAAACGAATAGAGTTTCTATTTGAGTTGTATGATAAATATACGGCGGGGTTGTTTGGGAAGGAGCAGGTAAAGCGTAAAAAAGGAAAGAAATGACAACTGTTGAAATCAATGAAACCGAAGCCAGAGTTTTAGAATACTTGAGAAAGTATAAGAAGTTTCTTCCGGAATATTTTGATAAGCTTGTCATATTTGGTGCTAGAGCAAATGATATTGTTAAGATTATTCAAAATCCGGATGCTTGCGGTCATTGGAGATTCGATTATGTTTATACGGTGTTCGAGGCCATAAAAAAAATCAATAAAAAATATCTAATCCCTTTTCCTGAAATAGAAGAGCAAACAGAGGAAGATAGGGTGATAAGCTATATTTTGAAGAAAAATGCCCAATTATGTTTAGGGACAACAGATTTTTTTAAAGGTACGGTTAATGTTAATCATGTGATTGAATTCATGGAGCGAAACCCGGTAATTTATGATTGGAATGCAGATTTTGTTCTTAATGTTCAATACGAGGTAATGAGAGTTAAAAACTTTCTTTTGTAGGATTAGTTCAAATTAAAGAAAATAAAAAAATGAAACCCAACCATAATCTCAATTTCTTAAAAGGCAGAATAGCCGAACACTTGATACAGGATCTGTTTGTAAACAGTGGCTACAAAGTCTTTAATTATGGTTTGGAAAAACTGCATCCTTCTTTAAGTAAAGAATTGGCGGGGAATAATCGTAAAACCAGCACTGAACTTAGATCTATGCCCGATTTTGTTGTTCACAGCATTGAAAAAGGCGATTTGTTTTATATGGAGGTGAAATTCAGGGCAGATGGTTGCTTTAAGTTTGATGAGAAATACATCAACTATCCTTATAAGAATGCATGGTTTGTTATAGTTTCGCCTGTCAAAATACAGTGCATGCACTATAAACGACTAGTGACAAAATATGAGATAACAGAATCAACCAACTATATGCTTTCCAGAGTAAAATCATTTCACATTAACAAGGAAATACTGGAGGAATATGAATCTTATGCGCGATTAATATTTCAGCCTTTTAGTAAGTAGTTCACCCGCTCGCTGTGATTTTTAATCACAGTGCGATAAACCCAAAAAATGTCTGAACCGGGATTGAAAAAAATGTCTAAACCCGGATTGAAGCAGTTTGATCAAATGTAAAAATGAAACTGCTTGTCAGGGCAAAATATAAAACCAGGTTTTGGTCTGTAACTCTGTTGACCAAATCAAATTTTTAGTTTATAAAAGATTGCATTGCCTCGCCTCCTCTCTGATAAAGCGGAGTGAAGAGATTTGAAGGATATGTGCTACTATTTTAAAGCAGATACTTTTATCACACAAACAAAAGTGTTAATTTTATACCCTTGATCTCAACATAGTAAAAACAGTTTTTGTACCATCATAAATCACCTTGTTATGAAAAAAGATAAGAATAAAACAATTGCTCTTGCCCACAATCCGGAAGATGATGAAATACAAGACCTGAAAGGCCCTGTAAAGCGACTGGAACAACTCGTTTACCATGCACATTTGAAGTTTGGCAGTATTGTGCAGGGCGAACCATATATTTCGCTGGGAAACAACAGGACGTTTACATTTGAGTTCGACGAAAATGGAAATAAAACGAAATTGGCTCAATTTTTATCCGAAAACCACAACTACTTAACCACCTTTAATAATAAAGGGCAGAGGGTAGAGCACCTTTCCTATCATTCCGGCAAACTGGATAGTAAGAGCATAAACGAATATAAAGGAATGACAATGAAGACGACAGGATATGACGGCCAGGGCAATTACAAATACGATGCTATTTATCATTATGACGAAAAAGGAAACGTCATAAGGACAGAAAATCATTACGAAAACACCCAAATAAACCACGATTGCTTTTGGTTGTATGATTCGAAAGGGAATAAAACAGAATTCAGAAAAATAAAACCTGACGGTAGTATCGAAGAGATTACAGAATTCAAAAACGATATGCATGGAAACGACATTGAAAGAACGACCCGCGATGCAAACGGCAAAGTGAAACATGTTCAAAAATACAGCTATTTGTACGACAGCGACGGAAAGATCGTAGAAATGAATGGACAACCGGTGAATGCAAAAGACCCATTAGATTATACCGATTATGAACACGATCATCATGGCAATTACATCACTCGGGTGGCCTTTTTTAACAAACGCCCGATAATGATCATTCTCCGGAATATCACATATTACGGCGAAAATGAGCAGCCCCGTGCCGAAAGAAACAATATCGATCTGAAGTTGGGCATTATTTATCCGCCTAAACCAACGGAAGAAAATACGGAGGAAAGTACAGGGCGAAGCAGGCGTAATCCTAATATAAATCCTCCTGCCCTAAGTTTCGCATTCGATACCCAACAGGCTCAATGGCTCGCTGAAAATGTTACCTTCGATAATTTTCCGGCTATTCGCTATTATTCGATGATCAATTTCGAATTGCCATCTACAGTGCAATATGCAGGTCAGAACATAGAGGCGCTGATGCTTATGCACAAAATGATCAACCGCTTTCATGCAAGGGTCATTCATACCTATAACCTTGATTACGGTGAAGTAGGCAATTGCCGCCTGCAGCGCTACACCCTGGCCTTTCCCAATCCTTCTTATTTATTGCAGGCTACACAGATACAGACCAAAAAGGAAGAGGATTTCGAAATTACCGAATATATGGATGAATATAAGGATGACTGGGACGAATATGTGCGTATTTCGCCCATTATATTATATCACCCCAGCGATGCATCGGGTAAGCGTGATTTTGATTTCGAAGATAAACTACATTATTGTATTGAGGAATGTATGCTCGAAAAGGCAGAGGATAAACCCGAAATATCAATGGTTGAAGTAACTGCCGATGGAAGATTTAAATTGACCGCCTATCCTGTTTATGACAATTTTCTGATCAATGACCTCGACATGCATTATGGCTATGGCTTTAAACAATTTCATGAGGAACTTATGAGCCGCTTTCTTTCTGAATCGCGCGGATTGGTTCTATTTCATGGTATGCCGGGAACAGGAAAAACTTATTATATCCGACATCTTTTACGCAAAATGACCTCCCACAACAAGGTAGTTATCTATATGCCCCCAAATATGGTTGACAAACTGGTTGATCCGGTGTTTGTCACTTTTCTGTCGAAAGAGATTGCGCGCTTATCAAAACAGGGATTCTTTTGTGTTTTGCTGATTGAAGATGCCGAACCATTATTAGCCTCACGGCAAGGCGAAGGACGTGTGCAAGGTATCTCAAATTTGCTCAATATGACCGATGGTATTTTGAACGACATGCTGAAACTTCAGATCATTTGTACATTTAATGTTAGAGTGAAAGAACTGGACAAAGCCCTTTTGCGTCCGGGAAGATTAATTGCACGTAAGGAATTTAAACCTTTGCCTGCATTAGATGCCAATCGTTTGGCACAACAGTTGGGTGTGAAGTATCATTTCGAAAAAGCGGCAACCCTTGCGGAAGTTTATTCGCTTGTGAAAAACAAAAACACACTGCTCCATGGAGAAACTGACAGTGTGGTGGTGGATTGATACTTATAGAAGTAAACAATAATAGTATATCTGACTTCTTAATTCTTATATTTCCTCAAACTCATCCACGAACCACCGTTATACACCTCGGTGAATCCTTTGGAGCGGAGAATACTGCGGGCAGCCGCAGAACGTGAACCGCTGGCACAACAGAGAATAACGGGTTTATCCTTGCGTATCTTCGAAATATTATCCTGAAGGTTTTTCAGCGGGATATTTATGGAACCCTTCATATGTCCCTGCTGAAATTCGCCTTTTGAACGTACATCAATAATGATGGCACCCTGGCGGATCAATTCGCCCATATCGGCTTTGGGTTTGGAAGAGAATAGGTTTTTGAGAAATTCGAACATTTTGTTTAGGGGTTTAGGTGTTGAGCCTATAAGGCTATAAGTGATTTTTATTTGCCGTTGGCTTTAGCCAACGGATCTGATTTTATTTAAATTGTGGGCTTTAGCCCAACTATTTTATCCGTCAGCTGAAGCTGACGGCCATGAATACGTATTACCCGATTTTTGCTTTTACAATCATTTCAGGCACCGCCATCAATTGTTTTTTTACCTTGCACAGATTGGCTACATGAACTACCGAATCAATGCTTTTTTCGGGGAAATCTTTCGGAAGATTCACTGTGATCTCTATTTTAGTGGCCAATCCTTTATCGTCGAACTCATGGGATTGTGTCAGGGTAATGCCCTCTGTGGGAATATTACGGTTGTCGCAATAGCCTTTCACATAAATACCGGCACAGGTAGCCATAGAAGCTAAGAATAATTCGTAAGGCGAAGGATAAGCATCTTCTCCTCCCCCGCTTACTGGTTGATCGGTGCGCACAATATGTTTACCTACTTGTGCATTTACTTTTTTATTTCCGTCGAAAGTTACTTTGATGTCCATTTTAGATTTTAGATTTTGATTAACATTATTATTGCCACGAAGACACTAATACACAAAGATACACAAAGTCGTTTAAACTGCCATTTGTGTATTTGTTGTTGATTTCTTGTGTCTTTGTGTCCTGGTGGCTAATTTAAATACGGTTTTTACATTTATTTCTTTACCGGTTTTACTGCAACCGGTTTTATTACATCGGCAAAATACATGGCAAAGGAACGATACAAAAAGTGTGTCCATTTGCCGAAAGGTACAATGATCAATGCCCATTGTGCCAATATGATCAGATGGAAGAGGAACAACCAGAAATTGTTTTCGAGTATGCCCAGATCGATACTAAACCTGACCGCAAATGCGCTGATGCCCATTAAGAATAACCATATTACAAAGAACCAGTCGGAAGGATGTGAGAAGGAACTTTTCTGGCTGCGTTTGCGAATCCTGCGGATCACAAAATCGAAGGTCACAATAAAGATAATCGCACTGAACACATAACCTATTACAATAACAAAGAGGTATTCAGATGAGAACCAATCCAGAAAAACTGTGGTAAACAATAAGGCCAGATAGCCAATCACCAATATAAAATGTTCGAACCACCATAGTTTTTCGTCAGCGGTTTTCTCGCAAGCTAACGTTCTCTTTTGAGTAAACATGTGAATGAACAGTTCGGAAAGTGAAGAAAAATGTTTCTTGATATCCAGCTTTTTGGTTTTGGTCCAGACAATGTAATACCACATACGCGCAATATTCGGTAGAAGTATCACAGCGAAAACACTGCCAATAGCCAGCATCTCGAAAAGATGTCCGAAATGCATCCATGACTCCTGATCGCCATCGCCTTTCACGAACAAACCTATTACTCCTGCAATGACCAAAATAAAGGCAATGATATAAGCAGAAAGATTTTTATACAGCAGACCTGACAATCCGGTCCAGTCATATTTTGAGATCAGGTATCTTCTGACGGCCATCATCAGATTGCCCGGATCGGCCTGACGCGGGCAGTTGGTAGAACAATCGCCGCAATAATAACACATCCATGGGTCGACAGAGGTTTTTATCTCACTTTCAAGACCTAGCATAGTATAACGGATCATTTTCCGGGGAAAGGAATTGTCTTTGTCTGTTAGCGAACATATAGCAGTGCAGGTTCCGCAGCTATAACAAGCGCTAAAGTCGTCGGCTCCGAATTTCCGGATATCCTTTACAAATTCAGGATTTACTTTTGCCATGGTAATCAGTTTTTATTTTTGTAATAATAATACGCTTCTTTGTTGTCCATTCCGTCGGCCACAACCACTCCATATTTGTTCATGGTCATCAGGTTGTAAGTAACGGTTTCGACTTCCACCCCCAGTTGGTCAGCCAGTTCAGGAACGGTCTTCTTTCCGCCGTTCAATGATTCGCGGATACTTTTCCACAATTGCGGATATTCTTTCATTTTCAGGACTTCCGTTTCTTCCTTTTCTTCAACCACATCGGTTTTCTCGGGAAGATCTGATTTTTCCATAAAACCATCAATCATGCCTTCTATCTCTGCATCGGTATATTGGGCAATTTCAATAGCATTTTCAGGACATACAGGAGCACAGATACCGCAACCTGTGCAGACAGCTTTATTTACGGCAGCAATATGTTTATCACCGCTTTCTATCTCACGGATAGCTGTGTATTCGCATACTTCCGCACATTTACCGCACCATACACAGGCATCGCTATTCACTCTTGCAATAATAGGATCCAGCGAAATGGTGCCTCCGCTTAATAAAGCATTGATCTTGGCTGCCCCTGACAAGGACGATTGTACCGACTCAGTGACATTCTTGGGCCCCTGACAACTGCCTCCAATATAAACCCCTTTAATAACCGTCTCAACAGGTTTTAATTTTGGATGGATCTCATTGAAGAATTTATCAGCACCCACAGGTATTTTAAACTTTTCAGAAACCAACTTACTATCACTACGGGCAACCATTCCTGTTACCAAAACTACCAGGTCAACTTCCAATTCCAGTTCCTGTTTCGAAGTCAGCCAGTCTTTAACTTTAATAGTAGTTTCTTTCCCATTATCTTCTATTACGGGAGGGTCCTTCTCATCGTATCGGATATAAATATCCCCCTGTTTCGAAGATTTTTCGTACAGCAGTTCCTGTTTACCATAAGTGCGTATATCGCGGAACAGATGGTAAGCCGTAAGGGGTCCGAATTTCTCTTTCAGGTTCAGTGAAGTATGAATGGCCGACGTACAACAACTGCGCGAACAATATTTGTTCTCGCCTTTAGTCTGACGGCCGCCCACGCAATAAATAAAGGCTAAGCTTTTGATCTCTTTTTTATTATAGACCAGTTTGCCGGTATTGATATCCATCAGTCGGTTAAATTCAGGCAGAGTGATCACATTAGAGATGGTTTTGTAACCAAATTCGCCTTCCTTTGGTTCGTAAGAATCAAAACCTGTGGTAACCAATACAGCACCAACAGAAAGTGAAAGTATCTCATCTTCGAGTTGCAGGCTCAGGCAGGCCTTATGTTTTTCAATAAAAGCGGTATTGTCTTTTAATGCATCCACATCTACCACAGGTACATCGGGTAAGGCTTCGGGGTAATTCTTATAAATGGCTTTACGTTGGGTAAGTCCGAAATTGAATTCATCGGGAACCATGTCTGTACATTCCTCCATGGCCTTTTTGATCAGGGCAGGATCGCTTTTACCATTGATAAAACGGGGCTTGACCCGAATATCCACTCCAAAATTTCCCAAACTGCCGGAAACCTTTTCTATAGTAGCTCCTGTGAACAGGGTGATATTAGTATGAGATTTTACTTCTTTATACAAACGTGCGATCAGGTCTTTTCCGCTCTGATCTGTCACAAAAAGTTTTCCTTTTTGAGCAATATGTCCGCCCACAAAATAATCCTTCTCTACCAGGTACACTTCATTACCCATACGAGCCAGGTCAATAGCAGCTTTCATACCTGCCACTCCTGCACCCAATACCAAAGCGGTTTTCTTCACTTCTATTTCAATGTTCTCGAGCGATTCAGATTGGACAACTCTATTGATGCCTGCCTTAATTAGACCAACAGCCTTAATGCTTGCATCATGCGGCTGATCGGAATGAGCCCAGGAACATTGTTCGCGTATGTTCACCTGCACATAGTTGGAAGGATTGAGTCCTGCCCTGTCGGCCACACCTTTAAAGGTATGAAGATGAAGTTTCGGAGAACAGGAAGCCACCACAATAGCATCGAGTTTATTATCCTGAATATCCTTCACCATATCCTTTTGATTGGAATCGGCACAGGCAAACATTACATCCTTTGATATCACGATGCCGTCTTCCTTTTGCAGCATCTTGCCTATTTCTTCTACATCCACATAGTCGGAGATATTACCTCCGCAATGACATATATAAACACCTATTCGTTCTTTCATTTTTTTTCTATTTAATTAGCCACTAAGGCATGAAGACACTAAGTTTTTTTTATTCTATTTATAAAACCATTCTTTTAATACCATCTTTTATCATTGGCACATTGAAATTTATTAAAAATCCTAAACGTTTTTCCGTAAGTTTTAAATGACTTAATAATTGTGCTTCCCAAACGGGATTAACAATATCCAATGCTTTTAATTCACAAACTACCAAATCATTCACTAAAACATCTAATCTTAAGCCTTCATCAAAGACAATTCCCTCAAACACTATTGGGACATTAAGTTGCCTCTGTACATTATAACCTTCACTTCTTAATACATGACACAGGCAAACCTCATAAACCCTTTCCAATAATCCCGGTCCTAATTCCTTATGAACCCGATACGCAGCATTAATAATGGCCCTTCCAATTTCTTCTTCTTCTTTAGATATAGGTTTAAATTTTTTATCCATTTTCTTTGTGTCTTGGTGTCTTTGTGGCAAATTTTATTTTACTTACCTGCCAGATAACCTGCTACTTCCGTGGCTGCGCAACCTGCAGAAAGTATTGAATCCGGAATATCTTTTGGGCCTGAAGCTGTTCCTGCCACAAATACTCCCTCTATACTGGTTGAAGCCGGACTGAGCAGTTCATCTACCTGTTTCACAAAATTCATTTCATCAAGAGCCAGTTTTTCATTTACAAACATCTTTGTGACATCTTTATTGGGAAGGACACCCACCGAAAGAACCACGAGGTCGTGTTTGGCCTCTTTTAAAGTGCCGGTAGTAATATCTTCGTAACGTAATATCAGATCGCCACTGGTTTCATCTTTTTCGCGGATCTTGGCCACTTTTCCTTTCACAAAATTCACACCCATGGATTTGGATTGCTGGAAGAACTCTTCGTAGCCTTTACCAAATGCCCTGATGTCGATATAATAAATGGTGATGTCGGCCATGGGCAATGCACCCATCAATAATTGTGATTGTTTGATGGAATACATACAGCAAATCTGCGAACAGATAGGATTGTTTCCGCACTCCACACTGCATGAACGATTCTCAATAGCCGAGTCCCTGGACCCTGTGCACAACACATAAGCAATGTTATCGGGAGATTTGCCATCACTGGGGCGCAGTACATTATTATAGGGCCGCGTGGGTGCAATTAATCTGTCCATTTGCATGGAGTCGATCACGTTGGCATATTTAGAATAACCGAACTCCGGTTTTCCTTCAGGAGGAAAGAGTTTAAAACCTGTAGTAACAATGATCGATTTGGCTGAAGTTTTTATAACTTCCCTTTTCTGCGAAAAATCAATGGCATTGGCTTCACAAACATTAACGCATTGATGACATTCGCGACAATTGCTGCAATCGAGACATCTTTCGGTACTGGCTTTTAATTCTTCTTCAGTATAAGTGAGTTCCACTTCTTCAAAGTCTTTCACCCTTTCGCTGATGGGTCGAAGACCTCCTTCTATGGCATGAACTTTTGGACCTTTATAGTTGCTCACGATCTTAACCTTATCCACTGCGGGTAACTTATCGCCAAATTCATAACTTTCTGGTTCAAGTCCATTCAGGAATTTGTCAATATAAAATGCGGCTTTCTTTCCTTGTCCTGCTGCTTCAATAATGGTAGAAGCTCCGCTTACACCATCGCCACCGGCAAAAATCAAAGGAATAGAAGTTTGCATAGTTACCGGGTTCACCTTAATAGTTCCGGTTTTATTCAGATCGATCACGTTTCCAAAAGGTGAAGTAGAAGGTTGCAAACCAATGGCTTCGATCACAAAATCAACATTCTCGATATATTCCGAACCTTCCACAGGAACAGGAGCTCTTCTGCCGCTGGCATCAGCCTGTTCGAGTTTCATTTTGACCAACTGCACCTTATTGAGTTTTCCGTTCTCACCAAAGAATTTTATGGGATTACGCAAAATGGCTATTTCAACACCTTCTTCTTCAGCTTCTTTAATTTCAGGAGCAAAACAGGGCATCTCTTCTCTTCCTCTTCTGTAGACAACAGTAACCTTTTCAGCACCTAAACGCAATGAGGTACGTGCCGCATCAATAGCAGTATTACCACCTCCAATGACCATCACTTTTTTACCCTTCAGATTTTCTTTTTCGCCTATGTTGGCATTTCGAAGAAAATCAAGACAGGAAACTACCCCATCCAGATCAGCACCCTCGATGTTCAGTTTGGGAGTATCGTGAGTTCCCACAGCAATAAAAATGCTATCGAATCCCTGTTCTTTGAGTGCAATAAGATTTTCAACTTTTTTGTTGAGTTCAATTTCAACCCCCAGAGAAGTTATGTTTTGAATATCCCTGTCGACCACATCCTTCGGTAAACGATATTCAGGTAATGTAAGCTTCAACATTCCACCTGCCTGCGAAGCTGCTTCGAATATCTTAACCGTATGGCCTTTTAAGGCCAGATGATAGGCAGCAGTCAGTCCGGCAGGACCTGAACCAATTACGGCAACTTTCTTGCCTGATTTCTTTTCGATGTCAATAACCGGGGCATCGGGATATTTATCGTAATAGTAATCGGCAAAGTACCTTTTGATTTTACGGATATCCACGGCCGTATCCAGTCCTGCCCTTGAACAGGCATTCTGACAGGGAGCATAGCAGGCGCGTCCGAGACTTCCCGGTATGGGAATATCTTCCAGGTGCAACTTCATGGCATCTTCGTATTGTCCGTTTCGGGCCAGGGTAATATAACCGTAAGGCTTGACTCCACCCGGACATTCGTTGATGCAGGGGGCCGAAGTATCCATGCGGTCGATGGTGGCAATACGAGGATTGGCAAGACTAAATGGAATATAAGCCACTTTTCTGCCTGCCAGGTTGCAATTGTACTCATCATTGCGTATCTCCGGACATACCACTTCACATTCCTGGCATCCGGTACAGGCTTCCTGTATGACGTAACAGGGATTTTTATTGATCTCAACCTGAAACTCATCGCCGTTTTTGGTAATGCCTTCAATTTCGCTGTTGAGCAACAGTTTGATATTCGGGTGACGTGCCGTTTCCGACATTTTTGGGGTGGTAATACAGGCAGCACAATCAAGGGTTGGAAACACTTTGCTCAATTGTATCATTTTACCACCTATGGAAAGGCCTTTTTCGACCAACAGCACCTGATGGTTCATATCGGCAAGGCTCAATGCAGCTTCCTGACCTGCAATGCCACCGCCTATTACCAGGGTATCGTATATTTTTTCTTTTTGATCCATAATCAAAGGTTCATTAATGATGAATAATTTTAATTAGGCTGATAAACTTCCGAGGCCACTTCGCCCAATTCGGCTAATATTCTGCTGAAGTTATCCATGTGTCCGGCAAATGGTTCAGCACAAACGGAACAGATGGCTGCCATGCGGATGCGTTTGGGATTGATATTGTTTGCCTTCATCAGTTTCTGCGATTCGACAATAATATTATTTGTGTGCTCTGCACATTTCGGACTATAGGAGCATTCATGTCCGTCGGCTGCAATAAATACACCGTCAAATCCTTTCTCGAAAGCCCGCATGATCCATCGGGGTTTAATACCGGATGAGCACGGCAGGCTGATCACGTAAACAGCAGGCGAATAATGTATTTTTCGAAGTCCAGCCTGGTCAATTCCGGGGTCAGATATTTTATCGGTCGAAAAGACTAAAATCCTGGGTTTGTATTTTTCATTTGACATTGTAAGGAATTTAAAAGATTATACCACTCCTAAAGCATAAAATTATGCTTGTGCAATTTACTACCAATAAAGAGTTTAAATATTGTGTTATGCTTTTCTTAAAAACAAACGGGTAAAGCTGTCTTCTTCGACTATGCCCAGAAAATCGTGTTCCATTTTTTCGCACCAACGGGGAATATCATGTTTGGTACCTTCGTCGGATGATAAAATTTCCATGATCTCTCCTGATTCAATATCACCGATTGCTTTTTTAGCAGCCAATAATGGTCCGGGGCATGCGGTTCCTCTGGCATCAACTATCTGGTTGGCTGTAAGGTTTTTTAATTCTTCTGTCGTCATTTTTTTATATTTTAAGTTTATTATTTTACTTTTTTTAACCGCAAAGGCACTTTGTGCTTCGCTAAGTTTTACGCAAAGAGCGCAAAGTTAAAGACTGTTTACTACTCTTTTAATTCCGTCTTTTAATTTAATCACATTAAAATTCATCAGTAGGCCAAGTTTAAAATCGCCAAGTTTAAGATAAGTCAATGTTTGAGCCAAATGAACGTCATTTAATGCTTCAACACTTTTAATTTCAATAACCAGTTTATTTTCCACCAGCAAATCAATTCTGTAACCGCATTCGAGCTTGACATCCTGAAAAATAAGAGGCATTGGTTTTTCTTTTATAACCGACAATCCCGACTGCTTAATACTATAAAATAAACATTCTTTATAAGCACTCTCAAGAAGCCCTGGGCCCAGGGCATTATGAACTTCAATGGCGAGCCCGATAACCTTATTCGATAATTCGTTTTCAGTCATATCTATGCCTTAGCGTTCTTTGCGATAATTCTTTGCGCCCTTTGCGGTTAAATGAATAACTGCACTTTACTTTCCGATGCATCGGCTAAAAAGGTAGCCACTCCGCATACACTCATATTAGGATAATCGATCATTTCGTCACGTTTGAAACCCATCAGGTCCATTGACATTTCACAAATGTTGATCACTACACCCAATTCTCCGGCAATTTTAAACAAATCATCCAAAGAAGCCACATTCTTTTTCTTCATCAATCCTTTGATCATGGCAGCACCCATGCCACCCATGTTCATTTTGGATAGACTAAGCTTATTTTTTCCTTTGGGCAGCATCATTCCGAACATTTTGCCCATAAATGATTTGCCGCTGACACTTTTTTTAGGATCGCGCAAAGCAGCGGTGGCCCAAAAGGTGAAGAATAATTTTACCTGCATATCATAAGCAACGGCTCCGGTAGCTATGATCATGGCAGCAAGAATCTTATCAAGATCGCCTGAAAAAACCACCATGGACAATTGGTCCTTAGTTCCTTTTTCCATTTTACCGACTTTCTTCTGCAATTCCAGTAATTGGCTTTCAAAATCTATACTCATATATTTTTAAATTTGGTTGAGACAAAAGTAGAAATGTATTACTTGCCAAAATAAAAAATGCTATGCTCTTGGACAAATAAAAATGTGATATTAATCACACTTCAGTTTTATTTAGTAATTTTACCCAACTAAATCCACATTACATTCCATGGGAAATCACCATTGCAAGGTTTGCTCTCTTAAATCAGCAGCAGGCAAAGCTCTGAAAGAAGACGAATTCAATATTCTCCAGGAAAATAGTGCATTGGTTCATTTTAAGAAAGGGGACCTCATTTTCAAAGAAGGCGCTCTATCAACCAATGTAGCTTTTCTTCGGACAGGCCTTGCCAAAGTTCATAAGACAGGACCTGCGACAGAAAAAATATTGAGGGTGGTAAAAGCACCATCTTATATGGGTATTCCTACTACATTTGGGGATAAAATAAATCAGTATTCGGCCACAGCACTGGAAGATACCTCTGTATGTTTTATTGACAGCAATCTGTTCAGGAATTTCATTCTTAAGAATGGCCAATTTGCCTATGAAGTTATTGTGGAACTATGTGAAAACGAACTTCGGGATTACGAAAGGTATGCCAACCAATCGCAAAAACAGGTACCCGGTCTGGTAGCCGAAACTTTAATCTGTATGTCGGAAAAGATATTCAACAGTACTCGCTTCAACTTCCCTTTAACACAAAGCGAATTGGGAAACCTGGTAGGCACATCGCGCGAAAGTATCAGCAGGGTGCTTTCCGATTTCAGCAGTAATCATATCATTGAATTCAAGGGTAAAGAACTTGTCATCCTCAATAAAGAGATGCTGGAGGAGATTAGCGAAAAAGGATGACCGGTTAACAGAACTTCCGTAGTAAAATTTATGAATTTAATTACAATATTCTCTTCTGTATCTGGTAAAATGAATAATTATTCTATTTTTGCCATAATATCCTAATTATTCATCTTCAATCAAAATCAAATGCAGGAACAAAAAATCGTTAGTATAGTAGAAACCACAGCGAATCCGGCACCTTTAGGCCTGGCAGCTTTCGGAATGACCACCATTCTGCTGAACATTCATAATGCCGGATTTTTCCCTATGGACACTATGATCTTTGCTATGGGAATATTCTTTGGAGGCCTAGCCCAGGTGATTGCAGGTATTATGGAATTTAAAAAGAAAAATACTTTCGGATTTACGGCCTTTATTGCCTATGGTTTTTTCTGGATATCATTAGTGGGATTGATGGTTATGCCCAAATTGGGATGGGGCGAAGCTCCGTCATCCGCATCCATGGCATCTTTCCTGGGAATATGGGGACTGTTTTCCTTTTTTATGCTGATAGCCACTTTCAAACTGAACCGAGCTTTACAGATTATTTTCAGTTTACTGGTGATACTATTCGCATTATTGGTTTTCGCAAAAGCATCAGGCAGCGAAACCATTCACCAGATAGCTGGTTTCGAAGGTATTGTCTGCGGACTGTCAGCCCTTTATGCTTCCATGGCACAGGTGATAAACGAACTTTACGGAAGAACTGTAATGTCGATTGGGGCAAAGAAATAAATATATTTTCTGATTCAATGGTAGGAACAAAACCGATAAATTCCATATTCCGCAGATAAACGGGTTTTGATCAGCACAAGCCTTTATTCCTTTATATCCTGTTTACACAATCTGCCTTACTCTAGCCTGTAATCTCAGTTACATCATTTCCAATTCCGTTTGGATCGATGTCGATTCCCTTTAGTCCGATGTCGATTTCCTTTGGTCCGATGTCAATTTCCTTTAGTTCGATGTCAATTTCCTTTAGTTCGATTTCAATTTCCTTTAGTTCGATTTCAATTTCCTTTAGTTCGATGTCAATTTCCTTTGGTTCGATGTCAATTTCCTTTGGTTCGATGTCAATTTCCTTTGGTTCGATGTTAATTTCCTTTAGTTCGATTTCAATTTCCTTTAGTTCGATTTCAATTTCCTTTGGTTCGATGTCAATTTCCTTTAGTTCGATGCAGATTCCGGTTAATTCGAAATCTTAAAGATCATTTAAGACAATAAATTTGAAGCAGTTATAAGAAAGATCAAAAATCCTGCATGATCCTAAAGTCGGGCAGCAACACGCTGAAATCGTTGCGCCACAGGCACACAAAAGCATGAGGGGCTTCGCGGCGCACTTTCCCTTCGAATATTTCGGCAGATTTAAAACTCAACCAGCGTCCGAAAACCAGGTGATAATGTGGATAGCCCGACTGATCTTCGAAGATATAAGAAGTGGCATGGTATTTCTTCCTGATCCAGTTGGCCACGCCCTTGCAATAGTTGAAATTCACAAAAGCGGCAATATGCACCCCGAAACCATTCAGATCGTTCCAACCGTTAAAACATCCCGAAACATAACGCAGGCGCAGGGTAGGTGTTAATTTGTAAACCACCTCCGGACTTTGGGGAACGTATGATTCTTTCAATGGAAATTTTTGCAGCACTATAACGTCGGTATAATGGCCAGAACTGCTATCGGCTATCGAATTCACAAGAGTATTGGGTTTTTGAACCGGGTCTTTTCTTTCAACAATTTGCCCGGTATTTGTCCGTAGCCCTTTCTGGTCCATATTATTCTTCGTAATGCTTCCCGTTTTACCCAGCGGCAGCATGCCCCTAGTTTTTTCGGAAGCACCCGGTTGGTATTTAACTGAATTATAACCATTGTTCGGATTTTGATAAGTGTTTACACCGCTGTATCCGTTTTGCAATTGGGTATTGTTTTGTTTTACCACGGTATATTGCTGGTTTTGCGGCTGAGTGTATTGCAGGGTAGGTTGAACCGTTTGTGTGGGTTGATATGAATTGGTATTTTGCGAACCATTCTGGTAGGTCTGGCTCTGATATCCGGTATTGGAGGTTTGTGTTGAGTTCTGTTTCTGAACTACACCCTGTCCAGACAATAAGATGGGTAGTAAAACGATAACAATTAAGAGTAAACGTGTTTTCATAACGATCCAATTAATTAATATATAGAAAATACAACAAAAATCGAGCCAAAAACAATATATATTTTATCGGAGCTATAAATATAAAACATTCTCAAGCGGAATTTACAAAAAATAAGTTATCGGTAGCCAAAAATCAGTTAACGGTAAATAAAACTGATAAAAGTGGTTTTTTTAATCGAAAAATCAACTTTGAGTTTCACCTTACACAAATCTGGATATTATATTCTATTTTTTCCCGTTATAAATTATCTCGTCCATACAGATTACAAGGGCTACAATAAATTCATCATTTTCAATACCACTTATGTCAACTCCATAAGAATCAGAAAATGCAAACCACTTTTTTGATACGCTGGCAACAACTATATCATTTCGTAGAATTGTGAATTCGTGGGACCATAAATCACCTGAAATAAAATAAGGTGTTCCATTCTGATCGATATCTATTTTTGGTTTCAAAATAGTAAACTTTTTCTTAAGACTGGCGAACAATAGTTCGTCTTGATAAATTTCATAAACAGGAAGAAAATTAAATAACTTTTGCTTTATAAAATACAATGCTTTCCCTGCATTGTCCATCAAGTAGAGTTTCTTGCCTATGGTAAAAATTTCTGAATTCACATAAAATCGCTCATTATCAAATTCATCCTTAATACAGAATTTATCGGTTAGCGTGAATATTTTTTGCCTGATAATGTATTTCATAAGCCATATTTTAGACACTTACAAAATTATATTAATTTTCAATGGAATCTTTCTTTATAAGCGGATTGGAAAATTAATAGATCCTGAGAAGATTTCTTATTTACTTTTGTGCAAAATCATACTATGACCCGTATTGGAATTTTATCGGATACCCATTGTTATCTACATCCTAAGGTTTTTGAGTTTTTTAAAGACTGCGATCAGATATGGCATGCCGGCGATTTCGGCAACCTTGAAACTGCCGACGCACTGGGAACTTTCAAACCCCTGAGAGGTGTTTACGGTAATATCGACGGTCAGGAGTTAAGGGTGCATTTCCCGGAAAACCTGCTATTCAACGTAGAAGGGAAAAAAGTCTTAATGACGCACATAGGAGGCAGGCCGGGCAAATATGATTCGGAAGCCATGAAGATCATCCAGGCAAAGAAACCCAACATACTGGTTTGCGGCCATTCGCATATATTGCGTGTTCAATACGATCAGAGATACAATTTGATGTACATCAATCCCGGTGCCGCCGGCAAATACGGTTTTCACCTGAAGATCACCTTGCTCAGGTTCACCATTGACGGAAACGATCTGAAGGATATGGAAATAATGGAATTGAGTAAAAATTAGTCTCTCAGCCGGTCGGTTGAACGAACCATTTTTTCATCTTTCCGAATGGCACGGTTTGCCAAAACCAGAAAAACCAAAGGAATGAGGGCAATATACATGCCTGCATCATAAACAGCATTGTAACCGATTTTCCCTGCAGAATAAAACAAAGCAACTACAAAGCCCATGTGAGCCAAAAGAACAATGGCTGTGATCTTTATTTGTAATAGCCTTTTCTTGAAAAGAAATATTGTAACCAGTACGCTAAGTATAAGAATTATAACCGCAGCAATCAAAGGAATGGTGGCATTTGAATATACTGAAGTAATTTTTAATAATGAGAAAGTATTAATAATATCACCTGCTTCATTGTTATAGATTGCAATCGGAAAAAAGAACAATAAGGAATAGGCAATTATAACCAGCAATAAATAAAGGCTTTGAATACGTTGTATCATGAGATTTTTTTTGCAAAAATACTACTTCGGCCACTGCGGTCAAAGATTTTTTTAAGAATTATCAGAATTATGATAAAACAAGGGAATTATTAGCTAATTTTACCTAGCTATTCAATACTTCCATTGTATTTGTAAAATGTAATTTTTGAAAAAAGTAGTTTTCATAGTATTGCTGGTATTTTTTTCGGGCTATCTTCTTGCCCAGGACATACATTTTACTCAGTTTTACAACGCGCCGCTGAGTTTGAACCCTTCCAATGCAGGCCTCATCAAAGGGAAATTCCGCGCGGGAGTGAATTCAAAGAACCAGTGGAGCTCGGTTACCAAACCCTATCAAACCATTGCTGCCTATTTCGACATGCAGTTTTTAAAACGGAGATATCATATGGATGCCCTTGGTGTGGGTATGCTTTTTAATGCCGATATTGCCGGCGATTCCAAGTTCTCAACCTTAAGTGCCGGGGCCGCACTCACCTACATCAAATCTATTTCGTACCGCAACAATCATTTTATTGCGGTGGGCATTATGCCAGCCATTCTGCAAAACAGTATCGATTTCAATGCCCTTTACTACGACAATCAGTGGAACGGCAATCAATACGACCCCAGCCTCCCGCACGACGAGCCTTTGGGAAAAAAGAGCTTTTTAAATTTCGATCTTTCGTTGGGGGCTCAGTGGTATTATCATCAAAATATCAGGCAATTCTACAATGTCGGGTTTTCTATTTCGCATATTACACAACCCAAAGTGGGATTATTATCCAATAACAATATCAGGCTCGACGCAAAATATTTGCTTCACGGAAGTTCAAAAATACCTGTTTCAAACGACCTGGATGTCGTTCCTTCGCTGATGATGTCTTTACAGGGACCGTATTTTGAAATGATTTTCGGCACCCTGCTAAAATATAACCGCAGCACCAACTATATGGAAGAGACATCGCTGAATTTCGGGATATTCTATCGATATGCTGATGCCCTGGTAGCCATGACAGGTTTTGAGTATAAAAATATCAATTTTGGTTTGAGCTATGATATCAATCTTTCGAAATTAAGGATCGCAAGTCATGTGCGTGGAGGGCTTGAGTTTTCCATAAGCTATACCTACGAACGCAACAAAAATAAACGAGCCAAAGAAATACCCTGTCCAATTTTTTGATGTATGATAAGAACAAAAATTATATTCCTGCTGTCCTCACTACTATGTATTGCTTTTGCGAATAAGGAGTCATACGCCCAGAACTATGATGAAAGTGTACAAATTGCAGAGGAAGCTTACAAGGAAGGAGACTTTTACACAGCCTCTTTATATTACAACAATGCCATGTGGTACGACTCTTCCAACCTGAAAGTGGCCTACCAGTGTGCAGAAGCATTCCGGCAATTCAACAATTACTATGCTGCAAAACGTTGGTATAAGTATGTAATGAATTGCGACACAAAAAAACACCTTCCTCTTTCGAGGTTCTGGCTTGCCATGATGGAGAAATCACTAGAGGAGTATTCAGCAGCTCTGAATGACTTTAAGATTTACTATTCAGACAATAGCCATTACGTAAACGATTATTATACCAAAAAATCAAGGATAGAGATAGATGCCTGTAAAGAAGCTCCGGAATTGATAGCTCAAAAAAAGAATGTGTTGATAGAGCATTTGGTGGAAGGCAGGATCAATACGCCTTATTCAGAATTCAATGCACGCCAGTTGAGCGATACAGCATTGGTGTTCTCAGCTATGAGACCTATTTCGGATGGCGATTTTGACACCTATATTCCCAATGCCTACATTTCGAAAATCTACATTGCCAAATCAACTGTAACAGGCTGGTCGAAGACCCGCGAACTGGATGTTAAAATCAACGACAAAGAAACACACAATGCCAATATTGCCTTCTCGAAAGATTATAATAAGGTATTTTTCACACGCTCGAAATCTGATGATAATCAAAGCCTGCAATCGGCGATATATACCGCTGAAAATAACTCCGGGAAATGGCAAAAAGCTGTAAAATTACCCGACAGGATAAACCAGCAGGGATATACAACTACGCAACCTTATTTCCTCGAGAACGATGATTATTCCATACTTTTCTTTGTTTCAGACCGGCCGGGTGGTTTTGGGCGAATGGATATATGGTACAGCATTCTTAAAGACAATAAATTTCAGGACCCTGTGAACCTTGGTAGTATTATTAATACTCCCGGCGACGATATTACACCTTATTATCACCAGCCTACCAAAACACTTTACTTCAGTTCCGACTGGCACAAAGGCCTGGGGGGTTACGATATATTCTATTCACGGGGCGAGTTGAACATTTGGTCCCGACCCGAAAACATAGGCTATCCGATTAATTCAAGCAGCAACGATCTCTATTTTACAATCACCGATGTAGATAACGACGGTTTCTTTACTTCCAACCGTCCCGGTTCTCTTTACATCAAAAGTGAAACCTGCTGCAACGACATATATTCTTACGAATGGCAGGACACCCTCACAAAAAAAACCATTGTAGAGGTGGTTCAGCCTAAGGACACGATTAATATAGAAAAGGATATCAACCTAATGCTTCCCATCTCCCTGTATTTTCATAACGACGAACCCGATCCTAAAAGCACTGCTACTACTACCAAAAA
Source organism: uncultured Bacteroidales bacterium (assembly GCA_964469155.1). Lineage (GTDB taxonomy): Bacteria > Bacteroidota > Bacteroidia > Bacteroidales > CAIWKO01 > CAIWKO01. The sequence continues at coordinate 46,378 of CAYXXU010000027.1, forward strand.
GAACTATCAGTCGCTGCTAAATGAGTACTATTCCATGAAGGATATTTACAAAACAGAGTATGCCAAAGGGCTATCCGGAAAAAACAAACTGACCGCCGAAAAGGATATTGACGAATTTTTTGAGAATTATGTGGCCAAAGGTTTCACGAATTTAAAATTGTTTACCAACCTGTTGCTTACCGACCTCTCCCGCGGACATACCGTGAAGATAAAAATTAAAGGATACTGCAGCCCCCTCACCACGACTGAATACAACCTGAGCCTTGCCAAACGACGCATTGCCTCAATCACCAATTTTATTAAACAATATTATGAAGGAGTTTTTCTGGAATACCTCAATGGCACCGCCGTCAACGGAGCCAAACTGATCATTACAGAAGAACCTCTGGGCGAGTCTACTGCAAGCGCTTTTGTGAGTGACAACCCCAACGACACACGCAATTCCATTTACAGCCGTGCCGCTGCCTTCGAACGCAAGATACAGATAATATTGTACGAATCAGAAGCTAAGGCAACGGATAATATAATGGTAGCGCCTCAGATCGTCTTTATCGATTCGGTTTACGATTTCAAAACCCTGAAATTCGGCGACAAGGCCTTTTGTGTTTTCAGGTATAAGAATACGGGCAACGATGAACTGATGATCACCGGGATAGAAACCAGTTGCGGATGCACGGCAGTTGATTGGGACAAACCGCCCCTAATGCCCGGACAGCAGGGAGAGATACGTATCAATTTGAATACTTCAGAAGATTATGGTTACAAAAACGAAACCATTACATTATTCTCCAATACGCCCCAAAATAAAAGCATACTGAAGATTAAGGCCAATATTTTGCCACCTCCGAAATAGACCACATTGAAAAAAAATCATACTATTTTTCTGTTACGTTTGTGCTTTCTTATTTTTACCGGTTGTGAGCCACCGGACAATAAAATAATTTCTCTCAGGCATTTTCAAACATTATCAGACACAATATCAGGTTTTCGCGAAGCCCTATCCCCCATTGAACTTGAAATGCTGGCTGCAGGCATGGTCGATATTAAGAGCATCGATAGCAGCATTGCCGTGGATATGAAATATGCCTCTACCGACAATTTTCTGAAAACAAACTTCTATAAAGATTTTAATAAGGCCTACCTGCAGAAGGAGGTGGCCCTAAAACTTATGAAGGCACAAGAATATCTGAAGAAACAACAACCTACCTATGCATTACTAATCTATGACGCTGCACGTCCACTTCGCTTTCAGCAACAGATATGGGATTTGGTAAAAATGCCAATCAGAGAGAAAACAAAGTATGTTTCCAATCCCAAAAACGGTTCCTTGCATAATTTTGGTGCAGCCGTGGATGTGAGCATTATAGATGAAAACAAAAAGGAACTGGATATGGGATGCACTTTCGATACCCTGAGCCCCATAGCTTATCCCATGCTGGAGTGGAAATTTCTTGCCGAAGGATTGCTCACCGAACAACAGATAAGCAACCGCAAACTATTGCGCGAAGTGATGCAAAAAGCGGGATTCTTTAATATACAAACCGAATGGTGGCATTTTAATGCCTGCACACGAGCCGAAGCGATCAGGAAATATAAGAAAGTAGAATAGTAAAAATCTCTTGAACGGTTTTCAGGGCGATTGGAATATTTTCCAGGGTGGTTTTCCCTTTCTCTTAGTCATGAAACAACCAACCCACCCCAAACTTAAACACCCTGTCCTGCATGGGATAATGCGGTACCGTGAAATTATTGTAGCCAATCACCCCACTCAGGAAATTGGTCAGTTGCACAAACACCCTGAATCGTTTTATCTTCAGGTTCAAAAATGCATCAGCATACAAATAATTACCCACCTTCCGGGTATTCTGCAGGTAAAATGTCCTGGTGGCAGGCTGGTAAGCATCACCATAATATTTTGTATTGTATGTCAGATCGATTCCCAGTTGAAAAAACAAAGCCTTCTTAAACATGTGGGTCGAGAAAACATACGATTGTGCGGCAATCAATTGTGGCTTGCGGAGCAAACCGGGCTTATCGGTATATTGATAAACGACCTTGTTATCAATTTCGAACTTCCAGAACAAAAACGTCTTAAACACGTAAGCATTAAAAACATTTATTGTTCCGTTCACATACTGGTTGGGCCGCTCACTGGCATCCATATACACGGGGTTGAACAGATTGTAATAATCCGCCCCCACCTTCAGGTTTCTGTAGGAATAATTCAGCCCGGCATACAAAATTTCCTCTTTGGCAAAACTATTATCCCAGTTGAAGTAAGTAGAATGATAATGCTGATAAAACCATCCGGCATCCTTTTTCGAATAACCAGCCTCGAGGACTAACCGGCCATACGGCTTGTCCTTGCAAAAAAAAGAATAAGCAGCCACAGCATTAACCGAAAAATCATCCTTGAACTGGTTCAGCAACACATATTCGCCCGAAACATCAACAGAAAGATACTTAAAAGACCTCAGGCTTATCCAAAGTGATGGAATGATATTGATGAAATGATAGTTATAGGTAAATTGATGGATCTCGGTATACGAATGTGTTATTTTGGCCGAATATCTGAAAACACTTTGCCTTCCGTCACGCCTTGATTCATTGTTGGTCCATTCCAGGGAATTTTTGATCTGATAAAACACGCACGAATCAGCAACGGGTAAAGTATCATTGAGGATTATCGGGAAATAACCGGCATTTAATCCATTCTTAAACCTCGATTTCTGATGAGTAAAATCGAAAGAGTGAATAATACGGCCCTGCATGTATGTTCTCAGTCGTTTGGTTGTATCATTCACCACAATGGAATCCTTTTTAACAAGGGAATAATATTGCTTTAAGTGTATAGAAGATTCTTTAACCAAATTCTCAGCCGATTCCAGGAAATACTTCGGTGAAACCCCGCTTTTGCCAGACCTGTAATTTATATATACAGTATCATCAGTCAACCCTCCATTCTCCTGATTTTTAATTCTCGAAAACAGGTAATCGGCAAAAATCCCATAACGTTTATTTTTGGTCTGGTAATACAGGAAAGTAGAAAGTGCATGATCATTAGTCTTTTGCTGGTAATAATCCCGTCCCGGAGCATTGATAATACGATAATTCACACCCATAAAAAGCTTATTTCTTACATTATGCAGGTGTGTCACATGAAAATTCTGCTCTTTCTTCATCCCGGAAGAAAAATACAGATCGGTAAAAGGCAGCAGAGAATAGTAGAAATTCTGGTCTTCATCAGAATTAATGTAAGGTCTGAATGAATTATTGCCATAGGTAAAACCGCTCAAAACAATCGGTTTAAAAACCATGTTTTGTGAAGCAGCACCAATATTTCCCAGGTTTGCATTAAAATCGTAAGTCCGGTTGACCGGGTTATAAATATGGAAGTACCTCGAAGTGGTATCGATGTTACTGGAAGCATTTTCGATAAAAAAAGTGGTATCAATCTTATGAATGTTAAAACTAACCACCCTCACGGAATCGAACTTCGAAAGGTTTTTATCATTCACCTGCCCAAAAGAAAATAAAGCCAATGCTGATAGAAACAAGAAAAATAAAGCTTTAGTTCGGGCCATAGGTTAAATTATGCACACAACAAAAATACACAAACTTTAAGGAATAAACTAATGAAAAGCAGGGTATGAGGTTAAATATTTGAGGGTATAAAATTAAAAAACCCCGAAGCTTTCGCAACGGGGTTAATTAAAATTTGGCAACGACATACTTTCCCGGAACTTACTCGAGTATCATCTGCGCAGGTGGGCTTAACTTCTCTGTTCGGAATGGGAAGAGGTGAACACCACCGCAATTGTCACCATAATATCTTAAATATGGTTTGAAATACTGGAAAGAAAATACAACAAATGTAAAAAACAGGAAAACTTTTGCTAAACGAAAGCTACGGATAATTAGTACTACTTGGCTTTGACATTACTGTCTTTACACCTGTAGCCTATCAACGTGGTAGTCTGCCACGATCCTTAAAGGAAATCTCATCTTGAGCTGAGTTTCGCACTTAGATGCTTTCAGCGCTTATCTCATCCAAGCGTAGCTACTCTGCAATGCAGCTGGCGCCACAACAGATACACTAGAGGCTTGTCCGACTCGGTCCTCTCGTACTAGAGTCAGGTGCTCTCAAATTTCCAACGCCCACAACAGATAGGGACCGAACTGTCTCGCGACGTTC
>CAYXXU010000028.1:0-9821 GCA_964469155.1 uncultured Bacteroidales bacterium
GTTAGCATGCATTCTAAATCTTTAGTAATGATGAAATTCATTTTAAAAATTTTATTCACTTTGACATTTTTATGTTTTAGTGATGTTTCTAAAGCCCAAATTAAGTTTGTATCTAATGATTCTATAAATATTTACTTAATTAATAATGACAGTTTTGCTGCAATAATTGACAGTTTTATTACACACGAAAAGCAATATGATTATTTCAATGACAAGGTGACTTTTTATTTGAATATTCTTGACTCCAATGGAACTTGTATACAGTTAAGTTCTGGTTCTATAATTGATACTTTGTTTATTATGGATTATGATAATGCTGAGAATTGTGGAATTATTTTTTACAATACATTTCGCTTTTTAATAAAAGGTCGTTCGATTGTTGATGGAAAAATATTAAAGAAAGAAAACAAAAAAATTATTGTAAGAATAGCAAGACTCTTTGATGATTATTCACATATCGAGGATGATAGTTACTTTCCATCCACTTGGATTTACAAATTTAATGACAATAAATTTTATTCGACTTATAAAAGTGACATGAAAGATAATAGAAAAAAATAACAAAACGCATGCTAACTCCACCCTTGCTACATGCAATTAAAACCTAACATAAAAGTATTATCTTTGAATGCACGCAGCAAGGCTGTGGACCGTTAGTGGCAAGTTCTTGAACAGAGTTATGGACTTACAAGAAACATTCTATGAGTAAATTTAGATTAATAGTTTTATTTTTGATTACTCTTGGATTAGGTTGCAATAAAGCGGACGAATTTGTCAAACTACAGAATCAGAAAAATGGCGAAAATATTTTTCTATTAAAAACTTCTTGGGGCAGCGATGACAGAATGGCTATTGGGCTAGACAATGAATTAAAAGGTGGATTTGGATATGTTTATCCTGAAAAATATAATGTGGACTATGCAACTGCTTTTTTTTATAAATTTTCAAATGACACCTTAGTTATTGTAAATGGCGGATTTAAAGAACCAAAAATAAATAAATTCAAGACCCCAATTAAATTAATAGAAATGGAAGGTTGTTATTTTCGCCAATTATGTGTAAATAAAAAATACAAGGAATTAGGTTTTAAAGTATTTCCTGAATCTCAAGAATACTTAATTGAAAACTATGAGAAATGAAAGAAAACCAGCCACTAACAAGCTGTTGCTTTCAGTGGCAGACAGTTTGTGAATTAAAGATAATTAATTCCAATGCCACCGAAAAGCAACAGCCGTATCGTTTATCATCCCCCCTCAATCCTAACCCTCCACCAAACTCCACCAATATCTTTACACTCAAATAAAAAATCCCTTACTTTTGTAAGAAATTCCTGATAAATGGACCCATCATCCGCCCAAGCACGCATCCATCAGCTTACCGAAGAAATCAACCGCCACAACCACAACTATTACAACCTTTCGGCTCCCACCATCAGCGACTACGAATTCGACATGCTGCTCGAAGAACTGCTGCGCCTCGAAAAAGCGTATCCTGAGTTTGCCTTCCCCGATTCGCCCACCAAACGCGTAGGAGGGGAGATCACCAAAACCTTCGCCCAGGTAGTTCACAAAAACCCCATGCTCTCGCTGGGTAACACCTATTCAGTAAGCGAACTCGAAGAGTTTGACCAGCGGGTGCGCAAACTCCTGCCCAATGAAGATTTCACCTATGTCTGCGAACTGAAATACGATGGCCTGGCCATTGGCCTCACCTATCAGAACGGGAAACTGCTGCGTGCCGTCACCCGTGGCGATGGGGTGCAGGGCGATGATGTCACCGCCAATGTAAAAACCATACGCAGCATTCCCCTGAGGCTTCTGGGCGATGATTTTCCCCCGGAATTTGAGATACGCGGCGAAATCATCATGCCCCGCGCCGAATTCAACCGTCTGAACGACGAACGGGCCGATATTGGCGAGCTGCCTTTTGCCAATCCGCGCAATGCGGCCTCGGGAAGCATCAAAATGCAGGATTCGGCCGAGGTATCCAAACGCGCCCTCGATTGTTATTTATATCACATCATAGGCGATGCCCTGCCTTTCGGCGGACATTACGAAAACCTGATGAAGGCCCGCGATTGGGGCTTCAGGATACCCATGTATATGGCCAAATGCAAAAACATCGGTGAGATCAAAGACTTCATAGATCTTTGGGATACCGGTCGTGAAGAGTTGCCTTTCGATATCGATGGCATAGTGGTTAAGGTCAATTCGTTCGAACAGCAGAAAAGGCTTGGCTTCACGGCCAAATCGCCGCGTTGGGCCATAGCCTATAAGTTCAAGGCAAAGCAGGCCTGCACGCGCTTGCTCTCTATCGATTTCCAGGTAGGGCGCACCGGAGCCGTCACACCCGTGGCCAACCTTCAGCCGGTGACCCTTGCGGGAACGGTGGTGAAGCGCGCTTCGCTGCATAATGCCGATTTCATACAAAAGCTCGACATCCGCATCAACGATATGGTATTTGTCGAGAAAGGCGGTGAGATCATCCCCAAGATCATCAATGTCGACCTTAGCCAACGTCAGGCCGATACGCGGGAATTTCCTTTTGCCTCTCTTTGTCCCGAATGTGGCACCCCCCTGCTGCGCAAGGAAGGCGAAGCCGCCTGGTATTGTCCCAACGAGAACGGTTGTCCGCCCCAGATCAAAGGCAGGATAGAACATTTTATCAGCCGCAAGGCCATGAACATCGATAGCCTGGGCGAAGGAAAGGTTGAAATACTATTCGACAATAAATTGCTGCATAACATAGCCGACATCTACGACCTGAAACACGAAACCATCCTGGGTCTGGAGAAAGAATATCTTTCAGAAGATTCGGATAAGACCCGCATCGTAAAGTTCCGCGAGAAGACCGTGGAAAACATACTGAAAGGCATAGAAGATTCAAAGAAGGTACCATTCGAGCGGGTGCTGTTTGCTTTAGGCATACGTTATGTAGGCGAAACCATAGCCAAAAAACTCGCCGTTCATTTCAACAATATCGACGAATTGCAGAAAGCCGGTTTTGACGAACTCAAAGAAGCCGAAGAAATAGGAGGGACCATAGCCGGGAGCATACTGCAGTATTTCGGTAATCCGGAAAACCTCGCTATCATTGCCCGTTTAAAGGAAAAAGGACTAAAGTTCAGCGTGGATGCCTCGGGTGCCGGAAAACTATCCGATAAACTTCAGGGAAAAACTTTTGTGGTCTCCGGAGTGTTCAGCCTTACCCGCGACGAGATCAAACAACTGATAGAAATGCATGGTGGCAAGAACACAGGCTCCATTTCTGCCAAAACCGGTTTCGTGCTTGCCGGCGATAATATGGGCCCCGAAAAAAGGAAAAAGGCTCAGCAACTCAACATTCCCATTATCTCGGAACAGGAGTTTTTTAATATGATACAGTAAGAAAATCTTACCTTTGCCTGTAATTTATTTACTATGAACATCGAAAAAGCCATAGCACAATCCATAGCAGTAAAACAGCAATTGCTGGACGATAAAGCCTTGCTGACATTAATTGAAAAGGTTTCCTTACAGGCTGCTGAGATACTGCGCAGCAAAGGTCGCATTTTGCTTTGTGGCAATGGAGGCAGCGCTGCCGATGCCCAGCATATAGCCGCAGAACTTTCGGGACGCTTCGCCTTCGACCGCCCACCCCTCGATGCGGAAGCCCTCAGCGTAAATACTTCCTATCTTACTGCTGTGGCCAATGATTATTCCTTCGGTGATATCTATTCCCGCCTGGTAAAAGCCAAAGGCCGCAAGGGAGATATGCTGATAGCCATTTCCACCTCGGGCAATTCGCAGAATATTATCAATGCCGTCAACGCAGCCATAGAATCCGGGATGATAGTGGTTGGATTTACCGGCCGGTCCGGTGGAAAAATGAAAGACATCTGCCACCATATCATCAGCGTACCTTCCAACGATACACCCCGCATACAGGAATCCCATATTTTGGTAGGGCATGTTTTTTGCCAGTTGATAGAGGAAACCCTTTTCGGTTGAAAACCCTATATGCTGATCAGATGATGCATACCCCTTTGAAAGTAGACAAGAGTTGGACCTTATTCCTCGATCGCGATGGGGTGATCAATAAAAAACTTCCGGGCGATTATGTCAGGAGTATTCCGGAATTTGAGTTCCTGCCTTCCGCCAGAGAAGCCATTGCCATGCTGAACCGATACTTTGGCCGGGTCATAGTCATTACCAATCAGCAGGGAATAGGCAAGGGCATTATGAACCGTGATGACGTAGAAACCGTGCATGACTTTATGTGTCAGGAAATCCAAAGGGCAGGAGGGGAAATTAATGCTGTATATTTTTGCCCCGATCTGGCCGGTAGCGGCAGCACCAATCGTAAACCGGCGACCGGAATGGCAATGCAGGCGCAAAAAGATTTTCCGGAAATTGATTTTTCCAGGACCATCATGGCAGGCGATTCTGATACGGATATGGAGTTCGGCAAAAAGCTGAACCTGACCACTGTGTTTATTCAACAAGAAAAAGATCATGCCCCGGACAATAATTCTATGATAGATTACGTTTTTGGCTCATTAAAAGAATTTTCAGATTTTATTTATGAAAGCAATAAATATTAAGTTAACACTCATTAGCATCATCATGATGTTGGCGCCAATTTTACTGTTTGCCCAGCCTGTTAATAAAACAAATTTTACCGACTCACTGGGGCGCAAGCAAGGGTATTGGAAAAAATATTCAAAAGACACACTGAAATACGAAGGGCAATTTAAGGATGACATCCCGCAAGGCGAGTTCAAATACTATTTTTTCGATGGAAAAGTAAAAGCACAAACCATTTATTCTGATAATGGAAAGGTCGCCAAAACCATCATGTATCATCCCAATGGTAAGAAAAACGGAGAGGGTATGTATGTGGATAAAAAGAAGGATGGTTTGTGGATCTACTTTGGTACAAACGGAGTGAAGATATCTGAGGAAAACTATAAGATGGGTGTAAAAACCGGTGTGTGGAAATATTATTATGACGATGGGCGGATCAACCGGATAGAGAACTATAAAAATAATGTAAAGGATGGCGAATGGATGGAGTTTTACCAGGATAGTGTGGTAAAAACAAAAGGAACTTATTCGAATGATAAGCTGAATGGTGTGGTGCAGTGTTTCGGATTGACCGGAAAACTTTTCCTTACCGGCAAGTATGTAAACGATTTGAAAGAGGGCGATTGGATGTTTTTTAACGAACTGGGAGCGGGTGAAAGAAAACTGACCTATAAAGGCAGCAGTTTGCTGAAAGAAGAAGTGATAGTGCCTACAAAAGGCGGGAACAAATATATCAATGCAAAGTCAATTGCCTGGTGCGAAGCATTGGGAAAGGAGACCCTGATAAAACTTATTGCAGGAGATGAAATAACGGCTTCCGTAAACATTGATACTGTGGAGAGGCTGCTCGGACAAATTAACTATTTCCGGGTCAATCCCGGCTTTGTGGTGGCCATTTGGTCGGTGAAAAACCGTAAAACTTTTAATAAAGACAATCCGGTGCTGACCTTGAATCCCGATCCCGGCAAACTGGTGGTTGTCGATCCCGAGGTTTTGGCGGGATTTATGTCGTGGGCCGGTCTGATCAAATACGAATAGATCATGTCGAAGCAGGGCAGGGTATTAATGGCAATGAGTGGGGGAGTCGACAGCTCCGTGGCTGCCATATTGCTTCGCGAACAAGGCTATGAACTGGTGGGTATTACCATGAAGACCTGGGATTATGCCGCCTCTGGGGGTACTGCCAAAGAAACCGGTTGTTGCAGTTTGGATTCTATTAACGATGCGCGTTCCGTTGCCGTTAAGTATGGTTTCCCTCATTACGTGCTCGACCTGCGCCGGGAATTTGAAGAAAAGATCATCAGCAATTTTATTGAGGAATATATGGCGGGTCACACCCCCAATCCCTGTGTGTTGTGCAACAAACTGGTGAAATGGGACGACTTGTTGAAAAAAGCCGACCAACTCGGTTGTGAATTCATTGCCACAGGGCATTATTCAGTGCTGATGCACGAAAATGACCGCTATTTCCTGCGCAAAGGCGCTGATGAAACCAAGGACCAGACTTATGTGCTGTGGGGATTGTCGCAGGAACATCTGCGCAGAACTATTTTTCCCCTGGGTTCTTACCTGAAAACCGAGATCAAGGAAATGGCTGTTAAAATGGGTATTCCCCGCCTGGCGAATAAAAGCGAAAGCTATGAAATATGCTTTATCCCGGATAATGATTACCGCAGTTTTTTGAAACATCGCGTGGATGGCCTGGATAAAAAGGTTGAGGGGGGGGACTTTGTTACCACGGATGGTAAGGTGCTGGGGAAACATCATGGCTATCCTTTCTATACCATCGGGCAGCGCAAAGGCCTGGAGGTGGCGGTTGGACATCCTTTGTACGTGAACCGGATCAATCCCGAAGACAATTCAGTGGTTTTGGGCGAACGCAGCGACCTGATGCGTAAGGAACTTTACGCCACTTCGCTCAACCTGATGAAGTATGATGATTTCTCTGAACTGGAACAAATCCTTACGAAAATCAGGTATAAAGATGCCGGCTCACTCAGTACCCTAACCAAGAAAGATGATACAGTTCATGTGGTATTCGGTAAAGAGGTTTCTGCCATCACACCGGGACAATCGGCCGTTTTCTACGAGGGAAATGATCTGATAGGGGGAGGGATTATCATTTGATTTTTAAATTTCAATCGGTTAATATGGCTTTTGCTTCTCTAAACTTCGTATTTTTGCATATTAATTAATCCTCAGGTCTGCCATGAAGTATTGTAAGGTGGTTCCCTTTTTCCTTGTTTCTATGCTACTGCTGCTTTGGTCATGCAAAAAAGAAACCGAACTTCCGGTTGATATGGGCTATAAATATTTCCCCGTCAATACCGGACACTGGGTGATCTATGATGTGGATTCTGTCAGTTACAATGATTTCACCGGTCAGGTCGATTCCTTTAAGTTTCAGATCAAAGAACTGGTGGAATCGGTTTTTTTTGATAATGAAGGAAGGGAAACCCAGCGATTGGTTCGTTATAAAAAATTGAACGACACCACCGCATGGTTTATAAAAGATGTATGGACCGAGAACCTTACCACAACCACCGCAGAAAAAACAGAAGAGAACGACCGCATCATTAAACTCATTTTCCCCCCTCATGAAAACGAAAAATGGGATGGAAATCTTTATAACACCAAAGGTGTTCAGAACTATAAATATATGAATATTCACAGTCCTTACAGTATAAATGGTTTTAATTTCGATTCTACTCTAACTGTGTTGCAAAAAGATATCCCTACCATAATCAGCTACGATTTTCAGCAGGAAATTTATGCATCCCATGTGGGCCTGGTTTATAAGAAATATGTAAGCCTGTCCAAAGAGCCTAGTGGTATAATAAAAAAAGGTGTGGATTATTCCTATACCATAAATTCATTCGGCAATTAATTTTTTACAATGAAAAAAACTTTTCTGATACTAATTTTAAGCCTGCTTGTTGCAACCATAAATGCACAAAACACTGCCTCTAAATTTCGTGTAACTTTCACTGATAAGAACAATTCTCCCTATACTGTTTCCAATCCTTCCCAGTATTTGTCGCAAAAGGCACTCGACAGACGAGCCAGGCAGAATATTTCCATTCAGCCTAACGATGTCCCCGTCAATGCATGGTACGTGGATAGTGTAAGGAACACAGGGGCTTTGGTATATACAGTTTCGAAATGGTTCAATTGTGTTACCATCAAAACCAGTGATGCGGCTGTGCTGACTAAAATATTAAGTTTCCCCTTTGTCGCCGGAATCGATACCCTTGCTGAATCAACCCTAAAAAAAGTGGAATCTGCAACAGGCAAAAAGACCGGAAAAGGAAAGAAAAAGCGTGATCATGATTCAGGAACTCAAAGCCTGTCAGCTGGGAGTAATGATTTTTTTAATGAGGTTCAGCAGCAATTAAGTCAACAAGGTATTCCTGCACCAAATAAATTTGATTATGGTTTTGCCTATTCCCAGGCTCATATGTTGGGTACAGATTATCTTCACAACCTTGGATTCAGGGGTCAGGATATTACCATTGCTGTGCTCGATGCAGGATTTTTCAGTGTCGATACCATACCAGTATTTGATAGTTTGTGGTTGAATAACCAAATACTGGGAACCAAAGATTTTGTAGAACAAGGTGGAAATGTTTTCGCCAGAAGCACTCATGGGATGATGGTTTTATCTATTATGGGAGGCAATGTCCCGGGAAAAATAATTGGAACCGCTCCTAAGGCAAAATACTGGTTGTTGCGCTCCGAAGATGCCGATAGCGAATATCCCGTGGAAGAAGATAACTGGGTATGTGCTGCCGAATTTGCCGACAGTGTGGGAGCCGACGTAATAAATTCTTCCCTGGGTTATACCACTTTTTTTAATAGCAAATGGAGCCATTCCTACCAGGACATGAACGGTCGTGTTTGCCGGTCGACCAATGGAGCAGACCTGGCCGCATCTAAAGGAATTCTGGTTTGCAACAGCGCCGGAAATTCAGGTAACGGCGAATGGCATTATATCGGAGCGCCTGCCGATGCCGACAGTATAATAACGGTGGGTGCAGTGGATGCTCAGGGCAAACTGGCCTCTTTTAGTTCCCGCGGACCTTCGGTCGATGGCAGGATTAAACCCACGGTGTGTGCTATGGGCGAAGGCACCTTCGTCTCCACCCAAACCGGCTCGGTTATGTCGGGCAACGGCACCTCATTTTCATCTCCGGTACTGGCCGGTTCCGTGGCTTGTCTCTGGCAGGCAAACAAAGAAGCTTCCAATATGAAGATCATCGAAGCCGTCATCGCTTCCGCCAGCAGGTATTATTCTCCCGACTCGGGATTTGGCTATGGCATTCCTAACCTGATCGCCGCAAACCTGATATTGCATGGCGATAAAATCCAGAATTTTGATGAAGATAATGCCATCAATGTTTTCCCTAATCCTATCGGCGATAATTTCAATATTGTTTTTTATTCAAGCGATACCTCTGCCATCGATATCAGGATGTATGACCTTAGTGGCCGTTTGGTATTCAGCAAAGAGAAAATATCCCGTACTCCCGGATGTAATTCCATCCCGGTTATTGGTTTAGGCGAACTATCTCAGGGTTATTATATGCTCAAGGTATTCTCGGGCTTGCATACTTATTCGGTTAAGGTGTTCAAAAAATAACTCACCTAACAAAAGATTTAATTTAGCGATATAAAACCAATAATTGTGGAAAATTTTCCTGACTTATACACTGATTACCTTATAAGTTCATCCTCCTAAATAACCGCCACCGCGATGGCAGCATTGCTTTCCTTGAGTTATGATAAGATAACGAGACAATTAGTATTAGGAAATTATGATTCAAAGTATTTGTGGAAAAATGTAAAGCCCTATATTCAGGAGCTAACAAGGAGAGATGAGCCTATTATATTAAGTTTTGATGATTCGATACAGGAGAAACCTATTCAGGCGAAAAGGGTAGGATATTTGGGGGGGTGTTTCTGAAGGAATAAGTGTCCAAGATTCAAGTTGGCAGTCGGCATGGTGTTGGCTGCTGATTGCCGATTTCCGTTTGCAGATTGCTGACTGCCGACTTCTTCTATTGTCAACCGACGACTGCCAAAAAATCGGAACCCATCTGTGCAACTGCACAGCTTCGTTCCGACTGATCGGAAGTCGATTGTGCAACTGCACAGGTTCATTCCGACTGATCGGAAGCCATATGTGCAACTGCACAGGTTCATTCCGACTGATCGGAAGTCGATTGTGCAACTGCACAGGTTCATTCCGACTGATCG
>CAYXXU010000028.1:9921-49950 GCA_964469155.1 uncultured Bacteroidales bacterium
GAAGCCATATGTGCAAATGCACAGGTTCATTCCGACTTATTTTGGCAGTGTGTAAACCTTTGCCGGCAGAACATGCCACACCCAACAGCGAGATCAGCGGGAAAAATGAAACGGCTGTCAAACCATGTTATCTGTTTTGAAGTTCGGTTCGTCAACCGATTGGACTTGGTGGCGTTTCTTTTGGTCGGTTGAATTACTGACGGGGTGAGCTACAGCGCACGATGCCTACACACAGTCGCCCCGTCAAAAGGGGTTGGATGATAGATGGGCGATGCACCGATAGTAGAAAGGCAGGCTGTTTGCCCCCCGCGCGAAGGATTGTAGTGGAAAGCCCGGAAGGGAGCGTAGCGAACTGAGGACTTGTAACGGAAAGCCTGACCCGACGTAGGAGGGGCGCGCCCAAATTAAAAGACCCAAATCACAAGCCCCAAATTTCAAGATCCAAGGAGGACAGATGAGTGAAGAAGCAGTGTTAATTCCATACAAATCTTGTATCTTTGCAGCACAAAATCTGATTATGTGCGGCATCTGCGGAATCGTTGAAAAAAACAAAGACAACACAGCCTTGATGGGCGATATGCTTAAAATTATTGAGCATCGTGGTCCCGACGATTTTGCGGTGCATCCCTATAAAGATTTCTGCCTGGGCCACCGCCGCCTTTCGATTATCGACCTGAACACAGGAAACCAGCCCATTTTTAACGAAGACCGCTCGGTGTGCGTGATTTTTAATGGAGAACTTTATAATTACAAGGAACTGAAAGCCGGCCTGCTGAACAAGGGCCACCAATTTTATACGGAAAGCGATACCGAGATTCTGGTGCATCTTTATGAAGACGAAGGCAGCAGTTTTCTGCACCGCCTGAACGGCCTTTTTGCTTTTGCGCTGCTGGACAAGAACCACGACCGCCTGATGCTGGTGCGCGACCATTTCGGCGTGAAGCCCCTGCATTATCATTTTAAGAACGGGACGCTGGTGTTCGGTTCGGAACAAAAGAGCCTGCTGCTGCACGATTCGGTGAGCCGCAGCCTGAACCACAATGCCCTCCACTCGCACCTGAACCTGCGCTATACGCAAGGCAGCGAGACCCTTTTTGAGGGCATCAAACGCCTGCCACCGGCACATTTCCTGATTTATGAAAACGGGCAGATCAGCGTACATCGCTATTGGGAACTGAAACCCGAAGTGGACCCGCAGATGAAGGAAGACGAAGCCATCGAGAAGCTTCATTTCTATATAAAACAGGCCGTCGACCGCCAACTGATGAGCGATGTGCCTCTGGGAGTATACCTTTCGGGTGGCATGGACTCGTCGACCATAGTGCAGAAAATGCACGAACTGGGCGTGGCTCAGATAAACACCTTTACGATGGGTTTCAACGAACCCACGGACGAGTTTCCCGATGCCGAGCAGATTTCGCGGCATTTCGGCACCAACCATCATACCCTCAGCCTGACGCTGAACCCTATGCTGCAATTTCCCGAAGTGATTTGGCATGCCGAGGAACCCAAGATAAACCTGCTGCAGGGTTTCAATATGTCGAAATTCGTGAAGCCCAACATCACCGTGGTGCTGGGTGGTCTGGGCGGCGATGAACTGTTTGCGGGATACGACATTCACAAATTTGTTTACCCTTTTAATAAATACCACAAACATACGCCGGCCTGGATGCAGAGTGTGTTGTGCTGGAAATCGGAACTGCTTTTCAAAATGCAGAACGCCACACATACGCTGAGCCTCGACGAATACCGCCGCGGCCTGCAGATGTTGCTGGCCATAGGCGATGCCGAAAGGTTTTACCTGATTTTGCGGAATGTGTGGGATTACGATAACGGTTTCTACAAAGAAATTTACCATCCGAATTTCTATCAACAAATGCAGCTGCAAAGCCGCAAGGTGCATACCGAATATGATGAGTTCTTTAAGCGTTCGCAACACTTGAATGCTTTGGACCAGGTGCTGTTCACCGAATTCCAAAGCAAGATGGTGAACGATTACCTGTTGACAGAGGATAGAATGTCTATGGCCAATTCGGTGGAGGAACGTGTGCCCTTCCTGGACCTCGACCTGGTGAATTTCGGGTTCTCTATACCTGTGCATCTAAAAATAAAGAACAACCAGACCAAATACCTTTTCCGCAAGGCCATGGCGCAGAAGCTGCCGCCCAAGATCATCAGCAAGAAGAAATGGGGCTTCAGCGTGAACCCTTACATTCAGTTCCAAAAAGATCTGAAGAGCACCGCCGAAGCCATTCTCACTCCTGAGTTTGTGGAGAAGCAGGGAATTTTCAATTACCGTTATATCAAACGCATTCTGGATCATTCGCCTCACCCCAAGATGCGCTGGCACTATAATTATCTGTGGGTGGTGATGGGTTTGGCCATTTGGGAGAAGATGTATATAGGGAGCGAGAATTTTAAGGAGAAGAAGGTGGAGTTGAAGGATTACATTTAGTTGGGAGTTGGGAGTTCGGAGTTGGGAGTTGAACATTGAGGATTAATTTTCAATATTCAATTCTCAATAATCAATTTTCAAGTGAAGGAAAGGAAATCATTGAAAGATGACCCTTCGACAAGCTCAAGGTGCGGAGAACAGGAAAACCACTAAGACACTGAGAACACAAAGGTACACTAAGAATACTAAAGAAAATTGCCAAATAGAATGAAATATTCAATCATCATAGCGACCTATAACCGACTGGAGGAGATAAAAGAATTGCTGGCTTCGGCCGAGGAACTGGATTTTCCGAGAGAAGAATTTGAATTTGTGTTTTCGGACGATGGTTCCAAAGACGATACCGAAAGTTTTATTAAGAACTATAAGTCGGCTTCGGGATTGAATCTGCGCTACCTGTATCAGCAGAACAAAGGACCCGGCGAGGCCCGTAACCACGGTATGCGCGAATCGCAGGGCGAATACCTGATGTTTGTGGATTCCGACTGTATGTTCCCCCCCGAATGGCTTCGCAAGACCGACGAGGGTGTGACCCGTGACAAACTAGATGCCTGGGGCGGACCCGATACCTGCCACGAGAGTTTTTCACCCCTACTGAAAGCCATCAACTATTCGATGACATCCTTTATTGGTACAGGTGGAACGCGCGGAAGCAAGAAGTCGGTGCAGAAGAAATTCTACCCCCGTAGTTTCAATATGGGCATTTCGAAAAAGGTTTTTGATACCATAGGCGGTATGGGTGGATTGAGACACGGACAGGATATGGAGTTTTCGTCGCGCATCTATAATAATGGTTTCAAAGTAGGACTGGTAGCCGACGCTTTTGTTTACCACAAGCGCCGCACTTCGCTGAAACGTTTCTACAAACAGGTGTTCAACTGGGGCGTGGCAAGAGTGAACCTTGGAAAAATTGACAAGCAAATGTTCAAGCCCATACATTTTATTCCCGCTGTGATGGTAGCAGGTTTTCTTCTGCTGGTAGTTTTAACTCCTTTCCCATTCTTCCCAAAATGGTTGTGGATCATTATTGGAGGGGGAATGCTGGGATTGGCGGCTATTGCCTTTTTTCAGTCGTTGGCAAAATATAAGATATTGAAAACTTCGTTTCTTTCGATAATCACACTTTACATACAAATCGTTGCTTACGGTTTTGGCATGTGGAAAGGGCTGTTTCAGGTTTGGGGCGGAAAGAAAACGGCTGAGGGCTTTTCGAAGAATTACTATAAATAGTCTCGGGCACCAAAAATGGCGGTTCCTATGCGCACCATGGTGGAACCTTCTTCTATGGCAATCAGATAATCGCTGGTCATGCCCATGGAAATTTCTTTGAAATGATAGTCCTGTGCAAAAAACTCTTTCTTTAAACTGCCGAAGTATTCAACCAGTGTTTTGAACTCTCTGCGAATTATGGCCTTATCATCTACAAAACTGGCCATTCCCATTACGCCGCAGATTCGGATATTCTGCAAGGTCTTGAAATCCTCCGAATGTAAAATATCACAGGCTTCTTCCCACGATAAGCCAAATTTGGTTTCTTCGCTGGCGATATAAAATTCCAGTAGGCAATCGATGGTTCTATTATTCTTTATTGCTTCGGCATTGATCTCTTTCAGTAGTTTCAAACTATCGACACTATGGATCAGTGAAACGAATGGGGCGATGTATTTTACTTTGTTGGTTTGCAAATGTCCCAGCAAATGCCATTGAATGTCGGAAAGCAGCTCTTTTTGCTTGGCGGTTAATTCCTGCACTTTGTTCTCACCAAATATTCTTTGCCCACATTGGTATGCCTCCAGAATATGCTCCACAGATTGCGTTTTGGAAACTACCACCAGACTGACATGGGGAGGGATGGTTTCTTTGATACACTTTACATTATTAGCAATAGACATTTTTGATTTAAGATTTGAGATTTAAGAATGCCAGATGCCTATTAAACTGCAAGATTATGTTCTCTCAGGGCTTGGTTGAGTGAGGTTTTCAAGTCTGTTGATTCTTTGCGTTTGCCGATGATAAGTGCACAACTTACCGGGTATTTGCCGGCTGGAAATTCTTTCAGATAAGTTCCGGGGATTACCACCGAACGTTCAGGTACCATACCATGATACTCTATGGGTTCCGGATGGCTTACATCGATTATCTTTGTTGAATTGGTGATGACTACATTGGCACCCAGTACGGCTTCCTTCTTAATGATCACACCTTCGACCACTATGCTTCGTGAACCTATGAAACAATCGTCTTCAATAATAACAGGAGCAGCCTGAACAGGTTCCAGTACCCCTCCTATCCCCACACCTCCGCTCAGATGAACGTTCTTTCCTATCTGCGCACAAGAGCCCACAGTTGCCCATGTATCGACCATGGTGCCGCTATCCACATAAGCGCCGATATTCACATAAGAAGGCATCATCACAACTCCCGGTGCCAGATAGGAGCCATAGCGTGCAATACCGTGAGGCACCACACGAACACCCATTTCTTTGAAATTCTTTTTTAGTTTGATCTTATCGTGAAATTCGAAAGGGCCTACTTCAATGGTTTCCATTTGTTGAATGGGGAAATAGAGAATTACTGCCTTCTTAATCCATTCGTTCAGTTTCCAACCATCAGCCGTAGGTTCGGCAACACGGATACGTCCCTGATCCAATAAATCTATGGTTTTGCGGATAGCATTACATGATTCTTCGGTTTTCAAAAGTTCGCGTTGCTCCCAGGCAGATTCTATGATTTGTTTAAGGTCAGAGTACATTTTATGGTCTTTAAGATAAAGTGAAATTTAAGTGGGTCAAAATTAAAAAAAAACAGGGTGCAGGGGACGAATTATTCATGAGCAGGAACGAACCAAAGGATCTAATACTTTATAATTTTCTTTACAACCATACCCTTATCGTCTTCCAGTTTTAGGAAGTAAATTCCTGCCGGGAAACTACCGAGATCAATTTGAGCCTGCACACTTCTTACTTTTCCTTTTAATAATAACTGCCCGCGAATATTTAAAATTGAAAAATCATATCCACTTATCAAGTCTGACCCGGTAATATTCAAAAGTGCCTCAGTCGGATTGGGAAATACTTTAAAATCGGAGATTCCTTCTATTTCAGGAACAGAAACCAATTCTGAAAGTGGCCTTTTGTACAGCCCACCGGTATAAAAGGTCGGTACTGCACCGGTACCCACATATATGGTATCAGCAGTATAAGCAAAGGCCAATGTTTGCATACTACTTAGTCCAATGCTATTATCCAGCCACGTATCGCCATTATTGTCCGAAACATAGCACCCACCTCCATAGGGACCTCCTACTATCAGTTTATTGGCAATGGTAAGAATGCTACCTACCCAATAATTATTTGGTAAACCCACGCTTGCTGATATCCAGGTTGCCGCCGTGTCAACCGAACGATAAACACCATTCTCAGTTCCTGCAAATAAAATAGTGCCAATTACTCCAATAACGTGTACCTTGTAGCCCGGTAATCCATTATTCAAAGGTGTCCATGTCAGGCCATCATTGCCCGAGATCAGGAATCCGGCATCCGTTCCCAGCAACATATCATTTCCCAGAAAAGAGATACAGTAAATATCATACACATCCAGAGGCAGATTATTACTCAGTTTGGTCCATGAGATGCCGTTATCGGGTGACCGAAATATGCCTCTGTTCATACCAGAAGTAATCACATAGATATCACTGCCGTGCAATTGAATCTTAAGAACATTGGGGCATGAACAACTGTTAACCAAAGCAAAAGTGTCAGCGTTGTTGGTCGAAATATAAACTCCCTCGTCGGTGCCAACGAAAATACCTGAACCTTTTACTAGCGTAGAAAAGAAATTACCTAAATAAGGCAACCCATTGTACAATATGTTCCAGTTAGCTCCCCTATCCGTAGTGAGGTACATATTGTCCACAGTACCTGCAAAAATGGAATCGCCTCTCAGAGCAACCGAGTTGATGGAATTGATATCAGGACAATTTGTTTTCTGCCATTGGGCCTCAATTTTTGTTAAGAACAAGAACATGAAAGCCAGGAAAAAGATTTTTTTCATGAGCAGTGGTTTTTAAATTGAATGTAAATTTAAAGTTTTTATCAATAAAGAAAACAAATCCATCAAAATATGAGTGGGTAGGGTAAAAAGAATTCAAATCTGAATGTACTAAAATTCGTAACTTTGCATCATTAAAATTATGGGACGCATTATAGCATTGGATTACGGACGAAAAAGAGTGGGTATAGCTGTTACGGATGAGTTGCAGATCATTGCCAACGGGTTGACCACAGTGAATTCGAATGAGATTTTGCCTTATCTGAAAAAATACATTGCCAGCGAAACGGTTTCTTGCATTGTGGTGGGAAAACCCATGCAAATGAACTATACGGAATCTAAATCGGAAAAATACATCACTCCTTTTCTGAAAAGCCTGGGCAAACTATTTCCGGATATTCCGGTGGTAAGAATTGATGAACGTTTTACATCGAAGATGGCATTTCAGACTATGAAAGATTCAGGGATAAACAAGAAAAGCCGGCAAAACAAAGAGTTGATTGATACGATAAGCGCTACCATAATCTTGCAAACCTACATGGAAACTACTAACAAAAACTAAAATGAAACTCCCTATATTATCTTACGGCCAACCTTTATTAAGAAAAATTGCCGCACCTATTGATAAGGATTATCCTGATCTGAAACAATTGATCGAAGATATGTTCGAGACAATGTACAGTTCGAAAGGAGTAGGACTGGCAGCTCCTCAGGTAGGGCTCAGTATCAGGCTCATTGTGGTGGATACCACTCCTTTTGTAGATGATTATCCTGATGGAAAAAATTTCCACCAGGTGCTTATCAATCCTAAGATCACAGAGTTTTCGGGTAATGACTGGATTTTTAATGAAGGCTGCCTGAGTGTTCCCGATCTGAGAGAAGATGTGGTAAGAAAAGAGATCATTCACCTCGAATATTATGATGAGAATTTTGTGTTCCATTCAGAAGAATTCAATGGAATTCGCTCACGTGTGATTCAGCATGAATATGACCATCTGGAAGGCGTGCTTTTTGTCGACAAGGTCAGTTCTCTGAAGAAGATGCTCATCAAGAGAAGGCTTAACGACATAACCAAAGGTATCGTGACCCATAGTTATAAAATGATCTTTCCTGTTCAGAAAAAAATTTAATCAAACTAATATAAAACTATGAAAAAACTAATGACCATCGGAATTTTACTTTTTGCTATTATTATCAGTAGCTGCAACCAAAATTCAAGTAAAATGGTGAAGCAGATCACTGAAATGGAAAAAGAACTGTATGCTTCAAAAACTCCTATACCAGATGAAGATAAGGTTAAGGAAGTTCTTGACCTGTACATAAAATTTGCCGATACATATCCAAATGATACTCTGGCTGCGGAATATCTATACAAAGCTGCCACCCTGTCAATGAATACCAATCAAAACGAGAAAGCCATTGCGATACTCGACCGTATCATAAAAGATTATTCGGATTTCAAAAAACTGCCGGAAACCTATTTTCTGAAGGCTTTTATTTACGATAACAATATAAAGAACATCAATAAAGCCAGAGAAGCCTATACCGTGTTTTTACAGAAGTTTCCCAAAAGCGATCTGGTGGATGATGCTGCCATTTCGTTGGATAACCTGGGCAAAACACCTGAGCAGATCATAAAAGAATTTCAGGCTGAAGAACTCAGGAAATCGGATTCCGCCACTTTAGCGCAGAAAGAAAAGAAGAAATAGGTAACTTATATTCATTACATCAAAACCGTTTCTGAATTTTCAAAAACGGTTTTTTTGTACCAAACAATAAGCCCATTATGGAAGAAAATAAAAAGAAACAACGCTATAAGAGACTATTATCTCAAATAGCGGAACTGATGAAAAAGTGTGATGACACCACAGCCCAAATGGCAACCATTGCTGCAGTGCTGTATCATAAGATGGATGATTTCTTTTGGTGTGGTTTCTACAGAGTTGACAGAGAAAACCTGGTGGTTGTAGCATACCAGGGACCGGTGGCCTGCCAGTTGCTTCCTAAACCCAATGGGGTTTGCTGGGCGGCTGTGAAGGAAAATAAATCGCTGGTGGTTGCTGATGTCCATGCTTTTCCGGGGCATATTGCGTGCGATTCGCGTTCGCGATCGGAAATAGTGATACCGGTAAGGGATAAGAGCGGAAAGGTTGTTGCGGTGCTGGATGTGGACAGTACAGCTCTGAATTCATTTGATGAAACAGATAAATTCTATCTGGAAAAAATCGTTCAGTTGATAAGCGTGAAATCCTGAAAGAATATCAGGAGAATTCCAGTTCGAGAAAAACCTTCATTGCTTCAGGCTTGATTTTAGTATATAAGGTCCCGTTTTTAGCATAAGCCATATCGCCTGTTTGTTCGGACACAGTGATGGCAATGGCATCGGTATTTTCAGTGATGCCTACTGCTGCACGATGACGTAATCCATAAGTGACCGGGAAATTTTCGTTACGGGTTATCGGAAGTACACAACGGGCGGCCCTGATGCGGTTGCCGGATATGATAATAGCTCCATCGTGCAGGGGACTGTTTTTAAAAAATATATTTTCGATAAGCTGACCGGATATTTTGGCATCGACCAACTCGCCGGTATTTACGAATTCGAATAAATCGTCGCGGCGGGAGATAATGATTAGGGCACCTGTATTGGTTGCCGACATTTCTTTGCAGGCATCGATGATAGGGTCGATTTGAAGGAAGCCGGTTTTTTGAACATTCATTTTCCAGAATGCCATCCATTTTTGTCTGCGCGTTAAAAAACGGGGAGTACCAATCAATAATAAAAATTGTCGTATTTCACGCTGAAAAACAACGATGAGGGCAATTACACCCACACTGACAAACTGCCCGAGTATCTCTGACAGCAGATCCATTTGTAAGGCGTTAACTAATTTCCAAATGAAATACACAGTAACAATACCTAGAAAGATATTAATGGCAGCCGTACCCCGCATCAGGCGATATAACTGGTATAAAAGGACAGCTACCAGTATTACATCGAGTATGTCGGTAAATTGAAAATCAAGAAAATCACCAATAAACAGTAAACCCATTTATGAATTTTTGACAAAAGTACAGTTTTTAGTAAGAATTGCCTAATGCAAAGGTAAAACAATTTACACAGACTCCTCTTGTAGGCCTTATGAGAGTATCCCTCCACTATCAGTAGCCAATCTAAAGCTATTAGTGGCTAATCTAATGCTATCAGTGGCTCATCTGATGCTATCAATAGCTCATCAAATGCTATGGGCGGTAAATCAGAAGCTATAGTAGGCTTTGCAGAAGAGATTAGTGCAAACATTATGTTATTTTACCTGTTGAGGTATACTTTGGTGCTGAATGCTTCGCGGTCGGTGCGCACTACCACAAGATATATTCCATGCGGAAGGTAGTTGACTTTCAGATCAGCGGGGCCGGTTTGTTTAGGAGTTTCAACCACTACCTGCTGACCTAACATGTCGAACAAACTAATGGAAAACGGTAGGTTGTCTTCTCCGGTAAAACTAACTGTTATGGATCCTTTTTCAGGATTGTAAAATGTATTGCATGAAGTTGAGGGTGTTAAACAACTTTCTACTGCAACCATACTGGAATAAGAATAATTGCCGTCGAAGTCGGTTTGCTTAAGGCGGTAATAGGCCTGGGTGTTTAAAGGGCTATTATCAGTCGCCAAATAATTCTGCATGGTGTTGCTGTTTCCGGCACCCTGGACAGAAATGATATCTGCGAAATTGATGGCATCAATACTGCGCTGAACTATAAATCCGGAATTGTTGGTTTCGGTGGCCGTAGACCATGCCAGATTAACCTGTTGTCCGCTGCACATGGCATCAAAACGAATCAGTTGAATGGGAAGCGGATTGCCGTTATGCGATAGTCCCCATACTTTTGATGATGAAAATGAAGAGGTGCTTCCGGAAGGAACGTTGCCACAACCTGTGGTTACTCCTGAGGCACCGCTGCCTATGGCTACCAGCCACTGGCTGCTTGCATTGTCCCATTGCTGGGGTGAAACCAATTCTGTTGGTTCGGAGGTAGTGGCATTTTCGGAACCACGGTAGGCAAATATAATTTCGGCGGTTGTGGCATCCGATGCATCGATGAAATAGTAGCGGTCGAGTAAATTATCAGTGGCTGACCCGCCATATATTCCAGTCATGCCGGAAACATCGGTTGGATAGGTTGTATTGTCAGCACCTGTGCCATAGGTTGCAAAAGATATATCGGAAGAACCGGAGGATGATTTTGTGAATACCAGAGGTATATATTCGTCGGCTTCGCTACCTGTTGTCGCACCAAAAGGTACGGTATATGTGCCGGTGGCTGTGCCCATATTCCATCGTACGATATTGAATTCATTTTCCGAAATAATCCATCCGGCATCCGTACCTGTGCGGGCTATGGCTGTCGTATTGGAATTATTTACAACTAAATAAATCGGGGTTGTCTGGGTGCCGTTATTCAATACCAAATATGATTTGGTGCTTCCATCTCCTTTTAATACCAATGAATTGCTCTGGCTCATCACTTTGTATGACATCAATATCAAAAGTATTATCAAGCCTGATTGCAATATCTTTTTTAGGTTATTTATTTTCTCTTTCATACAAACCGGTATTTATATGTTTAGATAAATTAAGTTACATCGTCTATAAATAGGATTACGTCGTTTTTTATTCTTATTATAGATTATGCAAAGATAATCAAAAAAAAGCGAAAGTCAAGCTTTTTCTGTATTATTTTTCATTTTGTCGTAAAATAATTGTATTTCGTCATTGTTTTGCGAAATTCATGATCGGTAAGCGGCTCTATATTCTTTAATAGTCGACTTAGAATGGTTGAATTGTTTGCTTAAAAATTGAATAAAAAAAGAACAAATGGGTTGCCACGATGGCACGAGACACGAAGGTTGCACCAAGATTATAAATTATTGGGGTGTTGATTTTATTTGCTATGGTTTTTGAGAAGCAATAAAAACAAATTGGTTGCCACGAAGATTCTGTTTTAATGGAATTATCATTAAATTGAATGTTGGTTTTAGGACTTTGGTGATCGTTGAGGTTTTTTATGGAGGGGTCGGGATTATCATAGTTAATATTCGCCTAACATAGTAGCGTTCGGACTACCATAGTTGTCGTTCGGACAATCATAGTCAGATTTCGGACTACCATAGTTTTCGTTCGGACTACCATAGTCGGCGTTCGGACTACAATAGTTGTCGTTCGGACTACCATAGTCGGCGTTCGGACTACCATAGTTGTCTTTCGGACTATCATAGTCAGCGTTCGGACTACCATAGTTGTCGGTCGGACTGCCATAGTTGTCGTTCGGACTACCGGAGCTGGCATTCGGACTACCGGAGTTGAAAATCGGCTTAACTATTTGGAAAAATTGGTTGCCACAAAGGCACTAAGACAATAAGTTACACAAAGAGGAATGGCATTTTCATTAAATGGGTTGATTCAGGACTTTGGTGTGGAGTGGAACTTTTGGGAAGTAGGTGTGAGGAAATTAGCAAAAAAAAGCCCTCCGGTTTCGCAGAGGGCTCTTCTTTAACAATTAATAAAAATTATCTGAACATGGTCATTTTTCCGGTGAGAACCTGGGTGTCGGTAGCTAATTTATAGATATAGATACCTGCAGGAAGTTCAGTTCCGTCAAATTCTACTTTATATTCCTTGTTTTTGGCAGCATTTTCGTTAAAGAGTGTTGCTACTCGTTTTCCGGAAACATCAAACACATTTATGGTTACATGATTGTCTTCAGGAAGTGTGAAGGCGATAGAAGTTGTTTTGGTGAAAGGATTAGGATAGTTGCTGAGCAAAATATCCTGAACATCAATAGCACTTTCAGAATTTGTAGTCTGTTGATCTCTGATTACCAAACATCCCTGGCAGAAGTTATTGAGCGCCCAGGTGGTCTTTTTGCCTGAATAGATATCTTTGGCAATTACCATACCTTCGAAATCGTTGAATCGCTGATTATAATAATCGGCCAGACTGAAAGTATAGTTTATTTTACCTCCGTAAGTGAGGTAGAATATTCCGTAAACATGAGCGCCTTCCTGGAAAGTAACATTATTCTCGCAATAGAACAACATCGATTTCTTATCGGGGTTAATGTTCACCAGTTTCGAAGCAGCAATGGCATTTTTTATACGTACTTTACCGCAATCGACCGTAAATTGTACAGTTGAACCTTGTCCGAGGTTAAGGGTTCTGATATTAACCACATCGCGGGTAAAGATTACCGTTGAGTTGGTATTGAGGGTAATGGTATTATAAACGGTATCGGTCAGGGTGGTAGTGGCATTAGCAGCCACAGTAACATTGTTGCATGAGGTATATACATTCGACTCAAAAACAGGTAATACCACATTGGCATAATTTTTCACCTGGGAATAGATAGTACTTGTATTGTCTTTATAAATCTTCTTACATTTTGTCCAACTGGCTGTATGATCGCAATGCGAGGTGTAGGTGGCATCGCAAGTACCCGTAGTAGAGTTTACACCCATTGAACCACTGATAACATTGGTTTGATTCAGCCTGATACTACTCAATGCATACATAGTATATTCGGGCATCAGATCAGTAGGATCGACCGAAACTACGGCATGATAACTTGAATCGCATCCGAGTGAGTTGGATACAACAACGTTATAATCGCCACCATTTGCGTCAGCAATAATATTGGGTGTGGTTTCGCCGGTGTTCCATTCGTAGGTGAAAGGGCCTGTGCCGGTTGCAACCGCTCTGAGGCGGAATGAGTTTTCGCAGAATAAACCGTCGCGGTTGATAACCACCGAAATGGGCCCGCTTCTGGTTACATTTTGTGTGCAATAAGAGTATGCACCATTGGTATATTGAACAGTCCAGTGAACAACAGTGGTTCCAATAGGGAAGGTAGTAGGCTGATCGTTTGTTAGGCTGCTGATGCCAGGAATAGTTGCAGGATACTGGCTTCTTAACCTGAATTTTTCCTGACCGTCGCACAGTGTAATATCATCAGGACATGTCCAGGCTACCGGAGTGTAAGGAGCACAGTTTCCGCAGAAATCGGCTTTATACCATTTGGTATACTGACCTGAATGCAGGCTTCCAACATAGAACATACCTTTAAAAACATTGGGTTTTGATGCTGTTGCATTGTTGGTATGCAAGTGATGATTTTTACGGATATCGCAATTGGTGTTGTTATCGTTAATATCTTGCCAATCGTTATCGTTATTGTTATAATAAGTTTGATAATCGTTGCCATGATTGCCGCAATTCGGGTTTGGAGTGCCACATTTCACATTATGACTGTAAGTAGTTTTATGGTCACCGCATGTGGTATGGTTATCGTCAATAACATTATGATTACTACATTGCCCATGGAAGTGATTCCAGTTTCCCCAACCACCATAATTATCGCTATCATCATAATCGTCATTATCGTAAACATGGAAATCTTCCATCACAAAAATACCATTAACGGTAGCTCCCTTCTGGAAATTAGCATTACCCTTGATAAAGAAAGTAACATACTTTTCGTCCGGGTTGATGGTAACATTTTGACCTGCATCGATAAAATGATTCAGACGCACTTTTGCACACTGGGCAAATTTCATGGTAGAACCGTTGGTCATTTTAATGAATTTGTCAATATTCACCACAGGCTGGGTAAAAATAACCGTTGCATTGGTACCTACCGTGATGGCATTGTATAAGGTATCGGTTAAATAAACCGTGGTATTATTAGGAATTGCAGCATCATTAGTGCTTTCGTAAGGCATGTGTTCAAATTCGGGGAAAGTAGCATCTGTTGCTTTATTATTAATAGTGGTTACCTGACTGGAAGCATCAACAGAAACATCGGTTCCCTCGATAAAAGTACCCGGTGCTGTGATGTTTGAAAAATGTTTCACCCAAAGTTTTCCTTCTTTGTTGTATCCGCAGTCGTATTTAAAATTCGAAATACCCACTCCACCACTGTATACTGTACTCCTGAAAAGCTGTACATGCTGACGGGCCAGGATTACGTAATTTGTTCCTGAATTTTCGGGTACGGTTGCAGTAACGGTTATAGAATTCGAAGTAACACAACTTGAAGCATTGGTAACGGTAACACTATAGGTTCCAGCAGTAGCAGCAATAATTGATGGTGTTGTTGCACCGGTTGACCACAGATATGTATAAGCGGTGTTCTGAGTACACGAGCCTGTATCAATGGCAGCCGTTAAAGTTGATGCTGATGTTGCGCAGAATGAGTATGGTACTTCTTCATTAATATTTACAGCAAAAGCATCGCAACAAGTATTCACAGTTAATATTACTCTTACATTTTGAGTAACTTCAATGGTATCGGTAGGGGTGATGAGTGTCCAGGTAACCACGGTAATTCCTTCGGTAAACTGGTTTTGGCCATGATTGTTTGGATCGGGAGATGCACTGTTTGTTACCTGAAGTACCTGGCAATTTCCGGTTATATCGGGTAAACCCAGATTTACATTGGTAGCAGTAGTTTCACCTAAAGGAAGGGTGATGGTTACATCAGCGGGAGGAGTCATGTTAGCCGGGCTTGGGTCAGCAACATTTACATTAAATGAAAATGCCTGTGTGTTTCCGGCCTGATCTGTATATTGGAATGTATTTGTAGTGGTTCCAATTGGGAATAAAGATCCACTGGTCAAACCGGCAGTCTGGGTATAAGTAATATTAATAGGTGCAGAGCAATTGTCAACCACAGTAGGAAGGTCGAAAGTTACAGCCTTGCTGCAGGTGTTGGCATCTTTAGAAGTATTAATATCGGAAGGAGGACTGATGATGATGGGTTTTTCAACATCGACGGCTGTAACTGTAAAAGTACAGGTAGTAGTATTGTTGACATCGGCTGCAACCCAGGTAACAGTAGTTGTGGTTCCTACGGGAATATCTGTACCTGGTAAAAAGCCTTCGGTTTTAAAGAAATTCATGAAAGAAGGGCAATTGTCGTTGGCAGTTACTATATAATCGACCGTGGCCACACATTCGTTTGGTTTATTATTTACAATAACATTTTCGGGACAATTAATAACCGGAGGTATATTATCAATAACTTCGACTTTGAAGGAATCTATTACGTAATTACCATAGATATCTGTAGCCTTGAAAACAACATAAGTTTCACCCGGAGGGAAAAGAGAATTATTTGCTGGGCCCTTTACTAACTCGACTGCTACCGGAGTGCCAGAGTTATCTGAAGCAGTTGGTGCAGAATAACTGATGATTCGACCATCTGTAATGTTTGTATTTGTTGAAATATTGGCCGGCAGAGTTAAAACCGGAGCGATATTATCAATAACAGTTATTGAAAAGGTACAAGTACCTGAATTACCTGTAGCATCAGTTGCCGTATAGGTTAACTGAGTGGTTCCGATTGGGAATGAAGCTCCGCTTGCCGGACCAGAAGAAACAAAAATTGATTGCACCTCGCAATTGTCGGTTGCTGTCGCTATAGGATAGACAACAGTTGCAGTACTCATACCGGCATCTGTAAAAGCAGTGATATTTGCCGGGCAGTATACCACCGGGCGTTCAATATCATCAACCTTTACTGTAAATTTAGTAAAGGTATAAGTAATAGCGGTATTCAAGTTATACACAGCCGACCAGAGAACACCTGTATAACCTTTGTTTAAATTTTTACCGATTAAAGTCGTTGTGCCGCTACCTGTAGTTGCACCATCCAGGGTGTAAGTGAAGGTCCAATCGTTGAATTCGGAAATACAAGAAAAATCTTCGCCGACAACAATATCAAACGACGCATCTGCTACTGTGTGATAGCATTGGCCCATATTTGTCTGAACGGTTTTATTTCCGTCGTTTAGGGAGAAGCAACTTAGCTCTTGTGCTGAGACGCTAAATGTTCCGGAAAGCAGAAACAATAAGCTAAAGATAAGCCCGAGGCTGATCTTTTTGATTTTTTGTGTAATTGTTTTTTTCATTTTATTTGGTTTTTGGTTTTTATTTGTGACTTTTTTACTTAAATTTTTATAAAAGGTTTCAATTCATATTTTAAAAAATTTAAATGTACCTTACTAAAGACTCATTATTTATATTCGTATATAATCATGAGTCCGTCAGCCCCGGCACCGCCTAAAGCAGCGGTTGTGGTACCTGTTCTTGCTCCTGAGCCTCCGGAACCTGTATCGGCTCTTGCTGCATTACCCGCTATTGCGGTATTATTAATATTACCTCCTACGCCAAGACCTCCTCCACCTAATGAGGTTGAGCCACCATTTCCGGAAAAGTTGGTGGTTACAACGGTACTTGTCATTCCATTTGCACCTGGCGCTCCTGCTGCATTGACAGTTCCGTTGGTGGATACTGCTCCACCGGCTCCACCGGCCATAAATTTTATAACATTAGAACCGCCTGCTGTGGTTCCGCCGCTGCCACCATAAGCAGTAACGGTAATAGTTCCATTATTAAATGTAGTAATTCCACCAGCATTGCCCGTTCCGCCGGCTACCGCTGTTCCTCCTGCTCCAATAGCAATGGTGTAAGGTCCTGCACCTACAGCACTCCAATTGTAAAGAGCATAGCCCCCCGAACCGCCGCCGCCGCCGGCAGCGCCCGCCACATTGGTAACACTACCACCGGCTCCGCCACCTCCCCACATCTCAACAACTATCTCAGTTGTACCTGAAGTTGGGGTATAACTTGTAGTTCCGTTTGTAAAAGTCTGTACCCCTAAAAATTCTTTTTTTGTCACCCATGTTGGGGCACTACTTCCATTCGATTGAAGTATCTGTCCAGCAGTACCGGCCGCTGTTGAAGCCATGGCAGCCGCTGATGCAGCATATATCACTCCGCCCTGAGTTGGAGCCGTATTTGTTCCTGAGCCGCCATCCGTAACAGGAATGGGTGTGGCCTGTGAGGTTATCACGCCTGTGGTGGTGGTAACTTTCATATATCCTGTGGACAAAGCTGAAAGAGCCTGTTCGTTGGTTAGTGTGGCATTGGCAGTTTGGGTGATATAAGTTGCATCGACCGGAGCGCTGCTTCCCCACGACATAATTCCGCTGCCATTGGTTCTGAGGAATTGCCCTGAAGTGCCGTCGGCCCCGGGCAGTGTATAAGTTACATTAGCCGTCGCATTACCCATTAAAGCGGTATAGAATCCACTGGAATAAGTAAAAAACTTCAGGTCCCCTTGTAATGAATCTTTGGTGCCAAGTTGTGCAGTACCATTTACATGTAGTAGGCTCACCGGGGCGTTAGTTCCGATACCTATAACACCTGCATTTAGGATTGCACCACCTCCGGGTAGAAATCTCATTCTTTGAACACCGTTGGTTTTAATAACCAGATCACGATAATCGGTTGTACCAATAAAATTTGTTCCCGGGGTTGTGGCTGTATTGCCGTTTAAATTCCAATAATTTAAAGTTGGAGAAGTTCCCCATGCCGTTGTGGTAGAATCGCCGGCAATACTGGTTACCATAAGAACATCGTTTACTGCACCTTTGGTTCCGGGCAGTATAATTTTCAGATCGGTTACCGAATTACTTGCCTGAATGGTGGTTTGTTTGGCATACCCATTCTGAATTTCTATTCTTCCAATGGCATGATCACCACCAAAACGAGCTATACCATCTACCTGCAATAATCTTTTAGGATACAGACATCCTATACCAACCCATCCACCCCATTTGGAGCTTGCATTTTCGTGAGGAACAATAATAGCATAATTTTGACCGGCCGGAGCATCTGAAGCGGTAAAAAAACCGGCTGTATTATAACCTGTGGTTGTAGGTCCAATTGCATCTCCTCTAACAGCATAGTTAAATCCTACTTGATTCGTTGAAATTAAATTAATAAATAAGCCTGCAGCTGTTTCGCCATAATTTCCGGTTGTGGGCTGTATGATTTGACTCTTAATGCCATAACTAGGATTGCTTCCGGGACTTGTATTAGCAACATTCAGTCCCGCGGTATAGGAAGTTCCGCTAGCTACAATAATATCCATACCGTAATTAAAAGCACATGATCCCATGCTGTTGATCTTTATTCCATAATTACTACTGTTAATATCCGTATTACCATTGCCATCTAATTTAAGTGAGAATCCGACCAATTTCTGATTGGTTGCACCCGAAACTCCTTTAAGGTTTCCAAGAATTCCAACTTGATTGAAGGCACTATTAACTAAAAATTCCATACCATAATTAAAGGAAGTAGTTCCTGAATTTGTTACGGAAGTATAGATCCCGGTCGAGGCATGGCTTGCGTTGGCATTTGCTCCCGATTGAATAATCGATAACATTTTTGTATTCTGGCCTGTTAGTCCCGCTGTAGATGTAGATACTAATTTTAATGCATTGCCCTTTGTAAGCGAATTGGCATTAATTTCCAAACCACTGTATTGATCAGTCACGCTTGTAATTTTCAGTGTAGGATCTGTGGTACCACCATTCATGTCGAATTTAAGACGTTCGGTCCCATTTGTTTTTATTATTAAATCCTGTACGTCTGTGGTACCCAGAAAATTGGTTCCGGCCGTGGTACCTTCATTTCCGGTAACATTCCAGGCATTACCTTTATATAAAAAAGGCACCCAGTTGGGACTGGCTGGCGATCCTTCATTGAAATAATAACCCTTATCTACCCCTTTGGCAACACTGTTATTATAAACCAATAAACTGTGCAATGGGTTTGGAATGGTAGTGCCATCAGTTAATGAACTTAGTACTACTCTGGGTATCAGTAATCCGGCATGTTCACTTTTAATATCGAGCATAGCCGAATTATCAGGCGCCGAACCATCGGTATTGATACCAATATTTTGTGCCTGCAATGTAGTTATACTAATTATAAAAAAGAAAACTAAACTGATTAGAAGCTGATGTATTACTTTTTTCATAGCTGTTTGATTTAATTTTTATATTATAAATATTGTGCGCTTACTAAAATTTTTTTTTCAAAAAACAATTTCTGTCAAAATCCTGCGACAGGAGAACCTGTTTTTTTGTATTTTTTTTAAATAATCATACCCTGGTTTGTCAAAGATAAAAAAAAATCTCAGAAAATATTCCCCAAAAATCACCACCGATAAAAGCATTTTTTAATCGTTTAAATCCTGCAATTTCTACATTATGTAGTCGTTTATACATTTTATGGTGTTTTTTTTTGTTATTATAGCGTTTACAAAGATAATACATTAAAATGGAAAGTCAAGAAAAATCTTACTTTTTTTTCGTTGGTCGTTTATTTTTTTTATAATGTATGTAATCGATATTAAATCAAATAATGTCTGTATCTCTTATCTGGTAGGTTAATACGAAGTATTTTTTAAAATGTTACGTCGGAATTTTATTACAATAAAAAAGAACATTCCTAAAAGACTTTATTAGGAGAAAAGTAATCCGAAAATTCCGTTACTTTTTATTGGAATACGAAAGGTACAGAGCAGATTTTATAGCAGGAGAAAACCCGGTTAACCAAACATAAAATTAGTGCAATGAAAATTGGAGGGAAAAAAATAGTTAAGCCCGGGAGATATCCTCTATCAAAAATTTCTGTTTTTTAGTAAAATAAGCACCTAACTGCCTTTTTCCCCGAAATAGTCCTGTTTCCACGTGTCAAATGGGTAGTTTTTGTTGCAATAGGCTCGCAGACGCTAGTCAACGATTAAGTATACATTGCAATTTATGTATTTCCATGCGGAAACAGAATGCCATCAATTGCAGTCATTATATTTCCACGTGGGAACTACCTAATGCAACTGCAATTCGTATGTTTCAATTTCTGACAAATACACGTTGCTTGCATTTAAGCATCCTAAACTACATATAGATAAATATCTACGTCAACAATCAGCAATGGGACGATTCCGAAATCAGGTTCAACCCTTTTTCAGTATTTTAAAACGAAATTTATTCAGTTGAAAGTTTTTTTACTCCTACGTGTATATTTTCAAAAAAAAAATGTAGGTTTGCCACGAATAAATTAACTTTTTAATTAACTTAGATCAGATGAAACTAAAATCACACCTATGGTTGACTGTAATATTTGCGGTCAGTACCCTGCAACTATGGTCGCAAAACAATGTTGGCATAGGAACCACCAATCCCGATGCCAATGCCATTTTGGAGCTGCAAACCAATAACAAAGGCCTGCTCATTCCCCGTATGAATTCGGTTAACCGCACCGCCATGAATCCATCGCTTTCGATGACCCAAAAAGGTTTATTAGTGTTCGATACGGATTCAACCAATTTTTTCTACTGGAATGGTCTTAGCTGGCAAACCTTTGTCAGCGGTGCAATGGGCCCGCAGGGACCTACCGGACCCCAGGGTTCCGTTGGACAGGCCGGACCCCAGGGACCTACAGGAGCCGCATCTACTGTTCCGGGACCTACCGGACCGCAAGGTTTGCAGGGAGCCCAGGGAATTCCCGGACCTACCGGGGCTGCCTCCACTGTTCCCGGACCCACCGGTCCTACAGGGCTGCAGGGGATACAAGGAATACAAGGGATTCAGGGGATACAAGGTATTCAAGGGGTAACGGGGCCAACAGGAACAGGTTCATCCTGCCTGACCATGCAACAAACCTATGATGGTTGCAGTGGTTCAGGATCAGGACGTAATATTATTATCAGCGGAACCAACAATATTAATATTACCAATGCCAATACGGGCTCCATAGGATTAAAATCTTCGCATAGCGGCGATGGAGTTTCTATTGTTACCGATAATACCTATACTAATGTACAATATGCCTCCATTCAGGCCTCGACAGCTTCAAACTACGGAGTGGTTGGCGGTACTCCCATTCCCACTACCGCCATTATAGGTAATTCGAGCGGAAAAGCCTTTGGGGTAAGCGGACAGATCTTTGCCACCGCTACGGGTGAAGCCGGTATTTTTGGCAACAATTTACGCACTACCGGTGGTCATGGTGTGTTAGGGAAAGGATATAACGGCGTTGTTGGTGAGTCAAACTATGCTGACGGGTACGGAGTGTCGGGTTGGAATCATGCTACTGCAACTCAAGGAATCGGTGTTTTCGGGCAAGGTGTCACTGGGGTAGCAGGGCAAAGTTCAAATACTGCTTTGAGTTATGGACTCTACTCATTTGATGATGGTGGCATTGTAAATCAACTGGATGTAGGTGGAAGTCTATTTGTTACTGGAACAAAAAGTTTTATTATTGATA
The DNA here is from genome assembly GCA_964469155.1 of uncultured Bacteroidales bacterium. Taxonomy (GTDB): domain Bacteria; phylum Bacteroidota; class Bacteroidia; order Bacteroidales; family CAIWKO01; genus CAIWKO01. The sequence goes on from CAYXXU010000028.1 coordinate 31,609, forward strand.
ATCCTCTAGATCCTCAAAACAAACTATTAACGCACTTTTGCATTGAATCGCCAGAAGTACTGAATTTATACCGGGGTTCTGCAACATTTGATGCAAATGGTGAAGCTGTTGTAAGTTTGCCTGAATATTTTACATTAATTAATAAAAATTTCTCTTATGGTCTTACACCTGTTGGAGCAGCATTACCAAATCTTTTTGTCAAGGAGAAAATAAACAATAACAAATTTGTAATTGCCGGAGGCCAGCCCGGAATAGAAGTTTCATGGGTAGTCTATGCTGAACGAAACGATAAATATATTCAAGATCATCCTGAGATGGTAGATCCTCAACCTTTAAAAACAGGGAAATACGAAGGAAAATATATTTATCCGGAAGGCTATAATCAACCGAAAGAAAAAGGGTATTTATACAAACCTCTGCCAAAACTGGTTGGTGGAAATAATACCGGAAAATTTGAACAACCTGTATTACAGATTTATTAATAACACACAAATGGCTTATTTTATTAAAAATATAAAGCTATATGTTCTGCTGACACCGCTGCTGACTTCGTCTGCAGTCTCATCTCAGATAATATATAATAACGGCGCACCCATTACCATTACCAGCGGAGGTATAGTGCAAATAAACGGAGGCGCAGAAAACAGCCTGGCCGGTAATCTCGACAATAATGGAAATACTGTTATTACGGGCGATTTCACCAACCATGCCACTGCCGGCGGCAATGGCACCTATACGGTAGGCGGAAACTGGATAAACAACGGTGCCTTTAATTCGGGCACAGGAACCGTGAACTTGAACGGTGCCGCCCAGAATATCGGCGGAAGCAACCTGACCCATTTTTACAACCTTACCCTTACGGGTAGCGGCATAAAAACCCAGACCATCGACCAGAATGTAATGCACCTACTGGCACTGAACGACCGCGAACTGGCCACCGGCAGCCACACTATGTTCTTTACCAATACCGATCCTGCCGCCATCACCCGTACCACAGGATTCGTAAGCAGCACCACACAAGGCAGCCTGTCGCGTACCACTTATAATGCAGAGTCATATCTTTTTCCTGTTGGCTCCAGCGCCGGTACGATGCGCTATCGGCCGGTTGAAATTTCGCCGGCTGTGCAGGCCGCCAACACGTTTACGGTCAGGCTGGCAAATACCGATGCTACCTTGGAAGGCTTTGACCGTGCCCAGGTTGATTCGTCCATCTGTGCCAGCAATCCTTTATATTTTCATCGTATCAACCGTTCATCAGGCACCTCTGCTGCCGGTATTAAAATATTTTTCGATGCCGCTGCCGATGGAAACTGGGCAGGAATTGCCAACTGGTATATTTCGCCAGGCGAATGGATTAACACAGGTATTGCAACTTATAACGGTGGCACCCCCTTATCTAATCTGACCCTGCAGGGATGGAACCATTATGAAAATATCCCTTATGTTCTTATAAACAAACGCTCCAACGCCACCATTTTTCCGATTGATTCTATTTGCCTCAGTGATGCCCCGGTTAATCTGATGGCGTCCGAAACAGGCGGCACCTGGTCGGGAACCGGTATAACCGATGCAGTGAACGGGGTTTTCTCACCTTCCGTTTCCGGAACAGGTGAGTTCACCATCACTTACACCCTACCCGGAACCTGCGGCGACGCTGATTCGAAGCAGATCAGCGTGGAAGATTGTTCTGTAAATAACATTTATATTCCCAATATTTTCTCGCCCAATGGCGACAATCAGAACGATGTATTGTATGTGCGGGGTACGTATAATTCAATACATTTTACTATCTTTGACCGTTGGGGAGAAAAAGTTTTTGAAACCAAAGACGGGACCACAGGCTGGGACGGAAAATATAAGGAAAAGCCCATGAATCCGGGTGTATTTGTATATTATGCCGATATTGTGCTGGCAAACGGAACCACGATCACTAAAAAAGGAAATGTTACTTTAGTAAGATAAAACCATGAGCATAAAAAAAATAATATTATTCATCACGGCCATCATCATCACCGGGAATGCCATTGCCCAGGACATACATTTTTCGCAGTTCAACAATGCGCCCCTTACCTTGAATCCGGCGCTGGCAGGTGCTTTCAATGCCGACCACCGTATCATAGCCAACTACAAAAGCCAGTGGCGCAGCATAGCCCATTCGTATATGACTTACGGATTGTCGTACGATATGGGTATCTTAAAAGGCAAACTGAACGGAGGCATACTGGGTTTGGGGGTTCAGTTGTATAACGATCAGGCCGGAGCCAATAAAATGGGACTTACCCAGGCCAATGTTTCGGTTGCGTATCATTTGCCTGTTAACCGTCATAATTTTGTGACGGCAGGAATTCAGGGCGGATTTGGCCAGCGACGCATTGATGAATCGAATATGCAATGGGACAACCAATACGATCCAAATGCAACGGATGGCTACAACGCTTCGCTCCCTTCGGGCGAAACTATGGGATTCAAGAGTAAACTTTATGGCGATATTTCGGCAGGTATGCTATGGTCGTACAATTCACAAACCTCCACCTTATCAACGAACGATGCCAAAAAAGTTACGGTTGGCCTGGCGCTGTTTCATATCAACCGTCCCAAACAAGCCTTTTCCGACCTTGCTGACAGCAAACTTTATATGAAAATTGCCCTGCATGTGAATTCGTTTATAGGTTTCACAAACTCAAATTTTGCTATTTTGCCATCAGCCGTTTGGTATAACCAGGGTCCGTCGAATTATATTTTATTTGGTTCGTTGTTCCGCTATCGCCTGAATGATGCCTCTAAATTCACCAACTTTGTAAGCGAAACGGCCCTGTCGCTGGGATGTCATTATCGCTGGGCCGATGCAGTGGTTGTAGCCGCCCAGTTCGAATGGAAGAATTTTCTTCTAGGAGTAAGTTATGATGTCAATATTTCTGAACTCTCATCAGCCAGCAAAGGTGCCGGCGGACTGGAAGTAGCCCTGCGCTATGTAACCCCTCTGTTCAATACAAAAAATAAGAGCCTGTATTAAGAAAAGTCTGCAGTCTTCAGTCCGCAGTCTGCAAATACATTTGCCGATGGTTGGATGCCTGTCGCTGACTGCCGATTGCTGATTGCCGATTGCCTAAGTATTCATTCCTCCGCAGACATTCAGCACCTGTCCGGTAACGTATTCTGAAAGACCTGAAGCAAGGAATAAAGCCGCATTGGCCACTTCTTCGGGCGTACCCGGTCGTTTCACGGGTATATCATTCAGCCACATTTCGCGGGCTTCCTGGGGTAGTTTATGGGTCATCTCGGTTTCGACAAAACCCGGAGCAATGGCATTGCAGCGGATATTGCGCGAACCCAGTTCCTGAGCCACCGATTTGGTAAAACCAATGATACCGGCTTTAGAAGCAGCGTAATTGGCCTGACCGGCATTGCCTGCCACACCCACCACCGAACTCATATTGATGATAGAACCAAACCTTTGCTTCAACATGGTTTTCTGAACGGCCTTGGTAAGGTTAAAAACCGATTTCAGGTTGATATTGATCACAGCATCCCAATCGGCTTCCGACATACGCAGCAATAAATTGTCTTTTGTAATGCCTGCATTATTAACCAAAATATCAATTACCGGAAACTCCCTGATAATTTCGTTTATTGTTTCTTCGCTCTTAGCAAAGGAACTGGCATCGGATGCATAACCTTTTGCTTTTACACCCAGTGCATGAAGTTCTCTTTCAAGCAGCATGGCATTCTCATCATAAAACAGATCGGTAAATGCAATGTTGCACCCATGTTTTGCAAAAACCAGGGCAATCGCTTTGCCTATCCCTCTCGATGCACCCGTAATAACAGCAGTTTTTCCTTCCAGAAGTCTCATAATTATAATAATTTTGTACAAAATTAGTAAATTAAATTAAGAAATTGAGTTAATCAGGTATGGCGGACGTGACCTGTCGCAATCAAAAAAACTCTATGAAATTGGTAAAATACCTTATTTGTCTGCTATTTCTGTTGATGTCAACCGGTTCTTTTGCCCAAAACAAAGCGGCTAAAAATCTGAATCTGCTAATGGCAGCGTATGAGGGCAGAACCGACAGTGTTATTCATCTAATCATGGATAGCGCCGATGTCAACACCAGCAGCGATGAAGGTATTACACCCCTGATGTATGCTGCTGAAAATGGGCATGAAGATATTGTTAAAATTCTTTTGTACAATAAGGCAAATCCAAATCAGGTGCCATTTTCGGGTCGCACAGCCCTGATAAGTGCTGCCATGCAAAATCATCCTGAAATTGTTTACGACCTTTTATTATACGGTGCAGATATCAATGCCACCGACGAAGACGGGGCTACGGCATTAATCTATAGTAGCGGATACAACCTGTATTACATGACACAATATCTGCTAGAAAATAAAGCTGACACAAAGATCATGACCACCGACAGCACCGATGCCCTGCTTTGTGCAGTGTATTTTGGTCATTGGGATATCGTGAACTTGTTATTGAGGCACCAGGCAACTACTAACACTGCCGATAAAAGCGGATTTACCCCGGTATCGGTAGCTGTGCAAAACGGTGACATCAATATGCTCGATACCCTTTTCGCATATAAAGCCAAACCTGAGATCAACCTGCATCAAAAACCGGTTAAGAATCTGGTAGATTATGCCAGGATATTAAATCAGAAATCGACTATAAAGACACTAAGAAAACAAGGACTGCACGGCTCGTTTTGGCCCTACTTTAATAAAATAAATATAAGTTACCACCCAGCGGTTTTTTCGGTGGAGGATTATTATATGGGCGCCGGCATCGGTATCGTCGACTCTAAGTATAATATTTCGTTCGAATTAGGTTTTAAAGGAAGTATTGTCCGAAAACGGATACTGGAACAATCCGATTCGGTTTATTATCAATTATGGGAAAAACGAAGGTACATTTACCTTTGCCTTGATAAATCTTTTACATTTCACTCAAAAAACCATTTCGTCAGACAGGGAATATTTATCCGGTTGAAAGGGTTATATTCTTTTGGATTCTTCGAGGCTATGCAACGCCGTCCGGAGGACAAATTTGCCTTGGTTCCGGGAATTGGCTACAGTTACATGTACAAAAGTCTCTTTTTAAAAGCAGCATACGAATATGGCAAAATTGAAGCTTACAAAAATTCGCCTCATTGGTTAAGCCTTTCGGTTGGTGTTGCCTTCAATTTCCGCAAACCTTCGTTGACAAAAAAATTAACCTGGTTGTAATATGAAACGTTTTCGAATTCTGATGCTTTCCATGCTGCTGATTACGGTGTATTGTAATACTTCCTGCCGGAGAAATTCGTATTATGGTTCTGAAGATTGTGCCAATTATGATTATTCCGATTGCAATACTAACGAACCTTCTCTGGTGGCCCTCAACATCAAACTTACTATAAATGAGGTTAACACAAAGGTCCCCATTACGATTTATGAAGGGGAAGTTGAAGAGAATAAAATTGTGCTGAACGATAGTGTCAGCACATCGAAGTACAGTGTGTTACTTCCTGGTGATAAATATTATTCGGTAAAAGTGCGCTATGTAAAAGAAGGTAAAATAATCTATGCTATTGGAGGCGATTACACGAAAAAGATCCTCACTACAGTTTGCGATTCTTCCTGTTGGTCAACAGAAGAAGGAAATATTAACGTTGAATTGAAAGATTGATCTAGATTCATTGAAAATGAGCAGCAGCCATCAGATTTTTCTTTTTTGGTGATTGATAATGATCTCGAACCGGGTACTATCTAAAAAGGTATCAAACCTGAGGTGGTCTTTTCTGGCGTTGTTTTTACCTGCCATAATATCATCTCCGTATTCGTTCAGGATGACTTTCCACAATAATTCAGTACAATAAAACTCTGAACTGTCATTTATATCAAATGCTTCATCAAAAGGTACTTGTTTGGAAAGGTAGTATTTCGCTTTCCGGCCAATAGCAGAAACCGGTTTATTGATGGCAGGTTTATACCTGATAACCACAACCGAATTATACTGGCTTTCCTGAATAAAGCTTTTCAAGTCCTGCGCCTGAACACCGTCTATGTCCGAAATTGAACTGGAAATGGAATGTATCACTGCCAACCCTGTATCAGTTTTGACCACAATGGCACAATGCGAAAGATCGTATTTTTCTTTAAGTTGTTCCACGATCAGGTCACTCACCAGGCCGTAGCCATGTCTTAAAATGATATCCCCCTCCTGAATTTCGTTATATTCTTTATCTGACAGGGTATATCTATAAAAAAATTGTTCCTGCGAACTACGATATTCGTAGGCTCGCAGGAACAACCATACTGATATTATAATAGAAAATAAAACGATGAAAACAATCAGAATAATTCTTTTCATCGTTTCAGCAAATCTATACCGGATTAACGGTATTAATTTACAGCAGGAACTGAATCAGTTGTAGGTTCGGTAGGAGGTGTTTCGCCGTTACCTTCTTTTTTCATGTCAACTAACCAATTACCATCTTGTTTTACTAATTCGATAGTTTCTTCTTTAGCTTCTGCAGTATAAGTACATTTAGCTTTATCTTCAGTAGTTTCGCATTTCAGGTTTTCGATTTTTACATCTTTAGCTTCTGTTTTTGTTCCTGCGCCGGCAAAACTTTCCATCATATCAAGCATTTGTTTGGTATTTTCGGTACCAAGTTTTTTAGCTTCTGCATATTCTTTCTTGTTTAAATGGCCCAAGAATTTTTCTGCAACTGCTTCAGGAGTGTTTTTTTTGCCACCACAAGCACTTACTGCTACGATAACGATAGCTACGATTACTAAACTTAATAATTTTTTCATTTTTTTTCGTTTTTGGTTATTAATTTCTTTTAAATTTTGAGATACAAAAGTAATAATAATTTTCTGATTTTAACATTTTTTATGAAATTTTTTTAACAATATGAATTGTTAGTAAGTTTTACCCTGCCTAAAAGACAATAAATACGCTTACTTCGAGATTTTTTTAGTAATTTTATATTAAAATTATTGGGGTAAAAAAATGTATCAATGGAACTTTTTAAACTTGTCAGCTATCTACAAATAAAGTTAAAAGAACCTTTACCGGGAAAGAAAGCTCATTTTGAAATGATACCTTCTGTGCGTTTACGGGAATTTGATCCGATTCCTGAAACTGCAAGAAAAAGCAGCGTAATATTATTGTTATTCGAGAAAAACAAAATTGTCCATACTCTTTTAACTCTTAGACCTGCCTATAATGGTGTGCACAGTTCACAAGTATCTTTTCCGGGTGGAAGCTATTCAGATGATGATGAAAACCTTGAAGATACAGCCATGCGTGAAACCGAAGAGGAGACAGGTCTAAGCAGATCAAAAATCAACTTAATCGGAAGTCTGTCAGAACTATATATCCCTCCCAGCAATTTTCTGGTAAAACCTTTTGTTGGATTTACGGATGAAATTGGTGTGCTTATACCCGATTCAAAAGAGGTTGAAAAGATCTTCGAAGTTGCACTCGATGAATTGTTAGGGAATAAAAACATCAAAACAAAAAAGATCAGGATACAAAGCGGAATTGAGTTCGAAACACCTTATTACGATGTTTGCGGTCAGACCGTTTGGGGCGCAACAGCTATGATAATAAGGGAGTTCTCGGAAGTTTGCAGGGATTTTTAAAACCTGCTTCTATTTATTCTTCAATCGTAAATTCATGCTCAACAATAGTTCCGTTTCTCAACATAGCACTCACCCCGCAATAACGGTCCTGTGAAAGTTGTATTGCTTTCTGTACCTTATCTGAGGGCAGGTTGCTACCTTTAAAATGATAGACTACGGTAATTTTTTCGTAATATCGGGGATGGTCTTCGGTGAGTTCACCTTCCACAGAAATACTGAATTCGTCAGGAACCACCTGCATTTTCTTTAGGATTGAAATTACATCCATACCCGTGCAACCGGCTAATGAAACCATGCTGAGTGCTTTTGGCCTCGGCCCAAGATTGCTGCCACCGTTCAATTCATCTGCATCCATAACTATGGTATGATCATTAACTTCAGCCTCGAAAGCCATGTTTTCGAGCCAGCGACATTCTATTTTTGATTTCATTTCGATTAGATTTATTTTTATATTTGTACCGAAAACAAAATTACAAAAAAAATGATAGGAAAACTAATGTTTTATTCTTTACTGTTTATAAGTATTCTTACCTTTTCGCAATGCAAAAAGGAAGTGATTCCCCCGGACCCTTCTGTTGATGAACTGGCATTCACCGATGCAGAAAAAACATTAGTTTTCAATAACAGCAGAGATTCTGCCTTACGTGTCTTAAATTATTTTATTTATGCTGATTCTCTTATTTTAAGAAAACAATCGCGGAATGTTAATTTTAATGACACTGCAACACTTTTCTATCTGACTGATCGGATGTTCATAAGTGTGATCAACGAAGGCGGAGTGGGTATTGCTGCTCCGCAGGTGGGCATTAACAGAAATATTGTCTGGGTTCAACGATGGGACAAAGGAAGCCTGAGTTCACATCCGTGGGAACTTATTTTAAATCCGGTTATTACAAGATATTCTGACACATTAAAATTGCGAAATGATGGATGTCTCTCAATACCGGGCATGTCAGGACAATCGTGGCGGGCTATCTGGGTTGATGTCGAATACGATCTTCCGGATGGAACCCATAAAGCAGAACACATCAGCCAGGCATATACGGCTCATATCTTTCAGCACGAAATTGACCACCTGAAGGGAACTGTTTGGCTCGACCGGGTAAATCAATAAAAATAGAAATCCACAGGAATTATTCCGGTATTTATGGTTCCTATTAATGTCCCGGAAGAATTATAATAATAAACTCTTCCTTTCTGAATATAATCCACCGCATCGGCCACAAAAATGTGGCTGTCATTTGGATTGACTTCCAAGCCGTGGAATATACTGCTTCCCTTTTGTATCAATGGTGCTGATGGTAAGGTTGCCGCAATAACCGGCATCTGGTAAATTCCGTTATCCATATAATATATTGTGTCTTTAGAGGCATTCATCCGCATTTTATCCCAAATATCCAATGCACCTGAAAGGGTAAAACTCTGCTCAACCTGACGGTTGGAAATGTTCACCCTGCAAAGAGAAGCTTTTATACTTTGAGTAGCATCCCCTGCACAAAACACCCACAACTTCCCATTTTTATCAAGAGAAAGAGAGTTTGAGGCAAAGCCTACCTGAATGCTGTCAACGACACTATCAGTATTGAGGTTAATAATGTATATCTTATCGGTGCGGGTGTTGGTTACTATCACATCGTTTTCATTTACCAGCATTTCTTCGGTGCTGCCTTTGCAGGGAATTGAGCCTGTTTTGGTATTTGAATTCAGGTCAACCACAGAAATAGAGTTGCTGTAAAGATCGGAAACGTATGCTTTGGTGGCCGTTACTGGTAAAAAGTAGCGGGGCGATGTAAGCCCTGTGATCACTGCCGATGAGGTAAATGTGCCCAGGTCAACAATTTCTATTTTATTGGAATTGTTCACTACGATATAAGCCTTTCCGTTTAAAACCGTCATTGACTGAGCCACATCACCCAAAGGACGGTTATTCACCTCATCGAATATGTCTTCATAATATTTGCCATCCGCAAAGTTAAAGTAACTCACCGAAGCATTGCTCCACATATAGTTACCCTCATTCACAATAAAAACTCCATGATCCCTCGTAATATCAGTATTATTATCATCGGGGGGGGAGGCCTTTTTGCATGAAGCAAGCAGGCTAATTAAGAAAAAGCAAAATACTGCAAACCGGGTAAATATTGGCATATTCTAAGTTTTAATAATTTTACGATATTCCATTTTGTTTTTACTTACTACTCTCAGAAAATAAATTCCTGGAAGTAAATTATCTGTATCAAACGAGTTTTTTTTATCAACCGGAGTGATATCATTTAGCATTCTTCCGTTGATATCCATCAAAGTAATTTGTAAAACAGGCTTATTTGAATTTACATAAATTATATTTTGGCAGGGGTTTGGGAAAATGTTAAAGATAATACTGCCCTCATCTTCTTTCACAGACGAAACATCCTGATGTATCACCCCTATGGCATCCACATCAACTCCGGAGGAGTTGAAAGGAGTCGGCCAGGGATCGTTGATCACATGGCCATAAAAATCGTAAGAAGCATATTGTTTGTCAATGGACCCCACCACATCGATCAAACGGATGTGTGTAATATGGTTAATATTCAGCGCTGAAATACCCGACAATTCATCAAGATCGAAAGGAGTGCCGTATAGCATGCGGTATTTTCCCGCAAGGTTATTTATTTTGGTTGCATCGAGTGCGCCAAAGGCATCTACCTGAGAAAGCGTGTCGGTAAGAGAGGTTGACGGGAAACGAAAGTAATGAACGCCATCGGAACTTACCTCAACAAAGGCTAACTCCAGAAAAGTATCAGAAAAAGAGTTTTCGAAAACGGCAAAGTCCCACAGAGGCCCGTTTATGATTGGATAAGTAAAAGTAAGCACGGCCGAACCACCATCGCCTAAACTGACTACACCGTTGGAACCTGCCTGCCCGCAAGCCATGGAACTATCACCCACATCAGCCTTTCCCAGTGTGGTATCAGCAATATTTTGCCAACCCCGGTTCACGGTACACGCGCTGGCCCAGCCCACGAAAACAGAACTGTCTTGATAAATGGCCGTGCTGCCCGGTTGTCCGGCAGGAGGGGCAAATTGTCCTTTTAAAAGAACAGGAGTTATACAAACAAACAGAAAACCTGCAATAAAAAATTTCATCTTACTTTTTTACAAATTTCGAATAAAATACCGAATTGTTGCTTTCAATTTCCAGCAAATATATTCCCTTTGCCACATCGCTTAAATTTATCATTGAATTTACTGCAGTAATCTGCATTAGTTTACCTTGCAAGTCAAAAAACCGGATATAAGTAATTTCGCTAAAGGGTTCTATTGAAATCCAATCATCAGCAGGATTAGGATATACCTTGATGGTCTCTGAAACAAGCTCATCAACCCCGGCGAAACTATTGTGATTGGTAATCAGGTTGTCCAAGCAGAAATATGTCGGGTTATTGATGCCAAAAGAACCCGTATCGCTCGAGAACATCTTAAATTGAAGACTATCGATCATGCCTAAGGTGGTCAGATCTATCCACTGCCAGTCTTTAACTATATAATCCTGGGCCGATGAGGGAAACCTGAAATCAGCCAGATAATACAAAACGCTGTCGGATTTCTTAACCCCGTCTTTGAATCCATACACCGACAATGCAAACCAGTCGGGATCCGTGCCACTGACGCCTCCGAATTTCTTTGCCGGACCTCCCCCGTTTTTCATGGTAAGGTATGCGTAGGTTGAATTGGTGACAAAAAAACCACTAACCGTATCACCCTGCGCAATTCCATTTAACCTGATGATGGGCAAGGGGTCGTAGGAACTCACATAACAAACGGCATATTTATCAGATGAATTGTATCCCAGGGCCGTCATGGCGCTGAATTCATTGGTATATATCTGACTCAGAGTGTCACGTTTATTTGAATAGGAAAAACCGCTCCAAGAGGTGATACCACCACCCCAGTCAACAAATTTATTAACGAACGAGGCGTTTCCACTGGTGAACATGCCGCTGCCATCCGAGCCATTCCAAAAGGTATCAGCAAGCAGAGGCAGGTTTTCAAAGTCAGAAACGGTTTGAGCCTGCATGGATTTTTCAATAGCAGTGAGAAAAGTTATAGTAAGGAAAATCATTAATAGTGTTTTAGCTCTTTTCATTGATATTAATTTTTAGGGGTTATGGTTGAAATTAATTTTAATGCCGGTCTTAATATTAATGCCTGGCATGGCCTGCCAGGCTATGGTCTGATATGACTGATTCCAAATATTGTTTATATGGACAAAGGCTCTGAAAGCAAATTTCTTTAGCCGGAATTCTTTCGCTATTTGAAGATTGCCCAACAAGTAAGGCTTGATCTTAGCAGAATTATCAGGGCTGGTGTAGCGTGCCGCAACATACTCCATGTTGTAGCTGAACAGGTATAATTTGTAGCCGAAACTCACATGGATATTAGCATTTACCTCAGGAGTATAGATCAACTGTTTTCCGATGGCACTGGCGTTGTTGCTTTTTTGAGTGGTAGCTTTGACATAACTGAATTTTCCGCTGATTTCAAGCAGGCTTTTGCCCGGGAAATAAGCAAATGCCAGGGATGCTTCGGTGCCCCGGCTCCAGACGGAAAGTATGTTCTGTGGGGACCAATACGAATTGGATGGCAGCCATACGATCCAGTTCTCTACATTATTGTTGAATACCGAAACCGTATAATTAAATTGTGTTTTTTTCCACTTAATTAAATGTTTCAGTCCGATTTCTTCGGCATAACCCGATTCGGGTTTCAGATTGGGGTTGCCTCCGGGAAACCAAAATAGATCGTTCAGGGTTGGCATGCGGAAGTTTCTGCTGAAATTGGCATAAGCAAACAATTCCTTAACTATCCTTACATCCATGCCCACCGAGGGCATTATCGGAATAAAACCATGGTTGGCATATTCCTGCCTCAAACTGATATTAATCTTCCACCTGTCTTTTTTACTGTTTATCAGATACGAGAGAAATAGGGCAATTTCGTTCCGGAACTGCTGCTTTTGATAATAATCGGTGTTGGCTGTAAAATATGAATAATGCAAGCCAAGGTTCAGGGTATGAAAGGGAAATATTTTGCAATATACCTCCGCCTCGCTGATGGAAGACACTGATTTGCTGGCCGAGTTGATCAGTTTTGACAATTCTTCGTATCTGTATTGCTCAACAAATAATGCCGATCTAACGAATAACTTATATTTCTTCCCATCGTTTTTCCATTCCAGGGCAGTGCGAAACGATTGATCGGTTTGGTTTGCATCAGCCAGAGTCTGCGTCATATTGGGCGGAATTTCGCGCTGGCCTGTCTGAAACCACAGGCGGTAGGTGAGGAGGTTCTTTTCGTTTATTTTATTGGCATTATCGAGCATAACAGCAAGTTGTTTCAGCTCAGCATGAGTCTGGCTGACATTAGGGGAGCCCAGGCTGGCATTATTTTTAAAAGGAAAATTATTCAGGCCTTCGTGGTAAAATGCCTTCAGCGAGAATGCCGTTCGCAAGTTGCTCCAGTTAAGTTTCACATCGCCGGAATAGTTGGCGAAACTCCCATAGGTTCCGCCCAGAGATACATCCAACCCTTTATCAAATTCGGGCAGATTGGTCAGTTGGATGGCTCCTCCAATGGCACCGCTTCCATTAAGGGACGACATACCATTATAATGTATCGTGATTTTATTGGCAAAACTTACCGGAAGCAACGAAAAATCCATGCCCCCGTTCATTGGGTTCTGCAGGTTGAATCCATTCCACAGCACAGCCGTATGCGAGGTGCCGGTGCCACGTATGGAGACCGAACTTAATCCGGATACCCCGTTAGATTTTACATAGAGTGACGATTTTTGCAACAACAGTTCGCCCAGGTTGGAGTTTTCGAAGCTGCGCATTGTATTGCTGTCCTGAACTTCGGTTTTTACCCCGCTGATGCCGGAAGAGAACCTGAACCCGGATATTTCGGCACCTTTAAGCGTATGCACCGAATCGCTTATGGTTCTCTGGCCATGTACCTGTAAGCCCGGAAATAACAGCAATAACACAAACAAACGACGATAGCGCATAGCAGATTCATTTTTTTGGCAAACATGTAAAGTGAAACAGGATTAGAATGAAATGTATGTTATCTAACCGGCCTTTTTCCCCGAAAGCTTTACATGATCAATTGATGTGGCAGGTCTTCTGACTCGCTCCCTTTTTGAACGTCTTCCCATCCGCCATTTTGGCTGACAGTGACAAAGATTGTCCGAAAAGTTACAAAGAGCTTACAGCAGCGGGTACTGTTCAGGATTTACACCTGATTCCCTTTTACCATATAAAACGATATTTATACGGGTACCATATCGATGGCAAAATTAGTGTTATTTTTAAATGAAGAGAGTTTTTTTAAAAAAAAATGGTTGGAAGTCCGAAGACCGAAGAAAGGATAGTTGGAAAGATGGAAGGGATGGCTGAATGGCTATATTGTTAAATTGTTATATTGTTAGATTGCTAAAGTAAATCACAAAAACGGTCAACGCTATTTAGGCATTGTCAACTCCTAACTCCCAACTCCAAAAATCTATCTCACCCGTATTTTCTGCCCTATCTGCAAAACACTTTTGGAGGAGAGACCGTTGAGCCTGTATATATTTGATAAGGAGGTGTGGTACTTGCCGGCTATGGCGCCCAGCGTTTCGCCTTTTTTTACATAATGATAATTTCCTTTGCCTTTATAAGAAGAGGTTCCGGAAGTTTTTTGAGAGGTCGATGATTTCACGTAATGCGTGGTGCTTCTGCCTTTTTCGAAGGTTCGGTTGGTTATGTAAAGGGTGTCGCAATAGAGCTGGAATTTTTCGAAATCAACCACCTTGCGCGGATTCATGGGGGTTCCGAGGTAGCGTATCTCGAAATGCAGGTGAGGGCCCGTTGACCGGCCCGTGCTTCCGCCATAGCCTAACAGTGTTCCGGCTTTTACCAACTGGTTTTCGCGCACACGCGAACCGGAAAGATGTCCGTAAACGGTTTCCAGGCCGTTGAAATGCCTTACCACTACTACATTGCCATAGCCCTTGTGATATTTTGCTATGCGCACCATGCCGTCGAAAGCCGATTTGACACTGTCGCCTATATCGAGGTCGATATCGATCCCGTAATGATACCTGCGCTTGCGGTAGCCATATTCCGAATTGATACGACCCTTGATGGGATGCACATAAAAATTGGTTTTATTGTCGCATAGTACAATGATGGTGGTATCTTTTTTGGCCGTAAAATCAACTTTTGGATAGTAGATGCCGTCGTTGTCCCACGATTCGTAAAGATCGCTGGCTGGGAAATATTCCGATAGGGAATCGGTTTCATCATAGAAACTGGAACGCAGGTCGATGCTGTCGTTCACGCTTTCGATGATCTCAAAAGTTTGTTCGCCGTTATTCTGTGCAAGCAGCATGCCCGAACCGAATAAAAAACATATTGTCGTCAGAACGACAATTTTAACTTTTGAAAACAGCATCATTGGTTCAAAAAAAAACCTGGTCATTATTGATATTCCCCTAATCGCCATTTTATGCGGCGCAGACATTTAACCCTAAACGTCTCCACAAAAATAATAATTTTCGGGAATGGGAAAGGATTTTATTTTTCAATTGTGGTCAATAATGGTCATTGATAGTCATTAATAGTTATTAATGGTCATTATTTGTCATTTATTGTCATTCATTGTCATAAGGGGGGGGGCAAGTGGAAAAGGACTACTAAGCCCTCACGGTTGACGAACCGAACTTCAAAACAGATAACATGGTTGGACAGCCGTTTCATTTTTCCCGCTGATCTCGCTGAAGGGTGTGGTATGTTCTGCCGGCATAGGTTTACAAAGTGGCAAAACCTTTCGGAACGCCCCTGCAAATTTGTGAAACATGTTCCGATGAGTCGGAACGACCCTGCAAATATGTGCAAACGGCTTCCGATGAGTCGGAACGAACCTGCAAATATATGCAAATGGTTTCCGATGAGTCGGAACGACCCTGCAAATTTGTGCAAACGGTTTCCGATGAGTCGGAACGAACCTGCAAATATGTGCAAACGGTTTCCGATGAGTCGGAACGAACCTGCAAATATGTGCAAACGGTTTCCGATGAGTCGGAACGAACCTGCAAAGGTTTGCAGAGGGCTTCCGATTTTTTGGCAGTCGTCGGTTGGCAATAGAAGAAGTCGGCAGTCAGCAATCTGCAAACGGAAATCGGCAATCAGCAGCCAACACCATGCCGACTGCCAACTTGGATCTTGGACACTTATTCCTTCAAAAATCCCCCTCCAAAAATCCTACCCTTATCGTCTGTAAACCGCATAAAATAAACTCCGGCCCCGAGTTGAGATACATCAATATTGTCTGCAGCCACAGTTCCGCTTTGCAACATTTGTCCTCTTATGCTGACAATATTATAAGTGCCGGGCCCGGCATTATAGAGCCTGATGATATCGGTGGCTGGATTGGGACCAAAACATAAGGCAGGATATGGCGCATTTTCCAAAATACCCACCACACCTATTTGCTGCTGGGTGGTATCCGAAGCGCAGAGGTTAGCGGCTACCAGCCTGGCGGTGTAGGTGCCGCTGCCGGGATAATCGTGCACCGGGTTCTGCAGGGTCGATGTACCTCCGTCGCCAAACGTCCAATCGAAATCGGTAGCATCGGTTGAGGTGCCTGTAAAGCTGATCTGCAAACCGGCAGGCACCCAAGTGAATGAAGCCACCGGATCGGGCAGGCTGACGGGTGTGATGGTAACCTCAGCCGAGTCGATACAACCTTCGGCCGAAACCACGCTAACAGAATATGTGCTTGGAATCATGGGTGTCACGGTAATGGAGGCAGAGGTATTTGGTGGCGATACACTCCAGGTATACGCCACTCCTCCCGAGGCTGTCAGCGTAATGCTGTCGCCGAGGCAAATATCCTGATCGGTGCCGGCGCTGGCCGGCGGAAGGTTCAGTATCAGCAGCTCGCGGCTGGTGGAATCGTTCATAGTATTCATGTCGCTCACAAAAAACGTTTCTGCTTTCACATGATAAAAACCCGCCACAGGCAGCGATTGCATATATCCGAAGGTATACAGCATACTGTCGCCAACGCCAATATTCACCACCGGGGTAACCACGCTCACCGGTGCCGAAGCGCCGATCTGGTAGCGCAACGGTATGGCCCCGTTAAAAGCATACATACTAAAATTGCGTATCCTCACGGCAATATTGAATAATGTTCCCGGGCAGTATCCGGCATCGTTCAACACAATGCTGCTTACCCCGACATCTTCAATTGAAAACTCATCGGCGCCGATATCGGGCGTAACGCTGCTGCGCATATTTCCATCGATATCGTCCTTAATAAATATAGGTGTGATAACAGGAGTGGCGGCCATGTTCAGTGCACCATTGTGGGCATGCAGGTCGGTGCTGCTGGTGTAAACAGGATTGGCCGACACCGAATGCGCATCGAGCTGAGAAACGAACTTCCAGTTAGCAATATTGGTGATATTGCCGGTCGATTTCCACGAACCCACATAACTGCCGGTAGAATACAGATCGTTATAATCGGAGGCCGACAGCCCTGTAGTGGGCAGGGTAGCCGCCACAAAATATGCAAAGCCGCCCCCGGTATTGGCCAGGGCATTGTTCTTTACCGTGATGTATTCGGTAGCCGACCCCGACAGATTCAGCGCCACTCCGCTGGTAGTGTGGGTCGAAGTAATGTTCACGCTATTGTAAATGATCTGTTGATGCTTGCTCAGCAGAATATAGATGCCGTTGGCCGTAGAACTGCCGCCCACAGCTACAAAATTATTGGCGATCAGGCCCGCGTTCGAAATGGCTTCATTGCAATTGGCCAGATAAATTCCGTAACCTGTTGCCAGGGCTATTTTATTTTTGCTGATGCGCATGGTATCGTTCGAATATTGGGCATAGATGCCATAGAAGTTTGTATTCGGTGAAGCCGAGGTAATGGTATTTCCTTTTACAGAAAGCCACAACTGACTGGTAAAATACAGAGCCCGGTATGCCTGGTCAATAAATTTATTGTTGCTGACCACGGTTCCCGAGTCGGGCAAAGTACTTCCCTGTCCGAGAAAATAAATTCCGAAATCGCCGTTATAGAAACGGTTGTTGTTGAAGGTATTGAAACAGTCGCGTCCGATGTTACTGGAAGTTACCAATGCTCTGTAAGTATAAGTAGTTTGGCGGGTGTTTCCCTGTATAATATTATTGGCAAAAGTATTGCGGCGTGCTCCCGAATTAATGTCGATCACCACCGAATAGGTCAGCGTATCGGTACGTTTGATGGTCATGTTCTTAAAAGTAATGTAATCGGCCCCGTTCAACTGCACCACATAATTATTGGTAGCCGAAGCCGAAGAGGCATACTGCAGTATTACCCCGGTGCTATCGTTGTTCTGCGATTGAAAAGTAATGGTTTTATTTGGTCCTGCCCCGCTAATCTGGTTGATGGAAATGCGTTCCGTGTAGACCCCGGGTTTCACATTAAACACCAGGTTTCCATTCACTCCCTGCGCATTCAAGGCGCTGACGGCAGCCGTAAATGTAGTATAATCGGAAGGTGAGGCGCCAATCACTTTGGTTCCGCTGAGTTGGGCAAACGTAAGGTTGCAGCAAAATACAATAAAGAATACACTGTTGTCCGGTAAAAATACAAAATTATTTTAGAAACTATGTAAGTTGTTGA
>CAYXXU010000029.1:0-48886 GCA_964469155.1 uncultured Bacteroidales bacterium
TTCTTGATTACATGAGCCGACGCGGTCGATACGCATGCTGACTACATGATTACATGAGGTGAAAAATGACTTGTAAGGTGCCGACGCGGTCATTACACAAGCCGACATGATCAATGCAAGGTCCGTCATGGTCGATGTAAGTTTTATAATGGTTCATGCAAATGCCGTAATGGTTCATGCAAACCCTGTAATGGGCTATACACAAACCGTAATGGTTGATGCAACGGGGGTAAGGATCCATACACAGGTTGTATGGGATAATACATATCACGGTATGGTTTTTACATAAACCAGATTTACCGTTGTATTACTTAGAACCATCAATGAACAGTCTCAAATTAAAAGATTTCTTTGGTGCGGATTTGGTGATTTTGTGATTTGGTGGCAGGATTTCTTGTTGAATCTCTATGCAATCATCAACTCCAACCTGCACCATGGGTAGGGACCTTTAAAAAAATATATTTCCTCCGCGTCCGCAAATTTTCGTAACTTTATACACTTTTTGCGCGATATATGAAAAGGCTGTTTACTTCAGTTATACTATTCTTATTGGGTTCCCTGTTTGCTTTTGCCACCCACCAGCGGGCCGGCGAAATTACCTATACCTGGCTCAACGGTCTTACTTACGAAGCTACCATCGTTACTTATACTTACACCTTAAGCCCT
The DNA here is from genome assembly GCA_964469155.1 of uncultured Bacteroidales bacterium. GTDB lineage: Bacteria > Bacteroidota > Bacteroidia > Bacteroidales > CAIWKO01 > CAIWKO01. The sequence goes on from CAYXXU010000029.1 coordinate 667, forward strand.
GCCGACCGTCCCGAACTGGAGCTGCACTGGGGCGACGGGACCTCGGATATTATTCAACGCGTATCGAAAACCAATCTGGCCAACAATATCAGCAAGAACATTTACACCTACATTGGCGGCAGCAGTGGCGGACGGCACACATTTCCGGCCCCGGGCACCTACACCATGTGGATGGAAGATCCCAACCGCAATGCCGGTATCATCAATATTCCCAATTCGGTGAACATACCCTTCTATATTGAAACCAAACTGGTGATAAATCCTTTTTTGGGCAACAACACCTCGGTGGTATTGCTGAATCCGCCCATCGATAACGCCTGTATTTTTCAGCCTTTCGTACACAATCCCTTTGCCTTCGATGCCGATGGCGACAGCCTCTCTTACCATCTCGACAGTTGCAAGGGTCCCGGAGGTATTTACATACCCGGTTTTTTCTATCCTCCGGCCAACAATATACTGACCATCGACCCTGTTAGCGGTGAAATGCTGTGGGACAGCCCCCAATTGAACGGCGAATATAATATCTGCATCATTGTCGACGAATGGCGCAATGGCATACTGATAGGCTCGGTGCGACGCGATATGCAGATATCGGTGGTTGCCTGCGACAATCGTGCTCCGCAAATATATCCGCTCAGGGATACTTGTGTCGTGGCAGGAACACTCTTAACCTTTCCGGTATATGCCTATGATATCGATTCTACGGTAATTACTCTGAGTGGCAATGGAGCTCCCTTGCTGGTACCTTCCAGTCCGGCTGATTTTCCTGCTGTTCAGGGAGTCACCTTTGTTACTTCTACCTTCACCTGGCAAACCGAATGTTCGCATGTGAAGAAAAGCCCTTACCAGATGAATTTTAAAGTGCAGGACTTCAGTTACCCGGTACAACTGGTCGATTTCGAATCGGTAAACATCACCATAGTGGCGCCTGCACCCGAAAACCTTACGGCAACGCCTTCGGGCAATCACATCAACCTGAAATGGAACTCAAGCATCTGCAAGAATGCCATCGGATACCGCATTTACCGCCGCAACGGCTATTACGGATTTTTCCCCGATCATTGCGAAACGGGAGTTCCGGCCTATACGGGATATTCGTTGATTGCCCAGAACAGCAACATCAACGACACCACTTATCTGGATAACAACAACGGAGCCGGGCTGATACGCGGCATAGATTATTGCTATATGGTGATCTCTTATTTTGCCGATGAGGCCGAAAGCTATGCCTCGCTCGAAGCCTGCAACCAGTTGCCGAAAGATGCCCCGGTGATGACCCACGTGAGTGTGCGCAATACGGATGCCTCAAACGGCTCCATGTTTGTGGCCTGGTCGAAACCCACTGATTTTGATACCCTGCTGATACCCGGGCCCTATAAATACTATCTATTCAGGGGCGACGGTTTCAATGGGGGCGGTTATACCCTCATCGATTCATTGTTATCGATAAACGATACCACTTACATTGATACCCTGCTCAATACCAAAGACAAACCCTGGCATTACCGTGCAGATTTTTATAACAACCAACCCGGAAACAAATTCTTTGTCGATTCGGCTTACCGTGCCTCGTCGGTATTCCTTTCATTGTTGCCTTCCGACAACACGCTTACCCTGAAGTGGCAGTATGATGTCCCCTGGCTGAATGATACTATTGTAGTTTACAAGTTGAATGCGCTTACTTCGCTCTACGATTCCATTGGCTTTTCAACCACAAACACCTATGCCGATACCAACCTGATAAACGGCAACACTTATTGTTACTATGTCAAATCGGTGGGTCATTACAGTGCCAGCGGGTTTGCCTTCCCATTGATTAACCTTTCGCAGCGTGTATGCGGTTCGCCCACCGACAACGAGCCACCCTGTCCGCCGCTGTTAAGCGGGTTCACCAACTGCGAATTCATTTCAAACACCCTGTATTGGACCAACCCCAACCATTTCTGCGCCGACGATGTAATACGTTATAATTTATATTATTCGGCCGGCAACGGAAACGATTATAGCATCATTTACACCACCACCGATCTGCAGGACACCCTGTTTATCCATAACGGGATGTTCACCATCGTAGGCTGTTATTACGTTACAGCGATTGATTCCTTCCTCAACGAAAGCGCTCCAGGCAATCTTTTGTGTTTTGATTTAGATCAGTGCTCATTATATCAATTGCCTAATGTATTTACACCCAATGGCGACAACTGGAACGATTTCTTCCGTCCTTTCACGCCATATGGAACTGTTGAGAAAATAGATTTGCAGATATTCAACCGTTGGGGCAAGGTGGTTTTCAGCACCAGCGATCCTGATATCAACTGGGATGGAAAAGACAAAAGCAGCAAACAGGACTGTGCCGATGGAGTGTATTATTATGTTTGTGAAGTCTACGAGCGCCGCTTAAATGGAGTAGGGCAAAGGACCTTATCAGGCACTGTGCAGATATTGCGGTGATATTTTTAACATCAAATTTTCAATTACACTATCTTTTTACTTGTACCAATCAAAAATTTTGACTTATTTAGCCAAAAATTCTGAAAATTCTATTAACTAAAATTTTAATGTATGTCTGAACAGAAAAAATTTGTGCCTTTTGTTTCGTCCGAAACGAATATGGCAGAGTTCACCTTTCGGGCACTGATCATTGGTTTGATCATGTCGGTGGTTTTGGGTGCCGCCAATGCCTATTTAGGCTTAAAAGCAGGGATGACTATTGCAGCCACCTATCCTGCAGCCGTAATTGGAATGGCCATTTTAAAAATGGTGAAAGGTTCTATCCTGGAAGAAAATTTTGCACGTACCGTAGGTTCCATAGGTGAGTCTGTGGCTGCAGGTGCTATTTTCACCTTACCAGCCTTTTTTATATCAGGAGTATGGCCTGAGTTTTATACTCCCGGACACTATATTACCTCTGCATTGATACTGGTAGCCGGTGGTGTACTGGGTATCATGTTTGTGGCATTGTTGCGCCGCGTGATGGTGGAGGATGTTGAACTTAAATTTCCCGAATCGATTGCTGCTGCCGAAATTCATAAAGCCGGCCGCAGAAGTGGCGGCGGATCGAAATTCCTTTTCGGAGCTATGATAGGCGGTGCAGTTATTCAGATGCTGGGTCAGTTCAAATTCTTTGCTACCACATGGGAAAAATTTATAGTATTTGGCAAACAAACCATTACCGGTACGGTATTCACCGGAAAAGGCGGACTGCTGTTGAGTTCTCCCGGAATCAGCCCCGCTTACATGGGCGTAGGTTATATTATCGGACCCAAACTCGGAGCCTTAAACTTCAGCGGTGGTTTGATCGCATGGGGTTTGCTGGCGCCTATCATTTATTATTTTATTGCTCCGTCAATCGATATGACTTTTCTGACCGATTGGGCCGCCATGCTTCAGGCAAAAGATCCTAACCTGTCAACCACCGATGCTTTGGCAAAAGTGAGCGATTCAGGATACCAGATCACACAGGTATGGAGATTCATTGTTCGTCCGATAGCCATTGGGGGTATGCTTATGGGCGCCATTTTCACATTATTCAAAATGAGAAAAAGTCTTGGAGCCGGTATTGCAAGAGCTATCAGCGATGTTCGCAAAGCAGCAGGCGGAAGTAATGTTGCTTCTGATCGTACTGAAAAGGACATTTCTTTTACCTGGATCGTTATCGGAATACTGGGTGTGGCTGCTTTAACCTTCTTCATTACATTCTTCGTGTTTAATGCCAGTTTGATCGTTTCTATTGCGGCAGCAACTGTTTTGATAGTGCTTGCGTTTTTGTTCGGTGCTGTTTCAGGATATCTGGTAGGCATCATGGGCTCGAGCAATAACCCTATCAGTGGTTTAACTCTTACCGCTTTGGTGGTTACGGCATTAATTCTGGTGGCACTGGGTGTCAGCGGAAAAGAAGGGATTGCTACTGTGTTGGGTGTGGCTGCTATTGTTTGTGTTTCGGCTGCGGTTGCCGGCGAAATGCTTCAGGACCTGAAGGCCGGACATATTTTAGGTGGTACACCCTGGAAAATGCAGATCGGCGATATCATAGGAGTTATTCTGGCTGCTTCGGTCATGTTTGGTGTATTGGTGGTTTTAAACCAGGGTGATATTGCCAAAGGAATAAAAGAAGGTTACGAAGGTGGTTTTGGAAGTAAAAATTTATCGGCACCTCAGGCCAGTTTGATGGCTATGCTGTCGAAAGGTATAGTAGGCGGACAAATGGCATGGCCCTTAATTATTGTGGGTATGCTGATGGGTCTTGGTCTGATACTGATGCAGGTAAAAAGCCCTATGCTGGTAAGTGTGGGTATGTATCTGCCACTCGAAACAACGTTTGCTATCTTTTTAGGTGGTGTGGTAAAAGGAATTGTTGAAGCCATTGGCAGTAAGAACAAGTATTCGGTGGGGCAAAATGTCCGTATGGAAAATACAGGAGTGCTGCTGGCCTCCGGTTTTATTGCCGGAGAGGCCTTGATGGGGTTGGTATTTGCGTTGCTGTATTTTATGAATGTGCCAACATTCACCATTTTTACCAATCCTTCCTTCCTGGTAAGTATCGTTGTATTATTGATCATTGCTTTTGTATTGGTTTATTTCCCGGTGAAACACAGAGGTGCCGCGGATGAACCACCTCCACCCAGTGGAAATTTCTAAAAAAATCAAATGGGATTTTGTTTAACAGAATCCCATTTTTTTTAATTTTATCGTTTCTGTAAAAGGTATGAAGAAAAAAGTTGCTTTGGTTTTATCAAGCGGAGGCTGCAGGGGTTTGGCACATATTGGCGTGATTGAAGAATTCCTGAAAGATGGGTATGAGATCACCTCTATCGCCGGATCTTCGATAGGATCATTGATAGGAGGTGTTTTCGCATCCGGTAATCTTCCCCGTTTCAAACAATGGGTGTGCGAACTTGACGAGATAGACGTATTCGACCTGATGGATTTCACCATAGCCGGTCAGGGGTTTATTAAAGCGGAACGTTTTTTTCGCAGCCTGGAAGAATTTATTGGCTGCAAAACCTTTGAAGAGCTGAAAATTCCCTTAGCGGTTGTAACAACGGATATTGTTCACAGGCAGCAAATCGTTTTCGATAAAGGAAACCTTTTATTAGCCATAAGAGCCTCTGTGGCCCTGCCATCCATTGTAACCCCGGTAACCTACAAAGAGATGATACTGGTGGATGGAGGCGTTATTAATCCCATTCCGGTGGATTGTATTGTAAGAACAGAGGATGATATTTTGGTGGTGGTGGATGTAAATGCGAATATCCCTTATATAAAGCCCGACTTTACTGAAACTCCGAAGCAAAATAAAGAATTTTCGTTTAAAAGAAAAGCTTTTGGATATTTGCGAAGCAACTGGAGTTTCTTAAGCGGAGAAAGAACTGTTTCCAATGTAAAAATTAATTATTTAAGCGTGCTCGATAAAAGTTTTGATGTGATGCAGGATAGAATATGCAAGTTAACCATCAGCCAGGGGAATCCGGAATGGAATATTGACATATCGCGCGATGCTGCCTCTACTTTTGAGTTTTACAGGGCGCAGGAACTAATTGAAGCAGGTAGAAGAGCTTACCATGACTGTAAAAAACATTTTCACATAGAAAAAGAAACATTATGAACTTTTTTAAACGTCGCAGTATATTAAAAAAATTGAATTATCTGGAAGCCACCCCTGTCAGAAAATGCGATTTTAATACCAATGAAGAAGGAATGGTAACTTTAATAGTTCCAAAGTTCAAAAACGAGAAATTTAACAAATGGTTTCTGAATCACAGGAAAAGGTTTTTTCGCATTTCTCTTGACGAAGTTGGTTCAGTGGTTTGGCAACAGATTGAAGGCAACAGAAAAGTTTATGAGATATGTAACAAGGCATCCGAGATACTGGGCGAAAAAGTACAGCCGGTAGATCAGAGGGTGACCAAATTCCTCACCATGTTATATGATGCCAGGTATATTTCCTTTAAAGAAATTGAAGATTAGAAAGTTTGTTTATACCGAAACGGTATCTGAAATAGTCCATTAATTGTAATATAACAGCTATTCTATCGGCATTATACAATTTTTCATCAGACTAAAACTTTTCAAGAAATAGTATTATTTCCTGATAATGGTGATCAAACCTTTAATGACTCCCTTACTGTTATTTTTGTTCTTATAACTCAGAATATAATAGTAGGTGCCGTCAGGCAGATTTTGGGCATCCCAATCGTTTTGGTAGGAGTTTTTATCATACACTATTTTCCCGGCCCTGTCGGCTATCAGTAAATTATTGTCAGCGTATTTATCAAGATTTTTAATGACCAGTACATCATTAAACCCATCACCGTTGGGGGTAATAACATTGGGAATTTCGATTTCATAAACCGGAGTCTGAATGATATTTTCCTGAGCATCATCGGAAACTGTGAAATCATTATTTTCAACAATTTCTGCATCCTCTACGGTCTGATCTGTTTTATTAACGGTAGCTATTTTATCCTGCGGATTCAACCGTTGGATATAATTAATAAGTGTGTTAAAGTTTTTGGATGATGCGGGTTTGGTGTTTTCGTTCGGGAGATTATTGGAGGCAATATTCGCCTGAGTAATATTTATCGGGTCACTTTGGTTTGCTGCCACCGGGTTGTTCTGTTTTATTGACTGCTTGTCATTAGAATTATTAACTTCAGGCACATTGGGGGCTTCTGATGTTTGACGCGGATTAACATTGCTATTGTTCAGGCCCGGCTGCAATGGAATTAACTGTGCAGGTGTAATTTCCTTCTCTTTTTTTGTTTCCGGTTTGCTGATGAGTTGGTTAACATAGTATGCTGAACCGAACACAAATCCAATGGTAAGACAAGCAGCCGCAGCATAACTTGTCCAGATTTTTAATTGCAGTGAAACCGATTTGCATTGCGGATGAAATGATTTTTTCAGCTTTTTAAATCTGACGAATTCAGAAACATCATTTTTGAACAATTTCCTTTGCATTTTCCCCCAAAGGTCAGGAGATAGCTCCGCCTGATGATTATTGAGAGTGTTTCTCAGAAAATCATCCATATTTTGAAGGCCGCTATTTAATTGTTCACTCATTTCTGTTTATTTCGCTATATCTGTGGGCTAATTTTTCCTGTATTATTTTCTTTGCTTTTGAAAGTTGTGATTTTGATGTTCCGATATTTATATCCAGTATTTCCGCTATTTCTTTATGTTTGTACCCCTCCACTATATAGAGGTTTAAAACCATTTTATATCCTTCCGGCAGATCGTGAATCACTTTTAACACTTCTTCCGCCGAATGGTAATCAGGTATCTGAAGACTTTCTCCCTCTTCAACATCTGATTCATCTACCACTTCAATGTCGGAGTGATAATAATGCTTCAGATTCTTTTTGTAGTTGTTAATAGCTGTATTTACAACAATTCTTCTTATCCACGGATCAATCGGTCCTTCTCTTCTGAAAGTGTGAATTTCTGAAAAGATTGTCATAAATGCCATCATCAACACATCTTCTGCTTCATCCCTGCTCTTACAATACCTCAAACAAACGCTCATCATAGATGACTTAAAATAGTCGAAGAGGACTTTTTGCGATTTTCTGCTTCCGGCTATACAGCCATCAATTATTTTATCCTCAAGCCCCATCTATGTTTTTTTATGACAATAAAATTATGAAAAAGGTTGCATCAGGGACACAATTTTTATTTTATTTTGAATTATTAACTTACTTTTTGAAAAATTTTGTGTAGGTTTGTAGTAATAGATTTGTTTAATAATTTTTAAAAAACAGTGATATGGGAAATGTATTAAGTGGTTTAAAACCAACAGGATTATGGAAAAATTTCGAAGATATTTGTAGTATACCGCATCCTTCGAAACATGAAGAAAAAATTCGTGAACATGTATTGGCGTGGGCAAAGACTCACAATTTACAAACCAAGGTCGATGAGGTAGGAAATGTCATCGTTTCCAAACCGGCTACTCCGGGAATGGACGACAGAAAAGGAATTATTCTGCAGGCCCACCTTGATATGGTGCCTCAAAAAAATAACGATACTCCTCACGATTTTCTGAAAGATCCGATAAAACCCCGCATTGATGGCGAATGGGTTAAAGCAACCGGAACAACACTGGGCGCTGATAACGGATTGGGAATGGCTGCAGCTATGGCTGTTCTTGAAGCCACCGATCTGGTACACGGGAATCTGGAAATGTTGCTAACCGTCGACGAAGAAACAGGTATGACCGGTGCCTTCGGGTTAAAACCGGGATTATTGAAGGGCGATATTTTGTTGAACCTCGATACCGAAGAGGAAGGCGACCTTTGTGTAGGATGCGCTGGGGGCACCAATGCCAATATGAAATTTAACTTTACCCAGGAACCCGTTTCGGGCGATATCGTATCGTACAATTTGGTGGTAAAAGGATTAAAAGGCGGACATTCGGGAGTTGATATTCATCTGGAAAGAGCAAATTCGAACAAGTTGCTGAACAGAATGCTTTGGTACGGTTATAAAAATCTGGGATTACGCATGGCTTCTATCGATGGCGGCAGTCTTAGAAATGCCATTCCAAGAGAATCGTGTGCTGTCATTACTTTGCCAAAAAACAATGCCGATAAATTTCTATCTTACGTTAAAGAATTTACGGCAACGGTAATCAATGAGTATAAAAATGTTGAAACTGATATTACTATTTTAGCTGAACCTGTTGCAGCTCCTCAATATTGGATTGATAATGCCACTACCGGTAAATTATTAAATGCAATTTATGCAACGCCTAATGGCGTAATCCGCGTTAGTCAGGATATGAAAGGCCTGGTGGAAACATCAACCAACCTGGCTATTGTTAAATCGAATAATAATGTTATCGACGTATTATGTTTGTTGCGCAGTTCAGTAGATAGCGCCAAGGAAGATCTTGAAAATATGTTTGCCGGGGTTTATGAACTTGCCGGTGCAGAATATGTTTTCGACGGAAAGTATCCGGGATGGAAACCCAATATGGATTCCCCTATTTTAAAAGAAATGCTACTTGCCTACGAAAAACAATTTGGCAATAAACCTCATATCGGAGCCATTCATGCTGGTTTGGAATGCGGTTTACTGGGCGGTGTTTACAAACACTGGGATATGATCTCTTTCGGACCTACCATCAACTTTCCTCACTCTCCGGATGAGAAAGCAAACATTCCATCAGTGGAAAAATTTTGGGCATTTTTAACAGAAACCTTGAAGAACGCACCCAAAAAATAATACTTACATTTTAATAAAAAAGCCCGGTGATTGCCGGGCTTTTTTATTAATGTGCCAATCCGCGTCTGACATCATTATTGTGATACGACATGCCGCTACAGCCCCTTCGGGTACTGCATGAAGTGAACAGTAATACGGAAATCAAAACAAGCAGCAAAAAAAATTTCAGAAATTTTGGTCTCATACATTAAGTTTATTAGGCAACGAAAAAAATACAGTTTTATTGTGCAACGCACATTTTCTTTTTGATGGAAAATGTTTCTGAAGTCAGAGAATAAATATAAACGCCTGAAGACAATGTCTTTGAAATGTCGAATGAGTGTAATCCCTTATCAAGTTTTCCCTGATAAACAATTTCTTTGGTATTGCCTCTGATATCAGAATAGGATAGCTCAACATTCAATTCTTTATTGAGATAAAAGGAAATGGTGGTTTTATGGGTGAAAGGATTGGGTTCGTTCTGAAATAATACAATATCATCACCGGAACTACCGGATGCTTCTGTGATGCCAGTCTGGAAATAACTTTGCATGGCCTGAGCTACACTGTTCTGCAGGTCGTTAATATGGTCGCCTGCCAGCACCACAAATGCCAGCAATATTGAATCGTTAGGGGCCAAAGTATATGGACCGGAACTTTCCATCTGCGAAACATCATTTCCAGTGGCAAACATGCCGGCATCGTAGCGGTTTGTTTTTAGGGAACTGTATTTTTCACTGGCTGTGAATCCAGAGGTAATTTTTATACTTCCGTTGGCCCCATCATTATCAAAACCATAATGAAACAAAGGGCCGGGTGTAATAAGCGAAATTCCGGTATAAGAACCACCTTCCACAGAAAAGCAGTAGCCCAAACGGTTTGTTGCATCAAATCCTATGCGGTTCTTAAATGAATTCCCGATATCCCAATCCAAATATAAACCGGCATATACATTATTGATAATCGAACTGTTCTTGTTAATTATTGTATATTGAATAATGACGTACTTGTCTTTGGGTGCAGTTGCCCATGCAAATGCATGTTGCTTAACAAGAATATTCAACTTGGTATTCATGGCAAGAGAATCATTAAATATACCACTGGCTTCAAAGTCGGCAATGGTGGGTGAATTTATCTTCTTAAGATTCTTCAAGGAGAAAAAGTCATGATCGAAACCCCCTGTTGCCCCATACAGAGCATCAGAAACCTGGGTATATGATTTGCCAACAATAAATCCTCCGGAATACAGCAGGGTTTCACTATTATCATATCTGAATCCTAATCCCTGCAAACAATTCCCTTCGTTGTATCCGATCATACCCGTACTATTGAGGGTAGTGGCTATCCGGTTGGTGTCGATGTTGAGAAAGTTGATGTTGACAACAAAGTAAAAATACTGGACAGCCCGGTAATTGATATCTGTAAAGGTAAGTTTAAAAATAAGTTCTTCGTTGGTAGCAATGGAGGGTTTCAGATAAACCGAAAAGGGATCGGAGTTGTTATTGATGGTCGAAAGGGTATTGATAACCCCCAAACTGGTAACCGAATCTATCATAACGGTATTCGCCGAAAGGCATGATAAGGTTGCTTTCAGACCGGTTGTGGAGGGCGCAAGATAATTGATAAAACTTCCTTTAATGATTAAGGTGTCGTTTTTTGTAAACGAGCCATCGTTGTTTTGGTCAGTAATGGAGTGATTTGAAAAAACTATGGAAGGACAAACGGAATCGTTCATGGCATTGAAGATATTAACCCTTCCTGATCCTAAAAGGTCTTTGTAAGGCAGATTCAAGCTTCCGGTGTCGATTATTTCAGCCGAAACTTTAAGTTTTTCTCCGATTTGTAATCCTGTAAGGTTGGGATATTTGCTTTTCAGCAATGCAGCACAGCCCGAAACAATGGGAGAGGCAAATGAAGTTCCGCTCGAACCTCCATAGGTGCCTCCATCATAAGTGGACCATACATTTTCGCCCGGAGCAGCAATATCAACAAAATATCCGAAACTCGAACCGCTCCATTTATTATCGGTGCTGGTGCTGGCAGCAACACTCATCACATAATTATACGAAGCGGGATAAAACGGCTGCATGTTATTACTGTTGCCACAGGCAGCAACCACCAGTGCTCCGCAGTTTATGGCAGCATAATCAACCACGTCCTGGCCAAAAGGACCCGTATTAAAAGTATTACCCCACGAGCAATTAATTATGGAGCAACCATGCTCAACGGCATAAACGATTCCTTCGAATGTTTTTGTCCCCTGATTGTTCGAATCGGCAATCTTTACAGGAAGAAATTTACACAAAAATCCGGTTCCCGATAATCCTATATTATTGTCAGTTTTTGCTGACGACATGCCGCAAACAAAAGCACCATGAGTAATAATACCCTGCGGATTGTTGTCGTTATCGCCTAAATCCCAGCCTCGGTAATTATCAGAATAACCATCGTTATCGTCGTCGAACCCGTTGATGGGGTCAAGATAATTGTACTTTATATTATTCACCAGATCGGGATGATCGATATCGGTTCCCCAATCGCAGATGGCAATTACTGTGTTGGTATCGCCTTTGTAAAGATCCCAGGCTTTATACGCCTTTATCAGCGATAAATGGTACTGGTTAAAATTCAATGGGTCGGACGGTATATAATCAAGCGGTTTTTGAATGTAATGAGGTTGGGCGTATTCAACTGTACCTGTTGTTAGTATAAGGTTTACGGCCGATTCAATTTTACTATCAGCCTGGTATGTGAGTTCGTAGATGAGGGTGAGATCAGCGTAGGTCTGGCCCAGTTCGTTACGCTGTTTGCCGGGGGCTTTCAGTGTCGGAAATTTCTTTTGAAGAGTGATTACACCCAGTTGTGCAAAAACCTGTTGCAATTTGGGTATGTCAACAGATGTTTCAGTACATTGAGCCCTGAAATCGGGTTTTACTTTCAGGATGACGGTGTTTTTGATATAATCGCTTTCGTTGGCCAATGGGGGCAGTTCGAAATACTTGCTGTTCTGGCCTAAAACAATGGATTGACATCCGATTATCAATATCAGCAGAACGGTTTTAATGAGGTGAATCATGCGGGTATATATACTTAGATGTAAAATTAATCAAAAAAAAACAAAGTTTCGAAATTAAAGAAAAATATATTCCGGAACATTATCTAAGAACCGGTAATGGTTATTCTCAAAGTCAATGCTGCAGCAAAAATGCTGTAACCCATTAGATACCATCAGGTATTTCACTTTCAGGGGAATATTATAGCGGGCTATCTGGTCGAAAACGGCCTGGGTTATGGAAACTTCGGGTTTTTTGAATTCGATTATCATCAGTGGGGTGCCCGAATTGTTATAAACCACAGCATCGCAGCGTTTTTTCATACGGTTCACCTGCAGGGTTTGTTCTATCAAAATAAGCGATTGGGGATATTTTTTTTCGCTGACCAGGTATTTCAAAAAGTTTTGTCTTACCCACTCTTCGGGCGTAAGTGCCACGTATTTTTTTCTGATAAAATCAAATATCTTTGCCGGAGTTCCCTGGCGAATTGTAAATTCGTATTGCGGAAGATTGAGTGAAAGCATAGGATATTTTACTATTTTTGCTTTAAAATTACATAAAAAACAAGTCGAAGCATGAAAACCAAGCGCGAAATAATAGAGAACTGGCTTCCCCGCTATACGGGCACTGAATTAAAAGATTTTGGAGAATATATTTTACTGACCAATTTCAGCTATTACCTCGAATTGTTTTCAAAAATGAACAATGTTCCTATTATGGGAGCCAATAAGGCCATGCCCAGCGCCACTTTCGAAGATATTACCATAATTAACTTTGGAATGGGCAGCGCCAATGCCGCCACCGTTATGGATCTGCTGGGGGCTATTCAGCCTAAGGCCTGTTTGTTTCTGGGTAAATGCGGTGGACTAAAGCGTAAGAACAAACTTGGTGACCTTATTCTGCCTATTGCTGCCCTGAGGGGCGAAGGTACCTCAAACGATTATTTCCCGCCGGAAGTGCCCGCCCTGCCGGCATTTAACCTGCAGAAAGCTATTTCGACCACCATTCGCGACCTGGGGTTCGATTATTGGACCGGAACGGTTTATACTACCAACCGCAGGGTTTGGGAACATGATAATGATTTCAAGAAATATCTGCGCAAGGTTCGTGCTATGGCCATTGATATGGAAACGGCCACGCTTTTTATTGTGGGTTTTGCCAATCATATACCCACAGGGGCCCTGCTGCTGGTGTCTGACCAGCCTATGATTTCATCAGGTGTGAAGACCGATAAAAGCGATAAAAAAGTAACCGAACAATATCTCGAGTCGCATCTTACCATTGGGATTGAATCGCTGAAACAGTTGATAAATAACGGGCTTACCGTAAAACACCTTTATTTCGACTACAACTGATCGTATGCAATCGTTCGATGATATTTTAAACGATCTTAAAAAAAAGATTTATCGCCCGGTGTATTTTCTTTCGGGCGAAGAGCCTTATTATATCGACCGGATAAGCGATTATATTGAGGAAAATGTGCTGGGGCCCGACGAAAAGGAATTCAACCTGACGGTATTCTATGGCCGCGATACCGATGTGGAAGGCATTGTGAGCAATTGCAAACGATTTCCGATGATGGCCAACTATTCGGTGGTGATCATTAAGGAAGCACAGGATATCAAGAAAATTGAGGAACTCGAAAATTATATTTCAAATCCGCTTGATTCGACCATTCTGGTGGTTTGCTATAAATATTCGAAGGTTGATAAACGCAAAACATTTGCGAAAATACTGGAAAAGAAAGCGGTTTTCTTCGAATCGCCCAAAATATACGACAACCAGGTGCAGGCCTGGATCACCACGTATCTGAAATCGAAAGGATATCTGATAGGACAGAAGGCCTCGTTTTTGATGGCCGAATTCCTTGGAACCGATCTGAGTAAGATAGTGAACGAGGTGAGCAAGATCATCATCAATATTCCGGCCGGAGCCGAGATAACCCCCGAACACATCGAACTGAACATTGGCATCAGCAAGGATTATAATGTGTTTGAACTGCAGAAGGCGCTGGGAACCAAAAATGTTTTTAAGGCCAACCAGATCATCCGCTATTTCGCCCAGAACGAAAAAGAAAACCCTATGGTGAAGACCTTGCCGATATTATATAATTTTTTTTCGAAAGTATTAATGTATCAGAATATTGCCGACAAATCGCCCAACAATCTGGCCTCAGCGCTATCGGTGAACCGCATGTTTCTGGACGATTATACTACCGCTGCCCGCAATTATCCGCCCGCCAAACTTGAACAGGTTTTCCATCTGCTTCACGAATACGACCTGCGCACCAAAGGGGTGGAAAGTAATGCTATTCCTGATGGCGAGCTGATGAAAGAAATGGTGTATAGAATATTGCACTGATAGGGTGTAATTGAAAACAAACCCTTTGTAATTGCAATGCGGAAAATTGTGAATTTACGATTTTGGGTTTAATTATTTTGTTTTCATTCTATAGTTGCTTAAATTTGTAAAAAAAACAAATCAATGCCAAAAATTTTCGAATACTTAGGAATTTTGATATTTTTTTATTCCAACGAACATGAACCTATTCATGTTCATGGAAAATACGGTGGAGACGAGAGCAAGGCGGAGTTTTATATAGTTAATGGCAAAATTGTTGAAATAAAAATTAAAGCAATAAAGGGGCTACATCCACTGACTGATGGTAAACTTAAAGATTTTGAAGAATTTCTGGAAAAATATGCAGATAAAATTGTGCAAAAATGGATCGATTATTTTGTTTATCATAAAGACATTGAATTCGAAAAAATTAATACCCGTATCAAATGAAAATAACAGAAGAGAAGAATGATTTTCAGGTTGAGTTGATAGAAATAAAATCTGCAAAGTACATCGGTGATTTTGCCATCAGGATTTTATTTAATGATGGTTTAAGTCGTTTGGTAGATTTTAAGCCGTTTTTGGAATCATCCTTACATCCATCCATTCGAAAATATATGGATGAAGCTCTCTTTAAACAGTTTGAAATCGTTGACGGCAACCTGAATTGGAATGATTATGATATGATTTTTCCGGTAAACGATTTGTATCAGGGAGAAATATAGCACGACTTTTTAGTAAATCCTTACACCCTTCTGACTTCATTATTCCCTGCCTGTTACGAAGCAGGCCTGTTCGAAATCCGATATTTCTTCTTTTGAAAAAGAAGATCAATCTTTAATATTTCTGAGAGTTCTAATTTTTGATGGCTTACGCGAGGAATGGATAATTCCTAATATCGTAATTTCCGATTTTTTTATTTTAAAAATGATCAGCCAGCTTTGACAAACTGCCTGCCGGTATTTTTTTGTTTTTGTGCTGATTTCATTGCATTCTTTGAATGCATATGGATTTTTTTCAATATGCCTGAACGTTTCAAAAAACTTGTCGCCCACCCTGATGGCATTTGACGGCTGATGATTTATAAATGCGATTTAACCGGTAATTTCGTCAATGTTTTTAATAGCATTGAGCGAAATTTTTACTTTGAAATTCTTTTCAGTTGTTGTTTTTTTGCTCCCATTTCAATTCTGCATCCGGTAATGAAACTGTTGGCATTTCTTCGGAATTTTTTACCCATTGTTTAAAATTCTTAACACTCATGAGGGGTCCGTCAACAACAGGCGAATCTGTTTCATCAGGTAAAATCCGAATGATTTTACTGCTTTCAAGATATCGCAGCAGTTTCAGGGCATCATTATTTTTTATTTCGACAGATACTATCCTCATATAACAATTTAATTCAACAGGTTAATCCAAGCAAATTTACGCAGAAAAAATTAAAACTCCCCGGGAAAATATTCTTTTATCCAATAAAAGTACTAAACGGCCCCGTCCATAGTCCGGCAAGTTCCGGATGTTTAGTATTGATCCAGCGGGCATAAAGTTGCAGTTTGCAGCCGGCATATTCCATGCCCAACCGAAGCCTGAAAATGGCTTTGGTGCTCAGCATTTTTGTGGTGCCATCATCAGGTCCATCGATCACATGTACGGGGAGTATTTCACCCGTCTGGCTATCGTAAAGAACACGGTCGATGCGGTAAGCAATTTCCACAGCATCGGCCCGGGTTGGTTTGCTAGCGCGGCCGTTGTCGTGCTCATGGCGGCAGACCAGCTTCATGCTGCCTCCGCCAAGTACCAAAAGTGATGCAATACAACTCTCCGCAATAACTGCAGTTGGTCGGATGCGTTTGGTTGAAGGTTCTGCAATGCGAAGCAGGGCGCGGTCGTCAGCAGTAATGTTCGGACTTCCGCTCATGCGCACCAAAATCGGCCTGAAAAACACCGAAAAATCTTTCATGATCTTCAGTACGTCCAGGCGTGTCACTTCGGTCTTGGTTAAAGGGTTACTGTGCAAATCATAAACTCCCTTTGGGGTTGCGCCGGGATTGCTCCAGGCCAGGCTAAATTTGTTGAGGGTTACGAGTTCGGCAGGCAGCATTCCCAGCCGCTCGCCATTGGTAACCGTGGCTCCGGATTCGGTCTTTTGAAGAAATTTGCTGACATCATTGATGTGAATATTAAACTCAGGAATTGTTTTGGGGATTCTTCTGCGTTCCATTTCTATCTTTTTTAAGTTTTTATTGATCTGCTGTTTTAAAAGGGCATTAGCTCAAATTACCTTATTTTACTGATGTTTTAGCGATACCATTTATAAACCAATTATGGTAGTTTTCATCCTTCTGAGATCACATCCACAAATTTACAAAACAATCTGAAAATGCAAGACAGTAATGTTAAAAAAAATAGCATTACTGTTTTAAATTAAAACACAATAGGAATAAAATAAAACATTATAGGATTAAATTCAAACAACATTGCTTTAATTTAAACCAACAGAGTTAATAATTAATACAATACCGTTAACAAACATTACAAACCAGTCAGATATAATAACAATACTGGCAATAAATAAAATAACACTGTCATTAAATAGGACAGTCTTAGATTGATATTTCGAGGCCTGTTTAATAAACTTGTCAGTTGTTTCAGAAATCAGGCATATCAATCCGAAAACCAGCAAATGCCCTCCGGAATATTTTGATATTCATAACGCAATTTGCATACTTCCCTGGTAAAGGGTGGTGGAAAACGTTACTGTCAGGAAAGAATCAGGGAAGTTGATAAAAACATTGTACCAACGGAAAAATATCTCCGGAAATGACCAAAAGAGCCGGAAATAAGAAATTCGGGGGGGGTATTGCTTAGCTTTCGAGGCTTATTAAGATTTCGGAAAGCTTTTCAATGTTGTTCTGCTTTCCTTCGTTGCGGGTGCGGATGGCCGTGGAAGAATAATAATGGTGGTTTTCCAAAAAATCCAACTGAAACAGATACCATTCTTTATCGAACGAACGTTTAAAACCCCATTCTTCCCATTCTTTTCGCAGATTGGCCGAAATTTCGAAATAATCCTCGCGTCCCAGGTAATCAAGGTCGGCATCGCAAAGCAGTTCGCTCATTTTGCTGCGGGGTTTGCTGGGCAGGTTGGTATCGTCAACCAGGTTGCATATTATTTTAATTTCAGATGAGGTAAAGTCAAATTGCGGCAACTGTTCCTTTATGATTCTAATGGATTCTTCTTCCTGATTATAATACTTGGTATGAATTCCCAGATCGTGGTATAAGGCAGCCGTTTGCAACAGCACCATATCTTTTTGACTAATTTTTTCGGCTATTGCCAGCATACTCACAGCCTGGAAAACATCCAGCGTATGGGCCAGGTTATGATAATGAAATTCGGGACCCACAAAGTTTATCAGGTAATCGAGTGCAAACGATTTGGCTGCGTCGATATTCATTATTACTTATTTTTTTATGGTTAATTTAAAGAAATCCAAATGCTAAATAAACTGGGTTTACGAAATTAGAAATAATTTGTTACAATTGAAAAAGAATTATTGTCGTTTGTCTTGAAAAAAATGTAATTAGTTGTTGAAAGTATAGCCTATGCCCACACTTAGCATGTGTAAAAAGGCGTGTTTACTGATCGGCTCGATCTTAGCCTGATTCATCAGTGAAACATGAGGATTGTAGCCTGCACGGAAAAACAAACCGTTCACCTTTTCGTAACGCACACCAATGCGGCCGGTCAGCGCCAGGTACGAAATGTTGTTCGGGTTAGCGGGGAAAGTGGAAGTGTAGTTTTTGTAAACATACAGGTAATCCATTCCCAGGCCGGTCTCCAAAAGCCAGGCGCCGCGGCCTATCATAAAATTAAATTCGAGGGGCACACCGGCCGCTGATATCCTGGGAAAAGTAAAGTAATTGATGCCAAAACGAATGCTGGCCATATACGAGCGGTTGCACATAATAATTACATCGGCATTCACCGAGTTGATACCCAAACCGGCAAAATTATAGGTGGTTTCGTGAAAAAGACTCCATTTGGGGCAATAATTGCTTTTGGTTTTGCAATTTCCGGCCCGGTAAGAAGTTGATTGCGCTGATACTAAAATGCAGGCGAACAAAATGCAAATCAGAAACAGTAGTTTTTTCATAAGCTAAGTTTTGTAAGAAAGAGTAGTACAGAATTAAATAACGGACCATTCATACAATTATTGCCAGATTATCTTTATTTTTGGCAAATTTATGTGTTTTTTGACTTTGAAAGTATGTTATTGAAAAGATCATTGTATTTCTGTTTTGCCTTAATGCTGATATCCTCACTAAACCCGTTGTTTGGCCAGAAAGCAAGTGTTAAAGGATTTGTTTACGAAAGAGCCACCGGCGAACCCGCTATATTTACCAGTGTTTATCTATATAAGACCACCTATGGCGCTACCACCGATGTGAATGGATTTTTTGCCATCACACAAATACCTCCCGGCGAATATATCCTGATGGCGACTTTTCTCGGGTACGATACCCTGAGAATGCCTATAACCATTGAAAAAGGCGATAATATTAATAAGAAACTCTACCTCGATAAAGCTGCTTACGACATCAAAGGCGTTAATATCTCGGCCGAAGCCCAGGACAATAAAACCGAAACCAAAGTATCTGAAATAACCGTTACTCCCAAAAAGATAGAACAGATCCCATCCATTGGCGGTGTGCCCGATCTGGCGCAGTACCTTCAGGTGATGCCCGGGGTTATCTTCACAGGCGACCAGGGCGGACAATTGTACATTCGCGGAGGCTCGCCCGTACAGAACAAAGTGCTGCTCGATGGCATGATTGTTTATAATCCTTTCCATTCCATTGGTTTGTTCTCGGTTTTCGATACCGATATTCTGAAAAATGCCGATGTATTCACCGGTGGCTTTGGCGCCGAATTTGGCGGCCGGATATCTTCCGTCATGGACATCACTACCCGCGATGGGAATAAAAAACGTTTTTCAGGGAAGATCGATGCCAGCACATTTGGTGCCAAAATATTGCTCGAAGGACCCATTGTAAAGCAGAAAGAAAACGATAAGGGAAATGCTTCGTTTATATTCTCGGCTAAGAATTCCTACCTGAAGCAAACTTCAAAGGTTTTGTACAAATACATCAACGAACAGGGACTCCCTTTCAATTATCTGGATCTGTACGGAAAAATAGCCATCAATGCAGCGAACGGCAGCAAGGTGAACATTTACGGATTCAATTTTACCGACCGTGCCGATTATCGCGAAATTGCTACCTTCAAATGGGGCTCATACGGCGGCGGACTGAATTTTGTGGTGATACCGGCAAAAGCATCTATGCTGATCGATGGTATACTGGCTTATTCCAATTATAAAATCTCACTGACCGATCAGACAGGTCTGCCAAAATCGAGCGAAATAAACGGCTTTAATTTCGGATTGAACTTTACCTCCTTCTTAGGGAAAAGCGAATTGCGCTATGGTATTGAAGTGTTGGGTTTCGGAACGAATTTCAATTTCTATAACTCAGCCAACCGGCTTATTTATCAGAAAGAATCCACCACCGAGTTTGCACTGTTTCTGAAATACAAATGGGTGATCGGGAAATTCCTGATCGAACCCAGCATCCGTGGACACGAATATGCTTCTTTGTCGACCTTCTCGCCCGAACCCCGTCTGGCCATAAAATACAATGTCACAAAATACCTGAGGTTGAAACTGGCTGCGGGTATGTATTCGCAAAACCTGATCTCGGCCAGTTCTGACCGCGATGTGGTGAACCTTTTTTATGGATTTATTTCCGGCCCCGATAATCTTCAGGACAAATTTGACGATAAAGATGTTACCCATGCACTTCAAAAAGCCGATCATGTTATTTTCGGTATAGAGATCGACCTGCTTAAAAACCTTACACTCAACCTGGAAGGCTATTACAAATGGTTTACCCAACTCACCAATATCAACCGCAACAAGGTCTACAACGATTCTCCGGAATACTCTGATAAACCCGATTATTTGAAAAAAGATTTTGTGATAGAAAAAGGCGATGCCGAAGGTATTGATCTGACGCTGAAATACGAATGGCGTCAACTGTATCTTTGGGGCGTCTATTCCTATGGATTTATTCACCGCTACGATGGTTTCGATACTTACTATCCTCACTACGACCGCCGTCATAATGTGAACCTGGTGGGATCGTATAAGTTCGGGAAAAACCTGGGTTGGGGTGTAAACGTACGTTGGAACCTGGGCTCGGGATTTCCCTTCTCACAGACCCAGGGATTTTATGAGGCCCTTACCTTTGCCCATGGCATTGGCACCGATTATACCACCACCAACGGCGATATAGGCATCATTTACGGAGGTTACGACAGCGGCCGTTTGCCTGTGTATCACCGCCTGGATATTTCGGCCAATAAAACCTTCTGGTTCAGCGAAAACACCTCGCTCGATATCAACCTCAGCGTTACCAATGTGTACAACCGAAAAAACATCTTTTATTTCGACCGTATCACCTACAAACGCATCAACCAGTTGCCCATTATGCCCAGTTTGGGGATAAGTTTAAAGTTTTAGTTTACTTAGAGATTATTTTGGAATTGGGTTAACACACTTTATTCCGAAGAAATCCCATTGTGAGTGTTTGATAGGTTTTCTTATATGGACTCAGGCACTGAAAATCGCACATAACACTTTTGGGATAAGCCGAGAAAAATTTCGCTTCCTTTCTTTCAACAAATCTGAATTGCCTGATAATCTTACTTTCTATGCTTTCCACAAATGCGCGTCGCATAAAAACCGGACTTTCTGTCTACTGCACAAAAGCGCGTCGCATGAAAAGTTGACATTCTGTCTGCTGCGCAAATGTGGAAAGAATAGAAAATGGTGAATATATTGGCTGTGAAAATTAGTAACCTGAGTTCGGGATAAGAGAAAAGAGATATTTATTTTCCTTTACTCCTTCAGGAGTTAAATGTCAATAGGTTATGCAGATTTAATGATTTTTTTCTCCGTCAGGAGATATATCGTTTATGCGTTGTGAATGTCCTACGGACAATAATTTCATTGTTTCTGTCCCATTTATTGTCATTTATTGCCTACGGCAAAAATAATTATTAATAATTCAATCGATTACGAATCTTGTTAACCCGAACTCAGGTTAGTAGGTATAAAAATGGAATCTTTGTGGTATATCATGATGTAAAAAACAGGCTGCATTTAAGAAAGCAGCCCGTTATTTTTTTAGCTGAGAACTATAAATTATTTTGTCCGCATCATTTTCTTAGTTTCTACCACCTTACCATCCACCACCAGGCTGTAAGTGTAAATACCACTGCTGAGATTTGAAGCGTATACTTTTATCATTCCATTACCTGATAAAGTAATATCAACTGTTTTCATTATACGGCCATAATTATCGGTGAAGATTATTTGGGCAAAGTTGATGTTTTCAGGAATGAAATAATTGATAAACGTGCTTTCTGCAAACGGATTGGGAACATTCTGATCTAATACAATGGCCTGAATATTTTCAAGGTTAATTTCGGTAACATTACCTCCGTTGGGGTTTTCAACCGATTTGTTGGTATGAGAAACACAACAGGCATTGATCATTTGCTCCAGATTATTGAAGCGGTTTTCGTAATTTTTGATTATTTGATTCAGGCTGTCAATTTTATTAGTAAATGTTTGAGTAAGGGAATCTGTTTTATGATTTGTTTCTTTCATTGCCTGGACCATAATCGGAATTAGTCCCATATAATTTACCGACTTGTATCCAACAGTATCATGAATCATGTGTTGATCTGAATCGTATTCAGCCCTAAATACCGAGCTACTTACCAAATCCGGTAGAATTAATGCCATTTCCTGTGCCACAAATCCATATTGTTTGCCCTGATCAAAATTGATATACGGATAATCTGCAATTTTATAAGTATAAGTTCTGGGTTGTAGTTGTTCGATAATTGAGGTTGCATTTGGGAGATTCATGATGTTTTGTTTGAATTTCATATCCGAAACATGTGCTAAAGTTCCTGTATAATCAACATTACCATTAAAATATCCTGCAACGCTTGAATGCTGATGTCCTGCAATTATTGGTGCACTGGCCCAAATACCATAATTGTATGAAGCATTAGAAGCCTGACAAAAAACGCCTATATTCATTCCGGTAGTGTTAGAACAATTCCAATCCACTCCGCCGGCCGAGAATTCTCCACCCTCATTGTAAAAACCACCGGATGCACCTCCACTTACACCCCAATTAAAAGACCATGGACATGAATAGGTACTTTCAGTATAGGAATAACCCCTAATACCGTATCCTATAACATTTTCGTCCGTTGTCTCTGCACCTCCAACTATACCACAATTATTGCCTGCTCCTTTTGCAATACCACTAATGGCTGTATTTGAACTGCCGGGACCATCTATCTCGCTTAGAATTGAAGTACTATTATTACCGGTGTTTGATGTTATTCGGGAATTTATTCCAACAATATTGGCCGATACATTTGGCAAATTGTAAATATTGCTTGTAAGATTGCTAAAAGTAGAATATGCCGGAATATTAAAACCAGTCATATCCGTTGCAAACATACCCGCACCAATTGTATCAATAAAGTGAGCAATTGAAGTATCATTTCTTACATCAAGTACTGCTGAGGATGTAGTGTTGTTGCGATTTACCTGCAAATAACCGTTGGTATATTTAATTTCATTAATATCCGATGGGGTTCTGAGTTGGTCATTGCTGCCCGAAAGAAGCCAGTCGAAATCGCCACGGCCATACACCTCAAGGGTATCAATGCGCGAAGCCTGGTTGTCGCTTATGGAATCGAGGTCTTTTATGCCCTGCGTGAGGATGCCAATGAAGCCATTATAGTTAAGGGCTTTGAAGGTGAAGGCGGGGTGGATTTCATTGCCGGCAGTATCAAATTGTGGTGGATTCGTTACCTCTGTAATAAATTCCGGAAGTATTTGTTGGACATCTTGGGCTAAAAAACCATATTGTTTATTCCCAGGCAGGTATAATCCTTTTGCGTTTGCAAAGGCTGTATCGAAATAAAATGTTTTTGGTTTCAAACTGTCTATAATCTCAAGACCTTTCGACATTGGGGTTGTTCCAGTTTTTAAAATTGAATCAGACGGCGAAAAAAAATCATACGTTGCAAATACTGCTCCATTAAAATAACCGGCCCAACTATTCGTTGTTCCTGTAATTGGTGTTGGAATCGGATTTGATAATCCTAAAACACCATAACTATCGGGATTTTGACCATTACTACTGGTTAATCCATATAGACCAACATTATACTTGCCTCCGTGTCTGGCCATACCCCAGGTGCCAATTGATATGTCGCAAATGTTTAGGTCAGGATCACTAACAAATATTCCGGCACAACTTATATCTCCAACAGTACCGTTAGTTGTTTTTGTTTGATAAACAGTTAATTTCGACATTAATGGATATTCACATCCTAACCCAATAGCTACGTTACTTTTTTCACCTGAATATTGCCCTTTAAAATATAAATTATTGCTAGACAAATCTAGTATGGCATCTGAAGTTGTGAGTATAGTAGGAGCATATGGGGAACAAGTTCCAAATCCGAAAACGCCAGTGTTAGGCACCAATATAACATCTCCATCTTCATTTACAGAAAGTACATTCGAATTTGGATTTGTCAAAACAGGTGTTGAAAAAATTGTAAGATCTCTAAATCTAAGTCCGCTTGCACCTGGAATATCATCTATATTAGCAAAATTATTTCCAATTATCGCATTTAATTCAAGGGTTGTTGCTGGTGGAGAAATATTAATAATATCACATGACAGACCAATACCCACATTTACATAATTATCTCCAATTATAATAATATCCTCATGATTCGCAAATGCATGCTGACCTATGGCAGTCGATCTGTCTCCTTCAACACGTGAGAATGCCCCTAAAGTAGTACTAAAATTTCCTTTAATTCTAGTATGTGCTCCTAAGGCAGTTGAATATATATTGTCACTATTATTTGCACCATAATCAGCCATCGAATACGCACCAATATAGGTATTTCCTGTACCAGTTTCATTATTAAAACCTGAATGATCTCCAAAAAATGAATTTCCAATTTCGTTGATTGTATTATATCCAGATACATTCCCAACAAAAGTACCTCCAGGTTCACTTGATGGTGTTGAATAATTACCTGCTGAAAATCCAGCTTGATAGCCAACAAATGTATTAAAATATCTGCATTGGATGCTATTACCTGCCTGATCGCCAACCAAAGTATTATATCTGCCCAGTGTATTTCCAAAACCAGCCCTATACCCGATAAAGGTATTAGAATAGCCATCGGTATTTACAACACCCGCATCGTTCCCTACAAAAGTATTATTCAACCCGGTAGAAAGTCCGACATTTGCTTGATTTATAATACCGGCTCCCACGCCTACAAAAATGTTTGTGGTTGAAGGAGTATAGCCTGCTGCTCCATGATATTTTAAAACTTCATTGTGTACTAATGGACTTCCACCGCCACCTATACAAAATCCATAATAAGGATTTGTAACATTTATGTGACCATAGTCCACGTCGAGTTTAAATAGTGGAGAGGCTATGCCTATTCCCACATAACCATCATCATTTCCATTAGTGCCTAAAATGGTCATTTTCTGGGTAGTTGTTGTTCCATTATTTGTCCAAAAATTAATGTTGTATTTATTGGTGATGGTTGGTGAAAACAAGTTTTTTATGTCAAGATGCTTATTATTACCTCCGCTTCCATTCCATCCTAAATATTCTAAAAAATTAGAAGCAGTATTACCTGGTGAAGTTGATTGAGCATAGGACAAATAGGTTAACATCGTTAATATTAAAAAAATAAAATATTTAATTATTGTTTTCATTATTTTTATATTTAAAGTTATTTGATAATAATAAATTTTCCTGTTTTATAAACTTTCTCATTTGAATATAATGAGTAATAATAATTACCACTTGGCAAACTATCAATGTCAATGGTGTTTAGATTTTTATTTACCTTTTCCTTTTTCAATATCTTCGCATTATTATCTGCGATTAACAAATAATAATCATTTATATTATCTGGTAAATTTATTTCAAAATTGATGGTTTTAGATGAAGGATTAGGGTAAACATTTATTATAAATTGCTGAGATAATGTAAAATCAAACACATTCGTCGGTAAAGTTCCGCAGAGTGAATAAATATACTTATTGCTTTTATTGTCTTGTAGGAACAGCTTGGTTCCAGATGATGAATTTACAATTGGTCTAATAAAGTCTGTTCCTCCCATTGGAGTACCATAAGTATATGGTCCATTTGCACTATCTTTTTTAAATAATAATGATCCATCGGTACGCATAATTCTAAAAGGCTTAAAAATATTTGAAGGTGAATAGTATGCATATTCGATATTTGTCGAATCACAATCAAATAATGTTCTGGTTAAGTATAGCACTTGAAATAATCCATTATGCATGTCAAATGGCTCTGGTACTTGTATGTTTAACATAAAAGGAGAAAAATCCATATTGTATAAACAAAAAGTGTTTGTTACGGTATCAGCAAGATAGTATTTTGTTTCATGGTCACTAATTTGCACAGTTTTAAAATCATACCCCATACCAATTTGTGACATTGGTAAAATTGTATCCAGCATTATCTGAGCAGCTAACTTCATGCTCCCAAATGTTAATAATATTGTCAACATTACTAAAATTGTAAGAATTTTTTTCATAGGCTTTAATTTTTTAGTGGTTAATATTTTAATCATACTTGATAACAAAACAATAAAAGAGTCAGTGTAGTAAGGGCAAGTAAGGATTATATTCGCTTTCATCTTGGGGTGGGAATATAACAAAGGGAAATAGGGGGTAAATGTAAACAAAAATGTGATGAAAAACAATGGGTTTTCAATATAAAAATTTTATAAGAAATTCTGATTATTACTTAATTCCTTTGCTGAAAATTCGAATTTTATCAATTTCAATCGTTTACTAAAAATTCAATGTGTATTTTGGAAGATTTTACTGCCAAAATGTCATAAATTTGTCACATCTGCCTTGCCGCCCGACGGAAATGAATTACTTTTGCAGCGTATTAAAACTACTATTATGGATGTTCAGGCAATCAAGCAGCGTTTCGGTATCATAGGTCACTCTCCCGTATTGGAATTGTCGTTAGATGTAGCCCGCCAGGTAGCCCCCACCGATCTGAGTGTGCTGATCACCGGCGAAAGCGGTTCGGGAAAGGAAGTGTTTCCGCAGATCATTCATCAGTTGAGCGCCCGCAAACACGGTCCGTATATTGCCGTCAACTGCGGGGCCATACCCGAAGGCACCATCGATTCGGAATTGTTCGGACACGAAAAGGGATCGTTCACCGGGGCCCACGAAGCGCGGAAAGGATATTTCGAAGTGGCCAACGGAGGCACCATATTTTTAGACGAAATTGCCGACATGCCTCTTTCGACCCAGGCACGACTGCTGAGAGTTTTGGAATCGGGCGAATTCATTAAGGTCGGCTCATCGAAAGTGCTGAAAACCAATGTCAGGATCATAGCGGCCACCAACATCAACCTTACGGAAGCCATACAACATGGCAAGTTCCGCGAAGATCTTTATTATCGTCTCAACTCGGTGCCTATCACCGTGGCGCCTTTGCGCGAACGCAAAGACGATGTGCTGCTGTTGTTCCGCAAATTTGCATCCGATTTTGCCGACAAATACAAAATGCCCGGTATCGTGCTCGACGAAGATGCCCAGGCCTTATTGCTGAATTATCGCTGGCCCGGAAACATACGTCAGTTGAAGAATATTACCGAACAGATCTCCATCATAGAAAAACAACGTACCATCAACGCTCAGACCCTCACCAAATATCTTCCGCAGGCAAACATAAGCCGTTTGCCGGTGCTGCTGAAGAATGCCGGCGAGGTGATGGACTTTTCCGAAAGGGATATTCTCTACCGGGTGCTTTTCGAAATGCGGAAAGACATCACCGAACTGAAGCAACTGGTAGGTGATATTTTAAAAGACGGAAATATATCGGCCGATATTCACGATTTAAAAACCCAGTTTTTGCACGACCTGAATATTGAATTTCAGCAGGAATATAAGCCTGAAAACAAGGTCCAGATCCATGAGCCTGAAACCATACTTACCGAATCGGTTCAATATCCCGATGTTTACGAAGAATCACTTTCGTTGCAGCAGAAAGAAAAGCTCACCATCAAAAAAGCCCTGGAAAAATATCCCAAAAAACGCAGGTTAGCGGCCAAAGAACTGGGAATTTCGGAACGCACCCTGTATCGTAAAATTCAGGAATACGATCTGGATAACTAATCCGATACGGTTTTGAATATAGTTGTTAATACGCGACTGCTCTTGCAAGGCAAACTGGAAGGTATCGGATGGTTTGCCTCCGAAACCCTGAAACGCATCACCCGCGATCACCCCGAACATACCTTTTATTTTGTTTTCGACCGTCCGTTCGATACCGGATTTGTTTTCTCGGATAATGTAATTCCGATGGTAACCGGACCACAGGCGCGCCATCCGGTATTATTTTATCTGTGGTTCGAATGTTCCATTCCCCGTATCTTACAGAAAGTAAAAGCGGATGTTTTTATTTCTCCCGACGGATATTTATCGCTTGCGGCTAAGATACCTCAGGTGGCGGTGATACACGATCTGAATTTCGAACATTTCCCCCAGGACCTTCCCTGGATCATTACAAAATATTATCAATATTTCTTTCCCCGTTTTGCTGCCAAAGCTATCCGCATTGCAACGGTGTCGGAGTTTTCGAAAAAAGACATTCAGCAGAAATACAATATTGAGGAAAGTAAGATCGATGTGGTGTATAACGGAGTGAACGAAATGTTCCATACTATTTCCTCTTCCGAAAAGATGGCGATAAAAGAAAAATACTCCGGTAGTTGTGATTATTTTATTTTTATCGGAGCCTTGCTGCCCCGTAAAAACCTGAAAAACCTTTTTCTGGCTTTCGAGCTTTTCAAAAAACATTCGGGTTTACAACACAAACTCTTGATTGTAGGCGCCCGGAAATGGTGGACCCGCGAATTGGAAAATATTTTTACCGGTCTGGAGTACAAAGATGATATAGTTTTTACCGGCAGGCTGGGCGAGGGCGATCTGAATGCAATACTGGGCGGGGCAACGGCCTTAACCTACGTTTCATATTTTGAAGGATTCGGCATACCCATCCTGGAAGCATTTCGCTGCGGGGTTCCTGTTATTACCTCGGATGTTACTTCAATGCCCGAGGTAGCAGGCAATGCCGCCCTGCTTACCGATCCATTTAATCCCCAATCGATAGCCGATGCAATGCAAAGAACAGCCTCCGATCCGCAATTGTGTGAAGCATTGATACAAAAGGGCCATAGTAAACTAAAGGAGTATTCGTGGGACCGCTCTGCAAAGCTCCTGTGGAATTGTATTGAGAAAGCCATGATGGAAACAAAATAATTTCAGGTGAATTCAATTGCAGAATATGTTTATTACTTGAGTACGACCTTAGAATTCTGATAGGTTTGTTAAGGTAAAACCTTATCTCTTCCCGGGATTGTTTAAAAAGGTCGCCACTAAATTAAATATCCGGGAGGGTGTGTAGATTAGTTTCCAACCTTAGTAATAGAAAAACAAGGTGCAATTCAACCTAATTACCTTATTTTGCATCAATAAGCTAATAAGGTTTGATGATTGGCAAAGTGATATTTTTACTAAGGTTTTTGAAGAAATAATAAGGTTAATTGCATTTTATTCTGTTATGCCATTTTTCTTATGATGTACATGCGATTATAATAAAAAAACGTAAAATTTATTTGCAGAAATGAAAATAACTTCTACCTTTGCACTCCTTAAAAATTTGAACCATGAAAAGAACATTCCAACCTTCGCAGCGTAAAAGAAGAAACAACCACGGATTTCGTAAAAAAATGGAATCGGCAAATGGTCGCAGGGTTCTTGCCAGTCGCAGGGCAAAAGGAAGAAAAAAATTAACGGTTTCTGACGAAAAATTACATAAAAGATAGTTTTACGGAGTTTTCCGTTTCATAAAATAATTTAATTTTGAGGAGATAATTTAATTTGTCTCCTCAATTTTTTTTATAGCCCGGGTTTATGAATACATTTCTTTGGTTTCTGGCGGTAGTGGTTGTTTCGTGGTTATTTATTTTATTTGTGCTTCCTTTTTTGGGCAGGCTGTTTCTGCGCAAACTTTCCAGAAACCTTCAGAACCATGTTAAAAACTCTCAACAAACCTCAGAAGAGAAACCCGAAGGCTCGGTCCGCATCGAAAATATTCCCCCCTCACCTGATAAAAAAACCGATGTGGGGGATTATGTGAATTACGAAGAAATTAAAGAATAATAAATTAAGCAGCACATGAAAAAAATTAACTTTTTAAAATTGATTCCTTATGCGGTAGCAATAATCATATTTATTGCTATTTCATTAATTTATGTAGCCCCTATATTTGACGGCAAGCAACTTAATCAGAGCGATGTTATCCACTATAAAGGATCTTCCAAAGAAATATCTGATTACAGGAATGCCACCGGGGAAGAAGCCCTCTGGACCAACTCCATGTTTGGCGGTATGCCGGCTTATCAGATCAGTGTGCTTTATAAGACTTCGGTGGTGCCCTTCTTTAAAAAAATTATGATGGCAGGATTGCCTTTTCCTGCCAATATTTTATTTGTTCTGTTTTTGGGTTTTTTCATTCTTCTGCTAACCCTTAAAACCGATCCCTGGCTTGCTATAGTAGGGGCCATTGCCTTTGCTTTCTCCTCCTATTTCTTTATCTACCTCAACGTGGGGCATAATTCGCAAACACTGGCCATCGCATTTATTCCATTGGTTTTATCAGGTATTCTGCTCACTTTCAAAGGAAAATACCTATTGGGAGGAGCCATGACGGCCTTGTTTATGGCCATTGAAATAAACGTCAACCACGTACAAATGACCTATTACATGCTGTTGATCATAGGTTTCATTGCCTTGTTTGAGTTTATTTATGCCATTATTGAAAAGAAACTGAAATCGTTTTTCATTGCCCTTGCCGTATTGATTTTTGCCGGGATAGTTTCTATAGGACCAAATATTACCAATCTTTGGACTTCCTCGGAGTATGTCAAGGAAACCATTCGGGGTAAGTCGGAACTTACAGATAACGGGAAAAACAGGTCGGGCGGCTTAGACAAGGATTATATCATGCAATGGAGCTATGGTATCGGCGAAACCTTTACGCTGATGATACCCGATGCCAAAGGCGGCGAAAGTGAGGCCCTGGGTAAGAAAAAATCGGCCATGGAGAAAGTAGAAAGACAATACCGCGAGCCTGTATCTCAGCAAAGCCACTATTGGGGGAACCTGCCATTCACCTCCGGACCTGTCTATGTAGGAGCCTTAATTGTATTTCTGTTTGTGCTGGGTTTGTTTATCGTGAAAGGGAAACTGAAATGGGCTTTGTTTGGGGTTACCGTGCTGGCCATGATGCTTTCGTGGGGGCATAACTTCCGATTTCTGACCGACTTTTTTATTGACTATATCCCCTATTACAACAAGTTCAGGGCGGTGTCATCTATTCTGATCATAGCGGAGGTAACGATGCCCCTGCTGGGCATTCTGGCTTTAAAAGAAATAGTTGAGAACCCGAAGATCATTAAAACCAAAAAAGTATTTTTCTTCATCTCACTGGGGCTGACTGCCGGTCTTACTTTCCTGTTCCTGTTGATGCCGGGTTTGTTTTTCAACTTTATTACCCCTGCCGAATCGGGTCAGTTTAATGAGTATTTGAAACAAGGCGCCAATAAGGCACAGATAGACGGTATCATTACCAATCTGGAAATAGCCAGAATGTCTATCTTTAAAATGTCGTGTATGCGTTCCATCGCATTTATTCTGATTGGTGCAGCACTTATTTGGATATATGCTTCCGCTAAAAAGATGAGCAAATATTTGCTTTATGCCGGCCTGGGGTTGCTGATATTGATCGATATGGTTCCTATCGACAGAAGATATCTGAACGATAAGAGTTTTGTTCCGAAAAAGCAAATGGAAACTCCTTATGCAGCTTCTCCGGCAGATGAATTTATTTTACAGGATTCTACTTTGAGCTTCCGGGTTTTGAATCTGACCACCGGAAATTTCGCTCTCGATGCCTCTACTTCTTATTTTCATAAATCGCTGGGTGGATATCATGCTGCCAAATTACGCAGATATCAGGACCTGATTGATTACCGTATTAACAAAGAACAGGAACGCCTTATAAATACCCTGAAAGCCGGCGCTCCTGATTCGGTTTTGATAGCTACTATGTATGGCCTGACCACCATGAACATGCTTAATACCAAATACTACATTTATAATCCTGAAGCGCGTCCTCTAAGAAATCATGCAGCATTAGGAAATGCATGGTTTGTTAAGAATGTGACCATGGTTGCCAATGCAGATGAGGAGATTAAGGCTTTGGATAATTTTACTCCTGCCAATACAGCCATTGTGGATAAAAGATTCGAAACCGAGGTGAGTGCCTTCAAAGGAGAAAAAGATTATCTGGCTACCATTAAACTTACCGATTATAAACCGAACTATTTGGCTTACGAAGCCAAGGGCCTGAAAGCTGATCAACTGGCCGTGTTTTCTGAAATTTACTACAACAAAGGCTGGGATGCTTATATCGACGGGAACAAGGCTCCTTATTTCCGTGCCAATTATATTTTGCGTGCCATGGTGATACCCGCAGGTGATCATAAAATAGAATTCAAGTTCGAACCCCAATCTTACTATGTGGGCGAAAAGGTTTCGCTGGCAGGCTCTGTGTTGCTGGTATTATTCATAGCAGCCGCTTTGTTTTTTGAGTTCAGGAAAAAGAAAGAGAAGGTTGTTGATGCTGACCCAAAGACTAAAAAGAAATAGCATTATCGTCACTAAATAAAAAATCTCCTCAGACCAAATTGTCTGAGGAGATTTTTTTTATGGATAACCCTGCATAAATTAATTGATGAATATTTTTTTACATTCAGTGGTTGTTCCATTATTAAGCTTTATGAAATAAACACCTGATGCAAAACCCTGTATTTGAACTGTGGTTTTATTCACAAAGCTTCCTTTGTAAAAAATCTGTCCCAACGAATTATGAATTTCAAAATCACAGGCCTCATTTGTATTGGTACTTTCAAGATTTAATTCGTCTGTAGCAGGATTGGGGTAAATAGTAACTGCGGCCAAGGAAACATCCGGATTTTGGTCGTTAATATCTGTAATTTGTATTTTCCACGACCATAAATCGCTGAGGGGAGAAGGTGATGCCTGTCCGGTTCCGATAAAAACTTCACCACCTATTTCAAAAGTAAAAGCAGTGGCACGGGAGGGTAAACCACCGGTTGAAGGCAATAAGGTCCAGGTATTGGCAACCGGGGCATATTCATAAAAAT
Source organism: uncultured Bacteroidales bacterium (assembly GCA_964469155.1). Taxonomy (GTDB): domain Bacteria; phylum Bacteroidota; class Bacteroidia; order Bacteroidales; family CAIWKO01; genus CAIWKO01. The sequence goes on from CAYXXU010000029.1 coordinate 33,757, forward strand.
CATTATAATAGACACCGCTTATAGTTTTTCCGGTGCCGACATAACCCTTATTCAGATTCGTAAAACATGCGGTTCCCATCCTGTCCTGTCCGGGTAAAGGTGCAATGCTGGTCCAGGTATCGCTTTGTTTATTGTATCTCCAGAAATCATTGGTAACAACAGAGTTGTTTATTAACCCTGTTCCCAAAAATCCGTATTGCTGGATGGCAAATGCATTCGCATGGTTTCTGTGACCGCCCGGATAATTAGTTAATTGGGTCCAGGTGTTTGATGCAGGAATGTACATCCAAAAATCACTTAAATAATCATTCGGGTTACAATAGGATCCGGTTCCGATAAAGGCTGTGTCTCCTATGACAAAACAACTGGCTCCGTATCTTGCTATTCCCGGGAAATTGGTTTTTTGTAACCAGGTGTCGTTGGTGGGATCATACTCCCAAAGTTGGTTGGTTCCGTTGGTGTTGCTGGTGGCATCTCCACCCAAACAAATATAACCCTTGCCGTTGATCGAAAAGGCTGTCGCAGCATACATTCCGTTACCGGGATAGTTGCCTTTTTGGATCCAGGAATTGGTTGACGGAGTGTACTCCCAAATATCATGATATTTTTGTTGTGATGCATTTACCCCTAATCCGGCATAGCCCTTTCCGTTAACAGTAAAGGCAATTCCTGAATATCTGCCAGCGGTGGGAAGACTGGTTTTTTGTGCCCAGTTCTGCGAAAAAGCTGAATAATTGAAAATGGCCAAAAGTATTATGAAAGGTGCAAGCTTCCTCATTGTCGTTTTATTTGAATTTAATATCACAAAAATACAATTTAAACTGACTTTAAATTTTTTTATAGATTTTAATTCCTTTTTTAATTTTACTTTGATTTTTTAGTTTTGGTAAAGTAGAGTTAAGAATTAATCCTAATTTTGAATGCAAATATTAATGACCCAACGAAATGTTTCAAGAAACCGTCGATTTTATCCGCAAAGCCTATAACACTCCCCAAGCCTTTATTCCGCTTCACGAACCCCGTTTTACGGGTAACGAAAAGAAATACCTGAACGAATGCATCGACTCCACCTTTGTTTCGTCAGTAGGCAAGTTTGTCAACAAGTTTGAAGACGACATTAAACAATATACGGGAACAAAGTATGCCATTGCCACTTCGAACGGAACCGCAGCCCTGCATGTGGCACTATTGCTTGCCGGGGTGAAACGTAATGACCTGGTAATAACACAACCTCTTACTTTTATTGCAACCTGTAATGCCATTGCCTATATAGGCGCCGACCCTGTTTTTGTGGATGTGGATCAGAATACTTTGGGATTATCGGCTGAGAAACTGTACGATTTTCTTAAGAAATATACACTGCTGGATTATAAAAACGAGAGGGTGCATTACGATTCTCACAAGAAAATTGCCGCCTGTGTTCCCATGCATACCTTTGGGTTTCCGGCTGAGATCGACAAAATAGTGGCGGTTTGTAATGAGTTTGGTATTCCTGTGGTAGAAGATGCCGCCGAATCTATAGGTAGTTTCTATAACGACAAACATACGGGTACTTTCGGGCTGTTAGGCACTTTCAGTTTTAACGGCAATAAAACCATTACCTGCGGAGGCGGCGGGGCCGTGCTGACCGATAACGACGCACTGGGCGTGCTGGCAAAACATCTGACCACCCAGGCCAAAATGCCCCATGCGTGGGAGTTCAAACATGACCATATTGGCTACAACTACCGCATGCCCAATATCAATGCCGCGCTGGCCTGCGCCCAATTGGAGAGCCTGGAAGGCTATATTGAAAACAAACGGGAGTTGGGAAAACTCTATGCTGACTTTTTTGCCAATACTCCTTATCGTTTTCTTTCGGAACCTCCACATTCACGAGCCAATGCCTGGCTGCACAGCATTATGCTGAACGACCGCAGCGAACGCGATGCTTTCTTGGAATTTACCAATAAGAACGGAGTGATGACCCGCCCATCCTGGACACTGATGAATAAACTGGAAATGTTTACACATTGCATGGCCGCCGATCTGGAAAATGCTCAATATATTGAAGACCGGCTGGTGAATATTCCGAGCAGCGTAAGGATGAAATAATACTATCCCCTATTTTGTTACTTCTTCAATTGGACTTATTTTTTACAAACGTTATTGTAATTAATTTAAAAAACAGGGGGCTACAGGATAAAACGACGTGCCCCCTTTTTCATTTGATATTACTTGGCAGGCATTCCAACAGTCTTGCCAGTTATTTTCTCTTTCATGCCAAAAACAAAATCGGGCATTACAGTTAATGAAAGTTTCAATCTATATAGCGAACGGGTCTGTATATTCATTGAGTTTTTCAGGAAATAAAATATAGTTTTATTGAAAGTAATGAAAAATGACAATACTGACATTTTCGCTATCAATACTGATAGCGTCGCTATCAGTATTGATAGCCTGAAATTATACCCATAAAAAGTCATTTCCTTTCCTGAAAAGTCAAATTTCAGTCCATAAAAGTCAAAATTCAACTCTGAAAACCTGTTCTTCTATACAGTTCGCTTGAATAATTATCCTTACAGCTATTTTTTTAGTACTGAAAAATGAAATATCAGGGTAGAAAACCAAAATTTCTACCCTGAAAACGATGTTTTCAATACTTACAGCTTAAACTTCTTTCCAGCCCACCCCGTTATCTATCCTGATAGGCTCGCTATCAGTACTGATAGCGAAGGTGATTCTGCACATTATCAATACTTTAAAAAACGAGTTGGAGAAACATTTTTGTAATCCTGTTTTTTTCGTATGCATATTTAGTAAACTAGGTGCACAAATGAGATACATTGCAGTGTGAATATGTAATAAATTTGGTATATAGCAAACAAAGCAATAACGGAAAAGGGGATAATACCAATTGTACTTATTTTTTAGTCCAATCTAAAAATAAGTTACAATGGTAAATGTCGGTGCTACTAACCTGAGTTCGGGATAAGAGAAAAGAAATGTTTATTTTCCTTTACTCCGTCAGGAGTTAAATGTCAATAGCTTATTCAAATTCAATGTTTTTTTCTCCTTTAGGAGATATATCGTTTAGGCGTTGTGAATGTCCTACGGACAATAATTTCATTGTTTATGTTTCATTTATTGTCATTCATTGCCTACGGCAAAAATAATCATTGAAAAATCAATCAATTACGAATCTTGTTAACCCGAGCTCAGGTTACTAATAAATGGTATAATGAATCCGCCGCCTGGCGGATGAAATAAGACCATATTATTAGTGCTATCGGTATAATAAGCTTTTCAGAACTTTGTTCTTGTTAAATTATTATAGATTTCGAATGACCTTTCGTTTTAGATAATATCACCCTATCTCTGTGGCACAACTTATTTCTTTATTTACACCACAACAAATATGAAATATGTTTTGATGATGGAAATTCAGGCTTCTAAATCAGATAAAAATTAAAATCATTCAATAAATTATTTAAGGCTATTAGCAACCACCTTAAGCTTAAAAGCCCTGAACTTTGCCATCAAAAAATCAGCATAGCGCATATGACCCAGGTCGGTGAAGTGCACTCCATCTACCGTAGCTTCATGATCGCTGCCCAGGGCATTTTTACTTTCGACATAGAAAATGTTAGAAAATCCTTTTACTTTCATTTTTTCGAATTGGCCTTTCAGTGCGCTGTTTTTATCGTCCATTTCTTTTTGCAGGTCAGTGTCGAGAAAAGATTTTTCAACCGCAACTGCTTCCACCAGTACAATGGGTGTGGCGGGCTGCTTTTTGCGTATCATTTCCACAAAAGGCAGGGAATATTTTCTGATCTCATCGGCGGTCATATTAGGCACGCAATCCAATACATAATAAGATGCATCGATATCGGCTATTATTTTAGCCATAAATTCTTCCATTTTTCCATGACCACTGAAACCGAAATTGAAACATCCGGCCTGCAGTTTTCTGGAAATTATAGCCGGATAAGCCATGCCGGGCCGCGAAGCTGCCGAACCCTGGGTGAGGCTGCTGCCGTAAAATACTATGGGCTTTTGTGCAATAGGGTCGGGTTTTTTAATTAGGCAGGTATCATCAATGCCTATTTCGAGTCGGGTAACCTCAAAAAACAAAGGTAAGAACAGCTTATATTCGCGCATTTCAGCGCCGATCTTATTGATGACAATAAATTCATTATTGCTCGCGATGGGTTTGGCTGTATTTACATATTGCCAGCCATAGGCAGTTTTGCAATAAATATCTATTCCCTTCAAGCCTGTTTCGGGCATCTGACAGAAATTATAAGGATCGATGGTATTTGCCTTATAATTCAGGTTCCATTTTAACAGTATGGTGGTGGCATTGGTGAAAAATCTAACCGTTACCCCTGCAGCAGCCTGTGAAAGATCCCACAGACCCCGGTCGGTCTTTTTCTTGTAACAAAGCGGCAGGCGGTCGAAGGGAAATTCGCGGGTTGAATCGGCAAATGCCAGGCCTTCTATCAGGTAGGAATCCTTATCGTAAAATTTTATATTCGTTCTGTCCGGAAAAACATACTGCGACATAGCGCCGGAGGATATACAAATAAAAAACAGTGTCAGAAATTTTCGCAACATGGATATAGAGTTTCGACACAACAAATATAATATTTAAAATAACGTGACTTCGACCAAAGGATTCTGATTTTAAAGCTTAGGCATAACCTTATGTCCCGGATGTTTTAAACCTATTATATAACAAAATGCAAGTTGATATAATTCAGGTAATTTTTTTAGGAGTTCCCGCAGATTACGCAGATAAACGCTGATAAAAAATCTGCGTAAATCAGCGAGATCAGCGGGAAATTTGAAATAACGCATCCCGATGAAATTCAACCTTATTACCTTATTTTGCATCTATAAGCTAATAAGGTTAGATAATTCGTGGAGTGATATTTTTACTAAGGTTTAATTTGGGAATAAGGTTAATTGCAATTTTATCAATTATGGTCTGAATTTTTTGTCTTTAATCGAACTCCTTTTTAAAGACACCTTAAGTTGGACGCATTTTTTTGCCTGTGGACGAGAAGGCCATGTATTTGATAATAGAGGTTAGTTTGTGGATTGCCGACTGCTGACTACCGACCGCACTTCCCCTGCTTACGACCTCTTTCTACCTGCCAGCTTTAGAATGGCCTCATCAATATCTTTTTTAAACACGGCATACGACATGGCAAAAACGATCAACAGTTGGACGAGGTTGATAAAAATACGGTTGGCATCGGTGGTGAAAGGATACAGGGCCACCACCGAGATCAGGTAGACCACGGGCGACCCTATTTGTTTGGCCGCATTAAAACTCAGGCTGAATATCTTGCGGCTTTCGAAATAGAGCAGCGCCACCTGAACGATCTTAATAACCGAAATGGTGATGGCTGCGCCTAAAATACCATAATATTTAATCATCACTATGCTAAGAGCCACTTGTATGAGAGCAGCAAAAAAGTATACTTTCGAAATGGAGCGGGTTTTCTGGAAATACAGCAGGGGGGTATAGAACATAGCCTGCAGGCCCTTGGCAATAAAACCTATGGTAAGTATGGGCAGCAGATAGAAACTATCGTAATATTCGGGTTTTTTCACGAACAGTATCACCACGAAAGGGATCAGTATCAGGAATACAGGCAAAATGGCGGTACTGGCCAGGGTAAGACCGTTATAATAACGATTCACTTCGGGGGTGCTGTGTTTCACTTTGGTTTCGTTCCAAATGCCGTAGATTTTAGGGAAAATGGCCGACGACAATCCGTTCTGGAAAAAATCGATCAATTGGGTGCACATAATAGCGAAAGATAGTATAGCTACCGTGCCTGCATCGGAGTAATACAGCAATATATAATTGTTCACATTGGCCAACAGCCACAACACAAAGAAATAAAAGGCCATGGGATAGCAAAAGCGGAAGATCTCCCTGAAATATATCCTGTGAAAGGTAAAGCCGTATTCCTTGCCAAATAAAATAAATGCAATAATAAATATGCCCAGTCCCGAAAGCAAACGGCCATACATAGGCCCGGTCAGGCTATCGGGATACATATAGAGTCCGGCGATTGATATGGAAACAGTGAGCACAAAGTTGGTAATGTTGCACCAAAAAAAGCGCATGGGGCGCTGCTGGTTGACCAACAGGTTGGTGTATGATTTGAAAACCGAATTGAAAAAGGCGGTCATCACACAAAAGAAACCCCAGGGAAAGAACTGAAAGCCCTGGCTTTTGGTGGGAAACATAGGATCGAAAAGGCTGAACAGATATTTCCCGGTGAGCGAAAACAACAAACTGAGGCCAATGCCGCCCACCAACAGTAAAAACACTGCCGAACTGATGCTTTGCCTTTGTTTCAGGGGGTTGTCCTTGTTGTTTACGTAGGCTATGGGGATGTAATTATCGAGCCCGAAATTCAGCAGTATCTGGAACAAGCCCGTAAAAATTATGTAGAGGGCCAGCATTCCAAAATCACCTTTCGAAAGGTATAAAGTGTAAAAAGGCAGCAGAATAAAGCTGGCTGCCAGCGGCAACGCACCTATAAAGGAATAAATGAAGGACGATTTCAGGAAGCTTTTTGATATCATGCGCTATACACGTCTATCCATGCGTTAATATTGTGGTTCCATGAAGAAAAATTCCAGATACGCTCCGGATTTTGCTCTGTCAGGGAAGTAAAATGCGCAAAATTCAGCAATATTTCTTCCATCCGAACGGTTAACTGATCAAAACTTTCTATGCGGTCGTAATTCACTCCCGTTTGGTCAATACTTTCATAGGGCAGCCATTTTGCGGTGATCACCCAGTTACGGGTATAAAGATATTCGCACATGGTGGCCGACAACTGGTCGCTGACCGGCAGGTTGATCATAATATCGGAAGAAAGCCTGAGCGAAATTAACTCCTCTGTGCTTAAATATTTTTTAAGGGTGCGATATGGGATTCCGGTTTTATCCATGAGGGTTTTCACTTCATTGATATAATGGGTAAACCCCCCGTATGTCATCGGGAAGACCAGGAATATCTTATTCTTTAATTCAGGGGTAAGTTTGACCAATTCGTCGATAATTTTCACATGCTGATTGTTCGGACTGGAATTATATCCTATTGTAATTATTATTTTGTCATGCGGAAAGCCAAAATCGGTTCTTGCCTTTTTTGTAAAATCGTCGGAGTTCTGAACTTCTTTAATTAAAGGGAGTAGCGAAAGTCCAAACCGGCTGATAGCAAGTTTATTTGAAAAACCGGATTGGTAAAACGTATCGAAGGCCGCTTTTGTTAGTTCATTAGCAAAAGTAATACGGCTGGCTTTTTTATAAAAAGGTTTCTGCAGAAAGGCGTATTTGCTGTACTTGTAAAAATCGGTTCCGTAGGTCGAAATTACCAGTCGGTCTGCAAGTTTACATAGTTTACGTTTGAAGAAATAATACCTGACGTCCAGAAAATGGATGTTGCAGATATCATATGCCACCTTCCTTTTCGAAAGCAGTATGAAAGCCTTTCGAAAATTACTAAAGAGTTGAAGGTTCTTTTTCAGAAAGTTCTTGCTCTGTATTTTGCGGCCAAAAACGGTTTTGTTCAGGTTGGAATCAATGAAATAGCCTTCCAGCAGGTCGAGCAGGTCAGCAGTAATATTTTGGGTACTTAAATTTTGTTGGAGATCGGGCAAAAAATTGCGGTTGCTCATTCCAACCAAAAGTACGTTCATTTTATTCTTCCTTAAAATGGGTGTCGTAAATTTCGCGGGCTTTTTCGTAGTCTTCCACCACGCCAATATCCAGCCAGTAATCCCGGGTAATGATCTTGGTGATGGGGTGTTTAATTTCCAGCAGGTTCTTGATCAGGGTATCCATTCCGTAATATTCGTTGTGTGGTATCAGGTCGAAGATCCGGGGTTTCATGATATACATTCCGCTCAGTATCTCGAATTTCAGGTCGGGTTTTTCATCTACTCCGGTCACATACACACCATCGGACGAAATATTACCGAAACGAAAGGGGGTGGTAATTACTTTGGTGATGATGGTCACCGCCGATTCTTTGTATTGCAGGGCGAAATTGTACAGTTCCGAAAAGTTGGCCTTGGTCAGGATGTCGCCGTTCATCAGCAGGAAGGGTTCGGTGAGTTGGTCCTGTAATAAGGTGATGGGTCCGCAGGTGCCCAGGGGTTTTTCTTCCATGCTGTAATGCAGTTTTACCCCGAACTTTTCGCCATCGCCCAGGTGCGATTTTATGTATTCGGCCTTGTAATTCACCGCCAGGAAAATTTCGTCGAAACCATGCTTCTTTAATTGTGCCAATTGAATTTCGAGCACCGATTTTTCGCCCAAAGGCAAAAGTGGTTTGGGAATCACATCCGTAAACGGTTTCAACCTTGTGCCTAATCCTCCTGCTAAGATCACTGCTTTCATATATTCGCTTTTATAAGACTGTTCGCTTTAACAAAACTGTTGTCTGCAATTTCTATCCCTTGTACGATAACACTGCCGCTTCCAATAAATGAGCCGCTGCCGACCGATACATCTCCGTTAAGAATAGCCCCCGGAGCAATATGGCAATGATCCTCTATTTTGCAATCGTGCTCAATCAGGGCCTTATTGTTTATGATGCAATTTTCACCAACCGCCGAATTGGCATTAACCAAAGCATGATGCATTATGATACTGCCTCTTCCAATCGAACTGTGTTTCGAAACATGAGCATTGGGCGAAATGATTACCGGCATACGGGCATTCATTTTTTTAAGCTCCCCGTAAATTTTCACACGTGTTTCGTTCGATCTGATATGGCCTAATGTTATTAAAAAGTAAAATTCTTCTTCAATAAATTTGGGAATATCTTCATCAGAGCCGATTATTGGATAACCCTGCATCAGTTGTCCGGTTTTTTCTTTAATATCAATTATCCCAAAGATTTCGAAACTTCCTTCGGTTTCTATCACATCTATGCACGAACGGCAATGACCGCCTCCGCCAATAAGAATTATTTTGGGTTTTTCCATCGTTCTTATTTGATTATCCCAAATTCGGGCTGGTATTATAATATACCGGCTGATCAAAATCAGTAATGATCTTCGCCTGCAATATCTCTACAATCTCCTTAACCGAAGTTTCTACGTTGAAAAGATTGGTCAATCCCAGGTAAGAATACAGTTTCGAGAAATCAACTTTATAATCGCGCAGGTCGCCACCTTCTTTCAGTATGTCTATCTTCACCCCATCAATATGCTTTTGAACGGCATCGGCTATTTCAATTTTCATATAATTCTCGCCTTTGAAGCCCAGGTTAAAGACATTGTTTTTAACTTTATCAAAATGCTCAAGCAGATTCAGGATGATATTGGCCAGATCGTATACATGAATGTATGGGCGGTATGATTCGGGCAGAAAGATATCCAGATATTTTTTGCGGAAGGCATTCAAGGTAAAATCGTTCACCGTAAGGTCGAAACGCATACGGGGCGATACTCCGTAAACGGTTGAAAGCCGGCAGACGATATATTCGAGGTCTTTATGATTTTCTATTATGTATTGCTCGGTATGAACTTTGGTCTCGGCATATAAGGAGAGTGGTTTTAGTTCCGATTCTTCGGTGGCTATTCCTTCCACCGAACCGTAATTGGAACAGGTAGAGAAAAAGATAAAGCCCTTTTTTTGCATGGCAACCGCCTTATTGAAAAGAGCAATGGATGCGTCATAATTGATCTTTTGTGTAAGTTCAGGGAAAAGTTTGCTGGCAGGATCGCCCACAACCGCTGCACAATGTATCACAAAATCCACATCCTGTAATAAAGATTCATGCATGCGAGTGTCGCAGATATCAGCCCTAATAAATTCGTAGTTGGGATTGCTATAGTGTATCAAAGGTATTGACTGGTTGAACCAAAGACAATCGACCACTTTTACGTGTATATTGTTTTGTAGTGCCACATTGGTTATCATCGATCCTATATAACCGGCACCGCCTGTAATGAGTATTTTCATGTATTCTTCTATTTTATTAGTTCGTTGTGTTGACTGATCTCTTCATCGCTTTTCCTGAACAGTGGCTTGCAGGGAATTCCGGTGGCTACCATAAAGGGAGGTATGTCTTGAGTTACCACAGAATTTCCCCCTATAACAGCTTGTTTCCCGATGGTAACTCCGGGAGTGATGATAGCATTGCTGCCAATCCAGACACCATCTTCAATGATCACGTCTCCTTTTTTGGAAGGTCTCTGCAATGCATCCCCTGTCGGAATTCCGGTATCGTGAGTAATAGCCAGTATAGTAACATTATGTCCGATAGCGCACCATTTTCCGATACTTATCTTTGCATCAGGAGCAGTGGCTATATGTCCGCTGTTAAAATAACTGTGCTCGCCAATGGTGAAATTTTTTCCGATAACTCTGACATCGCCAATACTAACATGAGAAGGGAGGTGGAGTTTTGCCCTTAACAAATACATTCTGCCTTTTTTACCACAATGCAACAGCATGGCGCAAGCTGCACAAAATGTTTTGTAGGGCGATAACAGCAGAGAAAAGTATCCCATAAATATTGAGTTCCTGCAAAAATAAGTAAAAATATATTCTTAAGGGTTTATGTTTTTTACCGATGCCTTATTGAAAGTATAGTTTACCAGAAAAACACCCAGCAATATGATGAGTATCCATAGCACATACACGGGTTTGAACAGTTCACCGTCAGTTATACCCCAGAAAACAGCAACAATTGGCATCAGATAGGTTACCGAAGCAGCAAACAAAACTCCCGAGGTCTTTATAAGTTTATTATAAAGGATTACAGCCAGGGCAGAGCCGACAATTCCCAATATGGCTGTGTATCCCAGACTGCCTAATGCTTTCGGATGGGTTTGCAGAACGGCAACAAAATCGGTTCGAGCAAACAAATAAATTAATGAAGGTATGCCAATAATTAAAAAGGCATAAGCGGTAATGGTAATAGCGTCGACATCTTTCAGGAATTTTTTCAGAACATTCAGGTTGATAGCGTAAAGCAGGGTGGCGATGATCACATAGATGCCATAGGCAAAATTAAACTCCAGTGCTCTGTTGCCAAACACGCTCATTAACCCCACGGTGCCACCCAATCCAATAGTTACACCCAAAACATTATACCATTTTGTTCTGGTTTTAAAAAACAAAAGACCCACAATCAAAGTAAATAATGGGGTAAGCGAATTTAATATTCCGGCCAGCGAACTGTCTATCCCGGTTTCTGCTTTGGTAAATAAAAAAGCAGGGATGCCATTTCCAACCACCCCCACAATGGTCATCAAGCCCAGTTTTTTCATATTGACCTTCCTGATGGATCGGATAGCAAAAGGCAAAAGAAATAATCCGGTGATGGCAAGCCGCAATAGAGCAACCTGTTGATAAGAGTAAGCCTCAAGTCCTTTCTTCATAAGAATGAACGAACTGCCCCATACCAATACCAGTATGGTAAGAATAGTCCAGTTAAGAAAAACACCACTGGATTTTGTTTTCATAATTTGAAATGATCCCCGAAAATGGGTGAGGTTAAATTATTTCTTTGTGCTGTAACCTCTTTTTTTAGCCATATCTTCTAACCGCTTCTGGAATCCGGAAGTCTTTACCGGTTTCTTTTTGTTTTCCTGAATGCGGGCATGAATTTTGTCTTCGTTGATGAATTTTCTGAAGAGATACATCTGCAAGAAAGTAATAAGGTTTGCCAAAAGGTAGTAGTAACTTAAACCGGCGGCAAAATTGTTGAAGAATCCTAGGAACATAACCGGCATGGCATACATCACAAATTTCATTCCTGGCTGTTGATTGGCACCCCCCATCATCTGGTTGTTCAGTTTTGTATAGAAAATGGTCGAAATGGTCATCAAAAGAGTGAATAAACTCACGTGGTCGCCATAAAAAGGAATACTGAAATTATTGGGAAATGTCCAGATAGAATCATAGCTCGAAAGGTCGGTGGCCCACAAGAAACTTTCCTGCCGCAATTCGATTGATGCCGGGAAAAAACGATACAAAGCAATCAATATAGGCATTTGCAGCAGCATTGGAATACATCCTGCCATAGGATTTATTCCTGCTTTTTTATAAAGTGCCATGGTTGCCTGCTGTTTTTTCATGGCGTCTTCCTTTTTGGGAAATTTTTGTCCTATCTCGTCTACTTCAGGTTTTAAAACGCGCATACGCGCACTCGACATATAGGTCTTATAAGCTATCGGTAGCAGAACTATCTTGAGAATGATAGTAAGGATCAGGATAATAATTCCATAATTCATACCGGTGGCACTCAACAAATCGAAAATGGGAATAACTGCATAGCGGTTTATCCAGGCCAGTAAAAAGAAACTCCAGCCTAAAGGTATCTGCCTTTCCAAATCCAAATCGTACGATCGCAAAGTCTTGTATTTATTAGGGCCGAAATAGAACGACAAGGGATAGCTTGCCTTTTCCGTGACACTATAAGGTAAGGTAAGCGAGGCGCTCAAACTTTTCAGGTAGCCCGGGAATAAGGTGTCTTTTCTTTGCAGTGTTTCAATATTGGCACTAAGAAATGGTGTACCTCCTATAAGTGTTGATGAGAAAAATTGTTGTTTAAACGAAACCCATTTCAAATTGGGAAGCTTTTCTTTTTTATCATCTTTCGTTTCGTTCAAATAATCAACCTTATCGTCATTCGGTTTGAAATACACACTGGTATTTGCCGATTCACTTGATGTGCCGGCCGATGCACTTTTTTCCTGTTGTGTAAGATGCAATCTCCAGTCGAAAGCAAGGTAAGTATTGTTTTGAGCGATGACATTCTGCATATTCACCAGGTTGATGGTGAAGTGCATCATGTAATCGTTGGCCCTGATCACGTAAAGAAACTCAATGTATTTTGTTTTATCCCTGGTCGAATCCACTGACGGGTACAATCGCATACCAAAACTAACCGAATCTTTACCCCTGATTGAAACTGAATCTTTTCCTTCAAATGCTTTGTTATACCAAAATGGTTCGAAAAACAGACCGGCAGTGTTGATGTTTTTGTTGTCAGAGAAGAACTCAATGTTATAGTTCGAAGTGTCAGTATTGAAAAGGACAAGAGGTTTTTTGTCAAAAGTTTTGTAGGTTTTCAGTTCCACCGAAGAGATACCTCCGCCTTTCGAAGCAAATGTGATCTTTACCAGGGAGTCCTCAATGATATAATGCTTATTAATGCCCTTGGCTGAACCTGAAAACTGCCCATATTTGAGTGTGGATGCCAGTGAATCTTTTTTTGGCAGGGTTGCAGTGGCAGTATCTTTCGGTTTTTCTTTAACGATAGAATCCTGTTTGCCTGCAAGAAGTTTTTTCTTTCCGGCTTCAATCGAATCGTTGATAATTTGCTGATTCTGGACTGCAACGAGCGAATCCTGCTCTTTTTGCCGTTTCTGAAGTTCTTCTTTCGATGGGGCGGTCCATAAACTATACCCTATGAGAATACCAAATATAATTAAAATTCCTAAGATGGTATTGATGGTTGATTTATTCATAATAATGCGCTTGTTTTTTTCGAAGTGCAAAGATATACTAAATGTCGGAACTACTTATTTTTTACTGAGTAAATGAAAAGAAGCGGGAACATTGAACCAGGGTTAGGGTATTCCAGTTTGCTATTGTGGACCGTATGGCTCGGTCTAAAAATAACAGTTTCATTAGCACGTATTTATTACGGTTAATGAAGTGTTAAAATTCATTGATCCAGTCATGCAAAGAGATTTCTTGTTACATTTGTTACCATTATTTTTCAAAGTATAAGATTTAAACCCAATCAAAATGAATAAGAGCATATTTTCTATCCTTTTCCTGATGCTGGTATTTGCTGCCAATACCATTGCACAAACAGAAATTAAACTGAATTCTTCCAAAAGCAATTTCACCGTTTTAGAGCAAAGTCCCTATAAGATCAAAGTGAAAGCCAGCTTTGATAAGATCGCGACCATGCAGGTTAATTCGCCCCAGGGAAGTTTTATTGAGCTGACAGTTCCCGGATTTTCGAAAATTTACGATGCCGGCAAACCCCAATTGCCCGTGTTGTGCAAATTAATTGAGATACCTTACGGTGCTGAAGTGCGGGTAAAAATTATCAGTTATAAGGAACAGCAAATTAAATTCTCTGAAATGGGTATTGCCCAAAAAATAATACCCGCTCAGGCAAGCGTTTCGAAAAGCGCTAACGATAATGAAAATCCTTTTATTTACGATCAGAGTTTTTATACAACCAATGGGTTCAACAATCCCGAAATGGTATCGGTCAATATGTCGGGCATCATGAGGGGTGTTCAGGTCGGGAATCTTACCATTGCTCCTTTTCGCTATAACCCTGCGAGCAATATATTGAAAGTTTATAACGAACTGGTGTTCGAAGTGGTTTTCAAACATCCTGATATTGCCCTTACCGAGCAAATGAAAGAAAAATACTATTCACCTTATTTCGAATCTTCCCTTAGCAACCTTATCAATCATAAGCAACCCGCTTCAAAAGATGTTATTACCAAATATCCTGTAAAGTATGTCATTGTGGGTTATTCAACAACCGCTGTTAATTTTCAGGCAGCTTTACAACCTTTTGTTCGCTGGAAACGACAAAAAGGATTTACCGTTATTGAACAATATTATGCTACGGCGCCTACCGCAGCCACTGTAAAAACATATCTTCAGGGCTTATATAATGCAGGTACTACCTCCGATCCAGCTCCTACATTTGTTTTGCTGGTAGGCGATGTAGCTCAGATACCTTCCAATACAGGCGTTGCAGGAACTCATAGCACTGACCTGTATTATTGCACAATGAATGGGACCACCGATTATTTACCCGATATGTATTATGGACGTTTTTCGGCTACTTCTTTGGCTAATTTGCAACCACAGATCGACAAGACTATGGAATACGAAAAGTATCTGATGGCTAAGCCAACATATCTGGACACCGTTGTTATGATTGGGGGAGCTGATGCAAACTATGGCCCCGTTTGGGCGAATGGACAGATAAATTATGGTACGGCCAATTATTTCAATTCAGCTCATGGTATATATTCTTATACTCATCTTTATCCAAACTCAGCAAATGAGGATGCAGCCATTTTGACAGAAATAGGCAAGGGAGTCGGTTATGCCAATT
>CAYXXU010000030.1:0-48663 GCA_964469155.1 uncultured Bacteroidales bacterium
CTCAGTTGGTAGAGCACGACCTTGCCAAGGTCGGGGTCGCGAGTTCGAGTCTCGTCTTTCGCTCAAAAAAAAGCCTCTCAGTGCAGAGAGGTTTTTTTTTCAGGATCAGTTGCCCTGGTGGTGGAACTGGTAGACACGCAGGACTTAAAATCCTGTGACCATTGCGGTCGTGCGGGTTCAAGTCCCGCCCGGGGTACAACATAACAAAAAGAGAATGATAGCATCAGCAACCATTCTCTTTTTCTTTTTCGACCCTGTGGTGAACTCAAAATTCGTTTAATGGCTCACCGTCCAGATTATACAGCAGCAAACCCACCAAACCGAAAAAATAAACACCCATTTGCCTTTCGAGTATGGATTCGCTGAGGAAAAAGACCAATACCGTTGTGCCGAAGTAAATACCCTCCGGAATCTTAATAATTTTACGGAAGATCATAAAAAGACAGGCGATAAATAATAACATTACAAAGATGCCGTAATTAATCCCTATAGAAAGATATTGATTATGGGGATTGAAACTTTGTTTATCACTAACAGGAAAGCCAGCAGAACTATAACAATCATTAAGTTTTTGTTGAAAATTGCGGCTGCCTGTTCCCGGCAATATGTTCTCAGAAAACACTTGTAAGGAACAATGCAGTATGGTTGCACGTTGTGAAACAGTATTGCTTGTGCCATTGTAATCGTTTTTCAGGGCAACCATTTCTGACAATCTGTTCCTTAGTGAAGGCAGGGCAAATGATATCAATGCAAGTAATGCAAAAGCACAAAAACCAAAAAGTAACTTTCTCAATACTGACATGCTGTTTTTAATGATCATAATCAGAAGCAAAATCGCAGCAGTAATAAATGCAATGCGAACGGCCAAAAATAAAACAGTAATAAAAAGCATCACAGCTAAGATCACAAAACACAACCGAAGCCACCTTTTCGCCGAAAAGGATGCATAACCTAAAAAACAAACGGATGAAATGGCAAATAGCGAATAATAAGTTGGGTGAAGACCTGATATTCTTTCAAAACTGTCGCGGAGAATAAAGGCTCCGTTTTGGTATGAGGCAGCCAAAAAGGGTACGCCTTTAATTATCAAAACTCCTGTTGTAAATATTGTCAATGCTCCAACCGATAACGCAAAAACCAATAAAGCCAGTTTATAGTTTCGGAACCCGGTTACTTTCATAAAAACCGGAATAATTAATGGGGCGGTGAAAAAGAAGAGTTTTTTTTCGAATTCGAAATGAGCCGTTGGATGGAAACCTGAAATAAGGAATTCTATAAGATAAGGAACGAATGGGATTACAAAGACAAGGTTTCGTAAAAGGGGTCTGCCGATGGGAAAAGGTTTGATGAAAAAGGCAAGTAAAGTCAAAGCAGATATCACCATAAAGATAAGATTGGTGAATTTCAGAGGAAACAATGGGAAGGCAAACAATACCAGAAAAAGCATGGTCATGATCAGATGCAGGCGGTAGACTTTTTGATTACTTCCCGGTAATATGTCTGTTAATTTTATCATCTACAAATGTCTTAAACTCTCTGCGGAATCGCTCGGTACAAAAATATTTTATGTTCTCTTCAAAATGACCGTGCACAAAAACCTTTTTTCCTGAATGAAATGCACGAATGGTAGATACCATATCCTCCACGGTTTTTTTATGAAAAAACACTCCGGTATTCTCATTCACAGTTTCTTTATATCCGCCCACTGCTGGTATAATAACCGGGGTGCAATAGGATTGTGCTTCGACTATTGATATGCCAAAATCTTCTGTTGCGGCAGCAACAAATGCTTTGGCCTGGCTGATTTTACGGTGCTTGGTTTCGTCATCAATATATCCCAGATAGGTAACATTGGGAGGGAGATCCCTCATGATCTTTTTCCGTAAAGGTCCATCGCCGGCTATCTCAAGTTTAAGTTCAGGCATTTGGCGAAAAGCATTCACGATCATGTCAACATTTTTATAGATCACCAGGCGCGAGACCGAAAAATAAAAATCACTTCTTTCGGTGGCAGGTTCTTTCATTGCGACATTCACAGGGGGATAAATAACAGTACTTTCGCGACCGAAAAAAGTCTGTATACGTTCGCGAACAAAGTTTGAATTGGCAATAAAATGATCCACGCGGTTGCTGCTTTTCAAATCCCATTTGCGTAGCTTCTCAAAAAAATATTTCAGTATTGCCCTGGTCAAAAGTGTTTTGGCCGCTTTCAGATAATCTTCCTTGAGATCCCATGCATAACGTGCAGGACTATGGCAATAGGATATATGCAGTTGACCTGGATTGCGTTTAACACCCTTGGCTACGCATGAAGAAGAAGAGATGATAACATCGTAATCCTTCAGATCGAGGCTTTCTATTGCCCGGGGGAAGAAGGGAAACAAATTTCTGTAACGCAATTTTGCGAAAGGTATGCGTTGTATAAAACTGGTTTGCGTCTTCTTTCCGGACAAATAATTGTCGCGATCCTTCTGATTGAAAAAATCGAAAAGACAAAACACTTCCGCTTCAGGGAAACAATACAAAATTTCCCTGACCACCTGTTCTGCTCCTCCGGCTTCATTAAACCAATCGTGTACCAGGGCTATTTTGGGCATTAGCAGGTTGGAATAAGATTAACCACAATAGGCACATTAAGACACATTCGATTCATTTTATAATTTAATAAGCGATCTCATTAAAATGCCAGACAATATTTCAGCAGACTTGTCAAAATTAAATTTATTTTTCAGATACAACAATTCATTTATTGGGGGTTTATGAACATCTATTTTATCAAGAGATTTTACAAAAGAGCTTGAGTCATTAAGGGTATAATATATTGGAAGATCACCGAAAGATTCTCTGTAAACCGGGATATCAGGCACAATAACAGGGATACCCATGGTAAGCGCTTCAAGAACAGGGATGCCAAAGCCTTCATATCCTGAAGGAAATACCACTGCATCTGCATGTTTCATTAAGGTATAATACTTCTCATCATCAGCAAATCCTTGCAAATGCAGGTATTCGTCCTGAACAAATTCTTCATTTCCATAAATTCCGGCATCACTTCCCGTACCAACAATATGATAATTCCTTTTCTTTATTTCAGGCAATTGAGAAATAACGAAAGAGGCATTTTTGCGCGGATTATAAATGCCTGTCAAAAATAAATATCTAAAAGGGCAGGGATTTTTTTCATCAAAATTTATAATGGGAGTACCATTGGGAGCCACATGAATCTTCTCGGAAGAAATGGAAAATTCATCAGCTATCTCTTTTTTTATGAATTCCGAAACTGTTACAATTGCTAATGATCTTTTGCAAAGTCGGGGAATAAGAAATCTATACCATCGCCTGAATGAATTACTGAACCAATCCATGTTTTTCAGGAATGCAAGATCGTGGAGGGTCACAATCTGCCTTTTTAACATTAAAGGCGCTGTATTGCATAAGTTCAACAATAATGAATCGGGATGAAACAAAATAAATAATGGCAACCATACCTGTTCCCAAAAAAAAACCTTTCCCCACCCCATCTTTTGCACCTTCATCCCTTGACAACCCACACTTCCTTTGGGTGCTATCACTATAATTTCAGGATGCTGTTTTTGCAGGGCAACCGAAACTCCCAGGGCATACTTCTGCACACCCGTTGTCTTCTGACAAAGGAATCTCCCGTTAATGAATACCTGCTGCTTGCCTGCCACTGCTTATGTTTCTATTGCACAAAGTTATTGGTTTTTATGGATTGATGCGGTCAGGCATAAAAAAACAACAGTACGCCTTTTGTTTTATTGTTGCAGTATTTTCAAAATTTGCGTTATTTTGTCTGAAATTTCAGTAATGCTAGGCAAACGCAGGTATGTAATCTTTTTCCTGATCTATAAAAATTTGCAGCTTAAATATAAGCATTCTGCGCTGGGATTCTTTTGGAGTTTGTTGCATCCGTTTCTGTATCTGCTAATCTTTTTGGCAATATTTTCCGCTGCTTTCCCTGCCATTTCCAATTATCCGCTATACGTCCTCAGCGGGCTGGTGTTTTGGATATACTTTGCAGGAGGGACCAACCAGTTGAGTCAGGTCTTTATCAAAAACACCCATCTGATCAAATCGCTTAATATCCCGAAAACCATTTATCCGATAACGGAACTGGGAGCGGAACTGGTGAGTTTTCTGCTTGGGCTTATTCCCTTTATGGTGATCATGTATTTTATGGGAATGCACTTTACCTTGAATTTGCTTTGGATCATTCCTGTGATCATTTTGTTCTCTATTTTTATTTTTTCATTGGGATTGATACTCGGCTCTTTGAATGTCTTTTTCAGGGATGTAGGAATACTTTGGAACACAATCAACCCTGCCCTGTTCTACCTTTCTCCTATTGCATTCTCTTTCGAGCTTGTTCCCAAACAATTCAATTTTATTGTGAAATACAATCCTTTATATCATTTTCTGGAACTCGTTCGCAACGTTCTCTATGAAGGTCATGCCCCTTCTCTGCACTATGTGGGCCGCTGCCTGATGATAACTGCAGTCACAGCCCTGATAGCTCTCTTTATTTACCGTAAAACCAGGAATGGGTTCATCTCCAATTTGTAAGCATTATGGAACCTATCATTACTCTGAAAAACGTTTCCGTAAGCTACCTGCAAAACAGGAAGGGGGTGCATTCTGTGAAAGATTTCATTTTGAAGGCTTCCTTTATAACGCCTTTTCAAAAGCACAGGGTGTTGCATAATATTGATCTTACCATAAAGAAAGGTGATTCTGTTGGGATACTGGGACCTAATGGCAGCGGGAAAAGTACGCTGCTGCGCACCATTGCCGGGATTATAAAACCAGATGAAGGTTGGGTGGAAGTGAAAGTCCCTGTTTCGCCTCTGCTGGCTTTGGGTGCAGGAATTGAAATGGAACTGTCTGGATATGAGAATATGCGCATAGCATTGGCCCTTTCGGACAATTACAGCAAAGCCACCAAGGTGGAAATGATGGAAAAGGTGGCTGATTTTGCTGAACTGACTAAAGAACAGTTGCGCATGCCCACCAAAATGTACTCTACAGGTATGCTGGCCCGTCTGGCATTCAGCAGCGTGATGACCGGACAGCCGGAACTGCTGATGATAGACGAAGTGCTTGCCGTGGGCGATCGTGGATTTCAGAAAAAATGTATGGCACGGTTGCACGAGATTATTTCAAAAGGGGCTACACTCCTATTCATTTCACACAGCCCTACAGAGGTGAAGTCAATATGTAAACAAGGCATCTGCCTGAAGGAAGGCAGAATTATTTATAACGGGGATTCCCATAAAGCTGCCGATGTTTACAATAAATTGTTCTGATAAAAAAAATACTTTTGGTCTCCTTTCGCTGCTCTTCCCATTAATTTTCGATGTTTCATAACTTTTCTTAAATTTGCATCCGAATGAATCCGCCAAAAGAAAGTAAGTACGAATCGTCAGATGTGTTAATGGAGGACCCTGAAACCGAAAAACAACCTATCCTTCCCGAACCGGCTGATGGCGGTGATACTCAATATTGGAAAAACCGCTTCAGAAAGGCTTCAAAAGAAATTGATGATCTGAACAAACAACTTGTTATTGCTTTACGAAGTATGGACAAGTTGATCAAGCAGCTTGCCGAACTTGAGAACAGCAAGCTGGTTAAATTCCGCAAATTTTTATACTTATATCTGAGTCGTCTCAGGTCGAATGTCAGCAAAGGAAAGAAACGCAGTTTCGGTTCGATCATTTATAACTATTTGCTGAAACGGGGTGGTAGGCTTTTCCGCCTGTTTCTTACAAGGGTATTTCGGAGCCTTTATCTTTTTTTCGAAGTACGTAAGGTAGTCATCATAGAAGTGGTCGGAAATTATCTGGCTACCACTGCCCAATACTCGCAATATCTGCTGAGAAAAAAGCTCAACAAGGAGATCATCAAACAACACAAAAGGAACATTAATAGTTTTACACAAAAGCCACTATTCAGTATCATCATGCCTGTTTACAATCCGCGGGTCGACTTGTTCATCAAAACACTTGATTCTGTTAAAAGCCAGATATACGAATATTGGGAACTTTGTATTGCCGAAGACAATTCGACCGATCCTGAGATCAGAGAAACACTGGAAAAATATTGTAAGGCCGATGAAAGGATCAAGGTGGTTTACCGTGAACAGAACGGACACATCTCACGCGCCTCCAACTCGGCACTGGAACTGGCCAGAGGAGAATATTCGGTGCTAATGGACCACGACGATATTTTGTGCGAAGATGCCCTCTACGAGATGGCAAGGGCAATCAACATCAAGGGTGGCGCCGACCTCATCTACAGCGATGAAGACAAGTTAGACGAATGGGGTTTGCACTCCGATCCTCATTTCAAGCCCGACTGGTGCCCCGACAACCTGCTTTCACGCAATTATCTGGGTCATGTGTGTGCTTTCAAGACAGCCCAGATAAGAGATGTGGGTGGATGGCGCGTGGGTTATGAAGGAAGTCAGGATTATGACCTGGTTTTAAGATATACTGAGATCTACGATAAGGTAATACACATACCCGAAGTGCTGTATCATTGGCGTATACATAGCGAAAGCGCCGCTATGAGCGAAACCGTTAAGCCATATGCATATCGTGCCGCACAGATGGCACTTTCGGAAGCTATGGCAAGGCGTGGTATGGAAGCTACTGTTGACTTTTTGGATAGTTTCAGGGGCTATAAGATCAGATTCGGGCTGCAAAATGAAAATGCGAAGGTCAGTATCCTCATACCTTCGAAAAATAAAGCCGACCTCCTGAGAAAATGTTTACGATCTATTGAAAGAAAATCGACATACCGAAATTTCGAGATCATTGTTATTGACAATAACAGCGACCAAAAAGACTTCTTCGGACTGATGAAACAATATTCCCGTCAAAGTGGAGTTCGATTCAAATGTATTGAAGATAAAGAGGAGTTCAATTTTTCGCGTTTGATTAACCTGGGCCGAAAGAATGCCTCCGGTGAGTTTCTGGTATTGCTTAATAATGACACAGAGGTCATCACTCCCGATTGGCTGGAAGCACTGATGGAGCATACACAGCGAAAAGAAATAGGTGTTGCCGGATGTAAGCTTCTGTATGATAATGATACCATCCAACATGCCGGGGTGATCATTGGTTTGGGCGGAGCTGCGGGGCATGTGCTGGTGGGTGAAGACCGCGACGGACCAGGCTATTTCAACTATGTAAACATGCTGAACCAGTATTCAGCCCTGACAGGGGCCTGTTTTATGGTGCGCACATCTGTGTTTGACGAAGTGGGAGGTTTCGACGAGGGTTTTGGCACGGAATATAATGATGTGGATTTCTGTCTGAAACTCATCGATGCCGGTTACCGAAATCTCTATGTGCCGCATTGCGAATTGTATCACTATGAATCCATGTCTCGAGGACATCCACACAGCACCAGCGAATCCTACAAGAAACACGTGAAAGAAGTGAACCTCTTCCGCAAAAAGTGGAAGAAATATGTGGAGAACGATCCCTGCTATAATCCGAATCTTTCGCTTGGGGTCCATAACTTTGGACTAAAATAATTGTTACAATGATTGTCAATATCCTTTATTGTGTCGATTTTCCCAGAAAAGCAGACCTTCCTGAAAATACGGATGAACTGAGGGGGTGGCTGATTTGCTCTCAAAAAATTATCAGAATCGCGATACCCGAACTCTATAAAAACAACTTTTCCATTGAATATGGCACACCTAGACATGACGTAGCCGAATGTTTCACTGATTTTCCGGACAACGTAAACTGCGGCTTCATTATCAAAGCCCTGAAAGATCCCATTGATCTGAAGAAAAGGTTTTTGCTCGACTTTGAGACTGAAGCCGAAGGTGGCGCATTGAAAAACTTCACCATCAAATTGGATGCGGATTCCAACAACATTCAGGATATAGAATATGATGAGGATGAAAAGATACATATGGAAATAAGCAGGATGGCCGAGCAGAAGTTCCTCTCCACATTGGAAAAACATCCATGGATCACTGTGAGGATGGACATCACCAACAAGTGCAACCTGCGCTGCATTATGTGCCATTACAAAGAAAAAGAGATCTATTCGAGGCCTGCCTTGACGATAACGGCCCTACAACTGAAACATATTCTGCACGATATTGCCCCTTATGTGAGCAACATCATGCTTTCGTGCGGATTTGAGCCCTTGGTCTCGAAACATTTTGAGGATATCGTAAGCATGATCCACAACGATTATCCACACATGGAGATAGCCCTGTGTACCAACGCCATGCTGATGGATTCGAAGATCAGGAAGATATTGATAGAAAAGAACGTGACCCACCTGATACTGTCGTTCGAAGGGGTGACGCGACACACCATTGAGAAGATTCGAGTGGGAGCAGATTATGATAAGATTGTGGGCAACATCAAAGCAATGAGAGACCTAAAGCTGAAGTTTAACAGGCAATTTCCCCTGATGTTCATGGATTTCGTGCTGATGAATTCCAACATTCACGAGGCTCCGGCCTTTGTAAGGTTTTGCTCCGAACTGGGCATTGACACTATCGACTTTCGCCATATGGTGGGCAATATCTTTTTCCACGATCATGAAGATATGCTACAGCATCACCAGGAAAAATATAATTACTATCGCGAACATATCATTGCCGAAGGGAAGAAATATAACATCAAGCTGAGGCTGCCTGAAGCCTTTGCTGTAAGCGGTATCTACCAGCCTGAAACAGACGAGGAAGCCAACTTGTCGGATTTCGATGCCGTGAAGGCCGATACACAAACCGTAGAGATCGCACCACCAAATGAGAACCTGCTGCGCAAGGGCACAAAAAGCGATTTCCCTTTCCTTTCACAGGCCTCTTGTCTGCGGCCTTTCAACGAAATCATGATCATAGACCAGCAGAAGATCTTGCCCTGTTCGTGGTATAGCGGCGAAATGGGATGTCTGGATGAAGAAAATACCCTATATTCTATCTTTCGAAACGAGAAGTTCAGCAAACTAAGACAGAAAAAACTGCTTTCGCATTTCGATCACAACTGCCTGAATTGCCCCATTAATCTGAATTTGCTGCCTACCAGGGTGGAGGAATAGTCGTTTTTAGAAAGCCTTTTTCTCAACAAACCTAAAAAACCCGGAACCCCATTACCGGGTAATCTCTGCCTTACCCTGCATTCTGTATGCCATGGCCGTGTTCGCATCAAATGACCAGGCATAAATTTTCACCGGATTTCCCCTGACATGTTTCAGAGTAAATGTTTTATTCCAATGAACACTATCTGTATTACAGAGAGTAAGCAGCACGGATTTCCCTTCTAAAGTATTATATGAAAGCAGGACTGCATCGGCCGGTCCGTCAGAATTAGGCATTCCCGATATTCCTGAAGCCTTGTAAGTGGAATCGTTTACCAATACTATGCTTTGCAATGTACCATAATCTGCCTCGTGACTGCCACTACCCTCTATTTCCTGCAACACATTGCTCTGAATCAATGGGGGCCTCAGATAACCCAAGCCGTTCAATATATTCACCTTTCGTTTAAGCTCTGCGAAATTAGCGGGATAGAGGCGATTCTCACATTCTTCGTGAGAAACATGATTGATGAAAAGCAAACCGGCCTTGCCATGCTGAATAGTAGCATGAAACCCCTTCAACTCATTAACAGCTAAGGGATAGGTATTAATTTTAGTAAAAATCAGAAAAGTTACCATCAAACCCAGAATGGTTTTCTGAAAAAGCGAAATCCGACGTCCACGTGCATGGTGATGAACAATAATGTAGGTAAGAAAGATCATGGCCACAGCAGCAAACAGCGTAAACGAAGTGTAGCGCGAAGCCAGCGACTGAGCAGCACCATAGCCCGCCCGGCCCACCATTAGCATACCTGAAGTTAACACCGAATACAGACCTAACATGATCCAAACCACAGCATTTCTCATAAAATGTTTGTTGCGTATATGCCAAAGCACATAGAGCGATTGAATCAGAAAAATTAAAATCATAATGCCTCCAACAGCAATAATAACATTTAAGTAATTCACAACCCTTAGGGTATTGCCAATGGTTCCCAGAAAATAACAAACTGCATCAACCGGATGATGCAGGGCAATTTCCAGGCTGGGATGACCCTCGGGTTTGTGATAACCCTTGAAATACATGCCCAATGAGATTACTGCAACGATTATCCACAGCAGGATTATAGGTAAGCGTTTAAAGAATTTGCTCCCCCTATTGGCGAAAAACAAAACAGGATAAAGCAGCAACCACGCTATCATTCCGTTTACTGAAGAAAAAGTGCTGATACCCGCCATCGTCATAACAAGCAGCAGTTTAAAACGCTCATCTATTTGAGTATAGGCAATAACAAAACCACTTGTAATGCAGGCTATAGGCAGGAAGTATTCTATCTGTACCCCAAACAACCAGTTTTCCCATTGCATGGGCGAAAAAATAAACAGATTGGCCAGAAAAAACATAATCCATTTTGGCCAGGATTCTCCCTTGACCGTGATACTTGCCAGGCGAAAAACATTAAATGAAACCAGGCAGGCCAGCAAAAAGATTACGATCATTTCGTAGCGTACATTCCAATCGGTGAACCACCCCAAACCAACCATAATCAGGTTTGGAAAAAACTTGCGGTACTCGTTGTGCTGCCTTGCCAATTCCTCGAATGTGAGCATACCCATAGATAAACGATCGAAAAATCCTACATATTCCCATTGATCCATATAAGGAATATCCACACCATACCGGATAATATAATATAGGATCATACCGGCCATTATGGCAGAAAGGCTGATAGCCAGTGCCGGAATGAATTTCAGGAATTTGTTACTATTCATGAATGGAGAATGATTGTGCCGATAGTAAACATTGAGGTTCAAAAGTAATTTTTTTTGTTCGATCCTCCCCAAACATCAGATCAAAACAATGAAATCATGTTTTAGTACCACGCTGTTGAGAAGTCTTTTTCGCCAGCACCATCACCGACAATCCAAAGGGCGCAGCCATATAACGCAACCAAAAATTCTCTATCCTCATAATAAACAGGAACAACATATTGATCCAAGGGGCCGGCATCTTCACTTCATTATGTTCCGCATCAACAGGCAGGAAGAGATTGCCAATGATTCTTTTCACCAGAGCCAGTGGAAAAAGCAAACTCACGCAATAGGTTAATGTAACGATCGCGAAACCGTTGTTTTCCATCAATTTTTTGATCTGCTTTCGTCTATACCTTTTATTCTGATGCACCAACGCATCGTGTTTG
This sequence comes from uncultured Bacteroidales bacterium, assembly GCA_964469155.1. Lineage (GTDB taxonomy): Bacteria > Bacteroidota > Bacteroidia > Bacteroidales > CAIWKO01 > CAIWKO01. The sequence continues at coordinate 11,271 of CAYXXU010000030.1, forward strand.
CTAAGTAAAAACCGGTAAGCCGGAACCGTAAGCAACAGGTGTCCTTCTTCTTTTAGGCAGGCATAAAAGTTTCGGATGGCCATTGCATCGTCGACATTGCTGTTACAGATCACATCGAATGATGTAACCAGATCGAAAGTAGCATCGGGGAATGTCTTCTGATTGACATCGCCAGTCATCAGGTTTAGCTTGCCTCGTGTGCCCGCCAGTTCGAGGGCCAGGGGTTGGTAATCCATGCCTGTTTCGGCAATATCATTGGCAAACTTCAGTATCTCCAGCCATTTACCTGTACCACAGCCGGCATCCAACACAGAAATTCCATCCTTAAGTAAGTTCTGCCGCTGAAGCGTGCCCAAGAAATTCTCATGATTCCCCACATACCACCAGTGGCGGTCCTCCACCTCGAACATATATCGGTACTGATTCGGCTCCATGGGAGAGATATCTATGAGTGTATATAAAAAGAAAGTCGGCAGTCTGCAGTCCACAGTTGGCAAATAGCTGACTGCCGATTGCCGACTCCAATTGCCGATTGAAGACTGCCGACTGAGGACTGATATAAATCCATCACAAGTACTCCTTCTTAACCGTATACTGTGGTTGTTTGTTTTGCGAAATAAAAATGCGGCCTATATACTCTCCAATCATGCCGAGAGAGATCAACTGAATTCCGGCGAACATAAAAATGGCGGTGATGGTCAATGAAAATCCGGCAGGCAGATTTGGCACCATAAAATGCTCAATGACGGAGTAAATGCCAAACAGAAACCCTGTGAAGGCAAAAAAAAGCCCCACAAAGATTGAAATGCGCAAAGGAATCACCGAAAAACTGGTAAACATATTCGACCAGAGTTTGATTAGCTTCATTAAACTATAGCCCGAATGGCCCTGTTTTCTTTCGCAGTGTTTCACCTGAAGGGTTCCAATGTTGGCGGTTGAGCGCAGTATGAGCCCATCTATGTATGGATAAGGCAGGTCGTATTTAATGATCTCATCGACCAGAAAACGGTTAATACATTTGAAGCTCGACAGGTATAGTCCTTTGGGTTTTTTGAGCAGCACAGTAGCCATATAATTGTTCAAACGGCTGCCCAGATTCCGCCACGCACCATGCTTCTTGTGATCGTAATAAGTGTACACCACATCAAATTCGCTGTTGTCGGCGAATTCTATCAGTCTGATCACCTCCACCACAGGGTTTTGAAAATCATCATCCATGATCACAACAAAATCGCCGGTCACCTTGTTCAATCCCGCCATTACTGCATTGTGTTCGCCAAAGTTTTTGGCGAGCGATATGTATCTCACAATGTCTTTATGGTCGTTGTAAAGCTTCAGGCATTCGCTGTGCGAGTTGTCTTTTGAATAGTCGTTCACCAGAATAATTTCCAAACTCAGTGAATCTGGCAATTCGGATAATAACTGCTCTACAAGAGCCTTAATGGATAGTTCTGCATTGTAAACAGGAATTACGATAGAGATCTTTTTACCGGTGTGTATCATGATAATGTTCTTAAAACTGATTCATTTCCCTATAAATGATATTGTAAAATCACCTCATGTAATGCTTCAGAAACAAAGTGCAAACTGTCTTTATCAAAAGACGGATATATCGGCAATGAAAACAATTCTTTGGCTATTTTCTCCGTAACAGGGAGGTCTCCCTCTTTGTAATTAAGATATTTATACCCTTGCATTAAATGTATCGGACAGGGATAATGAATGTTCAGAAAGATATCCTTCTTTTTTAATGCTTCCACTATCAGGTCTCTTTGGGGATGCCTTACCACGTAAAGGTAATAGGAATGTTTTCCGTATGCCAATTCTTCAGGCAACTGCAAAGCAGTATGTTTCAGCAATTTGTTATAGCTTTCGGCCAGAGACCTTCTTATACTCAAATAATCCTCAATATGGCCCAGTTTCTTTAGCAGAATTGCAGCATGTATTTCATCAAGCCGGCAATTATAGCCATGTTCCACGGCATTATAGGTGCTTTCCATTCCATACATACGCAGTCGTTGCAGTATTCTGTACCATTCTTCCTTATTGGTTAGTATCATGCCTCCATCTCCATAAGTACCCAATATTTTGGTGGGATAGAATGAAGTAGCCGCAATGTCAGATAATGAACCGGCTTTATGCCCCCTGTACATTGCCCCATGACTTTGCGCACAATCTTCAATAACCTTCAGCTTGTGTTGTTTTGCGATACGGTTTACCTCATTCATATCGACGCACTGTCCGAATAAATGTACCGGAAGTATGCATTTTGTTTTGCTGCTGATGGCTCTTTCAATTTTAGTGGTATCCATCAGGAAAGATGCTTCATCAATGTCGACAAACACAGGGGTGGCCCCTGCTGATACTATTGCCGAAACGGTGGGAATGGCGGTGTTGGAAACTGTGATCACTTCGTCGTTCCTGCCTATGCCCAATGCTTTTAATGCCAGGAAAATGGCATTGGTCCCGTTGTCGACACCCACACCGAATTTCACTTCACAATAGCGGGCATAATCGGCTTCGAACTTTTTAACTTTACTGCCCAAAATCAAATGCCCGGAGGCCAGGACTTCTTCTATGGCTGAAAGAATTTCTTCCTTTTCCTTCTCATATTCCTGCAGATAATCCCAGCCTTTCAGTTTCATTTTATTGAATAAAAATAAGATGTAAAATCCTCCATGGTTCTTAAGTACCTGCTGTCATCATATTTTGTATTTGCCAACACCAGACAAACGGCATCTTCAGTAAAATCATACATTTCAAGAAAGATCAAACGAGGTATAAACAGCCCTTTCGTAAGGTCGTTCAGGAAGAATGTCTTTGAGGAAACTCCGTCAAGAACATTTACATAAAAGCTTCCGGAAATCGGTATCAACACCTCATCAGTATCAATGGGTGCATGGCATCCTCTTTTCCCTTTAATGTGATGTACATAAAAAACGCGTTTTATTTCAAAGGGAATATCCTCATTTTGTTCGATGGAGGTAAGTATGCCCCGGCTGTCTTCGTGAGTGGGGAGATCAATTAATTTTACCTGATCTAACTGCATAAGATTACGTTCTAAAATTGATTGCAATTATGGTATTATTGTTTGTGCAAAACACCCGCATACATCATTGCCACCTTGTATTTTTCAGCCACATCGGCCGGAACATCTTCAGCATACACAGAAAACTCCTTTTCAATATCAAATCCGGCGGATGAAATTACTTCCCGAATGTCATCAGCATTATTAAAAAGATAAATGTGGTCGATAGTGGGTGCATTCGTGGGCGCTGTTATAAATAATTTGCCATTATCGCTCAACAAGGTATGTAGCTTTTTCAACAGCTCAACAGGCGATTCAACATGTTCCAACACCTCGCCCATGGTGATAAAATCATATTTTACCCCGGGCTGATAATCGAAAATATTTGAAAGTGTATAAGTAAACCTGCCGTTGCCTATCATCTTTTTGGCCAGTTCGATGGAACTTTGGCTGATATCCACCAGATCGTAGCCGGCTTTATCTCCTATGATCTCCATAGCTTCGGAAGCATAGAGTCCATGACCTCCGCCCACTTCGAGATAACGGCCAACCTTATTCCGGTTTTCGGTAATTATTTCATTAAAGAACAAAAGAATATGGTAATGCTGGGCCCACAAAAACTGCGACATGAGTATGCCATGCACATAATATTCCATCACGGCAGGATTGTTATATACCCGCTGATTCACTTCCTCAAAAGTTTTACTGGTATATGCTCCCGTTTGCATAAACTGAACCGTTTCGTAATTGATATCGGCCACCATCTGTAAATAACAATCGATGGCATAATCCATAGTTTTGTTTTCGTTTTGCAGCAGGGTTTGGTATTTCTTTAAGAAACGGTCTGCACACTTGTAATAGGCATCATCAAAAAGCTGCAGGTTCTTTTTGATCTTTTTGCTGTGTAACGAATTACGGGAACTTATAGATTCAACAATGCTTTCTAAAAGTGTCTGCATCTTAGCTTATTCAATTATTGCACCTTACCGTGTATACAATCGACCATTTCGCCAATATTCTCCCAACTTTGAATTTCTTTGGACGAAAAATGTATGTTAAACTTTCTTTCAATAGCCACCACCAAATGAATATGTGCCAGCGAATCCCATTCTTCCACATCGTTGGCGGTAGAAAGGTCATGTAAAACCAGATCTTCTTTATCCAAAACATCCGTAAAAATAGCGTAGACCTGTTTTGAAACTTCACTTCTTTCCATAATTCTTTTTATTTATAAAACATTTCTTAATCTGATAATCCATTGCATTCAATATCCAAAAGTCCCCTAAGCTTTTAAAACCAAGATTCAGGTAATGGTCTTTTACCATGGCATTTTTCAGGGTCGGAACATACTCCCCTTTTATAACAGCAAACCCTTTCTCTCTGGCAAAAGTAGTAATTTCATTCAATACAAAGTGTTCCATGCCACGGTTCAACACCCGGCAACTCATAAACCAGGTATCGATAAACAAGGTTTGGAGGTCTTCCTTTTGAAGAATTACCACACCTATCAGGCCGTTGTCTCCGAATTTATCTTCGAGTGAAAAGGCAAATGTAAAGTAAATTTCAGAGGTTATCATCCCTGTAATCTCAGATTCCGAATATCGCTGCGTACGAAGATTGAACTGGTTGGACCGATGCGAGAGTTGCGCCACCCGCGGAGCATTGAATTTGTTGAAGACTTCAACCTGCGATAACATGTGCAGGCTTTTCAGAAAATCGTCTTCGTTGGTGAATTTTTTTTGGACAGCTTTCCGTTGCGATTCTATTTTATACAGTTCGGTGCGTCGCTCATCTTCTTCCGAATAGGAAGTGGTTTCGAAAAGGTTGAGGGTATAGAGATACTCCAGGTAATCGGCGGGATCTTCGGGCATTTCGGGCACGCAAATCTCAGGTATGTTTTCGCGCACCAGGTTTCTTTCGAAAGGATTATCATCAATAAACACCATGGAATCGAAGCCTATATTGAGCACGCTTTGTATCTGCATGATGTTGTCGACTTTGTTTCCCCAGTTGGCTACAAACACGGCAATATCGTCCAGAGTAAGCACCATGTCGGGATGTTCTTCGAAAGGTTCTTTGGCCACAGCTTCAGTGTTCTTGCTACAGACCGCCAATATAATGCCCCGGTTCTTTAGTTTCCGGAGCCAGTATTGAAACTCGGAAAAGGCTTTGCCTATGCCCAGGCTGCCGAGTTGTATGTTTTCTAGGCCATCGTCGCCTATCACTCCGCCCCATAGGGTGTTGTCCAGATCCAGTATCATGCATTTGCGGCTTTTGCCTTGCAGGGCGCCAATCAGGTCGAGGGTTTTGGAGGCTACCTGTGGCAGCACATCTACACTCAGCACTATTTCGGTATTAATGTAAACCGAAGTCTGAAAGAAGGTGGCCTTGCCGACCTGGTTTTGAATAGTTGAAAGGTCGCAGATATGCAAACCCGGGTGTTTGGCAGCCAGCAGCATCAGTTCGTAGTTGAGTTTGCGCAACTGGAACAGAAATGACGAAGGGGTTTTGCTGGCAAAGTTTCCGAACACAGCATCGTCTATTTCGTTGTAATTGTAAAAGATCACCTTTGCTGAAAGGTGGCTGGTGAGGGTGATATAATTGTGCTCCAGGGCATGCAGTTCGGAGGTGGCCAGGGCCATTTGGCCTTCGGCAGGCAACTTATTGTATTTGCCTAAGAGCTTGTGAACCGATTGAAACACTATAACGATCTCCGGTTTGAATTCGTAGAGTTCGGAAGCGGTATCCTGAATCTGAAGTTCTATCTGATCGAAGTCAGCTTCCCATATAAGCAGGTTGAAACCCCTCTCGTAGCCCATGCCGCGCAAGGTTTCGCAGAGGAATTGCGTGGCGGTATCGCCTAATACAGCTACCTTTATGGCAGGCAAGCCTGTAAAGTCTTTTTTTAAATTCTTCTTTAACTGGAAGAAATCTTTCATCAATATGTAGCCGTAAATAATAAGGGCTAAAATTAGCAATAATTATTGTTATGCCTGATAATTTTGCAGAGGGGATTGGTGGGGGGGGGATGAAATGGGGTGGTTAACGCCGAGGCAAAAAGCTGGCGGGCATTTCGAAGCACAAAACTGTCAATTTACGATAAAGTTTATTAGAAGAAATACCCTTTAAATTAGCACTTTCCGCCCGCTTGATTTTAGCCTTTGTTGGCGGTATGTGGCTTTTATCAGCATTTAAGTCGGATAATTTCTTGCTTTATTTCATCAATTACTTCTTTGTTTTGGATTTCCTTTTTCTCACCAACTTTAGCTGAAAACAAGTAAAATACTTTTCCACCAAAAACTTCTGTGAATTTTTTATGGGTTTCTGCTTGCAAACCATATTCTTTAAAAATCTCTGGCAACTGTATTCCACTATTTACAGGCTTTATTTGAAGCCCAATAAACCTTTCTCCTATTTGAATGAAAAAATCAACATTAAACAACCTATCCCACTCATCAGGTGCTGGTTGAATAGGAATATTCAATATTTTTTGTAATTGCCCGTAAATGGTTTGTATTTCGGTCATATATCCATCATAAGTCCTATCAATTACAAGTTGTATCATGTAATCAATACAATCTTGCTCTGTTAAATCAGCAACTTCTGACTGAATAACTTCTGTAATTTTCACATATAGTTTTTTCCCTAAATCCTCAATATGTTCTTTCGGTTTCACATTTGAGAAGTAATATTCACGCCATTCTTCAAGTGTTTTTGGAGAACATTTTCTTATTGATTCGGAAGTTGGTCCAACATTTCTTTTAAAATTAAGTTGGAAGCGATTCATTGCACTATTTAAAATCCATTCTTTAGCCATTGTTTTGTTGTAAGAGGTTTAAAAATTTGTCTTTGTATTTGAAGTTAGTATCGCTGTCCACTTGTACTAAACCATTTTTGATTAAATGGGCATTGATAAATGTTTTATTTTCAAGGTATAGGTAACATAACAAGTTGTTTTCTTTGTCATGTTTAACATTGTCATATTTCAAAAATACTCTTTTCCCTTTAGTCTTTTCTGTTAAGAACAATATAGCCTTACCGTTAATTATTGGGTCTTCTTTAATTCCAATAAGTTTTATTGTCAGGTCGTTGCTTAATCTGATTTTTTCTGGGCTAATAATTTCTTTAACCGTATAGAATTCTTCTCGTTGTGAAGAGCTTTCTTTGTCAATTTTAGAACCGAATTGCAATTTCTTTACATCAATTTTCTTGTCAAGAGTATGAGGGTCTTTAAAAATGTAAGGAAGTTTTTGAATTGCTTTCTCAAAATCAATTTCTCGTTTCCCTTGTGTTAGAAATTCATATGTTGTTCCATTGATATCTTTTTGATTGACTTCTAATTTTTCCTTTATGAATGGAATAAATTCAGGATTAATTTCATAACCAACTGAATTTCTGTCTAAGTTTTTTGCTGCTAATGCTGTTGTACCACTACCTAAAAATGGGTCAAGAATTGTTTCTCCAACAAATGAAAACATCTTGATTAGTCGGGTTGGTAATTCTTCTGGAAACATTGCAATGTGACCATTTTGCCTTGCTCCTGCAAAATTCCAATGTCCTGCAAAGTTAGTGTTCCATTCTTCTGCAGTCATTTTAGATAATTCTTTTTGTTCTTTTGTCGGTTTTGGTGCATCACCGAGTTTTTTAAAAACAAGAATAAATTCATAGTCAAGTTTCAAAATACCATTTCTTGGATATGGGTAGGACCCCATTTGAACACCACCACCAGTGGTGTTTAAAGTCGTTACTTTTTGCCAAATAATAGCACCCATATAGTCAAATCCTATGTTCTCGCAAAACTTGATAATTTCTTCTCGAATAGGAATTACCTTATAGCGACCGTAATAAACTGCTCTTGCAAATTGGTCTCCAATATTTATACACAACCTGCATCCATTATGAAGAGTGCGGTAGCACTCTTTCCAAACTAAATTCAGGTTGTTGATATAATTTTCGTAACTGTCATGAAACCCAATTTGATTGTCTGTTCCGTAGTCCTTGAGTTGCCAGTATGGTGGAGAAGTAATTGCTAAATGTACCGAATTGTCAGCCAATTCAGTCATTTGTCTACTGTCTCCATTTATTATTTCATGCTGTGTTTTCATTCTAATTTCATTTACGCAAAGTTACTCAAATTATCCGATTTTTTTTCAGATTTTCAATGTTTCTGTGGTCTTTCTGCCTTTACCGCTAACGAAGAAGGGATTAACGAAGTAAAAAAAAGAAGGGATACGAAGCACTACTGTTCGTTTACCAAAAATGGTTGATAGATGCACCACACTTTGATTAGCGAACAAAGCCCTTCTTTTTTTTATTTCGTTTAATCTTATGTTATGCGTTCGTGCTACTGTTCTTACGAAGCCGTAAAGCCCGAATTACGCAAAACTGGTTATTAGAAGTTCGTTACAGTATGGTTTCAATTTGTCCATCTTTCAATACAATAGTTTGCTAATTCTTCAAGGTCTGTAATCTGTCTGTTTCTTTCATTTGTTGGTTGTCTATTACCTGCTTGTCCACGAATCCAAAACTCTTTTCCATTTTGTCCATTCATAAAAATTGGTCTGTGCTTACTTGGTTCAATTATAACAATGAAAATTTCTTTTCCATCCATGTTATAAAACTGTGCTGTAATATTTGCCATCACAGAGAAGGAAAGGAAATGTTCAATCATTTGGTCAAACTCATTTTGAAAGAAGTCCTTTGGTTTTTTTCCGTCAGCCAAACTAAAATCTTTGTCTAAACCTATTGGCTTTCCATCATCGTCAAGTCCTATGAATAATAAACCGCCATTGGAATTAAGAAAGGAACAAATTGCAGTTGCAATTTTTCCTTTCACACTTATTCCTGCTCTTTCAGTTTTGAAATTATAAAGAAGTGCTGGTTTAAATTCAACTTGATTTCCCTCCCCACCTTCAATGATTTGTTCAACTGTTTTTGTTGGTTGCTGAACTTCCTGTTTACCTTCTTCTTCTTCTTCTGGCTCTCCCCACCAATAAGGTTTATCATAACCTGTCCAATCAAAAGGCGTTTCTAATATTTTATATTCATTCGGCTCTTCATAACCTTCTAACCATTCTCCATTTCCTAAATATCCTTCTCCCCACTCATCACGATTGCAATAAATAATTTTTCTTGTTTTGCCTTTGGTTTCGTGGTTATTATGTTCGTATAGTTCACATTCTTCAGCCAAATCCATAATTACATAATCGGTGTTGTATGAAAAACCAATAAGATTTCCTATGCCGTGTAAAAGAAGTTCATCGCCTTCTTTAAGTGATAAAGTTGCAACCTCTTTCTCTTTAGGAAAATCTACGACTAAGAAAACACCGATTCCATTTCCTTCCGAATCGTCAAACTCAAATTCCTTATCACCAAATTTTACCTTGGTTGTAGTTCCTGTTGAAATAAAACTTTGGAGTTCTTCTCTTGCTTGGATGTCCGAAAAATATTTTTTGCCTTTGCTTTCAAGCAATACGTCAATATAGTTTTGATAGAAGTTGAATGCTGCCTCTCTTGCTAAAAAGGGGATTGCATTTTCAAATTTTTCTTCAACCTCCAGGAGTTTTATTTCGTCAGCATTTTTGTAACGAATCAGTTTTGCTTTTACTATATAATGAAATCCTGCTGCCATGTCAATAATCTTATAACTCCTTGTTCCATTTCGGAAGTCGTCCGTAAATGTCAAGATGCTTTTTTAATAAAGTGTTTTCTAAAACTCTTGGACAATCAGAATATTTTTGGTTATGCGTAGCATACCAATAAATATCTAATGCCTCAATGTTTTCCTTTTCAATTTGTGTTATCCAAGATATTCGTCTCGGGATTTTGCCGAACTGATGTCCGTTTACAATTCTGTCTTTGATACCACCAAGCCCTGCCTTGCGTATGAACATAGAACCGTCTGCTAAATGTTTTCCTGAACAGCCGATGTAGGTAAGTTCAATTTTTCCATTCTTCAAAGCGTAAACAATGTAAACTCCACTTTTGTCTGTCGGTGCGTTACAAACCTCCCTTAAACTGTCTTGCGGATTAAGAAAGAAATGGTCGTGCAGTTCGTATTTGTTTAGTTCGTCAAACATCGTTGTATTTAGTTTTTGTCTGTTTGTTTCTTGCAGAAAGTTTCAAGTTAGCAGTGTCCCCAAGCATGAAGCATAACGTTTGTATGGCGTGAATTCACGCCATATCCACTATATATTCTTGATCCGTGCTATTTCATTTTGCCACTTAGAAATATTCAAATTCAACTCTTTACTTTTCAACCATTCTTTTATCTTCGCTTTTAAAATCAGTCTTCATTATTTCCCCCTCCCAAAACTACATATTAATTGCAATATAGAAAAGACATTTTTACAGCTTCAGCCAAAATCAAGGCGGCTCGAAAAGTTTTCAAACCGCATTCAAATGATTTCAGACCGCTTTCAAATGATTTCAGACCGGTTCGAAATGCTAAGATATTGACTGTGCAATGTATGAGGTTGAATTCAAAATTCTATATTTCAGTATATTACAGAAAACACTCACTGAACCTTCCCCATAATTTACCTTTCTTGAATAATCATTTAAATAATTAAAATTATGAAAACACACAAGTCCCTACCCTATTTTATCCGTTTCAAGGATACATGGTTGCTGTTAACCTCCCCTATTAGGGAAGACGAAAGTTGCAGGAGTTTTTTACTTACTTGTGGATGAATGGATGATGGAAAGAATGGAATGAAGAAAAAAGGAGGGTAAAACTTCGTGTACCTTTTGTGTTATAGCTATTCCACGAAGGAACAAGAAGAAGGCACATAGTTTCACAAAGGACTTATTACATTGAACTCTATATTATGCACTATTGTGGTCCGCCACATGGCGGATGGTTAATATTCTTAGTGTTAGTGTTCTGAGTGTCTTAGTAGTTTTTCTTCTCCTCTGCGCCCTCTGGGTTAAACTTCGAGGGCTCTGCGGTTTAAAAAAAACCTAACTGCAAAGAAAGCATAGCAAAATGACAACTAATGACTATCATTGACCATGAATGACTATAAGTCACTTCTCATCTTGCCGATCAGTCAGCATACTGGTAAGGGACAGTTTTCCTAAAATTGTGTAAATTTGCCCTCATGGTAAAGACCCAGGCCCCAAATTTCAAGCCCCAAATTCCAAGAAGGACACCCTGGTACTTGGGACTTGGGGCTTGGGACTTGAAGCTTGAAATTAGGGTCTTAAAAGCATGATAAAGCGCATACTGCTGATTGACGTCGATCTATTCCGTAACGAACATATTCCGGATGAGGCCCGCTATACGCATCATCCTATAGGGCTGTTGTATCTGATATCGGCGCTGAGGCAGGCATATCCCGATATTGAGTGTAAGGTGCTGCATACCTCTGTCAGTGCCGACCCGCTACAAAGTGTCCGATCGCTGATGTCATCATTCAATCCCGATCTGGTGGGCCTCAGGGCGCTTTCTATTGCCACGGAACCGTTTAAACTGGTGGCTTCAGCCATACGTGAGATCAAACCCAATATCCCTATTGTGGGTGGAGGCCCCTACCCTTCTATTTCTTACGACGAATTGCTATCAGCCGGACTCATTGATATGGCTGTAATAGGCGAAGGAGAGAACACCTTTGTCAATCTGATAGGACGACTTTCTCAGTCAGCCCATATCCCAACCGATGTAGGAGGCACAGCGGTGATAGAAAACGAAAAGCTGAAAATTAACCCTCCACGCCAGGTGATAATGGATCTGGATGAAATACCCTTTCCCGATTACGATTTTATTAGGCTGAATGATTATGCCGAAATAAAAAACCATGCCTTGCAGGATGCCTCGAAGTGTGCTTTTATACTGAGTTCGCGCGGCTGCCCTTATGGCTGTTTCTATTGTCATCAGATATTCGGAAAGCGGATCAGGAGGCGTTCGGCCGGAAATATAGTGGCCGAAATGCGCGAGCATATCGACCGTCGCGGAATCTTTGATTTTGTATTTGTAGATGATATCTTTAATGTACCTGTGGAAGAATGTAAAAAGGCGCTTAGGGTTATCATCAAAGACTTGCCCCCTGTGAGGCTCACCTTCCCCAATGGCTTGCGTGCCGATTTTTTGGATGAAGAAATGCTCGACCTGTTCGAACAGGCAGGCACCATCGAAATGGCATTGGCCATAGAAACGGTAACTCCGCGTTTGCAACAGATGATGGGAAAAAACCTGAACCTCGAAAAAGCCGAAAAAGCCATACAGGCTGCCACCCGGCGCTTCATCACCCGTATCTTTTTCATGATAGGCTTCCCTACCGAAACCTTTGATGAGGCTTTGGAAACCATAAAATTTGCCGCATCCTTCGGGCATGCAGCCCAACCGGTATTAAGCGTACTGCGATTATACAACAACTCAAAGCTATTCGACATTCTCAATCCCACACCAGAGCAAGCCCTGGCCATAGCCGGTCAAGAGAAAAAAGTCATTCATTTACGCATGTTTGATGATATGGAATTTTACGGAGATCTTTTTTCTGATGAACAAGTACCCTTGAAGAGTGCCGATATGAAAGAATTGCTGTTTTGCTGGATGCGCGATGTGTTGGGAAATCAGTATCGGATTAAAAACAGTCATGAGGTATTAAAGAAATTCCTTGATCATGAAAAAATTCTTGAATTTTATCGAAGTGTTTTTGGCCGGCCTAAATTTAACGACCGCGACCTGCAACGATTGATGACATCATAAGTCGAATATATAGGGAAGCAAACACAACAAAATAAACTAAATGATACAAAGGATACTGTTAATAGATGCCGATTTGTTTGGAGATACTTTCTGCAGCTCCATATATTTCACTCATCACCCCATAGGCCTGTTGTATCTGGCATCCTTTGCCAAACAGAGGTTTCCGGACATAGAATGTAAGGTATTTCATACAGTCACCAGCAAGGATCCTTTACAAAGCATCGAAAGGCTGTTGGTGGATTTCAAACCCGAACTGGTGGGCATACGGTCCTTATCATTTGCCAAAGAAGGATTCCGTTTGGCTGCCGAAAAGGTTAGAGAATTGAATCCTGATATCCCTGTTTTGGGAGGGGGCCCTTATGCTTCTACGGCCTATAATGATATTTTAACCGCCGGGCAGATCGATGTGGCCGTGATAGGCGAGGGCGAAGAAACCTTTGCAGAACTGATAGCCCACTATTCGAAATCCAACAGCACTCCAATAGATATTAAGGGGACCGCCGTGCTTGACCAGGGAACCCTGAAGGTAAATCCCATGCGCCCTTACATCATGGACCTGGACTCCTTACCCTTTCCGGATTATAGTTTTGTGAATCTGAAGGATTATGTGGGCATAAAGAACCAGGCCCTGTCCGACGATTCTAAGTGTGTGTTCGTTATGGCCACCCGCGGCTGTCATTACGATTGTTTCTTCTGCCATCAGATATTCGGCCGCAGGATACGCCGCCGTACGCCCGAAAACGTGGTGGCCGAAATGCGCCAACATGTCGAACAGCGAGGCATAACCAACTTTGTATTTGTGGACGACACTTTCAATGTGCCCATGCCCGAAGCCAAAGCAACCCTGGCTCATATCATCAAAGAACTGCCCAATGTAAAACTAAACTTTCCCAACGGCTTGCGTGCCGACCATATCGACAACGAAATGCTCGATCTGTTCGAACGGGCCGGAACTGTTGAAATTGCCCTCGCCGTTGAAACCGCTGTGCCCCGCCTGCAAAAGTTCATTGGCAAACACATGGACATTCACAAGGCCAAAAAAGCCATACACGCAGCCTCCGAACGATTTGTCACCCGAACCCTGTTCATGGTGGGTTTCCCTACCGAAACATACGAGGATGCCATGGAAACCATAAGATATGCAGAGTCGTTCGAATATGTGGCCCAGCCCATGCTGAGTGTATTGCGCATTTACAATAACTCCAGGGTGTTCGATTACCTTGATCCCACGGAAGAACAATACAAGGCTATCTCTGAACAGGAGAAAAACCTCTTCCATCTGGGCATGTTCGAAAATATTAAGTTCTATGGAGATTTCTTTTCAGATGAAAAAGTGCCTTTAAAAACAAAAGATCTGAAAGAGCTGATATCGTACTGGATGCGCAACGTTAACTTTAACCACCATCGCATTCAGAAAAGCTATCAGGTATTGAGCAGGCATTTTGATAATGAAAAGATACTGGAATATTACAGCAATGTTTTTGATAAGCCCAAATTCAATAATAAGGATTTGCAAAACCTGTTGAAACTATAATGCTATTTTTGCAAAATTAGAACATTATACTAAATGACTCCTTCAGATGCTGATCAGATAAAAAACATCGGATAAACTCTTATGGTATTTAGTTCGGTTATTTTTATCTTTTATTTTCTGCCTTTGTTTCTGGCAGGATACTACCTTCTTCCTAAAATATGGGCTAAGAACATCTTCCTCTTTCTGTCGAGCCTGGTTTTTTATTTTTGGGGTGCAGGCAATCTGGTGGTGCTGTTGGTTTTTATCGGCATCATGTCGTGGGTATTTTCCTTGCTGATCGCCAAAACAAAATTCAAGCGGGCCTGGCTTATTCTGGCGGTTTGTACGTTTATCGGTATTCTGATCTACTATAAATACCTGGGGTTTATAATCGATAATCTGATCTATGCGGGTGTCAAAGGAATTCATCAAGTAAAGACAGTAACTTCCATAGGCCTTTCCTTCTTTACTTTTCAGGCCATTTCCTACAACATCGATGTGTATCGCAAGAACAAACGTTTCGAGAAGAACCCCGCTTATGTCATTCTGTATATAACCATGTTCCCCCAATTGATACTGGGTCCCCTGGTACGTTATCTTGCCATAGAACATCTCCTGAAAAACCGCAAATTTGAACTGACCCGATTCACTGAGGGTGTAAAAAGATTCATCATCGGATTGGGGAAAAAGGTATTGATAGCAAACAGCATAGGTTACCTGGTAAATCAAATCATGGATACGGATGTTGCCACCCTTAGTCCTGCAGTAGTATGGTTGTGTATGGCTGCCTTTCCCATTCAGCTATTATTTGATTTCACGGGGTATACTGATATGGCTATTGGGGTGGGAAAGATGCTGGGTTTTGATCTGCCCGAGAACTTTAATTATCCTTATATCAGCCGATCCATCACCGAATTTTGGAGGCGTTGGCACATCACATTATCCAACTGGATCAAAGATTATATTTTCAGTCCGCTGGCTATGCAGATGCGCTATTGGGGAAAAGCCGGGATATTTATCGCTTTGATGGTGACTTTTATGGTATGCGGAATATGGCATGGACCCACCTGGAACTATATCATCTGGGGAGCATTTCAGGGACTCTTGCTGGGTTTGGAGGAACTCTTTTTATTAAAATACCTGAGGCGTTTGAGGGGGTTTGGCATGGTGTATATCTGGATGGTTCTAATCATGTGCGCTGTATTATTCCGGACCAAGGACATTCATCAGGCCCTGAGTTTTTATTCCGTTATGTTCCATTCAGCCAAAGCAGGCGCCCTGGGATTGAACGCTTTTGTTATGAACGAACATATCGCTGCCCTCCTGGCAGGTATCATTTTCTGCATCCCTTTCCGTATTCCCGAAATGTTTACAACAGGAAAAGCCGGCATCATTCTTCAAACCGCAGGTGCTATGCTGTTGGTAATTATCTTTACCGTTTCGCTGATGAGAATTGTGGGTGATACGAGTAATCCGTTTATTTATTTCAGGTATTAACAACAATGGACAGCAAGCAAACAAACCATAGAAGCAAAACACCTTCCTTTTTCAGAAAAAGGTTGAAGCTTGTTTACCTGTTGTTTCTTATTATACCGCTTGCCTATTATTTTCTATGGAGAGAACAGGCACCTCAGCCTGCTGACACGGCCTTGCATCCTGATTTCTTAAGTTTTTCGGTAAGATCCACCTCTGCATCAAGAATCAGTTTGGTTGAAAATGATCATGAACTGATAGCTTGGGATTTGAGTTCAAAGGGTTATAAAAATCTGGAGTATGTCGGAGACCTGAAAAGCAACGCTGGATTTCGCCTTAAGGCCTGCAACCTGAACATTAATGACAGTCTTTTCATAACAGGAGTGTGCTTTTACAGCCACAACAAACTTTTCTCTCCCGGAAACAACCTCAGACACCAACTAAGTGTTACTAACGCCAGGCTATCTGAAAAAGACGGAGTGCCGGTTATTGTTGTTGAGAGAAAAGGTGATGTCGGCATCAACCTGACTCCGCCCACAGAATGGGTCAAGACCCCACCCTTACCAACCAAAAAGTTGGTCATAATACTTGTCTTTGGGGGAGCTTTTCTATTACTCATTATTATCAATCCCCCTGCCCGATATTCTATCATTTCCCTGGTGTTAGCCCTGTTCGTTATGGGCTTTGCTTATTTCACTATCAACGATTCCAAAGGAAAAATATCTGTCATAACCTCGGCGCCTGTCAAAAACGCTGAGATATTTTACAGTCAAACCCCGTTTTTCAGCATCAGTAAAAAGTATGTCTCCGATGGAAGTACTGATGTTTTTTCTCAAGCTTTACATATTGAGACCGAACGCTATTTGCGTTTTGATATGGGCGATAGCCTGATCAGCCTGAAACAAATTAAGGTCAAGATCAGTTCGGGTATTTTCAGCAAGAGTTACGATTTGTCGGAACTGCCACAGGCAGTATTGATACTGAATGATATGGCGCTGACCAACGACACATACCGTGTTACGGGTACTGATCCTTACATCAAATTAACCTCCCGAAATTTTATAGGCAACATTGACACCCTTTTGTTTTTGGAACATAATAAATTTCTCTTCCTGACCATAATCGTCTTCCTTATGTTTCTTGGTCTGCACAGACTTCTTGATAAACGACTGCACAGATTAAAACTAAAACCGGCCTACTTCATATTTATGTTGATACCCTTAGCCTATTACCTGATCCATCAGCATTGGATGACAAAACAGGAGCCCCGGAATTTCGATTATGTCTACTTTTCAGCAAAAACTTCCCATCCATCGGTAATAACGCTGATGAACGGAAGCGATTCTATCACATCATGGGTGCTCGATTCGCCTGGGTATAAATATTTGCAGAGCAAAGGACATTTTAACTGCAACGAGAACTTCTTTCTCCGTATTACCAACCTTTCGAAACAGGATACGGTTTCCTTCCTTTCCATCAATCTTTTTCACGACAACCAGACCTATTCTTTGTTCGAAAAGAACAATACGGCTTGTAAAATAAGTCATGCTGATTATATCGGCAACCCTGATGATTTTAGTGCCATAGTAAAGAAGGCAGGGGCTACGGTCACCGTCAGTTTGTTGCCATCGAATTTGCTCGAAAAAAATAAACAGGACAATTGGGCCAACGCTTACATTATTCTGGTTTTCTTCTGTGTTTTCATTCTTGTATTGTTATTTGCTCCGAAACAGAAGTTTTTTATAGTGTCGGGCCTATTCACATCACTGTTGATGGTTGTATTCTTCTGGCTCTGTTTTGAAGCTTATTATCATATAGACCTAAGCATGAAAGAACCTGTGAAGCGGGCTGACTTTTTTTATAACGACAATCCAAACTTTCAGGCCAACAGGATCTATCTTTATAATTTTGAAAGAAAATCATTCAAATTTCAAATTTATCCTTCGGCTTTTAATTTTCACAGATGCGATATCGGTGCAAATAATCAAAGGCTGAAAGATATCGTTATTTCGACAAACGCAGGGATACTCAGTCACAACTTTGATTACAATACAATCTCATCCGGGGATATTTTGCTGAACGACATGATTAGGCAAGGAGGCGAATATATTGTCTGCGGCAACGATCCCTATATTGCTCTGTCATCTTCCCGGCAGGTCAGTAAACTACATGGCATCTATCTGATCAGGCAGAATCTGTTTTACTTTCTTTCGGTATTGCTTTTAATGATCTTAATGATAGCCGGCAAGTATACCCAAAAAGTGAAACTTCCCTATTTCTTTATGCTTATGTTTTTTCTTGTTTTTATTTTCCAGGGGATAGTGGTGCATCTGTTCAATTCTGAGAACCTTATTCTGTTGTCTGAAAAGCGAAACACAAATCCTCTACCCTATTTTCAAAAGGACTCTCTGAATGTGTACACAAAAAAAATGGACGCCTACCTTTTGGATCAGTTGCCCGGCAGAAGAAACATCATCCGGATGAACAACCTGGTACAATATTCTTTATTCAGACAATTGATCAACAACCAGGTGATACATTTTGGTGAGGACGGATGGATGTTCTTTATAGGCGGACCGGCAAAAGACAATTATGAAAACAAACAACCGCTGACTCTTCAGGAAATGGAGACAATGAAGCAAGTGCTGGTTGATCGCAGAGAGTGGCTAAAACAAAGGGGTATTCATTTTTATATGGTATTTCCGCCTATGGCTCAAACGGTGTATGAAGAATATGTGGGCCCCCGGATGAGAAGACATCAAAAACAAACAAAATCCGAACAATTGCTGGAGTACCTGAAGTCGAACTCCGATCTGGATGTGATTGATATTTACACTCCGATAATGAAAGCCAGGGACACGAGTTCCAGAGAGCTGTATTTCAGAAACAACTGTCATTGGAATTTCTTCGGGAGCTATGTGGCCTATTATACCATGATCAATTACATAAAAAAAGACTTCCCGAATATTGGAGAGCCTGTAAACTCAAAAGATTTTAAATGGGTAGTAACAAAAAACTTCAGCCCTGACCTGGTAAAACTGATGGACCTGGATGAGTTTTATACATCCCGCGAATATTCACCATCATTTTACGACAACATTATTACCGATACCATCTACCCCTTTTATCTCGACCTGTGGACCCCTGTACCTCCGGCCATTGTGAGGACGAAACGCAACACCTATCCGACTATGTATTTGTATGGCGATTCGTATGCAGGTGGTATTATGCCTTTTCTTTTCTGTAATTACAGCAGATCCATTTTTGTTTGGACCCCTCTTTTCCAACCGGCCATCATCGAACAGGAAAAACCGGATATGGTGATTCAGGAAATGGTAGATATGAGCATAAGTGCGCTGCTATTAAAAAACAAGCCCTTACCTCCGCTCAGGGATTCTATCCAACAATAGCATAACAAACTCATACGATGCTTATCGAAAAACAATTAACAGAAATGAATCATGAAGGCTGAGAATAAAAATGGTATACAGGAACTACTAAAAGTTTTCAACGAGAGAAAAGATCTTCAAACGGCTTTCCCCGAAGTTTGGGAAGGCAATTTGCAAAATCTTCTTGAGTGGGCTTTGAAATACGGAACACAAATTGATGCTTCTGCCAGCATCCTCAGTCCCTACCTGAAAGATTTCAGCGCACTGCTTATAAAAGGCAGTGAGAATGGCTATACCTGGGATAATTCTAATGAACATTACATACTAGACGGTTTTAAGATCTATTGGGAAACTCTGGCTCTGGTTGCAAGCTATCAGTTCGAATGTATATCGGGCGATAAGAATATCGATCTGCTATCTCATGTCATCCAAACGATTAAAAACAACTTTTCCGGCAGGAAAATTCGCGGAGCCTTTATCGGCTGCAACCAGAACGACCGACCCGAAATTAAGCTATACGAAACCGGGATGTTTAGTGAGATCGTGGTAATGGATATTGCAAAAGGCCTGCTCGACGAGCAGCAGAAAAAAGCGCATGCAGAGAATATTACCCAGGTCATTTACCGTCAGGCCGATTTTAATACTCTGGTGTTACAGGAGGACGAATTTGACTACATTAATGCCTGGGGAACCATACACCATATCAAGGAGCTGGAACATTTCTTTCATCAGATCAGGAAAGCCCTCAAAAAAGACGGTATCATGGTCATTCGCGAATATGTGGGGCCTGATTATTTACAGTTCACCGATCTTCAGCTCCGCATGGTGAATACCCTGTTGGCCATAATACCTGAGGAGTTAAGAATGTTTCCCAACCAAGCCGGTGTCAAACAAACAGAGAACAGAATTAATAAGAAAAAACTAATGCGCATGGACCCATCCGAAAGTGTTCGTTCATCTGATATCATAAAGGTGATGCATAACTTTATGGAGGTTATTGAATATCGCGAAACCGGGGGTACCATTCTTCATCCGCTGGTAAATGGCATTGCAGGCAACTTTGAGAAAAGTCCTGAGGGAGAAGGCGTTTTGCAGGCATTGATAGATATGGAAAAAGCGCTGATCCAAAGCAGGATGCTGCCATCTGATTATGTTTATATGGTGGTAAGGCCGGCAAAATGATCACGGGGAGGTCCCCGCTGAATCATTTTTTCCTAAAAAGTTTGGCCATATAGCGGAAAGGTTTGGTATAGCGCCATGATCGTGAGTTGAGCAGGCTATTCTTTTCTTCTGTCAGTTGTATAATAACCTGCTTTTTTTCAGCAATGGTGAGCTCTTGTCGGGTGATTATCTCCTGCTGGTCGGCAATGATCTCTGCCTTCTCGGCAATGATGTTTATCTTATCGCTTATTATCTTTTCCTTTTCGGCTATGATGTTTGTTTTTTCGGTCAGGAGTTGATGCAACTGTTCAATTTGTCCGGACTGCTCAACCGTTTTCTCCAGCGATTCATTTAGTTGTTGGGTTAAAACTTCCTTTGCCTCTCTTTCTTTCTGAATCTGTTCCTCTTTTTTTAGGGTTTGCAGATAAACCTGATTAAGCTGATAAAATACTCCGTCAGTCATTTTAAAGGAAACTTTTAGTTTCTCCAGTTCGGCTTCCCAATTTCCGGTTATTTTTCGGAGAATAAACTCATCCATAGGGTTTCCGGCAGCGAGTTTGGTCACCGTTGCATAAACATCCTTCAGGAAGGCAAAACTTCTCTCATGATCCATCAGATTATCATAGGTGAACACAGTGTGCCGCAGTCCTTGGTCAAGAAATTCCGATTTGTATCTCTCCAACTCAACAGGGCCAACATTCAGGTGAAACGTATCGGCTATACGCTGAAGTTCATGACCGGCATCCTGCATTAATCGGTCATAATCAACGGCAATATAACTTCCACCAGCAATTTCCGCTAAACTACAAATGGTATGCGTCAGCCATAGAAAATGACTCTTTTCAATGTCTATTCCATTCCGTTTGGCTAAAGACAGTGCCACGCTCAAAGGATGGCGTATAGCCAGAATATAGTGTACCTCGAAATTACCCTGATCAAAAACTTCTTTCCAGAAAGGCAGAAGTTTCGACATTCTTGGGTCTTTGAATCCGAAAAAATCTGTATGAAGTGTTTTTTGCCTGAGCAGTTCTAATGCACGATCAAAATAAGCCTTTTGTTTCAGCAAATTCCAATCGTCCTTATTAATGAGCGAAAGATGATGCCAATCGTTGTGCAGCTCACTCAACATTTCTACATTCAGAGCATTGATGTCCACATCTTCCCAAAAACCTTTATCATTGTTCCCTTCATCAATCTGCATCAGCCTATCGCCAAGCTCAACACCCAGCACCTGCAATCCACGGGTCATGGCGCTGGTGCCGCATCGGTGCATCCCCAAGACCACAAAAAGTTGCTTCTGTTCGCTTTTTTTTTCTTTATCCATATATATCAATAGGCAAAGCTACAAAATTATACTGCATTTAAAATACCTGATGTTGAGTTAGGGCCAATATAATGGGAATCACATAAGGATGGAAGATATAAATTAAAAAAGAGACGGGATATAATATCAATTGATTAATAAATTAAATTTGTAACGATTATGCACCTCATGGATAAAAACAAAAACAAGAACCTCCGAAAGTTATTCGAACACGTTAAGAAAGGCAGCAAGGGATTTAATGTGGATTCGGTTAAGCCCCATCTCGATATTTTCATTACCTATGCTTCACAATGTAAAACCGTTACCGAATTCGGAGTGGAAACGGGCTGTTCGACCACGGCTTTTCTGATGTCGGATTGTAAAAAAGTTTACAGCTATGATGTTATCATCACCCCCAATGCGCGCCTGGTAGAAGAAACCGCACATGCCGAAGGCAGGTTTTTCCGTCTTTACGAAAAAGACAATCTGAAGGTGAAAATACGTATGACCGATTTGCTTTTCATTGATACCGACCATTGGTATGGGCAGATCAAAGCCGAACTGGAACATCATCACTGTCGTGTGAGAAAATGGATACTGATGCACGATACCGAAACCTTCGGCCTGGTGAACCCTTTCGATGGCCGACCCGGCATGAAAGCGGCTATCTACGAATTTATGGAGGCACATCCCGAGTGGCAGATCAAAGAACACTACGAAGTGGGGCACGGGCTAACAGTGCTGGAAAAAGAGGAAAAAAAACGCAAATGGAAGTTTTGGTGACCTAAATTTATCGGCTGACTAATATTTGTAGAATCATCTTTTTTTGGACAAAAATTAAAATCCACCTCAAAAACCAGATGATATTATTTATAATTATTTGATTGAATAACTCATAAAAAGGTTTTTTTTTCGTTTAGTATGTAATTACAATTAAAAAAACATACTTTTAGAAAGAATTTTATTTGTCAAATTTTTACAACGTATTTCAATCAACATGAATACAAGATTATACCTTTTCGCCGGTTCAAAAACCCTCAGAAAGATATTGGTTCTTCTGATCGGCTTGTTTGCTTCAGTGCAAATTTTCGCACAACCCGCAAATGATAATTGTATAGGTGCAACGACTCTTACACCAGGAACGTCTTGTAATTACATTAGTGCAACCACCGTTGCCGCTACAGCCTCTTCGGGTGTTCCCAATCCATCCTGCGGAAACTACGCTGGTGGTGATGTATGGTTCCAAGTGGTCGTACCTGCTTCGGGACATCTTACTTTCGATACTCAGGGGTCGAACAGCAGTTATGATGCTAGTATGGCTATCTATTCAGGTACCTGCACCAGTCTTACGGAAATCGAATGTGACGCCGATGATAGTAGTAATGGGAGTATGCCCATGATCAATAATACGACGCTTACACCCGGATCGACCGTTTGGGTTAGAGTATGGACGGCAAATGGTGGAGCAGGTGAAGCATTTAATATCTGTGCTGTAACCGGACCGGTTTGTTTGAATAATACTCCAGCCGGCGATTATTGCTCTAATGCAACGCCAATGTGTAATTTTAACGGATATTGTGGCAATACAAGCGGAACCTATACTGCTACGGTCAGTCCGACAGATGCCACAGATGAAGATAATGCCCCTTTGGCAAATGTTTTCTGTGGTTCTATTGAAAACAACTCCTGGTTTACCTTTGTTGCCGATGCTTCTACTGCCGTGCTGAATGTAGTGGTAAGCAATTGCACTATGAACTATGGGATACAGATGGAGATTTATTCGACATCGGACTGCTATAATTACACCTCGGTGTCAAATTGTTATAACCCCGGGACTCCTGTGTCGGGAACGATTTCTGCAACAGGTCTTACTATAGGTCAAACCTATTACCTGATGGTTGACGGTAACGCCGGAGATATCTGCGACTATGTGATCTCGGCCAATTCAGGTATTTTTGTGGTAAGTGCCGGACCCGATGTTACTATTTGTCCGGGTCAAAGTACCACACTTGACGCTTCAGGTGGTGCAATTTATTCGTGGTCGCCTGCTACAGGACTATCCAATCCGAATATTGCCAATCCGGTGGCCACCCCATCAGTAACTACAACTTATACAGTAACTGTTAGCGGAGGTGGTGCTAATTGTACCGGCACCGATGCAGTGACCGTTACGGTGGCAGCTCCTACTTCAACAGCCAGTAACAACGGTCCCCTTTGTTCGGGACAGACATTAAATCTTAGCTGCACACCTGCCGGAGGGACCGCATACAGTTGGGTGGGTCCCAACAGCTTTTCGAGTAATCTGCAGAATCCCACTATCACCAATGCTACCCCGACAGCTTCAGGGGTTTACACCGTCACAGTTACTTCGGGCACCTGTACCTCAACCGCCACTACTGATGTAAGTGTAAGTGCTTCGCCAACGGTGGTTGCTTCGAGCAATAGCCCCATTTGTCCGGGAACCACTTTGAATCTGACCTCGACGGCAGGAGGAACATTATATAGCTGGACAGGCCCCAACGCTTTTAGCAGTAATGTGCAAAACCCAAACTTAACCAATGCAACTCCAGCAGCCAGCGGCGTTTATACGGTTACCGTTACTCTAACCGGTGGATGTCAGGGAACCGATACGGTGGCTGTAATCGTAAATTCAAATCTTGTGATTACAGCAACAGCCACTCCTCCCGGTATATGTCCCGGAGGTTCATCTTCGCTAAGTGCCAGTTCTTCAGCTCCAGGAGCCACTTATGGATGGATGCCGGGAAGTTTGAACGGAACTCCGGTGGTTGTAAATCCTACGGTTACTACCACCTATACAGTGGGCGGAACTGCATCGGGATGCACAGGAACTGCCAGCGTTACTGTGACCGTTAATCCAATACCGACCATCTCCTTTTCGTCCATGCCCTCTTTTTGTGCGACCTCTCCTCCGCTGACACTCACACAAGCTTCGCCTGCCGGAGGAACCTATTCGGGAACTGGAGTAGCAGGAAATATTTTCGATCCGGCCACTGCTGGCATTGGAACTTATGATATCATTTATTCCTATACCGATCCCCTTACCGGCTGCAGCAATACAGATACTACACAAATAAGCGTTACCAATGGATTGACGATATCGGTTACACCGGCCAGTTCGACTATTTGTCCCGGCACAAACATATTGCTGACGGCCAGTGGCGCCACCAGCTATATTTGGACGCCTGCAACCGGATTGAGCAATTCGACCGGGGCAACAGTTACAGCTCAACCTTTGGCCAATACAGTTTATTCCGTTACCGGATCGAACCCCGATGGCTGCAACGGCACCAACACGGCAACCGTGAATTTCTACAGCAGTTCACAGGTAAACATCAACGCACTGCCATCGAGTGGATGCAGCCCACTGGATGTTACCTTCGACTACTCGCCAGTGAACAATATCATGGATTCGACCTGGCATTGGGATTTTGATGATAATTACAGCAGCAACAATACTTCTGCCGATTCGTCAGCACATCATACGTATCCGCATCACGGCAATTATACGGTTACCTTTACCGCCCAGGATGTGAACGGATGTACGGTAACGGCTTCGACCAATGTATCGGTATTCATTACTCCTGTAGCTGATTTCTATTATTCACCCGATTATGCATATACCGACTATCCTATTATTTATTTTAAAGATCAGTCGACGGGAGCGCTGCTGTGGAACTGGGATTTTGGTGATCCGGCAATTCCTAATCTTAATTTCTCGAATGTTCAGAATCCTTCACATTATTATTCCGATTCGGGTTTGTTCCATGTTCAGCTGATTGTCGACAACAACGGCTGCAAGGATACCGCAACCAAAGATGTTTATATCTATCTGAATGCATTGGTTTTTGTACCCAATGCTTTTACTCCCAACGAAGACGGCAATAACGATATTTTTATTCCGGCCATTTCGGGGGTGGACGAAACCGATTATTCATTTATGATTTTCGACAGATGGGGTAAAGAAATCTTCAGCACCACTGATGTTAAAGAGGGATGGAATGGCAAAAACAAAGGGAAAGAATTAGCACTGGGTGTGTATACCTATGTTATTCAATATAAAGAAATAAAGGGTATAGGACATAAGATAAAAGGCATAGTTACTTTATATCGGTAAATATCATTAACGACAATAATATTTACAGTTAATGTGAAATCTCCAAAAAATTCAAAAAATTGGGATTTTCGTCTGTTCTTTCTTCTCTTTTAGGGAGTATTATGAAGGATTAATTCTTGGATTGCAGAATAAAAGCAATAGGCAGGTCAATCACAACCCTCACCTCATGTCCCTGCTGTTTTCCGGGTTTCCACCGGGGCATCAGGCGAATCACCCTTAAAGCCTCCTCATCGCAACCGGCGCCAACGCCCTGAGTAATTTTTATATTAGTGAGGGTCCCGTTTTTTTCTACAATAAATGAAACATGCACTATTCCCTGAATTTTATTATTTATAGCCAGTTTCGGATACCTAATATTTTTCTGCAGGAAAGTTTTGCGCGCCTGATCGCCTCCCGGAAACTCTGGCGATTCCTGTACTACAGTGTAAATAGCGTTGTCATCCGAGCCCGAACCTTCCAACACGCCGTGAGTGCTTCCGTCAGTATTGGTTCCATTGAGAGTGGTATCTGATGGTGGGGTTTCGGCATTCAGGTCACTTAGGGCCTGTTCATCTATATTAGCAACAACAATAGGGACTGTAAAGGCTGCTTTTTTCTGTAGTTTTTTCAGTTCGGGCAACAATTCTTCGGGCTGAGCCATTTCAGGAGGCGAAGAGTTAATATATTCGGTTAAAAACGGACTTTCTTTCAGTACCCGCTCGGGTTGATTGATTATGATATAAGGTATGAGAAAAATAAGCACAAAAACCGAAACCGAAACACACATCGAAATAATGATCCGGATGCGGTATTTTTTGCGCAACACGTATGCACCGTAATCTTTATTCCGGTTCCGAAACAGAATATCATCAAAATTATCAGGAAAACGGTTCACTTTGCCTATTTCTATTTATCAGTCAATCATAATGCCAAAATATGCCAATGCTGATTTTTTGTCCAATCAGCTTAAACCGGCAGCCACACATAACGTAAAAACTCCATTTTTATTTTAAAAAATCTTACTCAGTAAAAATAAAAAAAGCTCCGGTTTGATGCGGAGCTTAATCGTAATAAATTATTCGATTATGCGTTCACATGTGCCTTGTAAGCATCAGCTTTCATTAAAGAATCTAATTCGCCGGCATTGGAAATTTTGACTTTTACCACCCAGCCGTCCCCATAAGGGTCTTTATTAATGGTTTCGGGATTCGATTCGAGCATGGGGTTAAACTCCAGAATTTCGCCGCTCACAGGCAGATACATGTCCGATACTGTTTTCACGGCTTCAATAGTGCCGAAGGTATCGCCTTTTTTTATGGTCTCGCCCACCGTATCTACTTCAATAAACACTATATCTCCTAATTCGTGCTGAGCAAAATCGGAAATACCAATATACGCAAATTCGCCTTCCACTTTCACCCATTCGTGTGATTCAGTGTACAATAAATTATCTAATATTTTCATTTTAGGTTGTGATTTAAATTTCGTCAAAAATACACTTTTTTTAAAACAGCAATAAAAAAATTATTGAGCCAGGGTGAACCTTAAGCTAATGCCTCCATTGATGTTCGAATTTGGATATTGTGAAGAAACGTAAGGGTTGTTAATGATATGATCGTAAAACAAGCGGAAATTTAATTTTTCGCTAATCTGATAATCGGCCGAAAAGTTGATCGACAATATCTGTCCCCCGGCTGACACCTGGTCCATATCTTCGACCAGTTTACGCAGGGTGGTTTTGTTTTGCCTGATCGAAAAATCGAGCTTCAGATTTAAATCGCTCTTGAAATTTCTCTTAAACACTTTAAATTCGATCGACTTAAATCGGTATCCTGCACCTATTATATATTCGTTGGTACTGATTTCGGTAAGTTGATTATTGGCAAAACTTAATGACAGATTTCTCGACTTTTTCCATTCGAGTTTGATCAACAAACTGTTGTTCATAGTCATATCCATTCCGATTAACGGGCTGAATTGCTCCGTTATGGATACCATTCCAATTTCTCGTTTTACCAAAAAATTCCCTATCTGATCCCTGATGTAAGCGTAACCATCCCCATCTTCTTTGTACCTGACATTGGTTGTAAACGAATTCACATTATAAGTAGCACGATAAGTATGGCTCAGGGCAACGGTTTTGAAGTATCTTTTAATAAAGCCGATTTTGGTAAGTCCGTTGTAGGTGATCCTCCAGTTTGGCATGGGGATGGCTTTCAGGATTTTTTCTGAGAATGGCGAAAGGGATATCTTATTGGGGTCTTTACCTAAATAGGCTGCCAGAAATGCCGGTATCAGCACTTCCTGTGATGTAGAACCATATCCGTCGCGGTAATCAGTTGGAGCACCCGTGGTTGTATCAAGAATTTGACCCGAAGAATAACGGTTATTTTGGTCGGCAAGTCGGTTGGTAATAATAAGCCTGTATTCCTTAAATTTATTAAAGATATCATTGGAGTTGTCCTTATTATCACCCACAAAAGCCGTTTTCCAGCCAATTACCGTAGTACTGAAACTACCTGATTCAATCATAGAAAAAGGATCGCTATGCTGGTTGTCGCCAATATAGCGGTAATACGCCTGATTCTGTTTTGCATAATTGGTGTTACCGGAAATGTCGATTTTCAAACCATTGAGTGGCTCAAGAGAAGTCTGGTAATTCAGCACCTTGGTCTGCTTGAAGCTAAACGGAACATTCAGATTTGTATCCTGAGTGATCCATCCTTTTTCAAAAGCACGGCCAATTATATCGCCTGTACTGCCAAACATATCGCCCGGACTTCCAAAAACAAATCCAAAAGTTGGCGACATGTGGTTCCAGTCCATGCCTAAAGCAACCGGTTTGTCCATGAACCCGGGCAATAAACGACCATTACCTTCCTGATATGAAATATTAAATGTTTTAATACTCATCAGCAAACTCAGGGTATTGTCAATAATTTCTTTGAAAACATTTACTTTAGGTTTCAGAGAGTCCTGTGTTTCGGAAGGCATGTTGGTTTTTGGCTTTTTATTTTCCGTAACCCCTTTTCTCTTGTCGTTTATCTTTTTCAAATACTTTACTTTGTTGTACAAATTGCTCATGTTACCACTCAGGTTCAATTGTTCGTTGTTCGAATTTTCAATTGTGTTTCCTAAAGGATTGTCAACAATTTTTCCAAAATCATTAGCTGCCAATGGTAAGGCTTGCCAACTATAGGTGCCCCCATATTTAACGGTAAGGTTCAACCAGTTAAATGCAGGGATTTTATTGATGGGAACAGTGTAATTGATATCAATGGACTGATTATAGTTGGTCATACGTCCAAAATTCAGTACATTTTTCCAGATAGAATCCTTTTTTTGTTTGTAATCAGGCAGACTTTTGTCAATTTTCCCTGCGGGTTCGTCAATGAGCGCTATGGCGTGTGCCTGATAATCTAATTTCAGGTTTTGTGTCAGATCCCATTTTAAACCATAATCGCGGTTCCATCCAAATCGTTTAACAAAGGTGGGTTCAAGAATTATTATAGCATTTGTTTTGTTCCTCAACAGATTTTCCTGGTATTGCTTGTTTAGGTCTGTCCGGAACGACAACATTTTTGGCATATAGAAAAAGTTGAAGTCTTTTATTATTCTCAGCCATTTTGATTTAGAAATCAATTTCCATTTATCAAAAGGCTTCACAGGTTTTGGATTCGAGGAATAATTATAGCCTAGTCCCCCATTATGTGTAATTCTGCGGTCGTATTCTATATCTACATTGCGATGAAATAGCTCAGTGTAAGCATAAGTAAAATCAAGATTTTCCACATCCCAGATATGACTTTTGGTGGAGGCACCCATCTTGGTTTTGCGCACATTCATAAAATTCAAACTAGTACGTGTAGTTACGTCCTGGGTTATTTTTTTGATCGAATCCCGTTGTGCCTGGCTGGCATATGTTTTAAGATCTTCATTATACAAAATGTCAGGGTTTATGGGGTTGTACTCCGGTTTACTCCTGATCTCAGAATAATCAAAATGCATAGGAATCTTTATTCCCCATTTTTCAGGAAAGAATTTGCCTAATTCCAGATTTGTGGCAATATCATAAGAAATGATGGTTTCTTTTTGAAGCTGATTAACTTTTTTATCGATACTTCCAAAACCAGGGGTGCTGATGGCTGCAGCGAGGCTGACATTGCCAAAATCGGCTAATGTGGCAGCAACCCTTCCGGTAGCAGCCCAACCACCACTTTGATCAAAATCGGAAAGTCTTAATTCGTTTACCCATACTTCGGCACATTTATCCTTTCCGTCGTCGCCAGGGGTGGAATTACTTTTCTTTGGGTTTCTGATCCCGATCATAATCACGGTAACATCGCTTATACTTGGATTCCCAACAACAGTGATCTTGTTACCTTTACTGTCATTGGTAATAAAAGGCAAGGTCAGAGATACACTTGAGCCCGCTTCTCTCATCTGAATATTCCTGGTTTTCTTTGCTTCAACCAGATCGTCGAGGGTAATTTCCATTCTGTTGTTCAATGGCCATATTTTTTCCTCATCATCCGTAAACCAGGGAGTTAATTCCAATGGAATTTCGTATTCATAGTAATTGTTCTTGAAATCCGATCCCAACCTGATAAAAATATTCAGATCGCCATCCTGCAGAGAGGCCTCATTATTCACAGCCTCAGCATGCGCATACATTTTCAGTGTTTTAAACTTACGCATATCAAAATCGCAGGTTTTATAAACAGCCCTTGCATCTCCATCCATAAGGTTGCAAACATTCATAGATAAAGATTGCTCGTTGAGCTGTTGAAGAGAAGTAGACGAATAATTTATTTCTCTTTCTATTCCCGGAGGAATAACGTAAGGAACAGGAGATCGTTGACCGTTTTCTTCAAGGTTTACTGCTGAAACATCAAAGGTGATGGTCGATTGGTCATCAATAGGAATATACTCGCCCGGGCCAAGTAAGGCATAATTAAATCTTCGCCAATCGCCCCTCACCAGATCGAAGGTTGCAAAACGGCAGATCAGAGAATCGGTAACTCCCTTAAAAAACACCCTGATAAACCGTATTGATTTAAAATCCTGAATTCCGCCAATAATTTTATCGGGCGACTGAACAGGAACCTTAAACTGATACCATTTTATAGTAGTAGATGTTCCATTAGGTAATCTTCCTGTAGAGGCATCAAGCACATCCGTGATATAATTCTGCCCCACTATCATTTTGCTGGGATTGAGTTCTATTCGGTATTGAAAATATCTTTCACTTTCGCTTAAGGTATTATCGCGGTTTATGTCTTCTCCGTCAGGAAGAGTTGTTGATTGCATAGGGTAATTCACACCATATTCGTCCTGAGTTTGTTGATCGGTTGGGGAGTTACCATCCGTACTATTGTAATTCTTATATCGTTGCAGAATGGTTTTTTGATCACTATCATAGTCCGGCCCCCTGAAATAATGAAAATCATCACCCGAGGGGTCATTAGTAGCATTAATGGCTGCTTGTGATCCCGGAAACAGATTTACCACCTTGTCAATATAATTGCTGAAGAACCAGGTTTCGTTTGTATTGCTCAAACCGTCCAGACCCACATCCTGATATTGTCGTGAGGATTCATTATTGTCGAATGAATTGGTCAGGGGTTGGGAAGTGGGTACAAGTCCCCAAACAGTTGTATCTACACCATCAGAAATATCTCCATCAGGAGGCATGCCATTTTCAATACTTTTTCTTGAATCTCTTAATACATCCTCCGAAACATCACCCAGATCAATGTACATTTGGCCTCCTGTTCCGGTTGGATTATATACAAAGGGGTCCATCATCCAGAATTCAATATATTCAATGTTTGTTTCCTCAAAATCGGTCGATTCTATTCTGCGCATCATACCGGCCCATCTTGAATCGGGCGCTACAAGATGACCATCCGCATCAATACCTGCAGAGTAGGCTGTACCTGCTACATCATAATTATACGGACCTCTTTCGTTTGGATAATAAGCAAGATTTAATACAGCAATATTCGATGGCTGCCCGTCGACAGGCTGTCTGTTCGGAAAAACCTCCTGTTCAAAAACCTCCCTGACATAATGGTCAGAAATATCGTCGTTGGTAATATTGGGTGGTAGTTGATTATTGTTTCTGAAAAATACGGAAGGATCGATTACGTACCATGCCAGTTTTGCCCGGTTATAATTAAAATTCAGACCACTATCAATTAGATGAGTGACTTCAGGAAACATATCGGGCTGACCCTGTGGAGTGCTTGCCAAAAACCAGCTTCCTACGTTTCTGAGGTCGATGGTTGATTTGCTGCTTTCAAAATCATCAATATAGGTTGTCCCCGATTTGCCGATAGCCTTGGAGTGTCCCGGTAACAGATTGGCAAACTCACCATTGATAGTGATCGTAGAAGGCGCTTTGGTCTGTATCAGCGGGATCATATCAACAAGTTTCGTCAGCCAGCGGGCGTCTGTGGAATAAGCGCCATCAACTCCCCAAATCGTATTGGAAATGGGTTCGTCCCCATAGTTTACTTTTTGGGTAAGCGGTTTTTCGGTAAGATTTAATACGGTACCCCCGACATTGAAATTTTTATTTATCATGTAATCAACACGCAAACCCATAAGAGTCTTGGTCTGAATATTGAACATGCTGTTGTTTTCCAAAGAAATATTGATCGGAGTTCCGGAATTCAAAATTCCCTCATTGATAATTTTCACCCTTCCCAGAGTATAATCAACCGTATAATCAACATTTTCGGTAAGGGGAATTCCGCCAGCCGTTACTTTTACCGATCCCTGTGGTACATTCATTGCCCCTAATGATATTTCAGCACCGGAGGCAGATTTATAAAAACCCTGTAAAGAGAATTTATTTTTATCGGGAAATTGCTGGGCTCCTGTTTTTGTCATGGAATAGAGAGAATCGTAGACATATCTGTCCGCAATGGCATTTAAAGCAGGGGTTGGAACAGGACCGGTTATGGCATTTCGCAGATCCTGACCAAAAGGTTCCAGAACAGGAAAATAAACCCTTCCGTTGCTTGCCTGTATCAAACCGCCGGCTGTGGCGGCATTACCCACAAAATCGAATACTCCGTCAGGAATGGGGTTCTGATTGAGATCTATATTGTCGCATCCCAAAGCACGGATCAGAGGGACCCCATTAATAGCTCCTTCTGTAATAAATCCCATGGGAATTCCCTGATCTTCACCGGTAAATAATACATTCAACCTGAAATCTTCAGGGTTTATCTGATAACCACCTATGGAATACACATTTTTCATCATCAGATCCCACATGGGAACCCTGGTGTTCAATGAAGTGCTTTTCAACAATTTTACAATAAGGCAACTGGGGGCACTAATGCCCGAATTGGTAAGTTCCCCTACCCGAAAAACAGTAGTGTCACCCACTAATGTATATTGATAGGCGACAGCAAGTACCTGATCCGAATTTAATGAAGTATTCAGAGAAATAAATCCAAGTTTCGAGTTAAAAGTATATTCTGAGGCTTGCAGTTTGCGCGCAAGTTCAACTTTTTCATAATCCAAACCCGAGGTCATCCCTTTTGAATAAAGATAATTATTAACATTGTTAAGATTACGTATTTCGTCAGGATTGATATAACTCAAAATCGTATTAGCATAGTTTTCCGGATAATTTCCCGAAGGTGAAATATTGGGGTTATATATTTTTTGTCCTTCCCCCAAGTCCTGAAAAGCTACCACATTCCTGTTATCAGTAGTGGCTGCACCGATATTCGTGATCCAGACTTCAATATTAGTAATATTGATATTTGAAGTAATAATAGGAAGTTTTTTTAATCCTTCAGAATAATGATCGCGAAAATATTGTGAAAGGAAAAAGTGCTTGTTTTCTTCATACTGATCGGCCTTTACATTGAATTCACTGGTCTGGGCCCCACCGGCAACGGTTATGTTTTCTGAGGTGCTTTTTTGTTGCGACCAGATACCGGTAACCGTAGTTCTGCCAAATTTCAGTTTGGCTTTGATACCGAAAAGCGACTGGCTTCCCGTAATCAAGGTGCTATTCAATGGCAGGGTTACATCCCCTCCTTCTATCAACTGAATTATTTCATCCTCTTTACCTTCATATTTCAGGTTCATTTTGTTTTCAAAATCGAAGGATGATTCGGTATTGTAATTCACTCCAAACTGAATTTTATCGCCGATTTTTGCGGTAACATTCATTTGAATTTTTTCCTGAAAGTCGAAGTTTGTATTTCTTCTTTGTTTTACATCCAGCGCAGGATTTTTTGTATTGGTCGAAATTACTCCGAAAATAAGTTCGGCTGATCCCGAAGGCCTGATGTCAATAGTGTTTCCTCCAAAAATATTATCAAACACCTTGCCCCCAATCCTGATCTTGGGTATAATATTTCCATCGCCTTTGGTAATGCGGTTAGCATGGGTTTTTTCCTGCCAATAATCCTGCATCATTCTATCCATATCATATTGTTGATATTCTTCAAACGACATATAGGAAGGCGAACGATAATCCAGTGTCCCGGCCTTATTGATTAATTCATATTCATTTGTTTCAGGATTATAGATCAGTTCGGGAGTAATATTGGAAGGCGTGTTCAGATAAAGACCGCCATCCTGTGGAACATCATAAGGATTTCCGCTGTTGTCCTGAAAAGGATACGGCAAAGTGGTATCCGGAGGATTGGTATCCGGAGGATTACTTTTTTCAAATAAAAATCGGTTATCCGGATTGATATGTAAACCACTGGCCCAGGTTAACGATATAATAAATGCTAAGGCTGAGAGTTGAATTATGTATCTGGCTATTTTCAAAAAGAAATAAGTTTTGTTCGTTATTAATTAAAGTATTTTCAAAGCCTTTTTTATCAAATCCTCTACAGATGCGACATTCGGCTCTGACTTAATAATTTTATCAAGGGCTTTTTCCGCATTATTTTTATTAAAGCCAAGCATGATCAGGCCCGATAACGCTTCTTCTTTATTTTTATTGTCGATTGGTGATAAAATATTTTGCTGTACGGCAATTTTAACATACTTGCTTTGCAAATCAATGATAATTTTTTGAGCTGTTTTCGACCCAATGCCCTTTACTTTTTCAAAAGTACTGACCGATCCATTCGATAATGCAATGATTACTTCGTCGGTGGTAAGTGAAGAAAGTATCAGACGGGCAGTATTAGCACCCACTCCATTTACTGATAACAAATTTATGTACAGATCGCGTTCCTCTATCGAATAAAAGCCATATAGAGTAACTCCCACAGGAGTTGCCGCTTCCGACTTAATCGACAAATAGGTAAATAATTTACAGGCCTCACGTATCTCGCCCAATCGGGAATAGGTATTTAAAGAAATGTTGATAAAATATCCAATACCACCGGTTTTAATAATAGCGTACGCAGGATTTTTTTCAATTAACTCACCTTCAACAAAATAGATCATCAGCAGCAAAAATTGACCACAAAGTTACGAAACTTGTTGGATTGCCCAATCAATTGCTTCCTGTAAAATTTCATATGGGGGTTGTTTAATGAAATCATTATCAACCAGGGTCTGCGTCATAGCGCGTGCTGCGCTTATATCTTTGGCGGCTTTTTCGAAAGCTTCTTCGCGGCTGATATGTATACGCGCTACACCATCTTTGATAGCCTGCATGGCCACATCGGCTGCTTCCTGCGGAAATACCGAGGCTTCGTTCATATTGGGAACTATATTTTCTGGGGTGATACCGCGTTTTTCGGCATAATCGGCCAGCGAATGGGCGGCAGCGATAGCCATATTGTCGGTAATTTTTTTGGCTCTCACCATCAATGCCCCCTTTAAGATACCCGGAAATCCTATGGAATTGTTCACCTGATTGGGAAAGTCACCGCGACCCGTGGCAACAATATAAGCGCCTGCTTCTTTGGCAGCATAAGGATATATTTCGGGAACAGGATTGGCACAGGCAAAAACAATGGCTTTGTCGGCCATGCTTCTTACCCATGCAGGTTTCACAACATCGGCACAAGGAGTCGAAGCGGATAGGGAGATCAATACATCAGCCCCCGTCATAGCCTCTTCAATGGTTTTTACTTTATCGGGATTGGTTTGTACACAAAGCTCCCATTTGCGATAGAAACGAGGGTCGACCATGATGTCCTGACGGTCGGTGTTGAGCGAGCCCTTGGTGTCGAACATGATAATCTTTTTCGGGTCGCCGCCGTCGGCAATAATGAGGCGGGCAATGGTGGTGTTTGATGCACCGGCTCCGTGTAGAACTATCTTTACATCAGACATTTTTTTGCCGGTCAGTTTCAGGGCGTTGATCAGTCCGGCCAGCGTAACACAAGCCGTTCCCTGGGCATCGTCGTGCCAAACGGGTATATCACATTCTTCGCGCAATACATCCAGCACTTTGAAACAATTGGGTTGTGAAATATCTTCGAGATTGACGGCACCAAAACTGTGCTGCGCCATCTTCACAAACTGAATGATCTTATCCGGATCATGTTCCCCGTTTTCGTTACGGCTGTCAATACATAATGCCACCGCATCAATTCCTCCCAGATATTTCATCAGGAAAGCTTTTCCTTCCATCACGCCTAATCCTCCTGAGGGCCCGCAATCGCCATCGCCCAGCACCCTGGTCGAGTCGCTCACCACAGCTACCAGGTTGCCACGGTTGCTCAATTGAAAAGAAGTATCCACATCGTCGCGAATCAGGGTCGAAATCTTCGATACACCCGGAGTGTACCATACATTGAACCAGTTAAAACCAATCACCGGCGCTTTCGGAACGGTTTGAATTTTGCCTTCATAAAAATGATGGGCGCTTTCGGCCAGTTTTTTTAAAAACAATGTTTTAGCCTTGGCTATTTGTTCCGAAGAAAAGTTTTCGGGAAATGCATTGTTTAGATTTTCAAGATTTAAATTTATTTTTTCCATATAATGAGGGTTTAATAGGAATATGATTTTAAAACTTTGTAAAAATACATCTTTTAGTTAAGAGCAAAAAAGATTTTATTCAGTTTTGTTTTGTGGTGATTTATACTGATAAATCAGACGATATTATTAACCTGAGTTAGGGTTAACAAGATTCGTAATCGATTGAATTATCAATAATTATTTTTGCCGTAGGCAATAAATGACAATAAATGGGACAGAAACAATGAAATTATTGTCCGTAGGACATTCACAACGCATAAACGATATATCTCCTAACGGAGAAAAAATCATTAAATCTGCATAACCTATTGACATTTAACTCCTGACGATTTACAAATCACCTCTTCACATAATACCATTTCAATAATACGCAATTCGCAATCTCATAAATTTATTAATGCACGGTTTATTAGAAAATAGCTAATTCATAGAAGTGTTTCTGCTATCTCGCAGTATATTAGCAACATAGCTTCTGAGTGGGGTTTTCTTCAGGAGTTTAAAGGCAAGTAGCTGTTGCATTTTGGAAAAAAACAGGAGTTTAGAAGCAAATTGCACCAACATTTGGGAATAAACACGAGTTTAAGGGCAGAATGCAACTGCATTTTGGGTATAAACACGAGTTTAAGGGCGAATTGCAACTGCACTTTGGGTATAAACACGAGTTTATGGGCAAATTGCACCAATCTCCGGGCATAAACACGGGCTTATTTTGCGATACCATTTTATATCACTGTTGTCCGGTAAAAATACAAAATTATTTTAGAAACTATGTAAGTTGTT
>CAYXXU010000031.1:0-47744 GCA_964469155.1 uncultured Bacteroidales bacterium
TTTACTCATTTCAATAAAATTTTCCGGATATAGCCCCATTGTTTATTTTCATCTACGATTGGGTCAATTCCCCGCCTACCTGCGGCGGGGTAGTTCATTAGCCTACTTTTAATGGCTTTCAGTGTTATAACCCCAGGTTTTTTACAAAAAGTGAGCATTATGCCCAAATGGTTGTTTTACACGAAAAAAATCAGTCAATTTTGAGATCAAATTTTTTTTAATCGAATCAGCTTTGCTCAGTTTAGATTTCAAAATCAAATTACAGCCAGGAAATCGACCGGTTTAGAAACCAAAACCGTGCGACGGCGTAATATCCATAGGGTTTTCAGTTCAAAACCCGGTGACAAAAAAATCGTAAATGGGGAAATCGGGGGCATAGAGTGAAAATGAGGAGGAATGTGGTGAGAGAATAGGGAATAATGAATAGGGAATAGTCTTTCCGTCTTTAGTCGGCAATTTGCGGGTTACAGGTTTCTTCGTGAAACTCTGTGCTTCTTTGTGTAACTTCGTGAAATATCTCTTTTAAGTTACACAGAGAATAATATATTATCTTTGGTGTTCCTTTTGTACTTTGGTGGCAATAAAAACAATAGAAAATGAAAAAAACAATCCTGATCATACTTGTGCTGGCGGCGGTGGTGGGTGGGTGTGATAAGACTAAGAGGACCTACAATAAAATTTATGGAGAATACACGCTAATAAGCTACACTGTTAATGGAATTGATTCTTTGAGTCAATATTCTGATAGCCTTGGCTCAAATTTTAATTTTTATAGGGATCCCAAAGAGACAATGAATGTTTGTGAAATCTACGGGAAAAGAAAAGACGGAAAAGAAACAGGGTTTTGTTGGTATTGGGCATTAAATGACAACAATAAAACACTTCGCCAAATGTTACCCTTCGGATGGGATTATGGAATTGGGGTATTTCAATTTGATGTTAATACTGATTGGGAAATTCTAGAACTAAAAAAGAATAATCTTAAACTAAAAACCACCTACAACAATAAAGAATACCAAATAGAACTGGAATGATGAGAATTTCTCCATGAAACTCTCTGCACTTCGTGTCTCCGTGGTTTTTCTTAGCCACTTCATCATTCGACATTCAATATTCGTTATTCATTATTAAAAAAAGGGCGTATGCGATACTCCCCTACAACTCCCAACTCCGAACTCCAGGCACTCCGAACTTCCTACTCTCCTCTCGGCCACTCAATAAAAAACGTACTTCCCTCTCCCCTCACCGATTCGAACCAGATGCGGCCGCCGCTGTTCTCTACAATACCGCTCACAATTGCCAGTCCCAGCCCCATGCCCTCGGTCTTGGTCGAGAAACTGGGCACAAACACCTTGTCTTTCATCTCGTCGGGAATGCCCTCTCCGTTGTCGCTGATGGCGATCATCACCTTTTCCCCCACCAATTCCACCCTGATGGTAATGGCACCTTCCTGGCGGCTTCCTATGGCCTGAACGGCATTATGAATAAGGTTGTTCATCACCCTCACCACCTGTTTTTTATCGGCAAAAATGCGGAAAGTCTGGTCGGGTTCGTGTAGCAGCCTCATTTTTATTTCGTCACTTCCGCTGAAAATGGCCATAGAACTCTCGATCACGGGCAGCACATCAATCACCTCGTTCTGTGGGGCGGGCATCTTGGCAAAATACGAAAACTCCGAAGCAATGGCCGAGAGCGAATCTATCTGTTCCACCATATTCTTCGAAAAGCGTTTCAGTATCGCATCCCATTCGGGCGCCTGCTCTTTCCAGGCCTTATCCAGATACTGAATACTCAGTTTCATGGGCGTCAGGGGGTTCTTGATCTCGTGAGCCACCTGCATCGCCATTTCGCGCCAGGCGCTCTCGCGTTCCGAGCGGGCCAGCAGGTGGGCGCTTTCGCTGATCTCGTCAATCATGTGGTTATATTCCTCAATCAAGCCGCCAATCTCGTCTTGTCGCGGCCAGCTGATCTTCTCATTCTTGCTTCCCAGTTTGATGTTGCCTATCTTGTCGCGGATGATGTTCAGCGGCCGGGTGATGCGTCCTGCCACAAACAGTGCTATGATAATGGATAT
This sequence comes from uncultured Bacteroidales bacterium, assembly GCA_964469155.1. Classification (GTDB taxonomy): domain Bacteria; phylum Bacteroidota; class Bacteroidia; order Bacteroidales; family CAIWKO01; genus CAIWKO01. The sequence goes on from CAYXXU010000031.1 coordinate 2,075, forward strand.
GGCGATGAAGAACACATAAATATTCACAAAAGCCATCAAAAAGGTCGACAACTCCTTCTTCAGCTCGCTTTGCTTGGCAAAATAGGGCAAATTGATGTAATATACCGCCTGATTGTCGCGGTTATAAAAAGGCACATAGGCCGAGTAATAGTCCAGCTTGCCTATGCTTTCTTTTTGGATGAAGAAGGTCTTCTTAGCCATTTTCAATTGGAAATAAGCTGTGGGGTTCATCCGGGCAGAGATAAGGCCCTCCTCGAAAATCTGCGGTCGCGACGAAGAAACCAGGTTGCCGTGGGTGTCGAAAACATTGATATCGGTAAAGAACACATTCGACAGCTTCGCCAGAAAAGCCGACAATGCATTCAGCTGATCGGGATTCATGGTATCGGTATCCGAGAGTCTGCGCTGCAGTTCAATCACCACCGACATAGATTTCTCGCTCAGAATATCGATATTCTTATTATTGTTCAGATTTCTGATGAACACATAGGTCGACACGCCAATGATGATGAAGGAAATGAGGATGATGGAAACCATGGCCAGTTGCAGTCGGTTTTTAAAATCAAGGCGTATAGCACTCAGGCGTATAGGCGATCGCATCAGAATAATAAAAAGGATGAGCACGACTACAAAAAACGAGAACAATATGGAGAAGGGCGCCAGAATATCCAAAATGCCCGGCTGTTTCTTGCTGATGATGATAAAAGAGGCAGGGTCCGCCTTATACAAAAGGTGGCTGTAGTCATTATCGTTAAACATAGTGAAATCATTCACCTTCAGGGTACTATCCGGCCTGAACTCAATGGAATAATAGTATTTCCCAAAGGCATCTACCAGGGTGTTTCCATAATATTTGGCGTAGGAATAATTTGTCAGGTCTGATTTGATAAACAGCTTTTTATCGATAAGTAATTCGGGGTATCCCAGCCCTTTGGGGATGAACTTCGAATTCATTTCAATAAACATACGCAGCGAGCTGCTGTCGGTCGAAAAGTCGAACACCGAAAGGTAGTTATAGCCGCCTGTGCCATAGTTCAGCAGGTAGAGGTTTTCGCAGGAAGTAGGCTTACCTATGGTATCGGCCAGATAACTGAAATAATTATAACAGTGTTCTGAATTGGTAGCCATTTTCAAGCTGTCTTTCTCGGCACAAAGCGTTATCTGAACCTTATATTTATCCCAAAATCCCGTGAAATATTTCCGGGACAGGTACTCCTTTATATCGCTTTCGCTCGAAGGATAATATTTCAATTTATCTTTCAGCCTCAGATCATTATTGATATTTTTTTGCACATCGGCATACACAAATTCGGCCAGAGGGTCTTCGCCGGCTGTCAGCTTTTGTGCGAAATATTTCCGTGTCTCTGTTTCTTTGAATCCAGTGGAAATCGTTATCACAAAATAGGCCGAATAGGTGAACAAAACCAGGTAAATTCCCATCTCGTAATAATGAAATAGCTTATGTCCTTTTCTCCGGAAGAGCCAATAGACCCCGTTGAACAAAACAAAACAAAGAATCAACTGATAATTTTCAATGATCTGATGAGGTCTTATCAGAAATACCATAAGTAAAGCAAGCACAAGCCCTGTGAATATCTCGAAAACACCAACACTCCATTTCTGTAGTAATTTGTACAGTACCGAAGCTATCAACACATAGGAAAGCAGCAAAAATGAGATAATAGAAAGTCCTAAAATACTTAGTCCGTCAATAGAAAATATCTGGTTCAGGTTAAAAGATATGGTCGAGTCGACCACTATCGAGCGTATTGTATTCACCCCAATAAGAAAGAGTGCCTCCGAAAAGAAATTGATGACAAAGGACAAAAGTAATCTCAGTGGACGACCCTGTGGTTTGGCCGGTTTCTTAAAGCTGAGCTTTTGAAACAATAAAACCGACATGATCAAAACTAAAAGCGTGTTCAGCAATAAGTCGCCCAACGATGGCAACAATTCGGAAGAGGCATAATAGATGGGACTGAAAAAAGCAGTCTCGAAGAGACTGTGGGGAACTTTTAAGAAAAACAGAAGAACGCGCAAGATAACAAATGCTGCTATGAAAAGAATGACGGATAGCCCCTGCCCTCTTTTTTCCGGCACCCACCATTGAATGAGCAGGTAAATGAGATATAAAAGCGCAATAAATTCCAGCAGATAAAGAAACATTATGATGGTTTCGCCCCAGGATGTGAGATGGGCGCACGGACTTACCGAAACTGAAAACAGGTCTTTCCCTTCGGAATTTTTCACAAGGTTTGTCTTTCCTGCTTTGTGTATTTTTCCGTTATGCGAACTCAATCCCAGTCCGGGGACAAACTCATTTACCAGGTAATCATTTTCGTAGCGGAACTCCGACTTTAATAAGATGGCCGCAATAAAAGTATTCTTCCCATTTTTTATCTTTACGATATCGTACCATCCGTTATTAAATTTCACCAAGCTACTATCCGACGACAAAACGAGACTATCCTCCTGTTCGTTTAATTTATTATCCGACCAATACACCAGGCTGTCGTTTCTGTAAATCCGAAACGATATCTTTTCCTTTTCCGACACTTTTGGAAATTTGTCAAACCCGAATAATGTCTCTTCGGGAAATTGTTTTGAAAGTTCAATCAAATTCTCCAGGTTAGCCCTGGCGATTTTTTCTTTTTCAGAAATGCTGCTCTCAACTTTCCTGATAATTTTTCCCGGATCATTAAGTAACGACAATTGATAATTTCTAAAAATAAGATTAGAAATAACCAATACGATAAAAAGTATGATCGTTACAATAATTCTTACCCCGGTCTTTATTTTCATAATTTTTCTTTCAAAAATTAATTTCGCCCCGAAAAAACGGCTTTAAATTAACACTTATAAGAATTCTTTTGAGCACAACCTATATTTTCATACCGAAAAGGGGGTATCGTTCGTTTTAGGCCCTTAAATTCGGTCAACTGTTCTTAAAGATAAAAATCAGGCTCGAATAGTTATTTTCATTTTTCTTCGCCCACCGGTTGGATCGGTAACCATTCCAAAATGCCTTCCATAAATTTTTGCTACCACTTTTATATTTTTCGCTGAGCATACTTATATAATAGGCATCATACTCCATGGGCACAATTTTGTCCAGTTTGAAATTGTGTCTTTCAAAAAGCCGTATCATGGTTTCCTGCGTAAAATGATAAATATGCCTGGGCAGATCATAGCCGGCCCAAAATTCACCATAATGCCGGGCATCAAAACATGCCGCATTGGGAACCGCTATAAAAGCAATCCCGTCTTTAACCAGAAGTCTTTTTATTTGTTGCATTCTTTGCTCGAGGGCATGAACATGTTCCATTACGTGCCACATGGTAATAACATCAATTTTGCCAGGATCAGTTTTATCCAGAAAATCTTCCGAAAAAACATTGAGGCCGTATTCAGCTTTGGCAAAATTTTGCGCAGTAACAAACGGCTCCACTCCTATAGTTTGCCAGTTTTGTTTTTTCAGAAAATTCAGAAATTCCCCTGTGGCGCATCCTATATCCAAAATTGTTCCACTTTGCTTATACAACGCGATCAGGTCAAATTTCTTTTGATGATTCTTCTTCCTGATGATGTGATATAGTTTATTTAAAAGTCCTTTTTTGGTATTCGAATGCGAAATGTACTCTTCCGATTTATAATATTTTGAGATATCATCGACGTCGGGACGTGGATTTACAAATAGAAATCCGCACTCATCGCACTTCACAATTGTGAATTCCTCCTGTGTTAAGAAGTAATCGCGCCCCTGGAGATAATTTGAAAAACTACTCTTTCCACAGACATTGCATTGTTCTAATTTTTCCATTATTATGGTTTCACGTGAAACGTCATCTTCCCAATTGCACCAAAAGCACGGTAATATCGGCCGGAGAAACACCGCTGATGCGGGATGCCTGCCCTATGGTTTTTGGTTTTATTTTATTCAACTTCTCTCTTGCCTCAATCGACAGTGCTTTTACTTTACTATAATCTGCATTTTCAGGCAATGCAATTTCCTCCAGTTTGATTACCTTTTCAGCAATTTCTTTTTCCTTTTCGATATACGAATTGTACTTTATTATTATTTCAGATTCTTCTAAAATTTCCTTATCGGCACACTTCCTTTCTTCAATAAAGTTTCGGAATTTTTCACAAACGCCTGCAAAGGTATGTATGTTTATCTGGGGACGAATCAACAGATCCTGAATTTTCGTCTTTTGCGATATTCTGGAGGTTTTATTTCTATCAAGATAATCATTCACCTCATCCGGAAAAACGGATTCATACTTCACAAAATGCAAAATCTCATCGATTTTCTGAATCTTTTTCTTCAGGCTATTTAATCTTGTTTTAGGAATAAGACCAAGTTTATATCCTAATTCTGTCAATCTGATATCGGCATTATCCTGTCTGAGCAATATCCTGTATTCCGCTCTTGAAGTAAACATCCTATAGGGCTCATCAACTCCTTTCGTTATTATATCATCTATTAGTACACCGATGTAGGCTTCCGATCTTTTAAGGACAATCTCTTCCTTGTTGGTAATTTTATTGTGTGCATTTATACCAGCCATCAATCCCTGGGCGGCCGCTTCTTCATAACCAGTAGTTCCATTGATCTGTCCGGCAAAATAAAGGTTTTCCACCAGTTTTGTCTCTAGTGTATGCTTCAACTGTGAAGGCGGAAAATAATCGTATTCTATAGCATAGCCCGGTCTGAAGATTTTCGCTTTCTCAAAACCTTTTATTTTCTGCAGGGCCTTATATTGAACCTCCTCGGGTAAAGAAGAAGAGAATCCGTTTATATAGTATTCTATGGTTGTCCATCCCTCAGGTTCCACAAAAAGCTGATGCCTTATCTTGTCCGAAAAACGCACAATTTTATCTTCTATTGAAGGACAATACCGGGGACCCCTACCCTTTATGGCACCTTGAAATAAGGGAGATTTTTCAAAGCCGGTCCTGAGGATATTGTGCACATCCTCGTTGGTATAGGCCAAATAACAACTCCTTTGTTTCGACAGCTTCTTTGTGCTTGTAAAGGAAAATTTTCCGGGATCTTCATCCCCTTTTTGCTCCTCAAGTTTTGTAAAATCTATGGTACGCCCATCCACCCGCACAGGAGTTCCGGTCTTCAGCCGCAAGTTTTCAAAGCCGGCATCTATCAAACTTTTTGTTAAGCCATACGAGGCATTTTCTCCCAGACGGCCACCAGTTAATTGTCTTTCCCCAATATGTATAATCCCATTCAGAAAAGTACCATTCGCCAGAATAACGGCTTTTGCCAGAATTTCAATTCCAAGACCGGTTTCCACACCCATTATTTTACCATCCTTATACAATAGTTTAGTAACGGAATCCTGCCAAAAACTAACACCCGGAGTTTGCTCCAATGTCTCTCGCCAAATTTCGGAGAATTTCATTCTGTCGCATTGTGCTCTTGGACTCCACATCGCGGGTCCTTTCGACCTGTTCAACATTCTGAATTGTATCATGGACTGGTCCGTTACAATTCCCGTTTTACCACCTAGTGCATCAATTTCTCTTACAATTTGACCCTTTGCCACCCCGCCTATTGAAGGATTGCATGACATTTGAGCAATAAGATTCATGTTCATTGTAATGAGCAGCACAGATGATCCCATATTCGCAGCAGTCACTGCGGCTTCACAACCTGCATGACCAGCACCTACAACTACTATGTCAAACTTACTAAAAATCATTTACTACGTTTCACGTGAAACCATTGTTTTAAATCGCTAATTACAAGGGTATTATTTTATTATTGGATCGTATGCTTCAACCGTTAAGTTCTTAATAAGTACCGGCATTTTACCTCGGTGCCACACATATACTTTTAAAGGATCTTCTATACTCCTCACTTCCGGGGTCATATAATCAAAGCTTATCTTTTTCCATTCACCCTTCTCTTTATCGCTGCAGAAAAGGTCGCCGGCAAAATACTTATAACTACCCCCCTTATGCTCAAACGTTAACACCAGTGCCGGCCAGGTGTCCTTATAGTCCTTTGCATATCTTACCTCAACACTTGCTCTTACCCAGGCATAATACTCTCCCGTAATATTCTTATATTTCATCGCCAAACCCGGCGAATAAATAAACGAACTATCCAGCACAAAACAATATAAAGAAGTATCCCCCGGGTCCTTTATATATCTTTGGGGATTAGAATTGTCCAGACTGGTAAATGAATACACTCCCACTATCTTTCTATTATATCCGCCGGTATTTTCAAGCTTTTCAACTCCTGTAACAGAGCGATCAACCAAAAGTAATTGCGATGCATTCTCAGGAACTTTAGTTTTTCCAAATATTGCAAAATAATACTTTCTTGTCATTCCGTCATGCTTCAGAATATCATTTTGAAACTGCCAAAACTGGAAAAGATTCAATGCTAATAAAGCAAACAATAAGAAATAAATGATTGATTTCTTATAAAATGTTAATTTCGAGATTCCTTCAATAAAGAAACCGAGACCAATTGACAATACAATATACATTGAAAGTATGGCCCTTTGACTATAACAACCACCCGCATACCACCAACAAGTCCAACTACTTATTAAATAAAGGCTAATTAGGAAATAGGCAGCCACAGGATAAAACACCTCTCTTCTTCGTTTAAATAAATGATACATTCCAAACAAATAAACTATCATCATTGGAGTATAGATAATCCAACCTTTTCTGAAACTAAAAAGAAAATTGCCAATATGTGGCGATAATAGATCAAGTCCTTCACCGGCATTTGGATAACTATAAAAAATAAAAATTCCGGTATGTCTTTTCCAATAGTAAAATTGAGGCAATAAAACCAAAACAAAGAAAATCGCTCCAAGAAAAATCTGGAGTTTCTTTTTACCCAATAACTTAATTTTCTCAATTGCGCTATCCTTATTTTTTACTCCCCACAAAAAGGGTATTAAGAGACAAACTACCTCGTTTGGCCTAATAAGAGTTATTAATCCACCAACCAACGCCATGATTATCGTAAAGCGCAGGTGGTGATTTTCGTGCCATTTAATCGTATACCAAACAAATGCGGCAAACAGGGTAAACAGAAAATTATGACTTAACAGATTTCCTGCCGTCATTTGATTGATTATATTAGTTCCTAAAAAAGTTAGAATCAGCACAACCGTAACGATATTATCATTAAAAAACCTTAATAATATCTTTCTGAAATAAATTAGGCCAATAAAAGTATAGAAAAGGCCCCCAATAGCCAATCCATATTGATAAGGTAAAGAAAGTCCATCAGCAGCATAACCCAAAATGCCGGCAAGCCAATGTGATATAAAAAAGAAAGGGGCATAAAGCACGGCCATTCCTAAAGAATATTTCATAACCCATTGCCCCGATGGGCCAATGTATGCTTGATAAAGGGTTCCGGTAGTTTGATAGTGTTCAATTAATTTGTTAAGCCACTCCTGATTTGTAAGGCCTAAATCATGGTAAATGAATTTTGCCGGCAAATACAAGTAGTAGCCAAAAACATCCCAGGACAAAACATTAGTGGGCGGAAACTGAAACCTGAGAAAAACAATAACACCAAACAGAAGCAATATTGCCACCAACGAAGTTCTGTTGTCCTGACTAATTATTCGCTTCATTTTACCGATTGATTAACTTTTCCAAATCATCTAAATAGAAATCTTCTTTGAGGGTCATTAATTTTTTTTCTCGTTTTGTTTTATCCTTATACCCACACAAATGCAAAAAACCATGAATAATAACCCTTGACAATTCTGTTTTTGAGGATTGTAAGAAAATTTTAGCATTTTCCCTAACTCTTTCGATGCTTATGAAAATATCTCCTCCAAGGGTATTACCTTCAGAATAATCAAATGTAATAATATCCGTAAGGGTATTGTGATTAAGAAACGAAGTGTTTAAACTGTACAAATACTCATCACTACAAAAAATTACATTTACTTCGCCCGATGTAATAGACTTTTTTTCCTGATTTATAAGTTGAATCAGAACCAATTTAAGTTTTTTTCGATGCCTTAAGGATAGGGAGACAGATTGGTTAAAAAAATTTATCTTAAAAACCGGCATTTGCCTATTTGTTTTTCTCGAATATATTCTTTTTTACATGGAAATATTCGTCAACGTATTTCATTCTTCTACTGAATACCTCGCGATTAATAGAAGTAATATTAAATTGCAATTGTACTTTACGTCCCTTATTTAGAAATAAAGCCTCATCAGTTAGGGTTTTAATTAGAAAAATTCCGGTGCCTTTTTTTTCAGCATTATTTTGAACATCTGTAGGGTCTGGAATATTTTCAAAATCGAAGCCTTCGCCTTCGTCTTCAATGGTAAAAACAATACCTTTTTTGTTAGCCTCAAAGCAGATATGTATCGTTTTCGAAGAATCTTGTTTGTTGCCATGAATAATTGAGTTTTCTACTGCCTCAGAAACAGCAACAATAATATTTCCGAAATACGAATTGTTTATGTTATAATAATCACAAATATTCTCGATAAATTTCTCAACCTCGTGAATTTCGCTTATATCAGATCTTATTTTTAATGTATGTTTTCTCATCAATCTTCAAATTTATAAAAATATTCATTAGCTTTATACTTATAAAATGGTGTTAAGGTTACAGGAATTGTCTTTAATAATTCCACTTCTTTTGATTTTAATTTTTTATACTCAAAAAATTGATTTGGGTTACTAAAATTTGGATTTTTCATTTCTTTTGATTCCCGCTTCTCATCCAGTTCTCTCTCTTTTTCTGCCTTTTCCGATTCCAATAAGCGGGTTAAAATTTCCTGTTGACGTTTTAACGTTTCATTATTGATCATCTTGTTAACAAGTTCGTTTTCTGTTTGTTCCATTTTCTTCATCATTTCGCTTATATTTCCATCATTTCCGGTTCCCTCTTTTTTTAATTCTTCACCATATTGTTGCATAATCTTTCTTAATGCTTCCTGCTCAGCAGCTAATCGGGAAAACTGCTCACTGAGGGCTTGTCCTTCTTTACCGGTTTTTCCCCCAATACCCGTCCCTTCTTCCATTTGTTTTTTTAAGGATTGCATTTTCTTATTTAATTCTTCCTGCAGTTTTTTCATTGAGGCTGCCGAGGGCTTACCCGAGCCCGGTTTTTTACACTTCCCTCCCTTACAAGATTTACTCGACTTCGATTGCATCTGTTGTTGCATTTGTTGTAATGATTCTGCCAATAATAGCGCCAAGTTATTTACAGATGTCATCACATATTGCTGCCATTTTTGGGCATTGGAAGTGTTGCGGTTGTGTAAGGCATCAAGACTTTTTTTTACATTATCATTAATCTGGGATATTTCCCGGTTTACAGTCGATTGAATCATGGTTTGTCTTTTACTAAGTGCAAACAGAGAATCCTCTATCATCTTCAAATCATCGTTCAACTGTTTTTGCTTGTCCATGATTTGAACATATTTGGGGTCGGTTATGTTGGTTGTTTTTAATTTATTTATCAAATCCTCCTGACCAAAGGAAACCTTTACCAGGTTTTCCAAAAGCATCCGAAGTGCCTGTATATCTTCGCCCATTTCTTCAGCATCCATTTCTTCCTGTTGTTTTTGAAGATCATTCGCCATTTGTTCCATCTGTTCGCCCGCATTTTGCTGCGATTTGGCAGCATTTTTCATTTTTTTATTTTGCAGATTATTTTGGCTATTGTTTAACTCCTGCTGAATGGATTTTTCCTGTTCTGAAGTGTTTAAGAGTTTTTTTGGATCCTCCAACTCTTGATTTTTGGTTTCAATGTCTTTAAGATCCTTTGTGACAGAATTAAACTTTTCGTTTATATTTTTTTGTTCTTCAAGAAGTTTTTGTTGATCATCTTTTTCGTCTTTAGTTTTTTCCGCCAAATTTTTTTGTTCCTCAGAAAGTTTTTGAAGCTTATCAATGGTTTCATTCATTTTCTTTTCCAACTCCAGTTGTTTGAACAATTCCAGATTTCTATCAAGCTCTTTTTCAATATCTTTATTACTCAATTTCATTTTATCCAGAGTCTCTTCAATTTTATTTTTATCCAGTTTATCCAGCATTTCCTGTAATTGCTTGAACAACTCTTTCATTTCGTCGGTCATGACCTTATTAAAAAGTTCTTCAAGCTGTTTTTGTTTTTCAAGTATACTCTCATCGGTCTGTTTATACTGATTTTCTTTAATAAAATTTTCTTTTAGCTGATTTTTCAGGTCCTCAACATTCTTTTGCAATTGCTGTTGCTTATTTAATAGATCCTCTATTTGCTTGCGCTCCTGCCAGTTAATAGTTTTCTTTTCTATCAATTTCTTATCCAGGTCTTCTATTTGTTTCTGAAGTTGATTGGCATCTTTTATTACTTGATCCATTTGGTTTTTCACATCCTCATTGTTCTGTTCGGTTTGTTTTGCTATTTCATCAAGAGTAGGAACTTTAAAGATCATTTTTTGAGAACGGGTTGCCTTACTGCCATTTATCCCATCATTGTCCCATATTTCAAAATAATATTCTATATTCTCTCCAGGCTTTGTTTCAAGAATAGATATATCAAAATAGAAATAAAAATCTTCTTGATTTAGACTTTTGTTGATACTAATAGTTTTTGTTTCTACCGACTGTGAGTTATTTTCATTGTCAATTTTCTTATACCTAAATAACAACTTGCTAAAACCATAATCGTCTTTAATCAGACCTTTAAAATAAAAATGACTTTCGTATAAAGAATCTTTATACTCCTTTATATCAATAAAAGGATATGCATCCGGAATAACACTGATAGTATAATTTAATGAATCTGGATTTTTTATATACTGATTTTGGGTGAAAACTGAATACTGCTGTGAAATAAAAAAATGCTGGCTATAAGTGAACATTTCAGGTGTTTCGGGATCAAGGTAAAATCCCTTATCAATAAATCGAAGAAATATTTTTTTGGTATCCCTGGTTTTTATTTTCCATGTAACATTTGTACCAGAGGGTACCGAAAAGTCGCCTGAGTTTTCCATGGTTTCGCCCTTTTTTCCTGTATACAAAGGATAGCTTAGAACAACTTCGAAATCCGTAATGATAGGCCTGGGAATTACTTTCAGGTTATAATCCTTTGATCTGAATCCATCAGCTTTTAAATAAAACGCAATATCCTTCTGTAGGTTTTTGAAAACAAGGTGATACAATATTTTGTTTTCTTTACTAAGCCGATATTCATTATCCCCGGTAACTACAAAAACTTCATCAGGAATACTCTCCCCGGTAAGCTTAATATCCAACCTATAATCTTCTTGTTGAATCGCCTGAAGTTTCTTATTTAGTACTTCAAATTTAAAAGGTGCCTGCTTTTCATAAAATGTTGAATAATTCACTAGCCTTTTCGATGGCTCGGTTATGATTGACGGAGAAGCTATTAATATGAATAGAAAAAGAATTAAAGGTGGAAAAAGAAATTTAAAATATTTTTTATTTAAAGTAAAATCAATAGCTTTTGAAAATGGAAAAGGAGAAAGTTCGCCGGCCTTTTGATCAATACTCGCAAAAAGCAATTCTCTGCTTGTACTGCCTTCATTTGTAATATCATTTAACTGAATTGTATTTAATAATTTGTCCTTGATTTCAGGAAAATGTTTGCCAATAATTTCGGAAGCATACTCATAAGAAATAGTGCGTCCGATTTTGTAAAGGTTAAAAATCGGTATTATTATTAATTTGATTAAAACTACGGATGTTGTTATAAGATACAGATAGAATAAAATTGCCCTGATAACAGAACCAAAATACGAATAGTATTCCAGCAATGTAATAATAAGAAATAAGGCTAAAAAAAGCGAAATACATAAAATCAATCCTTTAAGTAATTGATTTTTGTAGTACTTTTTAATAAACGTGTCTATTTTCTTAAGGACTATAACGAACTCGTTCATTATTTTGTAATAAGTATTATTTAAATTAAAGTGTTTTTGTATCTCATTAATAAAATTGATTAGTACAAAGGTACAAAAAAAATTATTTTCTTTTTTTTATCTAACTACCTGTTTAATAGTTATAAAATTAATCTGAAAAAAAAATTAACATTCTTTGTTTGATAATTTTGAATAAAATAGTTGTGTTTGCCTATGATATTCTATATTTTTGTTAAAAAATATTCTGTTCTTTGAAAAAATAAGCTCGTTTCGAAATAAAGTAACACGTTCCTAATTATTAATATTTCTAAATTTAATTACTAACCAAAAAACAACCTTATGAGAAAATTTACATTTCTATGTGTAATTCTGTTATTTACAGGATTACAGATGGCTTTTTCACAACAGAGGACCATTTCGGGGAAGGTGACCAGCAAAGATGATGGCACTACAATCCCGGGTGCAACTGTTATTGTTAAAAGCACAACTATTGGCACCGTAACCGATGCCAATGGTAAGTACACATTGTCTGTTCCTGCAAAATACGATGTACTTGTCGTATCATTTGTTGGGATGAAACCCCAGGAAGTTCAAATTGGCGACAAAACCACATTAGATGTGGTATTGGAAACCGATGTTATGAACATTGAAGGGGTTGTGGTAACCGCTCTTGGTATTTCAAGAGAAAAAAAGTCTCTTGGCTATTCAACTCAGGAACTCAAAGGAGATCAGGTATCGGTTGTAAAATCAGATAACTTCATCAATTCTTTGTCGGGTAAAGTATCCGGAGTTCAAATTAAAAAAACTACCAATATGGGAGGATCAACAAACGTCTTATTGCGTGGTAGTAAATCTTTAACAGGCGAAAATCAGGTGCTTTTTGTTGTAGATGGTATTCCTATAAATAATAGTACTTATAATACATCTTCGCAACAGCAAGCCGGGCTTGGTTATGATTTTGGAAATGCCGCATCTGACATTAACCCTGACGACATCGAATCCATCAATGTGTTGAAAGGTTCTGCTGCAACAGCCTTATACGGATCCCGTGCTGCCGGCGGTGTTATTATGATTACGACTAAAAAGGGCGCCGTTACGGTTAGCACTTCTGAAACTCAAAAAAAATATTTTGGTGTAACTTTAAATTCGGGTGTAACTATGGGCTTTGTTGACAAAAGCACCTTCCCAACCTATCAAAAGGATTATGGCGGAGGTTATGGACATTATTATTCCGGACCGGATAGTTATTGGTACATGAGAGATATCAATGGTGATGGAATTGATGAACAATGGGTGGTAACTTCTGAGGATGCTTCATACGGAGCCCCATTTGATGAAAATCTCTTGGTTTATCAATGGGATGCTGTCGATCCTGAATCACCAAACTATATGAAAGCAACCCCTTGGATAGCTGCTGAAAACGGGCCGGTTACATTTTTCCAAAAGCCCCTCACATTTACTAATTCAGTTGCAATTGATAATGCAGGCACCAAAGGTTCATATCGATTGTCTTACACCAATTATAATCAAAAAGGCTTGCTTCCCAATAGTAAATTGAATAAAGACAATATTTTATTAAATGGAACATGGAATGTAACGGACAGGCTTACAGTTTCTGGTTCAGGAAACTATGTTGTAACAAAAGGACTTGGTCGTAATTCCACAGGTTATAGCGATAATATTATGTCTTCTTTCCGCCAATGGATGCAAACCAATGTTGATATACAACAACAAAAGGAAATGTATGATCTTACAGGCAGGAATGTCACCTGGAACTACGCTGATCCATCAGATGCCCAACCCATTTTTTGGGATAACTATTACTGGACAAGATTCAAAAACTATGAAAGCGATGTAAGAAACCGCTTTGTTGGTTATATGTCAGTGAATTATAAAGTACTTAACTGGTTAGATTTGTTCGGACGTTTCTCGGCCGATTCATATGATGAGATGCAGGAAGAAAGAAGAGCCGTGGGGAGCATAGCAGCGCCATTTGGTATCGGAACCGGTTCCGACGGAAGTCTTGGACGCAGTGATCAGGGTTCTGGTTATCTCAGAAGAGACATAACCTTTACAGAATACAACTATGATCTGATGGCCAACTTCCACAAAGATATCTCCAAAAGTTTCAATATAAAAGGTGTTTTAGGTATGAATATCAGAAGAACCAATTTTAGCCGCCTTATTTCAGCGACAAATGGTGGTTTAGCCGTTCCCGATTTATATTCACTGCAAAATAGTGTTGGCCCTCTGCCATTATCAAAAGAATTGGCATCAAAGGTGGGTGTTAACGGTATTTATGCCAGCGTATCTTTGGGGTATAAAAATATGGTCTATTTAGATGCAACCTTAAGAAGAGATCATTCATCTACTTTACCAAAAGATAAAAGTGTTTATTATTACCCATCTGTGGCAGGTAGCTGGATTTTTTCAAGTCTGTTGCCCGATTCGAAATGGTTGTCATTTGGAAAAATTCGTTTAAATTATGCTATGGTTGGAAACAGTGCTGCATTCGATCAGCTTACCGACAACTATAATATTATTACCCCTTTGGGCGCACCTATTACATCTGTTGCAGGAACAAAGAAAAATTCAGAATTGGTTCCTGAAAAAACGAGTAGTATTGAAGGTGGACTCGAAATGTATTTCTTTGGAAGAAGAGTAGGATTCGATATTGCCGGATATAAAACAAATACAAAAAATCAAATTTTGCCTCTCGCAGTTTCTGTAGCTACAGGTTACACCTATAAAATGATCAATGCCGGTGAAATTCGCAATTCAGGTATTGAACTTTCTATAAACGCCAATCCGGTTAAAACGAAAAAATTCAGATGGGATATTACTGTTAACTGGGCAAAAAACTACAACAAGGTTATTTCATTACTTGAAGGTGTCGAAAATCTGCAATTAGGTTCATATCAGGGCGGTATTACCATAAATGCTCAGGTTGGACAACCCTATGGTGTAATTTACGGAACTGACTATGTTGATATAGATGGCAACCCTGTGGGTGATTCTGGTCACGACAGAGTGATCAATCCTGCAAACGGTAGATTCTTAAAAACGGCCACTTCTGACAATGTTATTGGAAATATTAATCCTGACTGGACTGGTGGTATGTACAATTCCTTAACCTACGGCAATTGGGCATTAAGTTTTCTGATCGATGTTTCAAAAGGTGGCGATATTTTCTCATTAGATATGTATTATGGCCTGGCAACCGGTTTGTACAAAGAAACTTCTTATCTGAACGACCTGGGAAATCCGGTCAGAGATCCTATTGCTTATAACACCCCCGGAGACCCAACCAGTGGATACGCTCCTACAAGTGGTGGTTTTATCAACGAAGGCGTTAATCCCGACGGCTCGGTTAATACAACCAGAATTAGTGCAGCAAACTATGGTGCATTTGGTTATCTCAGAAACCCCGATAAAGCTTTTGTTTACGATGCAACATTCGTTAAACTCAGAGAAGTATCTTTGTCATACACAGTACCTGCCAAGGCGTTCAAAAAATGTTTTATCAGTGGTTTAACTGTAGCGGCTGTGGCTTCAAATCCCTGGATAATATTTAAAAACCTGCCTTATGCTGATCCCGAATCAGGTTTAGGGGCTGGTAACTTACAGGGATATTCTGTAGGGTCACTCCCTTCAACACGCGATTTTAGTCTAAATGTTAAATTAACCTTTTAATTAATAAAACCATGAAAAAAATATTAGCCTTATTATTAGTTCTTCTATTGTTTTCTGCTTGTAAGAAACTGGAAGATTTAAATGAGAACATTAAGGATCCCGCTACTGTTACCGGTGAATCTCTGTTTACCGGTGCGCAGAAAAACGTTTTTGACCAAATGGTAAGCACAAATGTAAATTTAAATATTTTTAGAATGTTTGCACAGTATTGGACAGAAACTACTTATACCGACGAAGCCAATTATGATCTTACTACGCGTACTATCCCTGATAACCATTGGGAAATTTTATATCGCGATGTTTTAAAAGACCTGAAAGAATCAGCAAAGATCATTAACGAAACAACTTACGTTGGTGATGCAAGTCCAAATGTAAAAAAGAACCGTTTGGCCATTGTGGAAATTATGGAAATTTACACATGGAGCGTTCTCGTTGAAACCTTTGGCGACATTCCATATTCAGAAGCTCTTGATATTGAAAAACCTCTTCCTAAATATGACGACGGTTTAACGGTTTATAAAGATCTGATAGCTCGCCTCGATGTTGCCATTGCCGATATGGATCCCGCTTTTGGAAGCATGGGCGATGCCGACAATATGTATCAGGGCGATGTGGCACAATGGATCAAATTTGCAAATTCACTAAAACTCAGAATGGGATTGCTCATTGCAGATGTCCCCGGACAAGCTGCCTATGCACAAACTGTGGTTGAGCAGGCTGCACCCGGCGTGTTCACTTCTAATGCTGATAATGCTCGACTGGTGTATCTTTCGGCTCAACCAAACACCAATCCTATTTATGATGATTTAGTCGCTAGCGGACGTCACGACTTTGTTCCTACCAGCGTTATCATCGATGCAATGAACGCATTGAACGACCCCAGAAGACCCTTCTATTTTACCTTAATAGATACAGCAACTTCAGGTCCTCCGGTTTATGTTTATATGGGTGGTGAATATGGTGCGTCTAATGATTATACCGCATTCTCACATGTTTCCGATATGATTCAGGAGCCTACTTTTGAAGGTTTAATTTTGGATTATTCTGAAGTAGAATTTTTACTGGCCGAAGCTGCTGAAAGAGGTTATGCCGTTGGCGGAACCCCTGCAACTCATTACGACAATGCTATCGAAGCTTCCATCCTATATTGGGGTGGCACATCAACTGATGTTTCTAACTACCTCGCTCAAACGGACGTAGCTTATGCAACCGCAACCGGCACCTATAAACAAAAGATAGGAACCCAAAAATGGATTGCATTATATAACCGTGGTTTTGAAGCATGGACCGAATGGCGTAAATTCGATTTTCCGGTACTGGTTGCCCCTCCCGATGCCTTAACCGATCTTCCGGTAAGATACACATATCCTATTGCCGAACAAACCCTCAACGGAGCAAATCGTGCTGCTGCTGCCGCTGCCATTGGTGGCGACGAAGTAACCACAAAACTGTTTTGGGATAAATTCTAATTAAAACTTCATTTTAAAAAAAGGGCTGTGAATATTTCACAGCCCTTTTTTTCTATAAAAATATACCCCGAAATATCGACGCCGTAAAAATAAAACCTATAACTTTGCCGAAATTTTCAAAAAATACTATCCATTATGGCAAAAAAGAAAAACGAAGTGGTGATGATGGAAGATGTGGTGGTTAAGTTCGTTGGCGACTCTGGCGACGGAATGCAACTCACCGGTAATCTTTTTTCCGATACCGCAGCCCTTCTGGGCAACGATTTGGCTAATTTTCCTGACTATCCTGCCGAGATCCGCGGACCCGTCAATACCGTAGCAGGCGTTTCCGGTTTCCAGGTGCATATCGGACACAAAAGAGTCTATAGTTCGGGCGATATGTGCGATGTGCTGGTAGCCATGAACCCCGCCTCTCTGAAATCTAACCTCAAATGGGCAAAAAAAGGTGCTACCATCATTACAGATGTCAACACTTACGACGAAAAAGCTTTCGAAAAAGCAGGTTACAAATCCAATCCTTTGGACGACGGAAGCCTCACCGATTATAATGTTATTGCAGCCCCCATCACCGAGCTTACCAAAGCAGCCGTAAAAGAACTGGGGCTTGACAATAAAGCAGCCGAAAAATCCAGAAATATGTTTGCCCTGGGTATGATGTATTTCATGTTCAACTGGAAACAGGATAAGGCTTTCAACTTTTTTGAAATCAAATTTAAAAAGAAACCTTTGGTCGTTCAGGCCAATAAGCTTACCTTCACTGCCGGTTACAACTATGCCGAAACCGTTGAAGCCATCAGCGTTACTTACAATGTTCCTGCAGCTCCTCTCGAAAAAGGAAGATATCGCAACATTTCAGGTAACATTGCCACCACATGGGGCTTCCTGGCAGCTTCCGAACGTTCTGGTAGGCCCTTGTTCCTCGGTTCATATCCTATCACCCCGGCCACCGAAATCCTTATGGAAATGGCCAAACACAAATCTCTCGGGGCAAAAGTATTCCAGGCTGAAGACGAAATAGCAGGTATTTGTTCTGCCATCGGGGCCAGCTTCACAGGTTCAATGGCGCTCACCACCACCTCCGGTCCCGGACTTTCTCTCAAAAGCGAAGCCATGGGATTGGCAGTTATTACCGAATTACCCCTGGTTATCGTCAACGTACAGCGTGGAGGTCCTTCCACAGGTTTGCCTACCAAATCCGAACAATCCGACCTCATGCAGGCCCTGTATGGCCGCAACGGCGAATGTCCTCTTATCGTAATGGCAGCCTATTCACCTTCCGATTGTTTCTATGCAGCTTACGAGGCAGCCAAACTGTCTATGGAGCACATGACACCTGTCATTCTGCTAACTGATGGTTACATCGGTCAGGGTTCCGAACTTTTCCGCATACCCAAAGTTAAAGACCTTCCTAAAATCACTCCCCCCATAGCAGCCGCAAACGATCCTGACTACAAACCATTCAACCGCGATCCCAAAACACTGGTTCGCAAATGGGCATTGCCCGGAACCGAAGGCTTACGCCATAGGGTAGGGGGTCTCGAAAAAGAAAGCGGTATTGGCAATGTAAGCATGGATCCGGCCAACCATCAACTCATGACCGACCTGCGTTATCAAAAAGTAATGAAAGTAGCCGATTTCATTCCTGAACAGGAAGTATCCGGCGAAGCCGAAGGCGACCTGCTCGTCGTAAGCTGGGGTGGCACCTATGGAGCCGTTCATACCGCAGTGGAAGAACTGTTGGGCCAAGGCAAAAAAGTGGGCCACGCTCATTTCAAACACATCATGCCTCTGCCCAAAAACACCGAACAACTCCTCGGCAAATTCAAACAGGTAGTGGTTTGCGAACTCAACTCGGGACAATTCGTTCAATATCTTAAAATCAATTTCCCTCATATCAAATATCAGCAATTCAACAAAGTTCAGGGACTGCCTTTCGTAGTTACCGAACTTACAGATAAGTTTCACCAAATTTTAAAGGAGATATAAGCCATGGAAGAAAATTTCACAGTCGAACGCTCAAGAGTTCCTTTGACAAAAGCCGATTTTGTCAGCGACCAAATGGTTAAATGGTGTCCCGGTTGCGGTGCACATGCAATTCTGGCATCTGTTGCCAACGTATTTCCTAAAATAGGCTACAAAAAAGAAAACTTCTGCATGGTTTCCGGTATCGGATGCTCATCCAGATTTCCTTATTATGTCAACACCTACGGTTTCCATGGCATACATGGCCGTGCCAACGCCATTGCCACCGGTGTCAAAATCTCCAATCCTCACCTTAGCGTGTGGATAGCTACCGGCGATGGCGACTCTATGGCCATTGGCGGAAACCATTTCATACACATCATTCGCCGCAATGTCGATGTCAACATCATTTTGTTCAACAATCAGATCTATGGTCTCACCAAAGGACAATATTCACCCACATCGCCTATGGGCAGCATAACCAAAACATCCCCCCAGGGAACCATCGAACACCCCTTCAATCCTGGTGAATTGGTGCTGGGTGCACAGGGTACCTTCTTTGCCCGCGCGGTCGATACCAACGTAAAAATGATGACCGACGTAATGTTCGAAGCCGCTCGTCACGACGGAACTTCTGTCATCGAAGTCCTCCAGAATTGTATCATTTACAACGATGCGGCATACGAACCCATTACCTCAAAAGATCTCAGGGCCGATCACCAAATCTGGCTGAAAAACGGCGAACCCATGATCTTCGGACAGAACAACGAAAAAGGTATCCGTCTCGGACCTCACGGACTCGAAGTGGTTACTATAGGCGAAAACGGCGTCACCGAAGACGATCTGCTCGTTCACGATCAGTATTCACAGGACCCCGGCATCCACCTCATGCTGGCCAAAATGCAGCCACCCTATTATCCCGTAGCCATGGGCGTGGTTCGTTCGGCCATGTTCCCCACCTACGACGACCTGGTGGAAGAACAAATCAAATATGCCAAAGCCAACTCACCCATCAAAAACGTAGACGACCTGCTCAACAGCGGCGATACCTGGGAAATGTAATCAATCGCATAAACCAACGTAGGGGCAGAAGATTTTCTGCCCCTTTTTTTTGCTCCTTCGGGTTAAAGTCCTGAACGTAGCCGTAGGGCGTCCCTTTCCTTCATTGCCGTTGGCTTCAGCCAACGGACTCATAATATCAAAAACTCTTTCTTCCGAATAATTCAATCCTTAGCAATCCTCAAAAATCTCTTCAGTTTAATAGCCGATACACTTTTTGCCTCCTCTGACCTCGCTCCAAACAAAGCCCTAACATACTTTTTACACTGTAGCGAAACATCCACCAATCCATCATCCTCCAGATACAGGGCTTTGTCTCTATCAATTCTTTTTGTTGTGGCAAGGGAATTAGCATTATTAACGGCATTATTTAAATTCTCCAGACTTTGCGCTGCTGCGTCCAGTGCTTCAATTTTCAGAATGGGCTCATTGGGGGTATAGTTAGGTTCAATTCTCAGCACCTCCACCAAAAACTGAAAAGTTCCCAGCCTCATATCAACCCCCAAATGGCTATTGCTCACCCATTTTTTTGCAGGCTTACCATCTTTAGGTTTTTTCTTTCTCACCTTATCCCCGGTAAATTTATCGGCCATAGCAACAATGTCTCTCTTCGTCGATTTCGAAGCCTCCGTGCTTAACACCATATTCTTTATCCTTCTTACTCTCTTCACCAATTCAGCAATCAGATCTTGCCTGTCATTTATAGGATTTTTTGTTGCAATATAAGCCACACCATATTCTTCATCCAATTGTTTTGCGGTTTCCAACTGTAAATTCATGTTTACAATACTCAATTTCGGGTTCGAAGGCTTATATAAAGCCCCAAAACCACTACATCTAAAAATAATGTTTCTAAAACGGTCAATATTTTCAATATGCGAGTCATTATAAATCTTTCCCATAAATAATAATAGTATTTATTGATTAAATTAAAAACAATTTAGCTCAATTTTTCTAATTTTTGATTTCAATATTTAATTTCTCACGTAAAATATATCTCGAAAAGCAATCTTCATTTATCAAAATATAATATTCACTAATCGAATAATAATAATCATTAAACGAAATGTGCACTTCTTATTTCAAAATATTATTTTCATTTAACAGAATAATATCTTCAATTTTCAAAATAAAAATCTCAATTTTCGATTTATTCACTTCTTTTCACAAAAATAATACTTCTTTTCACGAAATTCATACTTCATTGATCTTTTTTTGCCAATCTTCATCCCCTTAATGCCTGTAGGGGCACAAAATCTTCTGTCCATTGCAAAAAAATTACACTACGCTCAACTTAAGCATATTGGTTTTGCCCAATTCGCCGAGGGGGATGCTGGCGATGTTGACAATGAGGTCGTTTTTCTTCAGCAGTTTTTCTTTTACCAGTCGTTCCTTGATGTCCATAATGGTGTGGTCGGTGTTGATAAACTTGTCGTAATAGAAGCCGCGTACGCCCCATACGAGGCTCAGAATGCTCAGCAGGGAGTGATTGTTGGTGAAGATGTAAATGCAGGCCCTGGGGCGCTGTGAGGCGATCTGGAAGGCCGAATAGCCGCTGTGCGTCATAGCAATAATGGCTTTGGCACTCGACTGGCAGGCCAGCTGACAGGCGCTGGAGATGATGGAATCGGTGATGTAGCGGTCGTCTTTGGTGTCGAGGGGTGGGTTGTTTTTGTGGTAGATGTCGGTGCGGTTGTCTTCTATATAGGAAATGATGCGCTGCATGGCTTTGATTACCTCGACGGGATGCTCGCCCACGGAAGTTTCGGCGCTGAGCATGAGGGCATCGGCGCCATCGAGGACGGAATTAGCCACATCGTTGGTTTCGGCACGGGTGGGGGAGATGTTGGTGATCATGCTTTCCATCATCTGGGTGGCTATCACCACAGGCTTGGACTGGATGAGGCATTTCTTTACGATCTCTTTCTGCATGAGGGGAACCTGCTCCAATGGAAGTTCAACGCCCAGGTCGCCGCGGGCCACCATGATGCCGTCGGAAGCCAGTATGATGGAATCTATATCGAGAATGGCTTCGGGCTTTTCGATCTTGGCCATGATGCGGAAACGTGAGCCGCGTTTGTGTTTTTTGATGTATTTGCGCAAATCAAGGATATCGTTGGCACTGCGAACAAAAGAGAGGGCTATCCATTGTATTTTGCGCTCGAGAATGAAATCGAGATTCTGCTTGTCTTTTTCAGTGAGGCTGGGCTGGGAGATCTTTGTGTCGGGCAGGTTTACGCCTTTCTTAGATTTGAGGATGCCGCCGTGCAGCACTTTGGCTTTAATTTCGGAGTTTTTGTCGGTGGAAACTACTTCGAGCAACAGTTTGCCATCGTCGATGAGAATTTTCTCGCCTTTGCGGGCCTCCTTTGCCAGCAGGGGATAGCTGACATAGAGGCGGGAGGCGGTGGTGATACTTTCTACGGTGGTGATGGTTACGATATCGTTATCCTTCAGGATCACTTCATCGTTTTCGACCTTGCCGACACGAATCTTGGGGCCCTGGAGATCGGCCAGAATGGCGATGTGGGTACGGTCGTGCTTGTTGATGGCGTGTATGGTGTTGATGACGTTGTCGAAAAATTCGAAATCGCCATGAGAGAAATTGAGGCGAAACACATCGACCCCTGCGAGGATCAATTTGCGCAGAACTTCTTCGGAGGAGGATGCCGGACCCACGGTGGCTATAATTTTAGTTTTCATTTATTGTTGTATGAGCATGTTCGTTTTAGAATCCCTGAGAACGTTTATGTAATGTATTTCGAGGTCGGTGAGAAAGGCGTTCATTTCCTTTTGTATCTTAGAGGTATCGATGATAAAAGCCGTGAGAATGTTGGTGGTTTTCTTTAAATTCTGAATGATACGATTGATCTGTTCGGGCTGAAAAAAGCCTTTGATAAGCAGAATGTAATCGGCCTGTTGCATTTTTTCGAGGATCAGGGAGTTGTTCTTCTTATTGGACAGCAGGTAATAAAAACAGCGCTGGTCCTGATCGTAATGATAATAAAAAGAATATTTTTCGAGGGGGCTTTTTTTGGAAGCAAATGCGAGGTCTTCTTTTTTACGGAGATCTGTATGGAGGATATTGTTCAGGTTCCAGCAAAGTTTGTAGTCCTTTAAATGGCTGCTGATTGCAATGGCCTGGTATTCTTCGGTCAAATCATATTCAAACGAAAGAATCTTTTTCATTTTGGATTATTTTATTCCCTTCATTTCTTTCCATTGCTGGTTGAAGGATTTAGGCTGAATAACGGGAACTTCGCGGCGGGGTCCCCATGCACTTTTGAAAAACAAACGGATGACCGCATTTTTCATTTTTGCATTGGGTTTATCGATGATCCAGCGTTTGAGCATTACTTTTTTCCAGCCGAACATAACCAGGCGATCGAGAGGGCTTGCCAGCTTCATTTCGACCGAATCGCGGCGGTTATAGAGCAAGAGTTTGTGCAGTTTTATAGCCGCCGGGCAAACCTCGGTGCATTTTCCACAAAGGGATGAAGCAAAACTCAGATGTTTATATTCCTTCATTCCATTGATATGGGGTGTAATTACCGACCCGATGGGGCCACTGTAAACCGTTCCGTAGGTGTGCCCGCCTATGTTCTTATAGATGGGACAGGCATTGAGGCAAGCCCCGCAACGAATGCAGGTAAAGGCTACTTTCTGGTGTTTTTGTTTCAGCAGGTTGGTGCGACCATTGTCGAGGAGGATAACAATCATTTCGTCGGGTCCGTCGGACTCGGTTTCTTTTCGGGGAGCTGTTATTATAGAATTGTAAACCGTAATGTTCTGACCGGTTCCGTGGCTTGCCAAAACAGGCCAAATGAGGCCGAGATCTTTGACGGATGGAATGATCTTATCGATACCGGCTATCACTATGTGAATCTTTGGAAATGACACAGACATGAGCGCATTGCCTTCGTTTTCGGTTAAGGCAATACCACCTACGTCGGCAATGATGAAATTGGCACCGGAAACTCCTACCTGTGCATTTACAAATTTTTCGCGCAGCAGTTGCCTGACAAAAGCCGTTAACTCTTCGGGAGAACTGTTGGGAGGGGTATTGAATTTTTTGTTGAACAGTTTTGCAATATCCTCCTTTGATTTGTGCATGGCAGGAGTGATGATGTGATAAGGTTTTTCGCCGGCGATCTGCACAATATATTCACCCAGATCAGTCTCGACCGATTCGATATGGTTCTTTTCCAGTTCTTCGTTCAAATCAATTTCTTCGGTAGCCATTGATTTAGATTTCACGATTTTTGTGGCTCCAGCCTTCAGACAGATACGAAGCACTTCTTCGATAGCCTCCATGGTATTTACCGCCCATACGACCCTACCACCATTGCGGGTAAAATTGTATTCGAATTCTTTCAGATAATCTTCCAAATCGTTAACGGCGCGGTGCTTTATATAAGAAACCCGCTGACGGGCCAGCTGAAGGTTGGCATATTGTTCCCTACCCTTTAAAACAGCAGCATCGTACCTGGAAATATTGAAATTAATGGTTCTCCGGTGTGCCTTGTCGAAGGCTTTTATTTCGGAAACTCTTGAAAACTCTTTTTGTTTATCGCTCATTTACTTTTCGATTATGTTACCAATCTTTTCCACCCTGATCAAATGTCTGCCCCCTTCGAATGCCGTATTCAGAAATTTATCAAGAATAACAACTGCTTCCTCAACGGTAAGATAGCGGGCCGGTAAAGAAATAATATTTGCATTGTTGTGTTTTCTTGCCAGTTCGGCAATTTCGGGGATCCAGCATAATGCTGCTCTTACATTTTTATATTTGTTGGCTGTTATGGCCACTCCATTTCCGCTTCCACAAATAATAATTCCAACATCAAATTTTTTATTATCCATGTCGAATGCCAGGGGATGGATAATATCTGGATAATCAACACTATCAAGAGATACTGTGCCGTAATCCTGCACCGCATAACCCTTAATAAAAAGGTACTCCCTTATTTTTTCCTTTAGCACAAAACCTGCATGATCGGACCCAATTGCTATAGTTTTCATAAAAAGCGATTGTTAATAATTAATAAATATTCAAAATTCAGAGTTGTTGATTATTAATATATTGAAAAAGGCGTAAACTATATATTCCTTGTTCTCAAATTATTATTTTTTTAACAAGCACCCTGTTGATTATTAATAAAAAGTGAGTTTATCTTTGATTTTTCTTTCATTTCGAATACTTGCTATTTTTTGTTCACATTTTATCAAGGTAAAATTAATTATATTTTATCAAACAGGGGAGTTTTCAGACCATTGTTAATATTTTTTTAACTTACTAATTAATAAAAATTTAAGTCTAAGTAACTTTTATTTTTCTGTTCATTAAAATTAATAAATCAAAAATAAAAATCATTTTAAGGTATTTTTCAACAGAACTAACAAAACCATATTATACTTGTAATAATTATTTAAAATAATATTACTAATAAATTAAAAAAATAAGGTATTGATAAATCGTATTAATTTTGCAAAACAAAACAAAACTTTTATGAAAATTCAGGATGAAATTATGAGGTTAAAGAAACAAAAAAATGCTGTAATATTGGCACATTTTTATCAGATTCCTGAAATTCAAGATTTGGCTGACTTTGTTGATGATAGTTTGGGCTTATCGCAAAAAGCCGCAAGTACTGACGCTGAAATAATTGTTTTTGCCGGAGTTCATTTTATGGCTGAAACAGC
Source organism: uncultured Bacteroidales bacterium (assembly GCA_964469155.1). GTDB lineage: Bacteria > Bacteroidota > Bacteroidia > Bacteroidales > CAIWKO01 > CAIWKO01. The sequence continues at coordinate 27,853 of CAYXXU010000031.1, forward strand.
AAAAATATTAAACCCGGCCAAAAAAGTACTGATACCTGATCTAAAAGCCGGATGTTCACTCGCAGATTCATGTCAATACGATGACCTGATAAAATTTATTGCAGAGCACCCTAACCATAAAGTGGTGTCGTACATAAATTGTTCAGCAGACGTTAAAACCGTTTCGGATGTTATTTGTACATCAAGTAATGCTGTGAAAATTGTGAATTCATATCCAAAAGATCAGCCTTTACTATTTGCCCCTGACAGGAACCTGGGAACTTATATTAACAAAATAACGGGCAGAAATATGCTTTTATGGGATGGAAGTTGTAAAGTGCATGATATGCTGGAGCAAGAACAAATTATTTCCTTAAAAATTTCACATAAGGATGCAAAATTAATTGCTCATCCTGAATGCAAGGCGGTAATACTTGAAATTGCTGATTTTGTGGGATCAACTGCCGCTATGCTGAAATTTGTCAGCCATGATACGTCAAAAAAGTATATAGTAGCTACCGAATCGGGAATTGTGCATCAAATGAAAAAAAATGAACCCGAAAAGGAATTTATTATTGCTTCGAATGATAAAACCTGCAGCTGCAATGATTGCGAGTATATGAAAATGAATACGCTGGATAAGTTGTATAAATGTTTAAAATCGGAACAACCCGAAATTTTATTATCAGCAGAAGTGATTGAAAAAGCGAGGATTCCAATTTTAAAAATGTTGGAAATTACTAAAAGTTGAAAAAAATAAGTAAATTTATCCGATGAAAAAGGGATTTTTTGTTTTTTTACTTTTATCAGTGAACTATTTGTATGGGCAGGATTCTATTGTAAAAAACGGGTTTAATCAGTTTTTTTACGCCTCGGGCAAAATTTCAAGCGAAGGATTCATGAGTGAAGGAAAGCCTAATGGCTATTGGAAAACCTATTATGAAAACGGAAATTTAAAATCAGAAGGAAACCGAAAAAATTTTGAATTAGATAGCATCTGGAAATTTTATTCTGATTCAGGAAATGTAATAGTAATTATCAATTATCAAAATGGTAAAAAAAATGGTTTTAGAACTACATTTTTAAAAAACGAAACCATACAGGAATATTTTAAAAATGATATTAAAGATAGTATCAGTTTTAGTTTTTATAAGAACGGAAATATAAAATCGAAGGTAAATTTTGTTAAAGGACGTGAAGAAGGACAGGGTATTGAATATTCTCCGGAAGGTAATATTATTGCATTGATTGATTATAAACGAGGATATATTATTAATACTGAAAAAATAAACCGTACGCGGGAAGGCCAGAAACACGGAGTATGGAAAACTTTTTGGGACAATGAAAAGATAAAAACCGAAGAAAATTATTACTATGGTAAAAAAGACGGATACTTCAAGGAATTCGATAAAGACGGAAATCTGACCTCAATTAAAAAATATGAAAACGATTACCTAATAGAAGATGCGCCGGAACTGGCCAGTTATGAAGTAAAAACCGACTATTATAAAAACGGAAAAGTTAGAATAGTTCAAAGTTATAAAGACAATATTCCGCAGGGAATCCGCAGGGAATATTCTCCGGAAGGACAAATAGTGAAATCTTATATTTTCAGAAACGGGATGATAGTAGGAGAGGGCATTGTGGATGAAAAAGGATTGCGTCAGGGTGTCTGGAAAGAATTTTATGAAACCGGCGAAAAAGAAGCTGAAGGTGAATATTTGAACGGAAAGAAAACAGGCAACTGGAAATACTATTTCAGAAATGGAAGACCAGAACAAACCGGTAATTATAGTACTACCGGAAAGCCTGACGGCAACTGGAAATGGTATTATGAATCAGGAAACCTGCGAAAAGAAGATAATTTTATCAAAGGGAAATTAAACGGAAATTATACTGAATTGAGTGATTCGGGAAAAATTATCGTAAAAGGCGAATATTTGGATGGCGAAGAAGAAGGTGAATGGCTGTATGAAGTGGGTGATGAGAAAGAAGTAGGATCGTATGTTGCCGGAAAACGTGAAGGTGAATGGAAACATTATTATTCTAGCGGCGAATTGAACTTTACGGGTAGTTATACGGAAGGAAATCCCAATGGTGAATTTATCTCATATTATGATAACAATAAAATAAAGGAAAAAGGAAAATACATTATGGGTCTTAAAGAAGGAGACTGGTCGTTTTACGATTATGAAGGTACAAAAATTATCACCATAAGGTATGAAGATGGCATAGAAAAAAGCTACGATGGAAATAAAATTGATTTCGATATTGAAAAATAATGTTTTTATATTATTTTTATACCCTCAAATTTAAATTATATGGCTCATAGAATTTTAATTGTTGAAGATGAACTTGTAGTTTCCAAGTATATAGAAGCATGTTTAAAGAATATAGGATACGAAGTAGCCGATATAATAACATCGGGCGAGGAAGCAGTTTCCAAGACAGAATCCATAATGCCTGATCTGATTTTAATGGATATCAGGTTAAATGGTAAGATGACGGGAACCGAAGCTGCGGTAAAGATAAAAGAGAATCTGGATGTTCCTATAGTTTTTTTGACAGCTTATGCTGACGATAAAAACATTGAAATGGCAAAAGCTTCTGAGCCTTATGGGTACCTGGTTAAGCCATTTTACGAAAAAGAGTTGCACACAACCATTGAAATGGCTTTGAACAAGCATGAAAAAGTCAGATTACTGAAAAAAGAAAGAGATCTTTACTATTCGGTGATCGAAAATAAAAATACTACAGATAGTATTTATGTCAGGACCAATAGTCGTTTGAAACGGATAAAATTTGAAGAAATCTGCTATGTGGAAGCTTTGCGCGATTATATTACTATCAGCACCACCACTGATAATTATACGGCACGTATTAACATGAAGGAAATTACCCGTTTTCTTCCGGAGCGCGATTTTGTGAGAATCCACAAGTCGTTTATTGTGCGTATGGATAAAATTTACTCTATCAAATATGTAAGCCTTATCGTGGAAGGATCGATGAAAGAAATTCCGGTCGGGAATTTTTACCGGAAAGATCTGTACGGACGATTGAATATGTTATAGGCACTAATTTACCATCACAAAATCAATTTGCTTTTTACTGAGTTGAATTCGTTTTACTTTAATTTTAATTGTATCTCCTAAACGATAACGTTTTCCGGTATACTGGCCAATCACCACATAGTTTTCTTCATCAATGGAATAGGCATCGTCTTCCATATCGCGAATGGAAACCATACCCTCGCATTTGTTCTCGATGATCTCAACAAAAATTCCCCATTTACTAACCCCGCTGATATGCCCCTCGAATATCTGCCCCACCTTGTCGAGCATGTACTCTGCCTGTTTGTATTTAATGGAAGCACGTTCGGCGTCGGTAGCTAATTTTTCCATGTCGGAACAGTGTTTGCATTTGGCTTCGTATTCATTTTTATCCACCGATGGCAATTGCTTCATATAACGTTCCAGGAGGCGGTGAACCATCAGATCGGGGTAACGCCGGATAGGGGAGGTGAAATGCGCATAGTACTTAAATGAGAGGCCATAATGTCCAATATTTTCGGTTGAGTATACCGCCTTGGCCATAGTCCTTATGGCAAGCTGGTTAATCATGTTTTCTTCGCCTTTACCCTTTATGTTTTCAAAAAGATTGTTGAACGAATCGGCCAGGGTTTTAGTGGTCTTGTTATTGATGGTATACCCCATTTTTTTCACCAGTTGGGTAAACACCTGCAGCTTCTCGGGCTGGGGTTTATCGTGTATTCTGTATACGAAAGTTTTCGGCTCCTGATTGTTGGCGGGTTTGCCTATTAGAGTGGCCACTTTGCGGTTGGCCAGCAGCATGAAATCTTCTATCAGTTTGTTCGAATCTTTTTGCTGTTTGATGTAAACTTCAATAGGTTTGCCATTCTCATCCAATTTAAACCGCACTTCTTCGGTATCGAAGGCAAATGAACCGTGTTTAAACCGTTCTTCTCTTAACAGTGAAGCCAGATGATTAAATTTCAGTATTTCCTCCGCATGAATTCCTTCTTTATTTTCGATGATGAGTTGCACTTCTTCGTAATTGAATCTGTGATCGGAGTTTATGATGGTTTTTCCGTACCATTCATTAAGAATTTGGGCATTATCGTTCATTTTAAAAATCGCCGAAAAACAGAGTTTGTCCTCATGCGGTTTCAGCGAACACACATTATTCGATAAGATCTCAGGAAGCATAGGAACCACCCGGTCGGCCAGGTAAATGGAAGTACCCCGGTTGTATGCTTCTTCATCCAGTTGTGAGTTTTCTTTCACATAATGCGATACATCGGCAATATGAACACCCACCTCCCAGTTTCCGTCTGCCAGTTTTTGCAGCGAAATAGCATCATCGAAATCTTTTGCATCTTCGGGGTCGATAGTTATAGTAAACACTTTTCGAAAATCGCGGCGTTTTTTAATTTCTTCTGCCGATATCTTAATGTCTATTTTAGCAGCATCCTGTTCTACTTTGGAAGGAAATGCAAGCGGAAATCCATATTCGGCAATAATCGACTGCATTTCAACCTGGTTGTCGCCGGGTTTTCCCAAAACATTTATTACTTCGCCAAAGGGATTCTTTGAATTTTCGGGCCATTCGGTAATTTTTACCAACACCTTATAGCCGTGTTTAGCACCAAGGGTTTTATCGTTGGGTATATAAATATCCACCGGAACGCTCGTATTGTCGGGAACCAGGTAAGAATAATATTTGCTCACCTGAATAATACCCACAAATTGTTCTTTTGCCCTTTTAATGATATCAACTATCTGGCCTTCGGTTTTTCGGCCGCTGCGTGCGGGAAACAATAATACTTTAACGGTATCTCCGTTCAGTGCCCGGCCTGTATTATTGGCAGCAATGAAAATATCTTCATGGTGTTCCGGTGTAATAATATAAGCCTTTCCGGTGGCTTTCATATCTACCACGCCTGTCAGATAGGTCTTTTGAGGGAAAAATGAAGAGTGTTTTTGTGGATTTAGTTTGTACTTACCTCTTTTATCCTCAATCAGGCTTTTATCTTTCACCAGGTTATCCAATTGCCTGAGCACTATCTCGCGGTCGGTCTTATCTTTTATATTAAGAAATTTCGAAACCTGTTTGTAATTTAAGGGAAGATTGGGGTGTTTGAAGAATACATTTAGAACCGATGTAAAGGTGCCCTCAGAATTCCCTTTACCTTTTCCTGATTTTTTTGTTGACATTTTTATTGTAAAATTACTAATAAAACAGATGCTTTATGAAATTCTGTTTATAACCCCCCCCTGGCTTCTTTAGTAAAAACATTAAAAATAATTCCAATAAAGCTTATTATTTCAATATATCTTTACATCGAAATTTGGGGTAATGTTTTCTTCATACACATTCATCGATATACTTATAAATGTTGTTCTTGCCATGATCATGCTGGGCATAGGCCTTTCATTAAGCATTTCAGATTTTAAAAAAATATTTGCCCAGCCCCGCTCACTGCTAACAGCCTTATCGGTTCAATTGTTTATTATTCCGCTAATAGCGTTTGGCATTGCTTTAATTTCCGGATTGACTGATGCTGAAAAGGTTGGAGTTGTTATAGTTTCCTTATGTGCCAGCGGCGCCTCATCAAACCTGATAACCCATTTATTCAAGGGGAATGTGGCTCTGGCTATTTCAATGACAACCCTCAATAGTTTCATTACCCTGTTTAGCATTCCTTTATTAGCCAATCTGTCTTTGATTATTTTCATGGGAATTGACAGAGAGGTACACCTGCCTTTTTTCGAAACCATAGCACAAATTTTTATTATTACAATTATTCCGGCCGCAATAGGCGTTTACATCCGTAGAATAAAGGAAAATATTGCCGAAAAACTCGAGAAACCCTTGAAATATATCTTAACGTTATTGCTCGCTCTTGTATTTACTATTAAGATCTTTTTCGGAGAAGCCAGCGGAGGCACAGGTATTAGTTTTTCAGACACCATTCACATTTTACCTTTTATGCTTTTATTGAACTTCATGGCAATGACGGTTGGATTTCTTGTGGCAAAAATTTTAAAGCTGCCGTTTACCGATCAATTTACTATTTCAATAGAAGTAGGTTTACACAATACGGCTTTGGCTTTACTCATTGGCGGAACCATACTGAACAATGCCGAAATCGAAAAGCCGGCAGTGGTTTATGCCATGTTTTCTTTTTTTACGGCTGTTATTTTTGTTTACCTGGTTAAGAAGATCTCAAAAAAAACCTAAAAAAAATCCCGGCAATTTTTGCCGGGACTCATTATAAACCAATCAAAAAAATTCTACTATTCAGCAAAAACCTCAAACTTGATTTCAACCTTGATGTCTTTGTAAATGTTCACCTTTGCAGAATAAGTACCCAATTCTTTTACGCTGTCTCCATCAACCACAATTTTCTTACGGTCGATATCATAATTGAACTGGGTTTTAATAGCATCAGCAATTTGCATAGCATTTACCGAACCAAATATTTTACCTGAAGTACCTGCTTTAGCACCTACTTTTACAGTAATGTTTTCAAGAGCCTTGGCAAGAGTTTCTGATTCTTTACGAATTTTTTCTTCTTTAAAGGATTTCTGGCGAACCAATTCGGCATGTTCTTTTTCAGAGGAGGGTGTCAGCATAATTGCAAAACCCTGGGGGATAAGGTAGTTTCTGGCATAGCCGTTTTTTACCTTAACTATTTCATTGGCATAACCCAATTTATTTACGTCGTGTTTTAATATAACTTTCATAATAGGCTCTCCTTATTTTAATAAATCGGCAACATAGGGTAATAAAGCCATATGGCGGGCTCTTTTAATAGCCTTGGCAAGTTTGCGTTGGTATTTCAATGATGTTCCGGTAAGTCTGCGTGGAAGAATTTTACCTTGTTCGTTTATGAATTTCAGTAAAAAATCGGCATCTTTATAATCGATAAATTTAATGCCGTGTTTTTTAAAACGGCAATATTTTTTCTTTTTAACATCAACATTAATTGGAGTTAAATATCTGATTTCGCTGTCTGATTGTGCTGTCATAATTTTTAATTTTTTAAATTACGGGTTAGTTACAACTTTTTCTTTATTCTGTTTTTCGCCTCTTTTTCTTGCACGGTAAACAACGGCGTGTTTATCCAGGGCAATAGTCATAAAACGCATGAGTCGCTCATCGCGTTTGTAGGCAATTTCCAGGTCAGCAATAACAGTGGTTTCAGCTTTAAATTCAATTAAATGATAAAATCCTGTTGATTTTTTTTGAATCGGGTATGCCAGTTTACGCAAACCCCAACTGTCTGAATCCACAATTTCTGCCTTTCGGTCAGTCAGGAAATCGTGGAATTTTTTTACCGCTTCCTTTACCTGATCTTCAGATAAAACGGGAGTTAAAATGAAAACGGTTTCATAATGATTGATCATTTCCTTAATTGTTTAATTATTAATAATATTAGTAAAAATTTAAAATGGAGGGCAAAATTAGTAATAAATTTTTAACTGACAAAACCTTATCGAAAAATTTGGGGCTTTACGCCTGAATCTTTCGAAGTTTACTTTTGTAAACTATCTGATCCTGCGCAGAATGTTAACCTCTTCTGAGCTCAGAAAGCGGTACTTACCCCTTGGAAGCTCTTTCTTGGTAAGGCCTGCAAATACCACCCTGTCGAGCTTTACCACCTCATAACCCAGCGATTCGAAAATACGTCGCACAATGCGATTTTTTCCGGAATGCAATTCTATGCCTACTTCTTTTTTTGTTTCACCGTAAGCTATGGCATCAATTTTAATGATACCATCTTCGAGTTCTATACCCTCAGCAATTTTTTTTAGGTCTGCTGAAGTAAGGTTTTTATCAAGTTCGGCATGGTAAACTTTTTCAACCATATGTTTTGGATGGGTTAGCTTTTTTGCCAATTCGCCATCGTTGGTAAAAAGCAACAGGCCCGAGGTGTTTTTATCCAGGCGTCCTACCGGATAAATACGTTCCTTACAGGCGTCCTGAACGATCAGCATTACGGTTTTTCGCTCCTGCGGATCATCCGTGGTGGTAATATATCCCTTGGGTTTGTTCAGCAATAAATATTGCAGTTGTTCGCCTGCGAGCAGCTGGTCGCCATATTTAACCTGATCGGCCGGCATAACTTTAGTGCCAAGCTGGGTAACAATTTTGCCGTTAATGCTTATGGCTCCTGCCTCTATCAGGGTATCGGCCTCGCGACGTGAACATATACCGGCATTGGCAATAAACTTGTTAAGACGGATACCCTCTCCGTTCGATTTTTGGCTAAACGAACGGCGCTTTTCGTAAGTATTGTCTTTAATAAGTATTTCAGTTTCTTTGTATTCGCGAACCCTGCCCTGGTATGTTTTTGATTCGACGATACGGGGGCGTCTGTTTTTACCATGATCCGAAAATTTTCTGTCGCTACCCTGGTAATCGTCATTACGTTTTCTCTGATCAACATATTTTTCAACGGGACGGTCTTTGTCATCCTTTTTTATTTCCCTCGATCTGTAAGGCTTTTTATCCTGAAACCTGTTGTCCTCACGTTTTCTCGTATCAGAATAGCGCTCTACAGGTCTGTCAGAACCATCTTTTTCCGTATCTCTTGGTTTGTAAGGCCTCTTATCCGAAAATCTTTTATCATCACGATTTCTGTCGTCATAGCGTCTTACAGGTCTGTCCTGACCATCTTTTTCAGTATCTCTTGGTTTGTAAGGCCTCTTATCCGAAAATTTTTTATCATCACGATTTCTGTCGTCATAGCGCCTGACAGGCCGGTCGGAACCATCTTTATCGGTATCTCTTTTTTGGTAAGGTCTTTTATCTGAGAACCGTTTATCGTCGGGTTTTCTCTTGTCCGGATAACGTCCGGAAGGCTTATCAGAAAATTTACCTTCTGTTTCGCGTTTTTTATAAACACGTTTTTCCGGAACTGCGTTATCGTCCGGTCTTTTTCTGTCCGAATAGGTTTTCTTTTGTGGAGCAGAATCGCTGTCTGTTTTTTTGAATTTTGAATCTGACAACCTGGAGGTTTTGGGCCCGTCGAACGATTTTCTTTCTGGTTTTTTGCTGTTGCTTTTACGTTTATCGGTGGTTTTTTTCGGTGGTCTGCCGGCTGTTTTCATGATTCAAAATTTTCAAAGAGTGGGATAAAATGCATTCTCGATATGATTGATATTCACCGAATGCGGTGGCAAAAGTACGGATATTATATCAAACCGGGCCTCTTTTGTACAATTATTTTCAATAATATAGGCATTTGCAGCACGTATCAGGTACTTTTGCTTCTTCTTTGTCACGGCTTCATCGGGTTCGCCCCAAATAATATTGCTTCGGGTTTTTACCTCCACAAACACCAAATACTGATCGGTTTCTGCCACTATATCCAGTTCGTCTTTCGCAAATCGCCAGTTGCGGTGCAAAATGTGGTAACCTTTTTCCACCAGATATGCCGCCACCAGGTCTTCGCCTGCTTTCCCCAGTTCATTATGTTCAGCCATTATACAGAAGTCTTTGCGTAAAATTAAATAATTCTCCGAAACCTTTAATTTATTTAACAGTATAACTATATTACTGACAATAAAATTTCAATTTTTTCGTTACCGGGGTTATGATGAAACGAAAATGGCTGATTATGGTTTTCATTATGTGTTGGTTGCCGGTGGCAATCCATGCCCAGTCAGTAATTTCCGGCCGTGTTCTTGATTCCGTGACAGGAAATCCGTTGGCTTTTGTTAATATCCGGAGCCCCGAAGGAGGTTTTATCGCAACCACCGACATTGACGGTAACTTCAATGCAAAAGTCATAAAACCCATACAGAACCTGGTACTGAATTATGTGGGTTATTATCCGAAAACATTCGGATTGGATAAAGAATCGAACCATCTTCAAATTCTGATGTTGCGGCAGCATATCGAATTGACCGGAGTAGAAATTTATCCCCAGGCAAATCCCGCTCACGAAATTATCCGCAAGGCCATTGCCAACAAACCGCTTAATGACCCCGAAAATATCCCTTCCTTTAAATACAAAACCTACAATAAAGTTACCGCCGAATGGTATCTCGATAAAACCAAATATAACATCAGCGACGGAAATGACTACAAATTAAAGAACGACAGCACCTATCTCCGTCTGAAAAGCAAGGCCGATGAAAGCCATATCATGATCATGGAATCGGTTACCGAACGCATTTTTCTGAACGGACAAAGCCAGGAAACCGTTTTGGGTTCAAGGGTTTCGGGTTTCACCGACCCTAACTTTACCACACTGGCCACCGATATCCAGCCTTTTTCGTTTTACGGCGATTTTATTTCGCTTTCGCTAACCGATGTTAAAGATTATATCAATCCGCTGAGCAACGGCAGTATCGAAAGATATAATTTTCAGGTTCAGGATACTCTTTTTGTTAATGCCGACAGTGTTTTTGTTATTTCATTCAGCCCTCTGAAGAGCAAAAATTTTAATGCCCTCAAGGGTCTGTTGTATATCAATTCTAACCGTTATGCCATACAGAATGTAATTGCCCAGCCCTCCGAAGAAGGATTGTGGACCATCCGGATTCAGCAAATGTATGTCTTTACGGCCGGCAAATACTGGTTTCCCGAACAGTTGAACTACGATTGGATTCTGCCCAATTATCCATCCGAAAAAGTCGGCGTGCAATTGCACGGCATTTGCTACATAAACGAGGTTGATTTTAACCCCGGAAATAAGAACAGCGACTTTGGCCCCGGCCATCTGATTTTTGAAAAAGGAGCCGGCAAACATGATGAAAATTACTGGAAACAACAACGCCCCGATTCCCTCACCGCCATCGAAACCCGAACCTATGTCAAAATAGATTCTATCGGCAAAAAAACGAATTTCACTTATATTGCCCGGCTTGCCGATAAAATTTTGAAAGCCTACATCCCTTTGAGCGTATTCGATATTGCGCTCGAAAATCTTTTTAATTATAACAACATCGAAGGCATACGTGTGGGCTGGGGTATGTATACCAACGAAAAAATTGCCCGCTGGTTTTCCATTGGCGGATATACGGGATACGGTTTCTGGGATCATCGATGGAAATACGGCGGCAAACTGAACTTCACCCTGTCGAAAAAACACGAGATCAAACTGGGGGCGAGCTATTCGAAAGACCTGGAAACGCCTGGCATGACGCAACTTCCCGGATATTTTAATTACTCTTACTGGAACAATTATCTGGTCGATAATATCGATTTTGTCGAAAAATATGCCGGCAGCTTCAGCCTGCGAACCTTTAAATATTTGCAACTCGAATTGTCGGCCACCAAAGAGTCGCGTACCCCTCAATATGCTTACCACTACCAGGATAAAGTCTTCGAAACCCCCGATTCCAATGCCTATAGTTTTACCGAGATCAGGGCGGGTTTTCGTTTTGCTTACAGGGAAAAACTTATCGATGCTTTTAACGACCGCTATTCGCTGGGAACCAAATACCCCGTGTTGTATATGGGCTACATACACGGATTCAAAGGCTTGCTGGGCGGAGAATACGATTATGATAAGATTGAATTTGCTCTCGAAAAATCCTTCCACATAAAATATTTCGGCAAGACCGACATCAACCTTGAAGCCGGTTATTTGTGGAACCGGGCCCCCTACATGAAACTGTTTAAGGGCAAAGGCTCGTATAGTTCCAGTTTTGTGTTGTATTTCCGCAACACTTTTCAGACAATGCGGGTCGACGAATTTTTGAGCGATCGCTACGTTTCCCTGCAACTCCGTCACAGTTTCGGCAGCTACCTGTTTCATATCAAAAAGTTCAGGCCCGAGATCAGCCTGTCGCAGGGAATTTTATACGGCGATCTCTCGCACCGCACCCTGCATTCGGCCGATGTTGATTTTAAGGTTCCCGACCATGGGTTTTTCGAATCGGGTGTCATTTTCGACAACCTGGTGCGCCTTAAACTTCTGAACCTGGCCTATATCAAGATAGGCTTCGGGGTTTTTTACCGCTATGGCTATTATGCCTACAATAATGAACTGAAAAACTTTTCTATCAAGTTTAGTATAAAATTGTCGGGGAATAAGTAAAAAGAACTACGTCCTTCCTCCTTAAATTTTCAACTGGGGTGCTGATCGGTTCATCGAAACTAAGTCGAAATAAACCTTTTTTGTGCAATCAATATGACATTAAAGTACTATCTGCCCCCATCGTCTTATAGCGCTTTTGTCATGAAAGAACCCCAAATTGTAAAAAATCACCATGATTTCACAAAATTTATAAATAATATTGATAAATAAAGAAAAATTTTATTATTTTCTCCACAAATTCTTACATTTCACAAACAATATTATAAAATTACTGCTTTAAATATTAATAAAAGTCAACAAATAATCAATTAATGATAAAAAAATAATCAAATCCGATTAAAAAAAATCTCGAATAGCCTTTTTCATTCTTCGATAATCAATCTTCACTAATCGAACTTAAATCTTCACTCTTCGAATTATGATCTTCCAAATACTAAACATCATCATCATTTCACGAAAACAAATCATCAAATTACAAAATTGAATCATCAAATTTCAATAACGATACTTCATTCCACGAAATCTAATCTTCATTTTACGATAACCGGTCTTCACTAACCTTCATTTTATTGAATAAACCAATTATCGCCTTTACTTCTGGTCAATTATGGGTGGTGGGCACAACTACCCCATATTCTATAGATTATTTTCGGGTTACCCTTGTTGATTTTCCTCCTTCTTCGGAAACAACAGCGAGGCCACAATACTGATTACAAGCGTGGCAAGAACAATATAAAGCGAATAGGCCGTGGTGAATCCGATATCTTTCAGCCACTCGTTAAATAGTAGTTTGAAACCGATAAAGGTGAGCAGGAAAGAAAGCCCGGTTTTTAAAAACCTGAACAGATCAATTACGTTGAGCAACAGAAAAAATAAAGACCGCAGACCCAGTATGGCAAAGATGTTCGAAAAATAAACGATATAGGGGTCGCTGGTGATCGAAAAAATGGCGGGGATGGAATCGGTAGCGAAAATAACATCTGAAAATTCTATCACCATCACCACTATGAATAAGGGTGTGAAATAGAATTTACGGTTTTTGCCCCTGATGAAAAAACGGTTGCCGACGTATTTGGGAAATACCCTGAAATATTTCGATGTAAACCTCACCACGGGATGCCTGGCCACGTCGATATTTTCGTCTTTTTTGTTGCGCTCAATAAACATTTTGATACCCGTGTAAACCAGCAGCGCCCCGAACAGATAGAGAAACCAATGGAACTTTTGAATAAGCACTGCACTGCCGAATATAAATATAAAACGCATGACCAGCGCCCCCAATATACCCCAGAACAAAACCCGTTTATAATATTTCTTCTGCACCCCGAAAGCAAAAAATATCATGATCATCACAAAAAGGTTGTCGACCGAGAGGGACTTTTCTATAAGATAGCCGGTAAGATATTCGAGCGAGAGATTTTTATTGTAAACGTCTAAGGCTTGTTCGTAATTCAGACCCTGGATATTGACGGGCTGATTGTATTTCTCAATTTTAAACTTAATGTCATCGGTATCCGAAATGCCGTGTATCCATTGGCCATGATAACGAACCACAAAATAGAAACCCACTGCCAGCAGTATCCAGAAAACAGACCAGAGCAATGCTTCCTTTGACTTAATGATATGATTTTTCTTTCCGATAACCTTGAGATCGAGAAACAATAATATCAATACAAAAACGTTAAAGGTGATGAAGAAGAGGGTTTCCTGAGAGAACATTTTTTTAGGCTTTAGCGGTTTAGATTATTAGGTTTTATTATCATTGGCTCATGACTATTTGGTTCTTGGCTTGTGGCTAATATCATTATTTAAAAGTTACTTCCACGTTCACTATTTCGGGATAATTGCCGATGCGCACCGGAGGCCCCCAGGTGCCCACCCCGCAGGAAACATAGTATTGGGTGTTGTCAATCTTGCGGTAGCCCCAGTCGGGATGATAAATGGCCCGGGTGATATAGTTGAGGGGGAACAATTGCCCGTCGTGCGTATGGCCCGAAAACTGAATATCCACCCCGTTGCGCGCGGCTTCTTCCAGATGAAAAGGCTGATGGTCCATCAGAATGACCGGATGGGTTTTGTCGACATCCGCCAGAATGGATTCGAGGCTTTTGCGGTTTTTTCCGGTGAAACGGGGCATATCCTTATCGTTCCGCCCTACAAGCCAAAAACTATTGTCGATCAGTAGGGCCGTATCGCGCAGAAACTTCACCTTGTGTTTTTCAAGATATTCCACCGCGGGGCCCACACCGCCTATAAATTCGTGGTTGCCTGTGATGGCATAGGTGCCGTATTTTGAAACAATATTTTCGAGTAGCTTCCCCAGATTCTTTTTGATGACGGGTTTGATGTTTTCGTCTACCACATCGCCCGCAAATAAAACAATATCGGGATTGAGGGCATTGATTTTACTGACGATCCGTGTGAGCTTGTTGGGCCCGATAATGGTTCCCAGGTGGATGTCGGAAAGCAGAACAATGTTCAGTTGTTTGTGGTTTGTAACGCTTTTGTTCACCGAGATGTCGAGGGTTTTGATGCGAACCACAGAGGCATTGATGAAGCCGTAAACGATCAGCAGTATCACAAATCCTGAGACGTTTGCCAGCAAAATGAACTTGGTTTTGGCATAATTCACGAACCAATCTGCGGGCAGGTAATGCAGAAAATGATTTGAGGCCCTTACCAGGTCGATCAGCAATATGATGAGAAAAAAATACAGCATGGCCGCAAACCAAAAGGAGCCCGACCAGTTAAAAATTTCTGTTATCAGCGTGTGACCAAAGCGTTCCATGATGCGGGCCACGATGTAAGACACGAAAAAAAAGATGAAAAATCCAATATAATAAGGCCTGAGGGATGGATAAAGTTCCAGCCCGTGCCAGCCGCGGATGAAAATATAGAAATTTACCAAGGAGTGGATACCCAGGACGATCAGTAAAAATATCAGCATAGCATAACTCTTCATAGGATGAATAGGGAGAATTTAAATTTCGATCTGCACACTTACGTTTTCGAGCTTTCCGCCCAGGGGTGGGTTGGTTTTGGATATCCTGACCACCAGGTGTGATATCTGCGGAAAAGCCTGTTTCACCTCCCTGCTGATGCGCGAGGCAACATGCTCCAGCAGCTTCGACTTTATGGCCATTTCTTTTTTTACGATGCTGTAAACCGACTGGTAATTCACCGTATCGTGCAGATGGTCGCTGAGCTCGGCAGCCGAAGTATCGGTTTCTATGGTCAGGTTCACAATAAAGCGGTTGCCAATGATCTGCTCTTCGGCAAAACATCCGTGATAGGCAAAGAACTCCATGTTTTCGAGAAGGATAAGAGCCATAGTTTTTCAATTTTAGTATGCAAAGGTAGGCATAATGAGCTAATTCTGCCGGGTAAATTATACCGATAGCACTAATAATATGGTATAGTTTTCTACGATTCATTATACCATTTATTAGTAGCATCGGCATTAACCATTGTAACTTATTTTTTAGTCTAAATTAAAAAATAAGAACAATTGGTATTACATCTCAGTTATGTATACGGGATGCCTGTCCCGTCAAAAAATATTACCTTTGTAAGCTCTTTTATAAAACAATACATACCCATGGAAGAAAACAAGCCGCAGGAGGGTTCCGAACCCAAAGAAACCATCGCCAGACCACTGAACTTCATCGAACAGATTATAGAGGAAGATAACAGGACCAGGAAATTTCAAAACCGTGTGCATACCCGTTTTCCGCCCGAACCCAACGGTTATCTTCATATAGGCCATGCCAAATCCATTTGCCTGAACTTCGGGCTTGCTAAAAAGTACGGCGGCAAGTGCAACCTGCGTTTCGACGATACCAATCCCACCAAGGAAGACACCGAATATGTGGATTCCATCAAGGAAGACGTGAAATGGCTGGGCTTCAACTGGGATGGAGAATACTATGCTTCGGATTATTTCGAGACCCTGTACGAATATGCCGTAAAGCTTATCAAAAAAGGCAAGGCCTATGTGTGCGACCTGACTCAGGAAGAGATAGCCGCCACCCGCGGAACCGTCACCACGCCCGGAAGCGTGAGTCCATACGCATCGAGAAGTATTGATGAAAACCTCGACCTGTTCACCCGCATGCGCCAGGGCGAATTCCCTGACGGGGCCAGGGTGTTGCGTGCACGCATCGATATGGCCTCGCCCAATATGCTGTTGCGCGATCCCATTTTATACAGGATACTGCATTCGGAACATCACCGGACGGGTAACGCATGGTGTATTTATCCAATGTACGACTTTGCCCACGGACAATGCGACTCCATCGAACGCATCACCCATTCCATCTGTACGCTCGAATTTGAGGTGCACCGCCCTCTTTACGACTGGTTCATCAAAGAACTGGAAATTTATGCCCCCCAGCAGATTGAGTTTGCCCGCCTCAACATCAACTATACCGTGATGAGCAAGCGCAAGCTGCTTTCGCTGGTGCAGGAAAAGGTGGTAAATGGCTGGGACGACCCCCGCATGCCCACCATTTGCGGATTGCGACGTCGGGGTTATACCCCCGAATCGCTGCAGAATTTTGCCGAGGTGATCAGCGTGGCCAAACGCGATAATGTGATAGATGTTTCCCTGCTCGAGCATTGCCTGCGCGAAGACCTGAACAAAAGGGCACAGCGCATCATGGCGGTGCTGAACCCCATCAAACTGGTGCTGACCAATTTTCCCGAAGAGGGAGAAGAATGGCTGGAGGCCGTCAATAATCCCGAAGATCCTGCGGCAGGAACCCGCAAAGTGCCTTTTACCCGTGAACTTTATATAGACCAGGACGATTTTATGGAGGTGCCTGCCCATAAATTTTTCCGCCTGAGCCCCGGTAACGAGGTCCGCCTGAAAAGCGCCTATATCATCCGCTGCACCGATGTCATCAAAAATGCCGACGGCAGCATCAGAGAACTGCATGGAACCTACGACGCCAACACCCGTACCGGCCTGCCCGACAGCAACCGCAAGGTGAAAGGCACTATTCATTGGGTTTCGTTGAAATATGCCGTTGCCATAGAGACCCGTCTTTATGACAAGCTCTTCCTGCCCGAAAATCCTGAAGAGGTGGCCGAAGGCGAAGATTTCCGCAGCAACCTTAACCCCGATTCCTTAAAGGTCACTACCTCCTATGCCGAACCCTATATCCGCAACATGAAACCACTTGACAAGGTACAGTTCGAGCGGGTGGGCTATTTTTGTGCAGACAGCGATTCCACTGCCGAAAAACCGGTTTTGAACAAGACCGTAGGGCTGAAAGGAGCCTGGCAAAAACCTGCCTGAGAATATTACCGACAGCACTAATAATATGGTCTAATTTTATCCCGATTCATTATACCATTTATTAGTAGCATCGGCATTAACCATTGTAACTTGTTTTTTAGATCAGATTAAAAAACAAGAACAATTGGTAAAATTTTACTGAAAGGATACGATTTTCGTAAAACTTTTTTACTTTTGCAGCGATTATTGTTCCGTGGTGTAACTGGCAACACGTCTGACTCTGAATCAGAAGAGTCCAGGTTCGACCCCTGGCGGAACAACTAAGAAGCCCCGACCTGAATGGATCGGGGCTTTTTATTTACATTGGCCGGCTGTTTATTCCCACTGGTTCAGATCAATATCTTCACCATAGAAGATACTGAGGTAGGAATTGTAGCGCGACATGCTAATGCGCCCGTTTTCAATTGCGGTTTTTACAGCACATACAGGTTCGCTGATATGAGTGCAATTGTAGAATTTGCATTGGGGCAGTAACTTGAACATTTCCGGAAAATAATGTGTCAGATCCTCTCTTTTGAAATCTATCAGTCCGAATTCTTTAATTCCCGGCGTATCGATAATAAATCCGCCATTATTCAAACATAACATCTCGGTAAATGTTGTGGTGTGCTTTCCTTTTAAATAATATTCCGATATTTCGCCGGTCTTCCTGTTCAATTCGGGATCAATGGCGTTGATCAGGGCACTTTTACCCACCCCGGAATGACCTGAAAACAGAACGATCTTGCCTTTCAACTGCCGGTTCAGTTCGTCAATATTATCGCCGCGTAAAGCCGAAACCATCAGGCAATTGTAGCCGGCTTTTTTATAAATGGTCTTGAGTTCGGCGAGTCTTTGCAAAAGCGCATCGTCGTATATGTCGACCTTGTTGAAAATAAGGGTAGCCGGAATGTGATATGCTTCGGCAGTTACCAGAAAACGGTCGATGAAACCCGTTGAGGTTCGGGGCTGGGCAAGGGTGATCACCACATAAGCCATGTCGATGTTGGCCGCTATGATGTGAATTTGCTTGGAAAGTTTTTTCGATTTGCGGACGATATAATTTTTGCGGGGATTGATCTTGTTGATGATGCCTATCTTTTCATTGAATTGAAATTCGAATTCAACCGAATCGCCGACCGCTATAGGATTGGTTGCTTTCAGGCCTTTTATTCTATATTGCCCCTTTAGCTTACAATCGATATAATTTCCCTGATCATCCCTGACCGAATACCAACTTCCGGTTGATTTATATACTATGCCGTTCACCCGTGGTCAACTGAATTGATAATATTTGCGAACCGGCTTTATCACATTCCAGACACATTGCAGGCCTTTTTTGAATACCACAAAATCGCCTGCCTGAATGTGATATTTCCCATTTGCGGTTTCTATCTGAATTTCGCCTTCGATTATCAGGCAGGCCTCCTGGCTGTCGTAATACCAATCGAAGCGGGATATTTCTTTGGTCCAAATGGGCCAGGAACGGATATTTTTTCCCCGAATTTCAGCTTCACTGAGCTTACTAATAATTATTTCCGACATTGTTAGTACTATTATATTTTAGAAAATCAATACAATTAGGGCGATTTGTAATTCAAAAATTTTAACTTTGCTCAAAATTAATAAAATAAGCACTATGAAAAAATCTTTACTCTTTTTTGTTGCCTGTATGATGTTTGTGTTTTACGCAGGTGTTTCATTCGGACAATGTACTCCCGACCCAACTGTAACCGATCCGGAAGGAAACGGAGAAATGGTTCCCGACACCCTTGAAGTTGGAGAAAATTCTAATTTTGGTGAAAGACTTACCATAATTGCTCCCGATACCGCCAGTGTGGGTTCCATGGGACATATTAATCTCCACCACATTGTAGTAGTTGGATATCAAAATAAACCAAGTTGGTTGAATACAGTTTGTAATCCAAGTAATTGTGAATTTATTGGAACCGCTTCGAGATGTGTATGGGCTTCTGGTTTTGCACCTCCTGCGAGCGCCGGTTTTTATGCTGTTGATGTTTTGGTAGATGTTTTTGCATCTATTGCGGGAGTGCCTGTTTTGGTACAATCCAATTATAATAGCGGTATGCCCTTTGTAATTTTAGTTCATCCTGAAGGATGGGGCGTTACCGAAAGGGTTTATAAAGGATTTGGAATCAGAGAGGCACAGCCCAATCCGTTTAATAATACGGTTCAGGTTGGTTGCTTTACCGAAAAAGCACAAAATGTATCGCTGAAGGTGGTAGATATGGTTGGACAGGAAGTTTATTCTGAAATACTTAACTCCAAATCAGGTGATAATTATTTTCAGTTTACCGGCGAAAATTTAAGCAACGGTATTTATTTTTATTCTATTATCGATGCACAGGGCCGCGTGATCACCAAAAAAATGATCAAATCGTAGGTATTTTTCATCAAAATTTTGAGAGGCTGCCATTTTTTGGCGGCCTTTTTTTTATTGACCCTGTTGGAAGGATGTGACAGTGTGTTTTTGAATAGTTACATAGTCTCTCCTTATAAATGATATAAACAATTAGATGTCAATAAAATAACAAACAT
>CAYXXU010000032.1:0-47368 GCA_964469155.1 uncultured Bacteroidales bacterium
CATGCTATAAAGTTACTCATTTTTCCTGTTTGGTTCTGGCTTGTCCAGGTTAGGTTTTAGGAAATAGATGGTCATTAATGGTCATTAATGGTCATTAATTGTCATTGATTGTCATTAACCACAAAGTTCACAAAGGATTTACACAAAGGACACAATGAATGAAGAGTTATCCTCTTTGTGTTCTTTGTGCATTCATTGTGCTCATTGTGGTTAAGTTCTTTTTTCAACCAAAAGGGACATAAAGAAGGCACAATCCGCCAAGCCGGAGCACTATGAATTTCTGCCAGTATCTTCCCTAATCAACTCAATAAACTTAATCAACTAATTTCTTCGGTCATATGACTTCTCACTTCTGATCCGCCGCGGAGGACTGAATTTATTTTAACTTAATCTATTTTGCTTATATTTGGGGTGGTAATATCTTTTTTTATCAGCTTTTAAATCATGCACCTCAGCCTACATCTCAAAAGAATATACTGATTCTTCAATCAACCTGATTGTTTTGTAACTTCATTGTGCGGGGCTTATCCATAAGTCAGGTTTCCATTACAATTCTCTTTCTTTTATTATCAGGAAAGTTGTTTGGCTCCGAATTAAGTTTAATTTTAACGGTCAGAAGCTTGCAAATTTTGAAATTAATCATGTGGTAAATTATTTTCCACATGTTGAAAATAATTTTCTACTTGTGGAAAATTTTATTCCGTGTATGAAAATAAAATTTCTACGTGTAGTACTTTTTATTCTACATGTTGTGTAAATTATTCAACTTTTGGAATTAATTTTTCTACGTGTGGTAGGATTTTTTCTATGTGTAGATTATTTCATTCATCGTGTGGTAATTTATTTTCCTCATGTGGAATGAAATTTTCCACAAGATTTTAAAACCTTTTTGCTATCTTTGCTGAACCAAAAATCAATAGATAGAAAACCAAAGTAATCTGATTTAAAACAAAAGCCATGGAACGTGAAACCCGAATTTCAAGAAATCCTGCAAGATGCACTATATTTATGATAAACACTGACGATTTGCAGAAATCGATACTGGTAGAGCCCGACACACTTAGGTATACGCTGTTCGGATGGACAGAAGAGGAAAGCCTGGCCTGGTCAGATTACAGGCAAAAGTGCGAAGAGGCCTACCAAAACTACACCAATCCAGTCACAAAAGGCTATACAACACGTTTAATAATGCGAACCCTCATCAAAGAGATCAGGCGCTATGACAATGACCCCCGCTATGGTCATCACCTGCTCGACAAAGTGGCTTTGAACGGAACCATAGACGATTGCGCGGTGTTTAACGTCAGACGAGGCACCCCAAGGGCGGCCAAACCTCATCGTAGCAGCAACACAATACCCGAGCATACCCCTCATCTCACGATTGCTACAATTGATCTGGGCATGCATATACTGAAAGTCAGACATCCCCAAACTCCTGAAAGCAAAGCCCTGCCCGAAGGAATTGTTTTTATAAAAATATTCCGGTACATAGGTACTGAAGCGCCGGCAAAATTGAGCGATTACGATATGATAGGAAATGCCCAACGCGCAAAATTCATAAGCCTTTTTGGCGATCTGCATCTGCAAACCGACAAAAAAGTATTTGCCTGGTATTATGGACGCTACGAGAGCAAGAAGGGTTTGATGGGGCCTTGCGGACCCGTTGTTAAAGCCCCCGTATATACTGATTACGACTAAAATTTGCAGCCGGTATAGCAGTAAGTTATTTACTGATTGAATTTCAAATGAACTACCCCGCCCCAGAGCAGCGGATTATCAATGGTAACTGACGGGTTAACCCGTCAGTTGTTACACATGTTTCGCCGCATAGGAACAGGGAATTGACCCAATGTCGATTCAATTATTTGAGACAATCTTAGCTGTTAGCCAATCATCGGAAATTCTTATTGTAATTGGATGGCACAACCATCTTCATAATTAAGGTTCCTAAAAGGATTTAGTTGCGAGTTAAAAAATGGTTAATCCGAAATTTGTAAGAGTTTTTTCCTTACATTTGCATCTTAAATTCAAAAAAGTCTATTTATTATTAACCCAAAACTTAAACATTCATTATGAGAAAACTTTTACTTAGTTTAGTACTGGGGCTGTCGACCATCAGTCTGTTTGCACAGATTCCGGTTAGCACCACCCCCCAAAACAAAAAGGCCATTATTGAAGAATTTACCGGAATTCATTGCGGCTATTGTCCCGACGGGCACCTGATCGCACAAACCATACTGGCAAACAACCCAGGCAATGCTTATATGATAGCCATTCACACCGGCAGTTATGCAACCCCCAGCACCGGTGAGCCCGATTACCGTACAGCTTACGGAACCGCTATTGCAGGCCAGACAGGTTTAACAGGATATCCGGCCGGAACGGTTAACCGTCATGTTTTTGGTCATGGCATGACCACAGGCGGTACTGCCACCAGCCGCACCTACTGGAACGCTGATGCCACCACTATTATGGGACAGCCATCTTACCTCAATGTAGGAGTAACCGCCCAGGTTGATTATGCTACCCGCGCACTCACGGTTCATTGCCAGGTATATTATACCGCCAACAGCACGGTTGCCACCAACAAACTCAACATTGTTTTGTTGCAAAACAATATCAAAGGACCCCAATCAGGTTCAAGCGCCAACCCTACCATGGTTACCCCCGACGGACAATATCTGCATCAGCACATGTTGAAAGAAATGTTCACCGGACAATGGGGCGTTACCATAAAAAACACTAACACAGCTTCGGGCACCATGAAAGTAGATACCACATTCACCTATACCGTACCGGCAGCCTTTACTGCTGTTCCTGCCAACCTGGCCGAACTCGAAGTTGTTGCTTTTGTCAGCGAAGGCAACCAGGAAATCATTTCCGGAAGCGGTGCATTTGTCAATCCTCCCGCTGTTGATGCCGGCATCACCTCCATTTCGGGATTGCCCACCATTCAGTGTTCATCGGCCGGTATTGCTCCGACAGTTACCTTGAAAAACATCGGAACCACCACCTTAACCAGTGCCACCATCAATTACCAGGTTGATGGCGGAACCACCGTTTCCCAACCCTGGACAGGTTCTCTTGCCTCAGGAGCCACCGTCAACGTAACCATCACCAACCCTATCACCCCAACCAACGGACATCACACCATCAGGTGTTTCACTACCCTGCCCAATGGTTTGGCTGATATGAACGCCGTTAACGACGAATATTCGGGCACCTACAACATTTTCTCAGTCTACAGCGCAACACCTGTTGCCGAAGAATTCACTGCCTCCACCTTTCCTCCAGCCAACTGGGTTGTAGACGGAAGTGCCTGGTCGAGGGCAACTGTTAGCTCGTTCGGAACCGGATCAGGTTCGGCCAAAATGGATTTTTACAATTCACCATCAGGTGTTATCGCCGATCTGTATGTTTACGGACTCGATCTCTCATCTGGCACAGGCCACTACCTATCATTCGACCATGCTTATGCGCAGTATTCCACTGAAAATGATCGTCTGCAGGTACAGGTATCTACCAACTGCGGATCAACCTGGGCCAGTCCATTTAACAAAGCCGGATCCACATTAGCCACTGCCCCTGCATTAGGAACCGCTTCATTCACCCCTACTGCAGCACAATGGGTCAGCAACAATGTAGATCTTAGCGCTTACGATGGTCAGGCCAGCGTATTGGTCAGGTTCCATGCCACAAGCGCCTATGGTAACAACCTATATATTGATAAAATAATGACCGGAACCGGGTTTGGTGTAAATGAAACTCTCAACAACAAAAATATCCAAGTTTACCCCAATCCTGCCACCGAACTGGTTAACATCACCAATGCTCAGAATTCAACCCTTCAGCTTTATGATGTATTTGGAAAACTGATCTTATCTGATAATGTTGCAAACAATAATTACACACTGAATGTTGCCGGATACGCTGCAGGAACTTATATCCTGAAGATCACCAACAGCGAAGGAAGCATCAGCAAAAAAATAACAGTAGTTAATTAATTCGGATAATTTTATCTAATTTTAAAACCTCGTAGCCAACTACGGGGTTTTTTTATTATTCAGATCATGAAAAAAATTATAATCGTCAGTGTCTTGTTTTTGAGCTCATTCATGCCAATGGCTCAAAACACCGACTCGCTTTTTATAGCCTCAATATTTTCAAATGCATTGTCCGACAGCAATTCCTATGAACAATTGCGATACCTCTGCAAAAATATTGGCGGACGAATAGGTGGTTCCCAGCAGGCAGCCCAAGCAGTTGGCTGGTTAAAAAAAGTGTTGAAAGAGACCGGTGCAGATACGGTATACCTGCAGGAATGTAAAGTCCGCAGCTGGAAACGGGGCCTGGGCGAAGTATGTTATGTCAACAAATCCGCAAAGGGCCGGCAACGATTCGATGTATGTGCCCTGGGAGGCTCGGTGGGTACCGGAACCAAAGGGGTGGTTGCCGGCATTATCGAAGTAAAAAGCCTTGAAGAACTCGCACTATTGGGAGAAGAAAAAATAAAAGGGAAAATCGTATTCTTCAACCGCCCTGCCGACCCTGCCTGGTATAATACTTTCAGAGCTTATGGCGGAGCTGCCGATCAGCGTTTCATCGGGCCATCCATTGCAGCATCGTATGGTGCGGTAGCCAGCATCACACGTTCGCTAACCGTATATACTCATAAATATCCGCACACGGGCATCATGCATTACTACGACAGTTTGCCCAAGGTTCCGGCATTTGCCATCAGTACCCTCGATGCCGACAAGTTAAGCACCCTCATTAAAAATGAACCTTACACCAATTTATACCTTCAGTCAACCTGTTTCGAGCTACCCGACACTACTTCTTACAATGTAATTGCTGAACTAAAAGGCAGCGAATTTCCTGATGAGATCATTGTGGTGGGTGCACATGTCGATGCCTGGGACAACGGCGAAGGCGCTCACGACGATGGCAGCGGGGTGGTTCAGGCCATGGACGTGATACGTATCTTTAAAGAATTGCACTATAAACCCCGTCGCACCATTCGTATCGTGGAATTTATGGATGAAGAAATGGCGCAGCGGGGAGGCCGGAAATATGCTGAAACCATAAAAAACACTGGCGAGAAACATATTGCCGCCATCGAATCTGACGAAGGAGCCTTTTTGCCCCAGGGATTTAGTTATGAATCGGGCGATGCGAAACTTGTTGATAAAAGGTTTGATGCATGGAAACCATTGTTGCAACCCTATGGATTATGGAATTTTCATAAAGGATATTCCGGTGTCGATATCAGCTTTATGGAAAACCAGGGATTTCCGCTTTTCGGCCTTTTGAACGATTCGCAACGGTATTTCATGTATCAGCATGCCCCTTCCGATGTATTTGAAGCCGTCAATCCACGCGAACTGCAGTTAGGCGCGGCTTCCATGGCCAGCCTGGTATATCTGATCGACAAATACGGATTTTGAACTCAATAGATATGATAAAAAAAATTCTTTTCATTACATTAACCATACTCCTGGGACTGGTATTTATATTTTCAGGATTAACCAAACTCTATCCTGTCGAACTTTTCGAACTCACCTTAATTGACCTGAAAGTATCCAACTGGGCAACGGCTCCTATCCTTGCCCGACTGATGATAGCCAGCGAATTCTTTTTGGGAGCCTTGTTGATACTGAATTTTAATCTAAAGAAATTTACCCTGAGGGCCACTATTGCCATGTTGGTGGTTTTCACCATTTATCTCACTGTGCAATTAGCCATTGAGGGAAACCATGGTAACTGCAAATGTTTTGGCAATGTGCTGGTCATGTCGCCCCTCGAGTCTATCATCAAAAACCTGGTGATGCTTGCCGTGGCTGTTATTCTTTATTTATGGCACAAGGGGTTTACGTTGCCATTTAAAAAACTCATTGTAGTGTTGGTAACCCTGGCGTCCTTATCGCTTCCTTTCATTCTCAATCCTCCCGATTTCATTATGGCATACCAGTCGCGCCCCGAAACTGTCGGATATAAAATGAACCTCGATACACTTTATACCAGCACCGATATTCAGCACCCAACAGTCGATCTGCGACAAGGGAAGCAGATCATTGCCTTTATGAGTTTGACCTGCTCACATTGCCGCATTGCAGCTTACAAAATGCACATTATAAAAAAACAAAATCCAGAAATTCCTTTTTACTTTATTTTAAATGGCGAAGAAAAAAACCTTCAGCGTTTTTTCAATGAAAGCAAATCGGAGGCTATCCCTCACATGATACTGAACGGAAAAAGATTTGTCGATCTGGCCGGATATACTATGCCCAGCATAGTTTTGCTTGATAATTCGGTAGTGGTCGAAAAAACCAATTATCTGAATTTATCGGCCGAAAAGATCAGGCAATGGTATGAGAATTAACTTCTGTAAAAAAAATTATACTAACATTTCTTTGCTAACTAAAATAAATTTAATATTTTTGCTCTATAATTTCTAAAACTAAAAACTTTAAAAATAAACCATTATGAAAAGAATCGCTTTTTTATTTGTTGCACTGTTTTTTGTTGCATTAACCCTTACTTCCTGTTTAAAAACAAGAGTTTGTGAATGCAGATCCGCTATTAATCCTTATGCTAATCAAAATTACACTGTTGGACCAGGTAGTTCATCTTCAGCCAAAGCAGAATGCGAAAACTATCAGTTTGATGGAAGAACAACTTCATCACCCGATTATACCTGCGAACTGCAGTAATATTATTGTTCTGAAACAAAAAAGCATCCCCCAACCGGCGGATGCTTTTTTTTTATCGGTATAAGCACCGATAACTGGTATCCTCTTTTACCTTCATTTTAAATTTACTGTTGGCAGGCACCATAAAGGTCTCAAATTCTTTATAAGTTATCCAATGCGTAAAACCTTCCTGCATCACTTCCATAGTGCCGGAAGTCACCGTCATATATTCGACCGTCGATGTGCCAAACTCATACTCGCCTGCGGCAATTAAACCAATAGTAGCTTTTCCTTCGGCAGTTTCGAATGCCAGGGAGGTTACTTTTCCTTCAAAATACTCATTCACTTTAAACATAATACTTTTATTAAAATTCAACAGGCAAATATAATCAGTTTGGCCAAATTCACAAGGTAGAGGTTATAAATTATATTTCAGGTAGTCTAACATCATCTGTATCTCCGCCCTGCCTGACCCATGCTTTAGCAGGTATTCGCTGTCGTCAGCAAATCCTTTCAGAAAATTATCCAGTGAGTTATCTTTTTGCCGTATGCTCTGTAGGTACAAGTCAGCGGCTGCCCTGAAGTTGCCTTCCACAAAAAGCACATGACCATAATTCATATAGTCGTACTTATTAAATGATCCGCTTTCCAGGAGCCTTGTAAAATAATCTTTTGATTTTGCAAACTGCCCCAATACAAAAAGACACCAGGCAATAGGCCGACAAATGCCCGTAGTTTCAGTAGCACTGAACTCTATTTTATAATAATAATTCAGGGCTTTGCTAAATTCTTTCAGGTGAAGGAAAGCATTGGCAATATTCATTTGTACCTGTGTGTTTTCAGGTTCAAGCTTCTCTATCAGAACATAATAATCGATAGCCTTATGATAATTGTTTTGCTTTTTCAGACAAAAGGCAATTTTTTTCAGATTCCAGACATTGTTCGAATCGAAGAGTTCGGCCATATAATAATGATTCAAAGCGTCCGAAAAATCGCCCGTTTGCTGGTAACAATAGCCTATCTTCTGCAGAAGTTCCATATCCTGGTTCTTCCCTGCATTCAAAACCAAAAAGATATC
Source organism: uncultured Bacteroidales bacterium (assembly GCA_964469155.1). Lineage (GTDB taxonomy): Bacteria > Bacteroidota > Bacteroidia > Bacteroidales > CAIWKO01 > CAIWKO01. The sequence continues at coordinate 7,771 of CAYXXU010000032.1, forward strand.
AAGCGCATCAGCATAATGATCGGTTTTGAAGAGGAAATCGGCAATTACCTTCAGAAAGGACTGATCGGGATATACCGACTTAAGAAACGAATTCTCATGAAAATCGAGCTTCAGTTCAAAAATATCTTCAAAATCTTTACGGTTGGGATGCAATTTGAAGAAACGGTACAAATCCTGAATGTATTGTGTATAAACGGTCTGGCTTTTAAGCAGACCGTTGAGCAGTTCGTCAGAATCGGATAGTTCATTGATGCTTTCCAACTCGGCATTGAACATGTTCAGCAGCATACCTTTCTGAGGCGCAGCCATCATTTTCAGGTTGAGCAGAAAAGAATACTTGTCAGAGTTGCACATATACGTCGACCTTTCTAAGGATTCGGCAAACACCTCTTTAAATTTAGGGTCTTCGGTCTCCAGTATCCTGTTTATTTCGGGGTTTTCCTTATAAAACGGAATAAACCAATTTGATATCTGTTGAAAAAAATAGAAATGTTTCAACTGGGAAAATGCACTCATAAAAACATCATTGCCTTCGAGCTGCATTTTTGATAATTCTTCTATTTTACCCATCAATTCGGGCGAATCTTCCAAAAACGATTGCCAGTCAGGATTTTTATCGGTAATTGACTCATCTTTGAACAAATTATCCAGATCGAGTTTCTCTTCAATTTTAGGCGTAAGCTTTTGAATATCCGGAATAATCTCTTCGGTCATTCGCTTTGAGAGTTTCTCAGTATCCCTGGCTTTCACCAGTTGCTTTATCAGAATCAGCATTTCTGACTCATCCACACCGCTTTCGGCATAAATCTTTTTGATCTTTTCATTCAGGGCCTTATAATACTTTACCCTTTTATCATACAGCAGAAATAATATCAGTATTCCCGTCAGCGCCCGCTGCCTGACCTGAAATTCGCCGGTTTCATAAAAATAGAACAAAAGATCCATTTTATGGCTGTCAAAATACCGCATCATGCTGAGCGTAACGGCTGAAACCATCAGGCTTTTTTCGTACCATAATATATTTTCCAGGTCATTTACCTTCCTGATAAACTTCACATCACTATCGGTCAGCTTATCGGAATAAAGAATGTAATCGAAAAAACTGTAGCGAAACTCCTGGCGCTTGCGCTGCATATCATCATCATCCACAGATATCTCTGTTTCGTTCAGCAGTTCTATCATTTTAACATGCTGATAGCTGCTTTCAATAGAATCGTTCAGCTTTTGCTGGATCAGCGACAGTTGGTTGTAGGCATTACTTTTACGCTCCTGCAGGGTATGATGATATTTTTCGAGGTATAGTTCTTTTATTTTATCAGCCATTTCGACAATACGGATCACCAATGAATTCAGGATAACTTCCCGTTGAGGGTCTTTGATTCCTTTAACCGTATAGTTCAGCATATTCGAATAGGTATCTTTACTGTTCTCAAATTCGGTATGTAATTCATCATTCTGAATTTCCTGCAACAACAGGCTGGTTTGATGTAAGGCGTCGTAAAGCTTCATATCGGTGGCCAGGTTGCAAACATCCTTATGCCTTGCAATAACTTCTAATATTGTCATAGATTGATTTATAAGAAAACCTTTGCACAAAAATTATACATTTACCGATAATCAGCAAATTTGTCAGTAAAAAGGATTTATTCCGAATAATCCAGCACCTTGTGGGTTTTGATGAATTTAGCCACATAGGCCGGCACCATGTTCTCCCAATCCTTATCATTTTGCTGTATCTTATTGCGGACTTCGTAGGGATGGATATGCAGCCACTGGGTTTTCACCCCGGTAACATCAACTATCTTTTTATTTTCGAGTAAATAGCGGTAAAGACTTTTTATGGAATTATCTACAGGAAGGTTTTCGGAGGTAATAAGGTTGCAGGTTTCTTTTTCGAGTGCCGGATAGAGATACACCCTTAGGTTTTGAGCGAACAGACGTCCGAAAGCTTCCAGAACACCACCCTTGAGGTGCGAATAATAATGAGGTTCTATCACCTTACGGAAAGTGTCGGCGCCTATCATCAGGCGTAAAGCAAGGGTTTTGAACTGCGACATGTAAAGCACCAGGCGATAATATTCGCGAAAGTTGGAGATAAGCACGTTCTGACCCATGCCACATAGCAAATCGGCGCGATCAAGGAAATCCTTCTCATGAAAATTGCCGTCGGAGATGAGATTATCCATGGTAATTTCGCATAAGGTAAGGGTATTATCCTTGGTAAAGTCGACATCCTGTTTCAGCATGTGATAACCCGTTTTCAGCATATCGAAGCCCACATAAGTAATGGGGCGGAAGCTACCGCGGATGAGCATCACATTTTTCTTGTACAGCATATCGGAAGGCTGCTGCACCTGGCCGTTGCGGTCGAACATGGTGGCTTCCGACATACCATAGCGAACCAACTGAACCGCCAATAGCCGGTTGTCGATATAATCCAGATCGGGACCGCTCACACTCATCATATCAATGGTGACACGGTCAGCAGAAGTGGAATCCATTATGGATCGCATCAGTTGTAGGGGGTCTTTATAATAATAGTAGGCAGCGTAAATAAGGTTTACACCGATGATGCCCACGGTGCGCTGCTGCAACTGGTTATCGTTTTCCCACAAACGGAAATGAACGATGATCTGGTTCCATTCGGCATTGTTGTTCAACTGGTAGCGAATGCCCATCCATCCATGGCAATAATTGTCTTTATGATAGTTGAGGGCAGTAACCGTGTTGGCAAACGAAAAAAAATCGGAGCGTTTGTTTTCGGCCAGCAGGTTGAGCAGGTTGCCATATTCGTAGTACAGCATTTTTATCAGGCGGTTTTCGCTCACATAGCGACCATCGCGCGATTTGCCGTAGATGGAATCGCTCACGGCCATATCGTAAGCCGAGATACTTCGGGAAATGGTGCCCGATGCCGCACCCGCCTGAAAGAAATTGCGGGCCACCTCCTGCCCTGCCCCTATTTCGGCCAGTGAGCCGTAAATAGAGTTGTCGAGATTGATGGTTAAGGCTTTCTGAACGGTGCTGATAATTTCGTTTTCCATGACACTAATGAAAAGATTAGATCAAAGGTAGTAAGAAAATTTTTGATTTCAGGAAGAAAGAAGACCGAAGTCGGAAGTCCGGAGACCGAAGTCAGCAGTCCGAAGATTGGAGTCGGAAGTCCGAAGACAGGAGTAAGAAGGGAAACCACATAGACACGCAGAGCACTAAGATACACTCAGAAAACCAAGGATGGAAGTTATTCAGCAGTGAAGTTAAGGGATGAACTTGGAGCAGAAAACTTTCGGATGTTTTTTATTCTGCTCCGCCCAGCTTGACAGAAATAGCGCCCAGTTTACGTGTAGCTCCGTCGGGGCCTTTCGCTTCAATTTCTTCAAAAAATACTTTGCTGCCATCTTCCATTTTTTTTATGGCATCTATCATTCTCTGGTTGAACTTGTTTCCTGAGGTTGTTTCAGAATAGAGGTTTCCATCTTTCTGGTAGGTGAGCGTAAACGACACAATCTCAAACTTAAGCTCGAAGGCTACATCCATTTTGACAGACAATTCGGGTTTATTAAGCAGGGTTGCTTTGCTAATCACCAGCTTGCTGCCGCACTGCCCCGCCACACAGGCCACAGGATCAGGGATACGCTTTACGCGGAAGGTGAATGATCCGTATGACTTCAATACACCGGGAGCGGTTTCGGCCGATACATTGATCACTACATCGTTGGTATTATCGACCTTAACAATGTATTTGCCGTTGTTGCGCAGCAAAGTACCATTGCTTATGCTGACATTCACCTTGCTGTCGGCAATACCCGGCACGGCAATGGAAACAGGATTGTCGATGCCGATATAAAGCACATTCATCAGGTCGGAAGAAACTACGGCGGTCTTTTCGGTTTGAGCAAACAAGTGAACATTACAAAAAAGTGCAGTGATCAAAACAATGGACTTTAGAAATGTTTTCATAACTTAGGATTTATTGGGTTTATTATGGGATTAAATGATTGTTTTTCAAATTGGATTAATTGCCTTCAAGGGCATCCGTAGGCCTTATTCCTTAATAAACTTCTTTACCCCCACTCCTTCGACCGTCAACAGTTTGATAATATACAAACCGGAACTTAACCGGCTGATGTCGACCTGTGTAGCTGAAGATTGCAAGACTTGTTGCAAAACCAGGCGACCATGAACATCGTACATAGAAAGTTCAGCATTTTCATTGCCGTTCTCAATTTCAATAAACAGGGTGTTTGAGGCGGGGTTGGAGTAAGCAGTGATTTGTAGGGCATGGTTTTCTCCTATACTGCCCAGATAAGCCACACAGCCGTTAATAACTGATAAGATTATATTTTCCATCACGGGGTGCTTTGGCATAATGGTTCCTCCCGTTGCTGTGGTGCATGTTACAGCCACCGAGGTCATAAGGATGGTGTCTGAAGTGATGGTTTGGTCATACACACATGAAACCAGATTATTACCGTGGGCATCGGTTTTAATCATACCTATTTGTTGGTTGGTCGTCAGGTTCGTTTTTATGCCATATATGGGACCATTTCCAAGCACCAGAATACCCGAATCGGGGGTTTGGAGAACATGGAAGATGATCAAATATACAAATTTCGACCAGGCAAGTTGTCCCAGCGAATCAATTTTTACCAGGTGGGTAGGCCCAAATGAATCGCCCGAGCGGTAAACAAAACCTCCGTCGCCGGTGGCACATAATATCGGGGGCACAACACTGTTAATCATATTTGATGAATATTGGTAGTTGCGTTTACTCCACACTATATTGCCCGAAAGATCTGTTTTCGCTATGGCACAGCCATTGGCAAGCCCCAGATCGAACAGGCACACAAAACCATTGTGGGTTAACACCACATCGAGACCGTTCATAGGGGAAGGTCCGAGAGACCTGGCCCAAAGCAGCGTTCCGTCGGCCTTCAAACGGAGCAGGCACCCATTGTTGATGAAGGTAGACCCTGTGTACTCTTCAATACTTCCCATTACAATGTAGCCGCTGTCGGGCAATTGTTTCACAGAATTGGCTTTATTCTCGCGGTTGGCACAGGTAATCTTTTTCACCCAACTGAGACCTCCGCCGGCATCGAGTTTTAGCACAAACATATTGGTGTAGGGTGGGGTGACGTACTGCAACACAGTGCCGCACACTATATAACCCTGGTCATTGGTCTGCTTTATGGAGGTGGCATACCCATCGGCACCCAAATCAATGGCTTTTGACCAAAGGGTGTCGCCCAAAACATTGACCTTCACCAGAAAAATATCTTTTTGGGCCGACAGAGCGTTTTTGCAAGAGCCCATGAGCATAAAATTGGAATCGTTGGTGGGGATGATAGCCGTAAAACGTGTATTGTCGTCATTCCCTATTTTTTTGCTCCACAGCAAATTACCGCCGGCATCTACCTTCATCAGCAAGCCATTCTGGTCGCGCTCGCCGGCGACCATGAAATTGCTGTCGGTGGTAATCGCCACCCCATAGGCCTGCTCATTTCCAAAATCATCATAATACACTTTCGAAAAAGTAGGTTGCTGGGCAAGTGCCGTGCCTGCCAAAAGCAAGGCTGCGAAAAGATTACTGAGTTTTTTCATGGCTTTACAAATTAAAATTCAAAACACATCGATAGTTTTCCTTTTACAAATATACAATTAATTCCGAGTTATGTATTTTTATGGGTAAAATATTATCCATAAAAACACAATTGCATGCAAAATCAAACGAAAGCGCTGAAAAGTGTGCCTGAAAAACTTAAAAAATCAGAAAGGCCCCCCATTCCAAAAGATGCAAAAGAGCAACTTTACGATTACATCAACCTGGTTTGTATCATGTGCCGCGGAAACCAACTGGTTTTTTACCATAATAGCGGCGAAACAAAGCTTATTGCCATGAATCTTTGCGATTTGCCGTTTTGGCTGAATGAGAAAATGTTTATGTTGACACATGAGTCGAATATTTTGAATTTTGACTTTATTATCGATATCGAGCCCAGAGGAAAAGGCTTGTGGCTGATCATGCCGGGGAATTTGAGATGTAAAGTGACGGAAAAGCTTGTCGCAGAGTTTTATTATAGATATGACAAGTACAAGAAACACAAACGCTTAATGGCAAAAAAACCAGTTATGAGTTTTCACCCTTGACATGGGGTTTCAACCTTGCTAACTTTGTAGCCGATTTTGAAACTCTCACAGGTTTCGGATCAGCAGTTAACATTTTTAATTCACTCAGTATTAATTAAATTTTCAATCTTATGGTAGCATTAAATCTTGTAGAACCCGTGATGCATGTAAGACCCGACGATTTTATAGGTGTCGAAAAATTAGGCACCAAACTCATCAACGTGGGTTTATATGTGAATCAAACCGAATTCCCCACTCCAAAGGTCGCTTTAGGTGATTTCAAATCAGCAGTGACCAAGTTGCACGATCTGACCGCCTCCGCCAAAGGCAATACCAACATTCTGGAAGACCGCGACGAACAATGCCTGCTCGTTTATGGCATGATGAAAGAAAATCTTATGTACGTAAAACCAATCTGCATTGGCAATTACGAACTGATACACAAGTCGGGCTTTGATCCCTCCGATATGCCCACAGCTCACACTTTGGCCCCGCAGGCTGTCATCAAAAAAATTGTAAAAGGCCCGGGCATGAATACGGTTAAAATCATGCTGGTAAAAGGTACAGGGCTCGAAAAAAACAAAAAAGAAAACCGAAGCTATTTAGCAATGGTGTTCGATGATGAAACCGGCAAGCTGATACGTACAGGCTGCGTGAGCACCGATTCGCGAAAGCTTATAGTCGAAGAAGTGGAATTAATGAAGCCTTTCCTGTATTCTGTTGCCATTAAAAATGCTGCAGGAATTAATGAATTGGCTTCCAAAGTTAGATTCACATTGACTGATTAATTTAATGATGTATTACTAAATTATATTGGGCAAGCCCAAATCAAAACAGGGTGCAGGAAAATTCTCCTGCACCCTGTTTTTTTATATTTTAATCAACATGGCTCAAAATAAATGCCCGAAAAAACGAAATTTCATCCATAGTAATTTTCGTTAACTCCAGAGTTACTGGCGATAACTCCAGAGTTATTTACGCTAACTCCGGAGTTATTTTTACTAACTCCGGAGTTGTTTTCGCAAACTCCGGAGTTGTTTTCGCAAACTCCAGAGTTATTCACGCAAACTCCAGAGTTATTCACGCAAACTCCGGAGTTATTTGCGCAAACTCCGTAGTTATTTGCGGTAACTCTGGAGTTATTTGAGGTCTCAAAGGGCCAAACAAAGGTTGAAATAACGTTGAGTATGATTGTAAGGTATTAATGAACAATCGTTTGGAATAAAAATTAAACATGGTCGGTGGATCTTCCTAAACCACGGTTGAAACCGTGGGTTATGTTTGAGGGTAAAAAAAGGGTCTTCCCATAGCCAAAGAATTCATTCGTGGGTTGGGGAATACCCGTTCATACTCAAAATGGTTTCAACCATTTCCAAATCCATACAATTTCAAAAAATCATCGTATTCCTGTTGAAATGTCTTTTTTTGATGATGCTGTTTTTGATTCGCGATATATGCAAATACCTTCTCAACCCCCGATTCGCTCACCGAAAAACCACCATATCCTGCCTGCCAGGCGAACTTCTGTTCCATAAAATTGTTCTCATTAAAAAAATGTGCAGAGGAGCCCTTCACTTGTTTAATAACATCGACCATAGCTTTTTGAGGATTCAGCAGAAAAAGTGCATGCACATGGTCGGGCATACCATTGATGATTCTTACCGGGCAGCCGGATTCAACGAATTGATGTTGCAAAAAATCGTAAACATTGGTTTCGATCTTTGGAACGATCAATGGATGCCTATCTTTGGTAGACCAAATGGCATGTATCCAAATTTTACTATACGAATGTGGCATGGTATTTTGTTTTATAAACCGTTGAAACGGTTCAAAATTAATACATTTTTACACATCACCCACGGTCGAAACCGTGGGTTATGGTTTGGTTTAACATAGCCCACGAATTCATTCGTGGGCAAATAAACGGATATATAGGCTCCGAATGGTTTCAACCATTTACACTGCAATCTCTGTTTGTTTAAAAAACCGTTGAAACGGTTTAGGGTTATAACGTATTATCCCAAAACCCACGGTTAAAACCGTGGGCTATGGTTTGGTTCAACATAGCCCACGAATTCATTCGTGGGTAATGAAATAAGTGAGAACAATGTAATGGTTTTAACCATTTTTCATCCAATGTATACCTATTTCTTTTTCAACCTAAAGAAATCCTTAGCAAAGATGCCCGGGGCGCGATACCCTCTCCAGTAACGCGTTAACGATGTATATTCAATAATAAAACTAAAGAAACGGAATTTCATCAGCATATATATAAACCCGTAAATTAGCACCATCATAAACACTTTCAGGCCCCATTCGGCAAAAAAGTTCAGGGTGCTGAAAGCCCTTCCGGATAAGGAACCGAAAATTTCGATAATGAGCAGGTAAAATGGCATCACCGACAGGCCTATGATCAGCATGGCGGCCAATAAATGCGACACCTGTATTGCCTTTTCGGGGCAAATATTGATGCAGCGCATGCAGCTTTCGCAATTCAGTGTCCAGTAGGGTTTGCTGCCATACATACGGATGGCCCTTACGGGACATTTGTCCACACAAATGCCGCAGGCATTGCATTTGTCGGTGGCCACAAACAGCTTGGCAAACAGAAACCTGCCATACATCTGGTAGCCCATCATAATGGGTGCCAGGGCCAGATCGATAGGCAGGAAAATAAAAACATAAGGGTGGTAATAGCGCCGGCCTGTCAACATTCTGTCCATAAACCGGTCGACGATCGCATGGCAGTGCACGAAAATCGATTCCACAACCTTTTTCTTATAACCCGGATGCACAGATATCCAGTTGCTGGGCATATCGAGCGGCAACAAACCTTTTATCCCGTAACCTTTCAATAGCAAAATGATGAAGGCCAGCCACTGCGCCAGGCCACTGATGCCCGGCAAAAAAAACCTGCTGAACTTCGAGCCGGCCCGGGTGGTGCTGATAAACACTTTGGCCCGTTTTACTTTCGGAAAACGCCACACAAACTTCAGCATGGCCCAGGGCATGCCAAAACCATGGGTGGGATAAAGGAACCCTATCAGTGTGTTACCTTTGAGTTGAGGAACGTAAGGCTCAATCTGTCGATCGATGGGGATCAATTGTGCTGCCACCCCTTTCTTTCCCGCGTTTTCGGCCATCCATCGCCCCCCGGCCAATGCATTGCCGGTTCCGCTCAGGTAATATATCAGCAGATTATGGTAAGGCTTGTCCATGAAAAAGAAGTTACAGGGTACGGAAACGCATTTGCCGTTTATTTGGGCAAACGTCCAAAAAATCCGAGCAGGCTTTTGTGGAACTTATGTATCCCTGATGCCGGTTCGGAAAACATTATAATGCATTTGCCTGAAATAACATTCGCATAGTTCTTTCTGGCAAATTCAACAGCCTCTTTGGTTTGCGAGCCCTGTTGTATCCATATCTGCTTGATGCCTTTTTGTATCAATTGCTCAACCGCAGTCAGGGTATCTTTTTTATGAGTAAGCACCACAGCAGCTTTCACCCCTGTGGGCAGGGCTTCGATGCTTTTGTAGCAAACCTCTCCATCCATGGTATCGGTATGGGGATTAACGGGAACCACTTTATAGCCTTTGGTCTTAAGTTCATGAAAAGCAACATACCCGAATTTCTTTGTGTTGCGCGACACACCAATCATTGCAATAGGTTGTTGTGCGTAAAATTCTTCTATTTGTTCTTTTGTGATCATATCTTTCAGATTATTGTTCCAAAAATACAGAATTAATTCAATATCCGGTTCAATTCTTGCCAAAAATTGAGCATAGTTTTCGTAAACCGTAAAATGAGTATCTTTGCACAAAATGGCTCCGTAGTTCAATTGGATAGAATGGCAGATTCCGGTTCTGTTGGTTGGGGGTTCGAATCCCTTCGGAGTCACAAAACAAAGAGGCCGCCGTGACATCACGACGGCCTCTTCGTTTTTCAAAACAGTACTCTAGTGCCTTATAATAAACACTTTTACGATATTCTCGTCATTGCTGATCAGATTCAAGTAATAAGTACCGGTAGGATATGCCGACATATCAACTTCAATATGATTCAAGCCTGCTTTTATCTCTTTCTTCTCGTCAATAATCACCTGACCTATTGCATTAGCGATTCTCAGCATGAAAACAGCATTCAACTGCGAAGTAAACTCAACACTGAAATTTCCTGAATTAGGATTAGGAACAATAGTAACCGAACTGCCTCCCTCCACCTCTTCAATTCCGGTGCAAGGATCAACCACCACAATAAAGGAAGCCTGAGTTCCGTTTCCACAGGCATTGTTTCCTGCTACAGTCAGATTACCCCCGGTTGCCGTAGGCGAAAAATCAATAGTAACAGCATTTCCGGTTCCGTTAATAGTAGCACCTGTACCGCTATATAACCAGTTATAACTGCTCGCATTGTTGATAAGAGGTACATTGTAAGCAATACCGGTCGAATTAGCGCAAACAGTGGTAGTTCCTGTAATGGTGCCGGCAGCATCGGGCAGCGGATTCACGGTAACAGAGTATCCTCCTGAAACAGTTCCGCTGCCACAGGTATTATTTCCTGCAACGGTTAAAGTTCCGGTGGTAGCATTGGCAGCAAAATTAATGGTGATAGCATTTCCCGATCCATTAATAGTAGCGCCTGTTCCGGTGTATAACCAGTTATATGTATTTGCCCCCGTGATTAGGGGAACGCTATATGCCACACCGTTAGCTCCTGCGCAAACGGGCGAAATACCGGTAATGGTTCCGGCTGCCGCAGGTGCTGTATTTACGGTAACTGAATAAAGGCTGGATGGAGAACCGCTCCCGCAACTATTCATCCCATGCACTACCAATGAACCGCCGGTAGCATTTCCGGCAAAGTCAATGGTAACCGAATTACCTGTTCCGTTTATCGTCGCACCAGTGCCTATGTATGACCAATTATAGGAAGTAGCATTTGCAATCAGGGGAATACTGTATGCAACACCATTTGCACCGGCACAGACTGATGAAGGACCAGAAATAATTGTCCCAAAACCCGGTAAAGGATTTACCGTAATAGCGAATCCGGCAGAAACAACACCATTGCCGCAGGTATTATTTCCCAAAACGGTTAAAGTACCACTGGTAGCCGCGGCCGAAAAATCAATGGTAACTGCATTTCCTGTTCCATTAATGGTAGCACCGATACCGGAATATTGCCAGTTATAGGTTATCGCACCACTTATTAATGGGATATTATAGGCTACTCCGTTAGTATTTGCACATACTGAAGGGTTCCCGGAAATAGCTCCTGCAGCAGCAGGAACATTATTCACCGTTATGGAATAACCAGCAGAGATCGTTCCCATGCCGCAGGTATTATTTCCCTGAACGGTTAAGGTTCCGCTGGTAGCATTACTGGCAAAGTTGATAGTAATGGCATTACCGCTTCCATTAATGGTAGCCCCAGTACCAGTATATAACCAGTTGTAGGAGGTAGCGTTAGTAATAATAGGAACGCTGTATGCAATTCCATTAACACCATCGCAAACTGTGGCACTACCAGTTATAGTTCCTGCAGCAACAGGCAATGGATTGATGGTAATAGCATATCCTGCCGATACAGTGCCATTACCACATAAGTTATTACCTGCAACCGTCAAAGTTCCGCTGGTGGCAGTTGGCGAGAAATCAATAGTTACCGAATTACCCGTACCGTTAATAGTAGCTCCTGTACCGGTATATGCCCATGAATATGAGGTCGCATCGGTTATTGATGGCACACTGTAGGTGGTGCCGCTCACACCTGCACAAACCGTCGGAGTTCCTGTAATAGATCCGGCAGCAGCAGGCATTGGGTTAATGGTAACAGCCACCGAAGAACAGGGCGACCAACATCCCACAGCATTGTTTACCGATCTTACATAATAGGTTCCCGATGCACTAACCGGGTAAGGAGTAGTTGCCGGACTGGTAATACTTGTCCCACACGATGTTCCCTGCCAGTAATAAGTCTCGCCTCCGGGAGGAGTCATAGCATTGAGTTGGGTAGATACACAGGCCGGTATATTGGCAACCACCGGTGCAGAAGGGGTATTGATGGCAACCGTATTGCAATACATTACGTAATTGCTTCCACAGTTAACACCTGAATAAACACTCGGACCAACCCAATAGATGAGTGTCCCGGGACCGAAGGTAGTATTGATATATGCAGTATCTCCCGGCCCGGCCGAAGAAGAAGTAATAACTGTAAGTCCTGCACACCCTGCTGTTTCATCGGCAACAATAATGCTGAGAGGAAAGTCGGCAACAACTTTCATATTCACGGTAGTATTTCCGGTCAGCACCAGCCTGTACCAGTCAGTATCGCGGGTACTAGCCCCTGCAACGGTATATGTCCCTGATTTTGCACAAACAACATCATGACAGCCCGTAAGCTCGGTAAACACATTCGGAGTGCTGTTACAACCGCCATTGGTTGCATCAATATATTCTGCAGCACAATCAGGTTCATTTTCATAAATGGTAACATTTGTTGGACAAACCACCGGAACTACCACCTTCTTGTAATACTCCATGGTAAACACATCTGCAGCCGTTCCGCCGCAGGTGTGCGATGCAAATGAATTGTAGGGTGCAAGTATCACGTAGTAGGTTCCATTTGCAGGACATGTCCAGGTGAAATCATTGGGTGCATATAACGGAGCAGAACAAGTACCATCGGCTCCGGTTAAAATGGTACAACTGGCATCAGTTATCTTAATGTCGATATCCAGATTATTGGTTCCGGCACCGGGAGCATCAGGACAAAGATCGAAATGGTATGTCATTCCGGCTTCACCCGTAAAACTCCCAACCCATTTACCTCCGTTACCCAGATTACCAGACACACTGTATCCAAACACTGTTGTACCTATAGTACCCAGGGCAGCATCCTCAGGTGTACAGGTGCCACAAGGACGGGGAACTGCTATGCTGGTTGTGCGGCATGAATTCTGTGTTCCGCAAGCAGTATTTGTATTACAATGCTGGTAAAAAGTACCAGAGTTGGGAGCTACCCAGATAAGAGGGGTAAATCCGGCTGCCACAACAGGGCCATCATAAGTGCCGCTGTGAATCGTAATAACATCGGTTGCAACACTACTCGATGAAGTGTAGGTAACACCGGAAACCACCGAAGTAATGGTTGCATATTCACCTGCATATTGGCAGGTTGTTATAGTAACACTGCCACTGGTTGGTGCAACAACACTAATATAGGGTTCTGTATTTGTGCATCCTGCAAAAGGAACAATGGCCAGGCTGGTTGTACGGCATAAATTCTCTGTACCGCAACTCGAATTAGTATTGCAATGCTGATAGTAAGTACCCGAAACAGGAGCATTCCATGTAAGAGGAGATAGGCCTGCTGCAATGATAGGTCCATTATAGGACCCGCTGTGAATGGTGAAATAATCTGTCGAAATACTGCTGGAGGATATATAGTTCGCGCCGGCAACCACAGAAGTTATAGTAGCATATTCACCTCCATACTGGCAGGTAGTAATAGTTACACTTCCTGTAGTTGGCGCGGTAGCTGATCCATAGGATGTTGAATTGGTGCACCCAATAATAATAGATGTGGTCCTGCAAATACTTTCAGTCCCGCATGCCGCATTTGTATTACAATGCTGATAATAAGTACCGGCCACGGTTGCTGTCCATGCCAGCGGTGTAACGCCCGATGCCACCACAGGGCCATCATACGTTCCGCTTCTTATGGTAATATAATCTGTTGCAACACTGCTGGTAGAAGTATATGATACTCCGGCAACCACAGAACTTATTGTAGCGTACTCACCTGCATACTGACAGGTAGTAATCGTTACACTGCCGGTTGTGGGTGCCGTTGAAGTGCCATAAGAGCTTGTGTTTGTACATTGGGCAATAGCCTTTCCTCCGTAAAGTGAAATCATTGACCATAAAACAATCAGAAACCCTGTAGTTTTGATAAATTGTAAAGATTTTTTCATAATAATTTATTTTAGGTTAATGTAAAATAAGATTTGATTTCGTAAAATAAAAACCGAAGATAACTAATATTTGATAATTACCATCATTTAATTAAATATTTTTATAAGGCTGCAAAAAAAAACCGGTAATAATTGATCAGCCCAACAGACAAGTGCCATTATGGAAAAACAAAACCAAACTAGTTATCTCAACTCAACCAATTAAATATCCAAATAATTGAGAATTTTTATGAAACCCGATAAAATTTTCTATCTTTATCCTGATTTTGTGATTCTATTTCGTACAAAAACACTGGTGCAGATGGGAAAATCAGTAATTGACAAATATCAATGGTTTCCTGACAATAAATTATAACACGATAAAGATAAGAAATTGAATAAAGACTATTTTTGCTGCCAATTACAATTATATACAACGCTTCGTAAAACAATCTTAAATTTTATACTAATGAAAAAAATCTTATTATTATGTATTGTGGTTAGTGGAATGGCTGTACTTCTTAACAGTTGTGAAAAAGCCACCATCGATTCGGGGTCCACTTCAAAACCTTACGATCCCAACGCTGCGGTCGATACGGTATATTTCAGCACCGATATACTGCCTATAATTACTTCAAATTGCGCCGGTTGTCATACCAGTCAGGTTCCGGTATTGGGAGCAAGTGTAGCCTATACTAATATTATGAATGGATACATTGTTGCAGGTTCACCCTCAACAAGTTCTTTATATTTAAAGCTGACTGAACTCACCAGTTCACATGTAGGCAGATCAACCGCCGCACAGCAAGACTTGTTCTATCAGTGGATCATTCAGGGTGCTTTAAATAATTAATCTTTTTGAAAAGTCATTCTTAAAAAATAATACATTATGAATAAAAAAATCTACTTACTGGTTATATCATTTTTGATGTCGGCAGCCATTTATGCTCAAAATAATCAACCTGGTATTGATAAGGTTCAGGACTCCATAAAAAAAGCTGAAGGCAAAAAACCTGTTGAAGAACAATGGGGTTGCACTATGTTGATAGACAATCAAACCAGCTTAATTCCAAAAAAAGGCAGTTTAGAATTGCATATACAGCACCGTTTTTCAAATCTAAGTAATGGTATTCACGATTTGTTCGGTTTATATGGCGCTTCAAACATCCGTATGGCATTGCAGTATTCGATTATAGACCAGCTTATGGTTGGATTTGCTACTGAAAAAGACAGCAAATACCAGGAGTTTTTTGCCAAAGGAAAAATTTTAGAACAAAATGTTGGCGAATCCATGCCCGTTTCATTGACTTTATATGGCAATGCATCCATCAGTGGCCGGCCAAAAGAGTATTATGGTGTTGACAGCACTTACCAGTTTAAAGACCGCTTATCCTATTTTGCCCAGGTAATCGTTGCCCGCAAATTCTGCAAAGAATTTTCCCTTGAGGTTGGTGCCAGTTGGAGTCATATCAACAAAGTTGAAAGCATTAAATCTGTTGATACCACCGATGGACAAATTAATACTACCTATAAACCTCTTTATGAGAACGATATTGTGGGAATATCTGCCGGTGCCAGAATCAACTTCCATAATTATCATTCTTTTCTGTTGGAATATGATCAGGGTTTTTTCACAAAGATTGGTGAAAATCAGATGCTATTTCCAAAACCGAACGTAGCCCTGGCTTATGAGATCGCTACCCCTACCCATTGTTTTCAGGTATTTGTTTCTTCTTACAGAGCTTTAAATCCACAAC
The DNA here is from genome assembly GCA_964469155.1 of uncultured Bacteroidales bacterium. Classification (GTDB taxonomy): domain Bacteria; phylum Bacteroidota; class Bacteroidia; order Bacteroidales; family CAIWKO01; genus CAIWKO01. The sequence continues at coordinate 23,614 of CAYXXU010000032.1, forward strand.
ATAATTTTGTTAAAAATCAATTTGATTTTACCAAAAAACTGGGTTTAATGTTAGGTTTTAATATTACTGTCAGATTGAGATAAATTGCAATGCCTGTATTTTCTGAGTTAAAAGAAAATTTAGGCATAATAAATTGATTGAATAATAAACAAATATAAAAATTATAGAAAAAAATCACGAATCCGGCGGCTAATGGATTCGTGATTTTTTTACTTGCATGGATAGAGTTTTTCAAAAAAACCTCATATTTCAAGGAAATCAGAACAAGTATAAATTAAACCGGTAGAAGATGTTTAAATTATTTAAGGTATCAGCAATCGTTGTATTAAGCAGTTTACTTTTTATTACAAACAATTTATACTCCCAAACCAATGATGATTGTTTAGCATGTCATTCGGATAATACCTTGTCAAAAATCAAAGACGGCAAAAACGTATCTTTATTTGTCAAAGAGAATATCCTTAAAACTTCTGTTCACCGAAATGTAAAATGTGTTGGATGTCATAAAGATGCTGATGTAACAGAATTCCCGCACCCTGAAAATCTAAAGGAAGTAAATTGTGGCAGCTGTCATAAAAATGCACAATCCCAGTTTTCATTAAGTATTCACGGACAAGCATTAAAATTTAATGCTCCTTATGCTCCCGATTGTAAGGAATGTCATGGCAAACACGATGTACTTTCACGTACCTCACCCAAATCGACCACCTACAAAATGAATATCCCCATACTGTGTGGAAAATGTCATAAAGAAGGTGCTCCTGTGGCTCGCATGTATAACATCACCCAGCACAACATCCTTTCCAATTATAGTGAGAGTATTCATGGTAAAGGCTTATTCGAATTTGGCCTGATCGTATCAGCCACCTGCAACGATTGTCATGGAAACCATCTGATTTTACCGCATACCAATCAACAGGCAACCACTTCAAGTTCGAAGATTGCAAGCACCTGTATGAAGTGCCATGCCAATATTGAGATGGTGCATAAAAAGGTAATCAAAAGAGACCTTTGGGAGAAGAAAGCCGGTACGGTGCCTGCCTGCAACGACTGCCATTCATCGCACATCATAAAAGCACAAAAAGCAGAGACCGTTATTTCGAACCAGATTTGTATTAAATGTCATGGTACCGATCAGGCATTTAAGATGGTCAACAACAAAAAAGTTTCTTTAAAAATGAATCCTGAGGATTTTGTAACCTCTGCTCATAAAAACTTTGCCTGCAATAAATGTCATACCGAAGTTTCGACAGATAACCGGGGTGGACGTCCTTGTATAACCAACCGTAAAGTAGATTGTTCTATCTGCCATGAAGCAGTATCCGATATTTACATCAATAGCGGCCACGGACAAGCCTATTTCAATAAGAAATCAAATGCACCCTATTGCACCGATTGCCATGGCACTCATAAAGTAATGAGCCGGTATGCTGATTCTTCAGCCACTAACCGGGCATCCATTCCAAAACTTTGCGGAAAATGTCATACAAAAAACGGTAAGGCTACCATTAATACTCACCTGAAAGAAATCGACGCATTCAGCGATTATTCCTCAAGTGTGCATGGTAAAGGATTAATGGAAAAGGGGTTGCTTGCCAGTGCTATCTGTACTGATTGTCATACTTCTCATAATATTCTTAAAGAATCTGATCCCAATTCAACCGTTAACCCTTTGCATATTCCTTCTACTTGCGGAACCTGCCATAAGAGTATTTATAACGATTATATCAGCAGCGATCATTCTATACTGTTGAATTCAGAAGATAAAAAGTTCCCGACCTGTGCTGATTGTCATACAGCACACAGGGTTACTGAGATCGATAAAGACGAATTCTTAAAAGAAATTACGCTTCAATGTGGTACCTGCCATAAAAAACTTTCCGAAACTTACATGGAAACCTATCATGGTAAGGCTTATACACTCGGTTATTTAAAGGCTGCCAGATGTTCAGATTGTCATGGTTCTCATCATATTTTAAATATGAAAAATCCGGAATCGAGCGTTGGGCAAAAGAATATTGTCAAAACCTGTAAAAAATGTCATAAGGATGCCAATGTTGAATTTACAGGCTACCTTACACATGCTACCCATAATGATAATAAGGTACTGTATTATACCTTCTGGGCAATGACATCACTTCTTTTTGGTGTATTTGGTATCTTCGGAATTCATACGCTGATGTGGATACCACGTTCTATTATAGAAGCTCGAAAAAAGAAAAAACATGTTAGGCCGGCTGGGGAAGCTAAATATTTCCGCAGGTTCACAAAAAGCCAAAGGATCACCCACATTTTTGTTATTCTGAGTTTCCTGTTACTGGCTTCGACCGGTATGATGCTGAAATTTGCCCATACCAGTTGGGCACACAACCTGGCAGATCTTATTGGTGGGGTACATGTGGCAGGCAATATCCATAGGTTTGCAGCCTTGGTTACTTTTGGTTACTTTTTCTTCCACATTTTCTCACTAATAAAACTCAAAAGAGAAAAACGATTATCAATCAGGTCGTTCATTTTTGGAAAAAATTCGCTGATGTTCAATAAACAGGATATCAAGGATGCCATTGCAACGGTCAAATGGTTCTTAGGATTAGGACAACGTCCGAAATACGGACGCTGGACCTATTGGGAAAAGTTTGACTACATGGCTGTTTTCTGGGGGGTTGCCGTAATCGGTTTCTCAGGGTTAATACTATGGTTCCCTGAATTATTTACCAGATTGTTGCCGGGATGGATCATCAATGTGGCCCAGATCATACATAGCGATGAAGCTTTGCTGGCTGTTGTGTTTATCTTTACCATACATTTTTTTAATACCCATTTACGTCCAGAAGCCTTCCCAATGGATACCGTTATTTTTACCGGCCATGTGGAAGCTGAAGAATATAAGATCGACAGACCCAAAGAATGGCAGGAACTGGAAGAATCAGGAAAACTGGACGATTTTGTTGTGAAAAAAGAAATAACGAGCTCATGGATGAAGATCGTGAAAATTTTCGGCTATCTTTTCCTTTTTACCGGTATTGTGCTGGTTATTCTAATAATCTTTTCATTAATTGCAGGGAAATACTAACAACCTTTTTATTTTATTTATTTTTGCCACAAACTAAAACCATTTAAATTAACTTATTCTATGAAAAAAATCTTTTTCTTATCGGTGATTGGTGCTATCATTATCTTATTGTACAGCACTGGATGTAACAACAACAAACAAGTTGTAAGCAATGTTCTGACGGTTGACAGTTTTTTGGTATCACCCGAAAAATGGGCCGGTAAAGACGTAATTATCAGTGGAACAGTTTCTCATGTTTGCAGGCATAGTGGCAAAAAACTCTTCCTGTTCGGGGCTGATGCAGAAAAAACTGTTAAAATAAATGCCGGTGGTGAAGTTGCTGCTTTCGATGTAAAATACGAAGGTACGGATGTTGAGATTACAGGGACAGTGATTGAAGACGAAAAGATTGATGCCAATTATCTGAACGAATGGGAAGCAGAGATCACCAAATCGGTTGAAGATAAGGACCAAAAAGTTTGCACCGAAGAAAACAAAGCCATAAGCGGACAAACTTCGGATAAAACAGCCAACATGGATACGGTAATTGAAGATCCATATGCCGGGGTGAAGGAATTCCGTAAAAAACTGGCTGAGAGCGGTAAAACCTACATTTCGATCTATGCTATCGAATGCAAGACAATAAAAGAGGTAAAGAAATAGGTCGGAAGTCAGCAGACCGAAGTCAGGAGAAAGTATCATTTGTCAGGAATTTATTCTAAGATATATTCTGTAGAACATTCGGAGTCTGAATTTTATTTTATCATTTAATTTCTCATAGTATTATGCCATCAGAAAGTTTGAGGATATTCCGCAAATGGAACCGTATTCTGCACCGGGATATAGGTTATTTCTTTTTTGGATTGACCATTATTTATTGCATTTCGGGCATTGCCCTGAACCACAAAAAAGACTGGCACCCCAGTTATGTTATTAAATACCAGGATATCGCCATCAATGAAGATATTTCGAAATCGGACGTTACACTTGATTGGGTAATGACTTTTCTGGAAAAATACAACGAAGAGGACCATTATAAAAAACATTTCTTTCCGGATGCCCATACCCTGAAGATATTTATCGACGATGGCTCTATCGCCATCGATATGAAAAATAAGACTGGGTATATCGAAAAGATATCAAAACGGCCTTTTTTCTTTGAGATCAATTTTCTTCATTACAATCCTGGAAAGTGGTGGACGTGGTTTTCGGATATCTTTTGCCTGGGATTAATCATCATTTCGATTACCGGATTGTTTATTATTGCCAAAAGTAAAAACAGCCTGACACGTCGCGGAATATGGTTTATTTTGGCCGGTTTGGTGTTACCTATCCTGGCTTTGCTTATTTTATAAATGTAAATTTCACTATGAAAAAAACCTTACTGAGTTTTCTCTTTTTTCTTGTAATTATTATTGCGAGCAGTTTCGATTTGATTGCCCAGGAGATGAAATGCCTCGATTGCCATGATAATATGGTAGTCAATACGGTTCATGATAATACCGTTACCTGCGGCGATTGTCACAGCGATATCCTGACCGAGGACCACATGGAAGGCAAATCGAAAAAGGTGGATTGTAAAAAATGTCATGCCGCACTCGACGCTCAAATGAAAAATGATGTGCATCGCAAACTGATGCACCTGACCGAAGCAAAAGCGCCAGACTGCAAATCATGCCACGGTACGCATAAAATTGTATCACCATCCACTGTGGTAAACAAAGAAAAAACATTTTGCGGCAAGTGTCACAAAAGTGGCATTATGGTGGTGCCGTATCATACCGTTAGTAAGGTAAACGAAAATTGCGGCAAATGTCACAGCGATAAAAACCATAAAGAAGAGTTGGCAAAATCGGTGCATAAAAACCTTGCTTGTTCCAATTGCCATAGCTATGTGGTGAACAATTTAGACAATCATCAGAAAGCTCCCAAAGATGGGGTGCTGGCCGATTGTTATTTGTGTCACAATGCCATTGCCCTGCAACACAAAGAAAGTATACACGGTTTGTCGCTCACCGAGGGTATCAACGAAGCTGCCCAATGCTGGAGTTGCCATGGTTCGCATAGCATTTATCCCGTTAAGGATAAAAACAGTATGGTTTTTCCGACCAACCTGGTGGGTACCTGCAGCAAATGTCACGACGACCCGGAGTTTATTAAAAAATATTCTTCTTCTATCAACCAACCGGGTAAAATGTATTCTACCAGTGTGCATGGCAAACTGGTGGCCGCCGGAAGCAAAAACGCCCCTACCTGCGTCAGTTGCCATGGCAAACATGATATCAAGAACCGGGTTCAGGATGGCTCAATGATCTCGGCGATCAACCTGCCAAATACCTGCGAAAAATGTCATAAGGAAATTACCGACGATTATAAAAAATCAATTCACTGGATAGCCGTGCGCAAAGGCATACGCTCGGCCCCTACCTGCAACGATTGCCACAGCGAACATAGCATTCAGTCGATTAACACCGTTAACAAGCGCAAAGAGATCAAAAAGATACAGGACAATACCTGCCTGCAATGCCATCAGAATTTGTTGTTGTCGCAGCGCTATGGCCTGGAAGATATGAATGTGAAAAGTTACCAGGATAGTTACCACGGGCTGGCTTCGTCGCACGGCGATCAGAAAGCGGCTATGTGTGTAGATTGTCATAATGTGCACAAGATATTGCCGAAGGACCATGCCGAATCGTCGATCAGCAAAAACAACGTCCGGAATACATGCAAAAGATGTCATCCCGATGCCAGCGAAGTATTTGCCAACAGTTATTCCCACACCACACAGGTGAGTTCGGCTGCCAATATCGAGTGGTGGGTGCGCACGGTTTATTTCTGGCTAATAGTGATTGTGATAGGCGGTATGTTTGGGCATAACCTGCTGATTCTGATTCACGAACTGCGCCTCAGGTATAAAAAAGCCAAAAACCAGATACGCATTCCGCGTTTCACACGCAACGAACTGATACAGCACACCCTGCTGCTTACCTCGTTTATTGTGCTGGCCATGACCGGATTCCAGTTGAAATATCCCGACAGCCTTTACGGCGACCTGATGAGTGCCATAGGTTTCAGCGAAACGGTGCGCCAATGGGTGCATCGCGGCGCGGCCCTGGTGATGATAGCATTATCATTGTACCATGCCTTTTATCTTGTGTTCAACCCACGCGGACGCACCGTGCTGCGCGGCCTGTTTCCCAAAATGAGGGATATTACCCAGGCCATCAATACCATGATGTTTTATCTGCATCTGACCAAAAAACATCCGGCTTACGACGATTACAATTATGCCGAAAAGATGGAATACTGGGCGCTGATATGGGGCACGCTGGTGATGGGCGCTACGGGCTTTGTGCTTTGGTTTCCTACTATGCTGGGCGATTGGGCCCCGGTTTGGTTTATCAAAGTGAGCGAGATAGTGCATTTCTACGAAGCCATACTGGCTACGCTGGCTATTGTGGTATGGCACTGGTTTTTCGTGATCTTCCATCCGAAGGAATACCCCGTGAGCTTTACGGTGATCGACGGCAAAATGTCTGTGGCACACTATAAAGGCGAACACCGCCTGCAATATCATAAGGTGATTGCCGAGTATCTCGACGTAAAGAACGGCAACCGCAGCCTGAAATCGTGCAGCTATTTTACCCGCCATTTTATCAAGGCTATTGAAAACAACGGCATATCGATGGAGATGTTTGTGAACGACGAACTGGAGAACGACAGAGAATTGAGGGAGTTTGTGGAGGGAGTTAGGAGTTAGGAGTCAGGAGTCAGGAGTTTGGAGTTTGGAGTTGGGAGTTGGGAGTTGGGAGTTAAGAAAAACCACTTAGACATCCCGACCTTCGCTACGGGACAGGCTTAGGGCACTAAGAGACACTAAGAAAATGCTCTTAGTATGAAGATTGTGGTTTTGAGATATGAAATAGAAAAGGCTTGCCTTGCGGCGGGCCTTTTGATTTATTGAAAGAGAAGGGGAATACAATTCTTCGCCAAAGGGTTTATTTATTTAAATATCAAAGGAAAACCTTCCGGCTTATCCAGAGCATCCATTTCAATGTCAACATCAATATCCGGCCAGGATAATTGACGCGGAGATAGGGTCTTAATATTAAAAATTGAAGAAACAGAAGCATTTTTAAATGCAGGATAGCTGGCGAAGGCAATAAAGTATTCTTTTTCTTCGCACATAATCCAAAAACCGAATTGCGAAATAGCAGTAACACTATTGGGTAAAGTGTTGATCCCAGTATTTGATGATTTCATTTTGTTTTTCCTCGACAATTTTCATTAAAAGTGTAGGAGACATACTTCTTTTTAATAAACTGAGCTTAAACCCTATCGTTCCACAAAATTAAATAAAATTTTGTTTGTTTCTTAGAAAAAATTAAAGCAAAAGGCCTGCCTGGCGGCGGGTCTTTTGCTTTAATTTGATGCGCAGCCTCAGTTGATATTGCGACGTAGGCTGGAGGCTACTGGTCAACTTTTTATTACTATTTCTTAACAAAAGTCGTAGTTGGAGTATAAATCTCTAATGTTACCAAACTAAGGAGTAGATTTCCAAATGTTCTTTTTATAGTAACGTCATAATCAGTTGCACCAGATGCCATCATAACGGGATCTGATATTTTCCCTTTAACTAAGCCACCAATAAAATACTTGTTTACTTTTTTTACTGCTGTACCCGTTTTAGCTCCTTTGCCTACACTAAATGAATAGGTATAGCAGGAATTTAACGAGAAACTAATAAAGATTGCAATAATCATAATAAAAACATTTTTTTCATTTTTTTCATTTTTTTAAAGTATTATTAAATAAATAATTCCCGTTTTTTCCCCCGGTCTCTGGTCTCCGGCTTTTCTATAAACCGGCGGGTTAACCCGCCGGTTGTTTTCATTTTTTTCCTTACAGTCTAAACACCCACAGCCTAAATACCTACACCACCAAAGCCCTGACTTTCGAAGCCAATTCCGGAATTACATTGGCTTTTTTTGCTGCATACACAAAAGCATACCATACGGTTTTGCCTTTATCATCTTCGGTGAAATGGTTGGTAAATTTGCCTCTAATGGCCTTGCCTATGTGCGACATTTGTTTGATACTTTTTGGCTCTTCCTCGCCAAAATATTCGTACACTTCAATAGAAACACCATCATCCGGGATAGGTGTTTTGTTGGTTGTGCTGTTTAAAAAATACAGCGTATGTACCAAATATCCCAATTCAATTTTATCGAGATTGGGGTGACTGTTAGTTACGGAAACGGTTGAAGGCACCAGTCCCAAACCTTTCACACCATAACCCAGCGTTTTTGCATCGGCAACATTGCCTGCCAGCGAAACCTGCAACACCGGCATCCAATTAGTAACAATAATGTCACCGATCTTCTGTTTACCCCCGGCAATTTTTTCGTTGATACTTTTTAACTGCTCCTCCAGTAAGGTGCGCTCGTCCATATCTTTATTGATCTGAACTATCACCGCCCTGCCTTCGGCCACTGTGGGGTCAAGTCCGGCGGGAACCAGCGTGGGATTTTCTTCCATGGCCAGCACTTTGCCGTTCACGTTTTCCATAAATTTGCTTTCGGTCAAATGACCTAAACCTGCTGTTAAAATAAATTTCTTAATTAGATCTTCCATAATTTAATTTTTTAGGTTAGTTTTTATATGAATTACTGTATATAGAAATTAAACTGATTTGAAAAATACTCAAATGATTTGGTCCGAAACACAAATGATGCACTCCATATCCTCTATGATTTGGCGCGCATCCTTTATGATTTGGTGCGTATCCTTTATGATTTGATGCGCAACACAGATGATTTGGTTCACATCCTTTATGATTTGCTGGGCAACACAAATGATTTGGCTCACATCCTTTGTGATTTAGTGCATAACACAAATGATTTGCTTCGTAAGACAAATGATTTGGGCCGAAAGATTCATGATTTTGACCGAAATACAGATGATTTTTGAAATTTACTTCATGATTTTTCATTTTTCCTTTACTTTCCTTGCCACCGGACAAGACCCGTAAAGTCCCATAACAGTTAGTATCAGCGCTGTTTACCACTGAAATGGTATGGCTTATGCCAAAAGAATGAAAAGGATAAGTAAGGTTTACACTATTATATCCAACATGCTCAAAGGAGGTAAAAAACCACACAGAAATATGGGGGGGGGCTGCATAGTTATCGTTATTGGATAAATAAGGCTATAAAGATAAGTCTTAAAAATGAAATATCCATGAGAAGTTTTAAAAAAAACCGAAAAATTAGTGAAACACGTAAAAAACTTAATACTAATCATGTCTGGTAATTTTCTAGATAAATGCATACAGCGGTTTAGCTCGTCTGTAAATATTTAGATTTGGTCGGTTTTTGGAGGAGGAGAAAGAAGACGGAAGTCGGAAGACATGTAGATGGCTAAATGGTTAAATTGTTAAATTGTTGGGCAAAAAGGCAGGTTTTTATTGTGTGGTTAAAAAAGAAAAACTTAACCGCCGCAAAGAAAAGAAACGCAAAGGTCACCATGTTACCTCAACCCTAACAGCCTAAAAGTCAATAGTCTAAAAGCCTTCCCACTAATGACCATCCATGACGCGACCTGTCACCGAAGGTCGGGAAGCAAATGACCATAAAAAATGTTCAACAAACAATGCTCAACGTTCAATGTTCAAGTACTTTAGGCACTTCCTAACAGCCTAATAGTCTAAAGTCTAAAAGCCTTCTCTCCCTATTTCCCCAGAGAATTAAACACCCTCATTTCCTCTTCGGCTTCTTTGGTTTTGCCTAATTGGTTGTATACTACTGAAAGATTGTGGTGGGTTTGGGCATGTTTGGGGTCGATGGTGAGGTTTTTCTTCAACAGGCTGCAGGCCTTTTCGGCATCCTTCAGGTTCAGATAGCAGGTAGCCAGGTCGCATCGTACATTCACGTTATTAGGGTCCAGCACCAGCGCCTTTTCGTACCATATCACTGCGTTCTCATTCTGCCCGGCATCGTAATAAACATTGCCCAGGGTGATGAGGGCTTCCATATTCTTATTATTGATGCCTATTACCTTTTGCAAATGATCTATTGCCTTTTCGAACAGGCGCTGGGAATAATAATTGGAAGCCAGGGCCAGCCGCAGATCGACGTTCAGGGAATCTTTTGCCAGCATATTTTTATAAAATGCAAAGCTATCGGTGGCAAAACCTTGCTGGCTCTGCTGCATACTATTGTTTACGCCTTCGGGAACCACAGGTTTGTTCTGATCGCAGGCCACCAAAGCTAATAAAAGCACAACAACACATAAAATGCCGTAAAATGAGGTTTTAGTTAAGCGGTTCATGAGCTGTTAGTTTTAAAATTTTGGCATCTTCGACTAAAATTTCATAAAAATAACCTTGTCCGATATTCTTATCGACGGATACTTTTCCTTCGAAATATATCACATCGCCCACGGCGGCTTTTGTTTTCAGATCGGTGGTGATGGCAATATCAAATTTCCCGCCCGATTCGGTTCCGTCCTGAATATGCATCCAGTTTTTGCCCATAATCTCGGGGCTGAACTTTGTTACCTGTCCGTTGATCTTCACAGTTTTTCCGTTGTACGAAGCTTTTTTGGCAAACAGATCGGCAATAGGGACGGCATCGGCCACCTTATCGATCACAACGGTCACTTTTTTGATTTGAGGGCTGGAGTTTTTATTCACATCGCCCATGGCATTATGGCCCTGGCCTATCAACATTTCTTTGCTGACCACGGGTGGTTTTACGCTCAGACTGTCTAAAAACAACACTTTCTTAAACAAGCGGTTCAACTCTTTGCTTTTAAAATTATACATCGGCATACCGCCTTTATAATACAAAGTATCGCCGTCGGCCGCCTCCATATAGGTGGTGGCTGCCCACATAGTGTCGGTGGCTTTGGTTTGCGGATTGCCAATCTCCTGCAAACGGAGATAGGTGTATTGTGTGGTTTGTTTGGTTTCCTGCACAATAACCGTATGAATGCCGGCTTTCAACAGCTCTTCGGCCCTTTTGTTGTTTTTCTGATTACAGGCCATCAGGGTAAGCAATGCCAGGCCCATAAGCATTACATGTATCCGGTAAGTTTTTATGATCATAGTTAATTTTTTTGCAAAATTACTGATTATATCCCAGCCTGCAAAAACCCATTTTCAGCTTTAACTGCTTAATTAACTGATATAATTGATGCTTTATGACATTTATCCTGTATGTAATGATATAAATCATAAACCGGATAAGCGCTTTGGCATCCGGGTTTACAAATTTGTTTCTAAATTTATTGACTTGTTGAGGTTTATAACATCGGGATCATTCCCAAACCATACCCATCAGACATATTTCAGGGTTCAGACTGACTTAACTCAACCCCTTCTTTTCAGTTGATATTTCGATTTTTTGTAATATTGCATAAGTTTAACGCAAAAACTTTTGCTAAATATTCATTCATGAAACGTTTCTTCGACTTCTTTTTATCATCCAAAGCTACTATAATATTTCTGATCATTATTGGCATTGCCATGGCTGTTGCCACTTTTATAGAAGACAAATACGATACCGTTACTGCCCGTGTGCTGGTATACAACACCAGATGGTTCGAACTGTTGTTCCTGTTGCTGATCATTAACCTGATCGGCCATATGAAAGCCTATAAGCTGCTTTCGTGGAAAAGGCTGGGTGGGCTTACTTTTCACCTTGCATTTATTGTGATGATTGTGGGTGCAGGCATCACACGCTATTTCGGATTTGAAGGCAACATGCACATTCGTAAAGGCGAAGCCTCCAACATAGTTTATACTACCGACCCTTATTTGATGATTTCCTATGCCGGCAGCAACGACACCCTGAATTACAGCTACCCTATCAGCGTAGGGGCCATGACCAGAAACTCATTCCATACCAGTATCCCCACCGCGGACAAAGGCAATATTGATGTTACATTCAAAGAAGTTATTCCGAATGCCATGGCCACCATACAGGAAAATGTACCCGGCGGCAAAAACATGATAGAACTTTCGGTAGCTACCCAAATGGGTTTGCAAACCGTGCTGCTGACAAACGGTGAAATACAAAACCTGGGGAATTTCTACCTGGCATTCAACAGCAACCAGCGTAAAGATGCGGTGATGGTTACCGAACAAAACGGCAACCTGAGCATCGTCTCACCATTCGACATCGTTCAATCGACCATGACCGAAGGTGAAGCCGATACCATACCCGGCGATACCCTGGCACCCTTTAAGGAGAACTTCGTTTATAACACCCACGGATTGTCGTTCTTTTTCTCAAAATTCTATAAAAGCGCCCAAAAGAAAGTGGTTCCGTCGGCCGATAAAGCCACCGGGGTTGATGCGGTGATATTGAAAGTTTCTATCAACGGGAAGCAATACCAGGCTGATGTGTTAAACAGTTCGGGGGGAATTGCAGAATATGAAGAGTATACTTTCGATGGCACCAAGATAAAATTCGCTTATGGAAACCAGGCCCGTGAATTGCCTTTCTCGATCTTTCTGAAGAACTTTATTTTCGAAAAATATCCCGGTTCAGAAAGCCCTTCATCTTATAAAAGCCAGGTAATATTAATTGATAAGAAGAATAATCTTACCGAAGACCACGAGATTTATATGAACAATGTTCTCGATTACAAACAGTATCGCTTCTTTCAGTCATCATACGATACCGACGAACAGGGCACGGTACTATCTGTAAATCATGATTTCTGGGGCACCATGGTATCCTATCTTGGCTACACCCTGCTGACTTTAGGATTCATTATTACCTTATTCAGCAAAAACTCCCGTTTTTTTGCTCTTCGTAAATTAATAAAAGAGGCCAGAAATAAAAGAAGGTCGGCGACACTGACCATCATTTTTATTTTAGGATTCTCCGGTATGGCATTCTCACAGCATAATCCATCAGCAGTAGTCGATGCCAAACATGCCGAAAAATTCGGACACGTGATTACCCAGACCTACGACGGACGATTTGCCCCTGTCAACACCCTGGCGCTGGATGTTATGCACAAAATTGCAAAAAGAGAAAGTTTCAATTTCCAGGGCAAAGGAAAAATGACCGCCATGCAGGCCTTTATCGACATGATGGCTCAGCCGGAATTCTGGCAACAGCAGAAGATCATCAACATCCCCCGTCAAGAGATCAGAGATTTATTGGGTATCAATACCGAAAATGCTTCCTTTGTCGATTTCTTTGACAAAGATTCAAAATATAAACTTGAAAATGTAATAAACGAATCATTCAGGAAAAAACCTGCCGAAAAAACCAAATTCGACAAAGAGATTTTGAAGGTAGATGAGCGACTGAATATTTTCCACATGATTATGAACGGAAGTATTTTGAAGATATTTCCCGAACAAAACTCGAAAAACCATAAATGGATCAGTTGGGACGATCCTGCATCTGTGATGCCTCTGACAGGGGCCATCAGTATTATTAACGACGATCTGCAGTTGAAGAATTTCAATTATGCAAGCCTTATGCAGGCCTACATGTTTGAAGTGCAGCAGGCCATGAAATCGGGCGATTATTCCAAAGCCGACAAAATACTGGGTTACATTACTGAAATTCAAAAACAAAATTCAGATCCTTCACTACTGCCTTCCGAGTCAAAAATTAATGCGGAGATATTTTATAACCAGGCTGATATTTTTATCTTTCTGAAAAATCTGTTTATGGGTTTAAGCCTTGTATTGCTGATTTTGGTATTTATAGACAATATGAAAACCAAAAAGAGCCGGTACATTACTTACGCCCTCAACATCTTATCAGCAGTGCTGTTTCTTGCCTTTCTGTATCATACCTTTGGCATGGCGCTGCGGTGGTATATCACCGGGCATGCTCCCTGGAGCAATGGTTACGAAGCTTTGATTTTGGTTGCATGGGGCTCGTTGCTGGCAGGATTTAGTTTTGCAAAGTACTCAAAACTAACCCTGGCCGCTACTACCCTGCTTGCATTTTTTGTGCTGATGACCGCCAGTCATAGCAGCTACGATCCTCAGCTCACGAACCTGCAGCCCGTATTGAAATCGTATTGGCTGATCATTCATGTGGCGACACTGACCGTTAGTTATGGATTCCTGGGGCTGGGTTTCATTATGGCTTTGATAAACCTGTTCATTTACCTGTTCAGAAATAATAAGAATTCGACTATCCTGGGCAATCTGATAGATGAAAACTCATACATCATAGAAATGAACCTGATTATCGGTCTTATTCTGGCTACCATAGGAACTTTTCTGGGTGCCGTTTGGGCCAACGAATCATGGGGGCGATATTGGGGATGGGATGCAAAAGAAACCTGGGCGCTGATTATTGTAATCACATACTCGGTGGTGATCCACATGAGATTAATCCCTAAACTCAATGGTAAATTTGCCTTCAATGTTGCCTCAGTACTGGCCTTTGCCAGCGTGCTGATGACCTTTATCGGAGTGAATTATTATCTATCTAAAGGAATGCATAGTTACGGAGCAGGCGACACCCCAATTTTCCCATTATGGGCCTGGGGCACGATATTTGCAATTTTCGTGTTAATCATTTCAGCGGGTATAAAAGAGAAAAATAAAACCAAAAAATTAAATTAAATTAAATTCATTTATTAACCTTAAAAAAAGAAAAACTATGATTAAAAAGATGTCGTTAGTAATGGCTTGTATGCTCTTACTGGTAAGCAATGTTCTGCTTGCTCAAAACAAGTACGTTGGTGCTGAAAAATGCAAAATGTGCCACATGTCGAAGGGTAAACAATATCCTACCTGGAGCACATCGCAACATGCCAAAGCATTTGAAACCTTAAAAACCGAAGCGGCTATAGCTATCGGCAAAGAAAAAGGTGTCAGCAGTCCTTCAACCGATGCAAAATGTCTGAAATGTCATGCTACTGCTTCGGCTATCGATGCCAAGCTGAATGGTGGCATCACCAATGCAGAAGGTGTTTCGTGCGAAACCTGCCACGGTCCCGGCAGTACCTACAAATCTGCAATTATTATGAAAAGCAGAACCGAAAGCATGAAAAACGGACTTATCGTGCCTGACGAAAAACTTTGTTTAACCTGTCATAACGCCGAAAGCCCGACTTTTAAAGGGTTTGATTTTGCAACCTACAATGCAAAGATCGCCCACATGAATCCTAAATAATTACCGGATTTTTTTGTGCACACATTTCCCGCATTCCTCCTTTTGGTGGAATGCGGGTTATTTTAGTTTAGTTATTTCGTTTTAATAATTTTTCTCATGAAACTGCCAAAATCGTATTATAATTACACTACTTATCTGGGCACTATCATTGCATCCATTGCATGGATTACCCTGATATTCTTTGTTATTCTGATCTATTTTTTCGGAATTAACAATGTGTATTTCGATTTGTACACATTTATTGCAACGCCGGCATTTCTTGTACTCGGATTGCTTTTGATTCCTTTGGGAATGTGGCGTAAAAATAAAAAGCTGAAAAAAGGCATACAGGTTTCTGACGAAAAATTATTGGTATTGAATCTGCGCGACTCGAAAACGCGTAATGCACTCATAATTTTTTCAACAATTTCTATCTTCTTTGTAATTTCAACCATTGTTGGCAGTTATAAAGCATTTCATTACACCGAATCGGTTGAGTTTTGCGGAAAACTTTGCCATAAGGTAATGACGCCCGAATATGTGGCGTATCAGAATTCGCCTCATGCCAGGGTTACCTGTGCGGAATGCCATGTAGGCGAAGGCGCTGATTTTTATGTTAAATCAAAAATGTCGGGGCTTCGTCAGGTGTATAAGTATATGATGCATACCTGGCCAACCCCCATAGTTACACCTATCGAAAACCTGCGTCCCGCAAGAGAGACCTGCGAGAAATGTCACTGGCCGCAAAAGTTTTATACCAATTCGCTGCGCGCTGAAAAATACTTTCTGGCCGATTCGGCCAATACCGAGTGGAATGTATTGCTAAACATGAAAGTGGGAGCCAATCATGCCGCCTTAGGACTTACTTCAGGAATTCACTGGCATATCAATCCAAATTTTGAAATTGATTATAAAGCCAACAAAAAACGGGATACCATTTTCTGGGTGAGAATCATCGATAAGAAAACCGGGAAACAAACCATTTTTACCGATCCGACACTGAGTGCCCAACAGAAGAATTCCACTCATACCGAAGAACGCATCATGGACTGTATGGATTGCCACAATCGACCCTCGCACGAATACCGCTCGCCATCGCATTACCTGAACGACCTGATAGCAGGTAAAGAAGAGATTGCTGCTATTCCCTGGTTTAAAAGTGCAGCCATGGATGCACTGATCTTACCTTATACAACCACCGATTCAGCGGTTTCGGGAATCAAAAATAAAATTGTGAAATTCTACAAGGATAAGAAACCGGCTATTTATAAAAAACATAGCCAGGCAATTATGGCAGCCATAACTGATGTGATCGGAGCCTTTTCGAAGAATGCTTTTCCGGAAATGAAGGTTACTTACAGCGTTTATCCGCGGCATATAGGCCATCTGGAATCGAGTGGATGTTTCCGCTGCCATAACGATAGGTTCAAATCGCCTCAAGGCAAAGTGATCTCGAACGACTGTGATCTTTGCCATACCATAGTTGCCCAGGGAAAGGCAGACAGCATGAAGTATGTCGGGATAAACGGCTCGCTGCCTTTTGTTCATCCGGTCGACATAGCCGGTGCCTGGAAAGAAACCAACTGCATGGAATGTCATGCTCAATGGTATTAAAATTATAAACTGACCCCGATTAAAAAGGATTTAGAACAAGACCTGCTGCAATGAACTGCAGCAGGTCTTTTATTTTGGCTGATATATATCAGGTTTTCAAAGAATTCTATGGTTTGGTATTGACACGGCCCGAATAATGTCGTAACTTTGTTTTGGTATTTAGGTAAAACAGTGCCTAATTATCAACTGACAAAACTTTACGAAATAATATTAACCCATAATAATCACTAAACAGAAAATCGTATGAAAACAAAACTTCTACAATCAATGCTGCTAACGGCCTTTATCATCAGTACGTTACTATCCGGCGAAGCTTCTCAGGCTCAAACAACCGGGAATTTAACGGTTACGTTTAACACCACTTTTACCGGTGGGGGTTATGGAACCAAGTATGTTCTGGCTGCCTGGATACAAACCAACAGCGGAACCTTTGTTAAAACCAAATTGAAATATTCCAAAAGCAGTAACCTTGATCATTTGCAATCCTGGGTTGACGCTTCGGCCCAAAATGTAGTGGATGCTATTACAGGAACTACCCGCCCTGCTCCGGAAACCCTTAGCTTTGTGTGGAATGGTACAGATGTGCCTGCAACGGTTGTAAACGACGGTATTTATAAAGTATGGATTGAAATGGCCTGGGCAGCCAGCCTCACCACCGGCAAAACAGTTCAATCGTTCAGCTTTACAAAAGGTGTAGCCGCCGATCACCAGACCGGAGCCACAACCAATTTCACAGGAGTAGTGCTCGATTGGGTTCCTACCTTTACGGGTGTTACCGAAAACCAGGAAAAGATTAGCTTTGCGGTTACCCCTAATCCTGTGAACAGCGAAAGCACCATTAATTATTCGTTACATGCTTTATCTGATGTGACAATTACTTTGTATGATATCAACGGAAAAATGGTGAAGGTTCTTTTCGGCGATAACCAGGCCGCCGGCAACTACAGTCTGCCCTTATCACTTAACGGAAAAGTAAAACCCGGTATCTATTTTGTAAAAATGTACACCGGTAAAACCCAGCATACCGAAAGGATTCTGATTTCCGAATAAAATGAACTACCCTGCCGCAGAGCAGCGGGGTATCAATGGTAACTGACGGGTTAACCCGTCAGTTGATAAGCATGTTTCGCCGCAGAGCGGCGGGGATTTGACCCAATGTAAATTAAATGAAACTATATGAAGGGCCTTTGATCGGATTGATCAGCGGCCCTTTTATAATTTCTTAAGTCTTTGCTATGAATTGTACCGATACGCATTATGAAAGGGTCTAAAATAAACTGGACTTAACTCCATCCATGTAGACAAAAGCGGTATGGATGCCGGAATATATTTCTGCAAAATAACCATTGAAGGGAGTCACATCTCCGGAAAGATAATTGTTCAATAAATTGGGTTTGCTCTACCCATTTACTCCCCTGAACACTCCCCCCCCGCAATCCTTACCCTAACGCTCGCCATCCTTATCGTAAAATTCACGATCCTTAACCTAACGTTTGCGATCCTTATCGTAAGATTTACGATCCTTATCGTAAAATTCACGATCCTTATGCTAACGTTTACGATCCTTATGCTAACGTTTGCGATCCTTATGCTAACGTTTGCGATCCTTATCGTAACGTTTACGGTCCTTATCGTAAGATTTACGATCCTTATCGTAACGTTTACGATCCTTATCGTCAAGAAGAGGCATCTTTTTACAAAAAAACCCGGCAGTTTGTCGTCTGCCGGGCTTACTTTATTAGGTATTACTAACTGATAACGATTCGTTTACCGAAATTGAGTCTATTTAAGTCTGACAGCCACGGTTGCTTCCACCGAAGTACTCAGATTGGTAATCTCAATGCTGGTCCACCCGGCAGGTATTTTGGCCGAAGTGTTAGGATCGACCACAATGGCAGGCTCTCTAACTTTGGAAACCAGCTCATTACCGGCTTTGAAGGAAATGACAGCATTGCCCTTGTTGATCAGTTGAGTGCCGGTGACCACATTTTTAACCTGCAGTACACCTCCGGCGGTGATATTTTGTATGACAGGCATAGCATGAGATTTTTTAGAATAGACCTTAGAAATTTTATCCAGGGTTTCGGCCATGGCCAAATCAGTTTTGGCGGCCTTTTGAAACGAACTGTAATAAATATTGGCGGTAGCCAACAGTTCGCTGCACAATACAAGGCGGGTATCGCTTACCGATTGCAAAATAGAAGCCAGATAGTCTTCAATTTTGGTAAGCGTAGTGTTAAGCTGTATTCTGCTTTCGAATTCAGCAATAGGATTGCCTGCAGGAATGGCATTGGGAAAAGTATTAGCCGCACTATCAATTTCGGTGATAAATCCCAGTAGTTTCGCCCCTACCTTCAGGGCTGATTTCTTTTCCGAAGCCGACAAAACCTTCAGAAAACTGATCAGATCAGGTGTTTTTTTGATGCCATCAAGAATGGTAGTTAAATCGGCATCGGAAATACTACCCGTAATTGTAAACTGTGACATAATAATAAGATTAAGTTGTTAATAAATAATACCAAAATGCCTCATAAGCATTGCATTACAAATATAAAAATAAGATTTCGACAAATGCAAGTAAATAATATAAACTTCCTGAAACTGCCACTTCTATTTTTTTCGCATATTTTCTATTTCAGCCTTGCTTAGCTTTCTGATGCCCCTGTTGCGGGCTATTTCTCTGAATTCTCTCACCTTATCGCCTTTGGGCACATTGGCTTCGTGCCAGCCGTCGGAGGTAAGGCAGCGTATCTTTATATTGCGCCCGGCAAAATAATAAGAATCGGCATGGTTGAGATTGACCAGGTGGCTGCGGTCAGCATGGTAGAAGTTGTCGCCGGTTAACCTATCGCGCATATAGCCCAGGCACACACTTTTATTTTCTTTGGGCCGGTCGGTAAAAAAAACGTCAGTGAAATGCTCATCGGCTCTCATAATAACAATGTTGTCGGTATCAGCAATGGGCGCATCTTTTTTAACAATAAAAGTAATGATAGGGCCGGGCTCGTTTTTTTTTCTATCATAATCAAAGTTTTTTAAATTATTAATTATATAAATTGTGTAAATTTACCCTTTTCGTAAATATGGTATGCTATACAATACAAAAAAACAGATACTTATATGAATTTTTGGTTGTAAGGGTTTTATGAAGGCATAAACCCTGATTCAGCAATAGTATTGCTGAATGTGATTTATTTTGGATTTGTCGGGGGGAAATATTTTTCCCACGGAGGAAACGAAAAGTCCGGAGGGGGAAAGATTGGTTTTGGGTGGGATAAAGCGGCATAGGTTAGTGATGGGGTGAGTGCGGCTTGTATGGTTTTGGGTGAGTCACCTCCTCACATTGTTTTATGCAGGAAATAATTGGGAATTATTGTTAATTTATTTGGCGGAGGTTGGTTTTTTTATAATTTTGAGATGAGTAAATTTAATAAATCATACTTTTAGCCTAGTGCTGCCAGCTAGGATTAAAAAACAATAATATGAAATTCAAATTCTTAAAAAAATTGGACAAACCTAATGATTATATAAAAAGAGGAAATTTCTATGCAAAACAAGGATTATTTGATCAGGCCATTATTGAGTACTCTAATGCAATTGAAATAAATCAACAATTAGGGATAGCATATTCATCTCGTGGACTTGCATATTCTTATCTTAGTTTATATGACAACGCATTAATAGACATGACTACAGGAATTGATTTAAATCCAAAAATTGCTGACAATTTTTTAAATCGCGGAGTTATATATGAAAAAATCGGTTTAATAAAAAATGCATTTAGTGATTACGACAAAGCAATTGAATTGGATCCTAAATCTGAAGATTCATACTATAATCGAGGTAATTTGAATTATTCTAATAGATTACTTGATAATGCAATTATTGATTACACCAAGGCAATTGCCATAAATTCAAAATTATATCAAGCTTACAATAATCGAGGAAGTGTTTATAAGGATAGGAATGAAATAAATCAAGCAATTAATGACTTTAAGCTAGCAATTAAAATAAATTCAAAATTCGATGATGCATATTATAATTTAGGCAATGTTTACATTGATCAAGGGTCGTATAAATTAGCAATTGATTATTACACAATAGCAATAAAATTAAATCCTCAAAATTTTGAAGCGTATTACAATCGTGGTTTAGCTCAAGAAAATTTAGGTTCATTTGAAAAAGCAATAAAAGATTATAGCGAAACTGTTTTATTAAATCCAAAATATGTTGCTGCTTATAATAATAGGGGGAATGCTTTTAAAGATTTGGGATTGTTCGAACAAGCATTTAAAGATTATAATAAAGCTATCGAAATAAATCCTTTGTATGCAGAGGCATTTACAAATCGAGGAGTAGCTTATGCTCTAAAAGGAATATTTGAAATGGCAATAGCTGACTGTACCAAAGCTATTGAAATAAATCCGAATTACAACTATTATTTTTCAAACCGTGGTTCTGTATATTATAACATTGGTAATTATAAAGAAGCAATTAATGACTTCACTAAAGCAATTGAGATAAACTCCTTAATAGCAAATATATATTGCAATCGAGGAGATTCCTACAGGCGTATGTTCTTATATGATCAGGCTATAAATGATTATACATCAGCAATAGATATCGATCCTAATTACGCAATTGCTTTTTTTTGCCGTGCAATTAGTTACGATGCTAAGGAACTATATGATCTGTCAATTAAAGATTATACAAAAGTTATTGAATTAGATCCTGAAGATGCTGATGCCTATTATAACCGTGGCAGTGTTTTCTATTCTCTCAATCAAATTAAAAAAGCAAAACAAGATTGTATAAAAGCTGGGGAAATTTTTGAGAAATATGGTAATATTGAATCATCATTGAAGGCGTTTAAAAAGGCAAATAGTTTATAGCTTCACGCTGCTCATGAGTCCAGCTATCAACTTTGAAAATGAAAATATAAAATTGAAAATGATAAACAGTAAACAACTTTTAACAAATAACCAATCACGTATTGGAAATAAAACAATTATAATCTAGCAAATACAACCATTTAAAAACATATAAAATGGCACCTAAAACAATATTTATTTCTTACTCTTGGGATAATGAAGATCATAAAGAATGGGTATTAAACCTAGCAAATAATCTTGTTAAAAATGGCATTGATGTCATACTTGATCAATACGATTTATCTGCTGGTCAGGAAATGACTTATTTCATGGAAAAAGCTATGACTTCGGATAAAATTGTAATGATAATGACTCCAAATTACAAATTGAAAGCTGATAAAAGATCTGGTGGTGTAGGATTTGAGTATTCTCTAATAACAAAAGATTATTACGATAAAGAACCTAATAAACTAAGAATAATTCCATTACTTCGAAAGGGAAACCAAGAGAAAAGTTGTCCCACGTACATTCAAACAAAGATATTTCATGATATGCGAGATGATTTGAAATTTGATTCAAAATTTTATGAATTGATTAAATTGATAATCGATAAGCCATTAGTTAACAAACCGCAATTAGGCAAATTACCGAACTTTGATAACAATCTCACTCCAGATATTGATAAAGCAATAGTTGACTTACAAAAGAAAGAAGAGTTTTCTAGAACAAAGGAGTTAATCTTAAATAGTGAAAAAGGTACAAAATTATTCGTAACAAGTACTAAAGATATTATTAAGCAAATTTCAGAATCAATTGAAAACTATCAAAAAAACTTTAATTTTATTATCTTTAAAGAAACTGACAATAATAAAATTATTACATTTTCGACAGGTAATTACACTTTTCGTTTCGAATCACGAAGTCACTATTTCAATTCCGCTTCAGACTCTATTATTAAATTAAATTTTTATAAAGGTCTTGTTGGTTTTGAAAACCGAATGATTGATGTTAAGGAAAAACCAACAGTTATATATTTTTCAGAATACAAATTTGATTTGGATGAAAATTTTTCACCAATTTTTATCAAATCTGATAATACAAATGTAATATTTACTTCAAATGAAATTGCAAAAATTGCAATAAGAGAAGTAATTATGAATGAGATAAAATATAGAGAAAGTAAATTATAATAACCCGTTCGGCGGCAGGCTCTGCCTCCGTCGTACTATAAATATAGGCTGTAGCCTAAGATGAAAGATGCTTTACAATGGAAAATGAAAAATAAAAACCAGAAAACGATAAAACGAATTGACCCTATTCAAAAACAAATACCGTATTGAAAGCGCGC
The DNA here is from genome assembly GCA_964469155.1 of uncultured Bacteroidales bacterium. Classification (GTDB taxonomy): domain Bacteria; phylum Bacteroidota; class Bacteroidia; order Bacteroidales; family CAIWKO01; genus CAIWKO01. The sequence continues at coordinate 46,639 of CAYXXU010000032.1, forward strand.
GATTAATCGGCTGGGATTACGCAAATCCGGGGGCCTATTTTGTAACCGCGGTTACAAAAGACCGGGAATGTATTTTTGGTGAAATCGAAAAAGGCGAAATGATATTAAACGATGCCGGAGAGATTGCCTTTCATTGTTGGATGGATATACCACAACATTTTCCCAATGTGATTTTGGATGCGTTTATAATAATGCCCAACCATGTGCATGGCATTATTTTTATTAGGGAACGGGATGTGGTGGGGATTGTGGGTGCGGGTGCGGGTGCGGGTACGACGGTAGAGACGCAAAATTTTGCGTCTCTACAGAATTTTGCGTCATTACCCCAAAACCAACAACAACCCTACAAAAACCAATTTGGTCCGCAATCAAAAAATTTGGCATCCATTGTCAGGGGGTTTAAAATTGGTGTTACGAATTGGTTTCGGGAAAACAACATAAATGGCCCTATATGGCAATCCAGATTTCATGACCATATTATACGAAACGAAACCTCATGGCAAAAAATTGCAGATTATATCAAAAACAATCCGGCCACATGGAAAGAGGATAGGTTTTATAATGAATAACACCCCCATTCGGCGAAGCCTTCGGTCTTCTGTCTTCTGTCTTCGGACTTCGGACTTCCGTCTTCCTCAATCTCCTCAATAAACTTACTCACCCAATTAACTGAAAAATCCGCCAGTTTTCTAAGACATGACCAAATATTGTTAATAAAAATTACGCTACG
>CAYXXU010000033.1:0-47215 GCA_964469155.1 uncultured Bacteroidales bacterium
TAAAGGTGCAGCCCGACTATTCGCTGGGTTTTGTCATCACCACCCCTTCCGGCGGATTTCCGGCTTACGGTGGCAAGGGACGTTATGATTCTATTGTGGATCTGAGTTACCGGGGATTTCTGGGCAAAGGTTCTTTGAAATACCTAACCTCAGAAACCAGATCCAACGATTTTGTTTTCTTCCCCGACTCATTATGGGCACAGGCCTACCAATACACAATCAAAGAAAAGACCACACCTGTTGAAATGCCACCCGTATATGCCGAAGATGTCGCAGTTAAGTGGTATCCTTATCTCGATGAAATGCTGGTGCAGCAAAAATCCAAACCCTTCGACCTGTTTGCCTCCCGAGCCATTCTGAATGGGGGACTCAATCTGGGTTCAAAGGGATTAAGCGCTGCAGGCAAAATGATATTTGGTAAGGTAGAGATGACTTCCCAAAAGTATAACCTGAAACATCACTCCTTTACCTCCGATACCACTCAGGTAAAATTCAAAACCGCCGACCTCAACGATATTGTCTTGCAAACCGACAACTTCAATGTGAATATCGATTTCAACAAGCAACTGGGCAAGTTCAAATCGAACGACGAAGACTCGAAAATAACGTTCCCCTTCAATCAATATGCGTGCTATCTTTACAATTTCGACTGGTTTATGGATAAAGACCGGTTGGAATTTCACAGCAGCCTGAAAAGCGATTATGCCTATCTGAAAACCAAAAACCTCAAAGAACTCATCGCCGAAGATCTCAGCCGGTCGTTCTTTATTTCAGAACATCCAGCACAAAATGCGCTTTCGTTCTATGCTCCCGATGCCAATTACAATCTCAACGAAAATGTCATCTACGCCAAAGATGTTCCCATCATCCACGTCGCTGATGCTGCCATTTTCCCCGATTCCGGAAAAGTGACCGTACTGAAAAAAGCTGAAATGCTTCCGCTGAAAAACTGCAGGATCATTGCCGACACCATCGACCAGATACATTATATTTATAATGCCACGGCCGACATCACCTCGAAAAAGAAATATGTAGGCTCAGGCACCTACGATTATGTCGACGAAATGGACAATAAGCAAAAGATCTTCCTCAACTCCATAAAAGTCGATTCTACAGGGAAAACTTATGGCAGCAGCGATATTGCCGAAAAAGCCGGATTCACCCTGAGTCCCTTCTTCGATTTCTATGGCAAGACCTATATGTTTGCCGAAAAAGAATTCCTCAATTTCGACGGTGGCGTGCGCATAAAACACGATTGTGACACCCTCAGACGCAAATGGCTGCGTTTCACCGCCGATATCGATCCTAAGAACATTGCCATCCCCGTCAACGACAAACCCCGCGAATTCACAAAAGGGGCCACAGGCGAAGCATTGGGAATGGGATTGTTCATTGGCGACGATTCCACTTTGGTCTACCCTGCCTTCATCAATTACAAAAAACGCTACAACGATTCCGACATTATCACCGCTACCGGACAACTAACTTACGATAAGGCCCTGCAACGCTATTATGTCGGGCCAAAGATAGATTCATCGGCCATAAATACCAAACCGGAAAATTATATCTATCTCGATAAAAAAGACTGCAAAGTTTTCGGCAAAGGACGTGTGAACCTCGGCACCAATCTGGGCAGGGTCACTTTCGATACTTACGGCAGCGTGGAACACAATATGACCACCGGAACCACTGATTTCGATCTTGCGCTGATGCTCGATTTCTTTTTCGATAAGGATGCTTACCAGCTTTTCACCAAAACCATTCAGGATAATGGTGGCCTCGACCCTGCCGATCCTTCGGCCGATAAGTTTTATAATGCCATGCGTTTTACCGTGGGACCCAAAAAAGCCGACGACCTGCTGAGCCAGTTAAGTTTGTCGGGAAAGTTTAAGAACATTCCCAACGAACTTAACCATACCATGGTCATTTCCGATATCAAATTCAAATGGAATTCCAGATCGCGTTCCTTTGTTTCCGATGGCAAAATCGGCATCGCCATGACCGGCGAAACCCAATTGAATAAATACACAGAAGGCTATATCGAAATTGCCCGCAAACGCAGCGGCAACATACTTACCATGTATTTCGAAATAGGCGACGACTGGTTCTTTTTTAATTATCAGCAAAACAAACTGCAATCGATATCGAACCGCAAAGATTATAACGACCTGATAAAAAAAGCTATGGAAAGCGATAAGAACATTCTGAAAGCTGAAGATGGTAAGCCACAGTATGCTTTTATCATCGCTACCAATAAACGCAAAGACGATTTCCTGAAAAAAATAGGCGCCACCAAAGATGAAGAAGAGGGAAATGAGTAAGAAATACCCAACCGAACGTCGGGCAGGGTTAGATGGTTAGATAGTTAAATGGTTAAATGGTTATATTGTTATAGGCTAATAGACGGTTTTCTATGTGTCCTTATTTACCCTTAAAGAAGCTATGTTTCTATAGCCTGTCCCGCACACGAAGTGTCGGGATGTCTATGTGGTAAAAAATGCCTGATAGCTACTGACTAAAATTTCAATCCTTTGTGTAACTTTGCCAAAAACTTTGTGGTCCTTTGTGAACATACTTTGTGAACCTTTGTGGTAAAACTTCCTGCATATCATGACCAAACTCGAAAAACACTTCGCTTCTTTCAAAAAGAACATCATCGGCAACGACCAGCTTTACGAAACCCCTTACGGAACTGTTAAAATGATCTATGCCGACTGGATAGCCAGCGGACGATTGTATAAGCCCATAGAAAAAAAAATCACGGAAGAGTTCGGACCTTTTGTCGGCAACACCCACACCGAAACCAGCGAAACCGGCACCCGAATGACCAACTCGTATCATTTGGCGCAACGCATCATTAAAGAGCATGTGAATGCAGCCAAAAGCGATGTTATTATTACCGCCGGAACCGGCATGACCTCAGTAGTTAACAAGCTGCAACGCATATTGGGTATGCGTAGCTGCGGCATGCTCATTCAAAGCGATTGCCTGAAAACAACAGAAAAACCGGTAGTGTTCATTACCCATATGGAGCACCATTCCAATCATACATCCTGGTACGAAACCGCTGCCGATGTGGTGCTGGTCAATCCCGGCAAAGATCTGCTGGTCGATCCGGATCATCTCGAAAAAGAACTTAAGAAATATAAGGACCGCAAGGTAAAAATAGGTTCCTTCACTGCCTGCTCTAATGTAACGGGAGTTTCTACACCTTATCATCAGATGGCAAAGCTTATGCATCAGTATGGTGGCGTTTGTTTTATCGATTTTGCGGCTTCGGCGCCTTATATGGATATAAATATGCATCCGGCCGACCCAATGGAAAAACTCGATGCCATATTTTTTTCCCCTCATAAGTTTCTGGGCGGACCTGGCAGCTCGGGCGTGCTGGTGTTCGATTCGGCTTTGTATCCGCATCACGCTCCCGACCAGCCCGGCGGCGGTACGGTCGACTGGACCAACCCCTGGGGCGAATACAAATATCTCGACGATATAGAAGCCCGCGAAGACGGCGGCACACCCGGATTTTTGCAAGCCATACGCACCGCATTGTGTATACAACTGAAAAACAAAATGGGCACAGCCAATATGCTGCAACGCGAAGCCGAATTGCTCGAAATTGCTTTCGAAGGCCTGCCTAAGATATGCGGCATCCATATTCTGGCCGACAATGTGAAGCACCGCCTGGGAGTCATTTCGTTTTATATAGAAGGTTTGCACTACAACCTTGCTGTGAAACTGCTCAACGACCGTTTCGGTATACAGATGCGCGGCGGATGCGCCTGCGCAGGCACTTATGGCCATTTTCTGCTCGATGTGAGCCATCAGCAATCGAAACATATTACCACCAAAATCACCCATGGCGACCTTTCCGAAAAACCCGGATGGATTCGCATGTCGCTGCATCCGACTATGAGCAATGCCGAACTCATTTTTACCATAGATGCTATTAATGAAGTGGCGCTGAACTACCCCAAATGGGCAAAAGACTATGAATATTGCCGGCATACCAATGAATTTAAATCGAAGCTTCAAACACTGAATGAGGTGGAAAAGGTGAGGGAGTGGTTTACTCTTTAAGTTTAAATTGCCGCATTGTCCGAGGCGGAGGTTTGGGCACAAAATTTTGTGTCCTGCTCACGTGAGTCGGAGGTAGCGTAAATACCTTTCAGACAGGCATCAAATTATGTTTACCATAGATTAAATTATACCGGCCAGAGATCAAATTATGTCTGCCAGAGGTCAAATTATGCCAGTCAATGGTCGCATTATGGCAATCAAAGGTCGCATTATGACAGTCAAGGGTTAAATTATGCGAGGTAATGGTCAAAGAATTTCAGCCAATATTCAAATTTTTATAACTAATTCACATAAAAACAATCATTTAGCAAAAATTATTCTAATTTCTGCCCATCTCTTCCTGTTCAACTCCGAATTCCCAACTTATGCACTAATCAGGTTCCAAGTGTCAGATTATATCATTTCATAATTGTACAATTCTTCGGTCTCCGGTCTTCCTTCTTACTTAATCAACTTAATAAACTCAATTAACCATCCCCGGTCATCCAACTTCGCGCCCCCCCTGTTAAAAAAAATTCACAAGAAAATCAGCCTTATATTTGTTTAATGTGTTAATTTGCGGTTTAATCCTTTAGCACATGTCAAGAACCAAATATATCTTCGTAACAGGCGGAGTTACCTCCTCATTAGGAAAAGGAATCATATCGGCCTCCCTGGCCAAACTGTTGCAGGCACGTGGTTTTGCGGTGACCATTCAAAAGTTCGACCCCTACATCAACATCGACCCCGGCACACTCAATCCCTACGAGCACGGCGAATGTTACGTAACCGAAGACGGAGCCGAAACCGACCTCGACCTCGGCCACTACGAACGCTTCCTGAACCGGCATACGTCGCAGGCCAACAACATCACCACGGGGCGCATTTACCAGGCGGTAATAGAGAAAGAACGGCGCGGCGACTACCTGGGCGAGACGGTGCAGGTGATTCCGCATATTACGGACGAGATAAAATACCGCATCAAACTGCTGGCGAACGAAGAAGAACTGGATTTCCTGATCACAGAAATAGGCGGCACCGTGGGCGACATTGAATCGCTGCCCTATATCGAAGCCATTCGCCAGATGCGCTGGGAACTGGGCGAGACCAACTGCGTGGTGGTACACCTGACGCTGGTGCCTTACCTGGCTGCCGCGGGCGAACTAAAAACCAAACCTACGCAACACTCGGTGAAGAATATGCTGGAACTGGGGGTTCAGCCCGACATTCTGGTGTGCCGCACCGAACGTCCGCTGAACGAAAACCTGAAGAACAAGATCGCGTTGTTTTGTAACGTGTCGCCGCGTTCGGTAATTGAATCGATTGATACGGACACGATCTACAATGTTCCCTTGCTGATGAAACAGGAAGAGCTGGATGTGGTTGTGTTGGAAAAGACGAATATGGTTTTTTACGGCGAACCCGACCTGGTGCGCTGGGAAGAATTTCTGTTTAAACTGAAAAATCCTTTGCACGAAGTGAATATAGGGTTGGTAGGCAAGTATGTAGAACTGAAGGATGCCTATAAATCTATCATGGAGTCGTTTCTGCATGCGGGATCGAGCGTGCAATGCAAGGTGAATTTGAAGACGATTCATTCGGAACATATCAACGAAGGCAATGTGGCCGAAAAACTGGCCGGACTGCACGGCATACTGGTGGCCCCGGGCTTCGGCGAGAGAGGGATAGAAGGGAAGATTACCGCTATACGCTACGTGAGGGAAAATAATATTCCTTTTCTGGGCATCTGCCTCGGGATGCAATGCGCCGTGGTGGAATTTGCACGCAATGTGCTGGGGTTGACGGATGCCCACTCGACCGAGATGAACCCGCGCACCTCAAGCCCCGTGATAGATATTATGGAGGCCCAGAAAAAGATTTCGTGCAAGGGGGGCACCATGCGACTGGGAGCTTATCCGTGCAAGATCACGGAAGGAACCAAAGTGGCAGGCATATACGATTCGCTGAACATTACTGAGAGGCATCGTCACCGCTATGAGTTTAACAATAAATACCTCGAAATGTTTGCCGTGGAAGGCATGATAGCCGCCGGATTCAATCCCAAGGACCATTTGGTTGAAATTATGGAAAACACCAACCATCCGTGGTTCGTGGGGGTGCAGTTCCACCCCGAATATCGCAGCACGGTGCATAGCCCGCATCCGTTGTTCAAGGCTTTTGTGACAGCTGCCTGTGCTTATATGCAATCGCAAAAATAAGCGGTCATGCAGATATTTCAGGATTATCCGCTAAAAAACCTAAACACTTTCGGCATACAGGCCAAGGCTGCTTTTTTTACCGAGCTGCATTCGGAATACGATTTCAAAGACTTTATGATCAATTCGGCTCTTAGAGCTATACCGTTGTTAATACTCGGCGGGGGCAGCAATGTGTTGCTGACCAAAGATTTTGACGGATGTGTGGTGCATGTGAACAACAAAGGTATTGAAGTTATAGGGGAAGATGAGGATGTTGTTTTGGTGGAAGCCGCTGCGGGTGAGTTATGGGAAAACCTGATAGCCTTTTGCATCAGGCATAATTACGGAGGCCTTGAAAACCTGAGCGGAATACCGGGCACAGTAGGCAGCAGTCCTATTCAAAACATTGGCGCCTATGGCGTGGAAGTGAAAGACTGCATAGCCGAGGTTCATGTATTTATGCTGGATGACTCCAGCAAAAAGATACTGTTGACTGAGGAATGCCGTTTCGGTTACCGCGACAGCATTTTTAAAAGGGAATTAAAGGGCAAGGTGTTGATAGAGAAAGTTGTTTATTGCTTGTCGAAACAGCCCGAATTTAACCTGAGCTATAAAGGGGTATTGGAAGAGGTGATGCGGATATCGCAGGGAGAGATCAATATCAGAACGGTGAGCGAGGCCATTCAGCATATACGCGGCAGTAAGATACCCGATACCATTGAACTGGGTTCGGCCGGGAGTTTTTTTAAGAATCCCTGCGTCGGTAAAAAGAAAATGGATGAACTTTTAAAGGAGTTTCATAAGATTTCGTATTACAAAAACAATGAGGACAGTTTTAAGCTGGCCGCTGCCTGGCTGATTGAACAATGCGGTTGGAAAGGTTACCGCAAAGGTGATGCAGGGGTAAACCCAACCCAACCTTTGATACTGGTGAATTATGGTCATGCCAGCGGGCAGGAGATACTTGATCTGTCGGTTGAGATACAGAAAAGTGTTGAGGAGAAGTTTGGGGTATGGCTGGAGGCGGAGGTGAATATTATTTAGGGAGTTCGGAGTAATAGTTCAGAGTTTATAGTTTTGATTTGAGATTTGGGATAAAAAATTAATACTCTCTTCTTTATAATAATTAGTAATTTTGCAAAAAAACCGTTGTGAAATTTCTGGATAAGTTTCAATTTCCTATCACTGACCCGGTTCTTACTTTTCTCTTAATTTTCATTATTATCTTTCTTGGTCCCAGGATTCTCCGGAGAATCAGGATTCCTGGCATCGTGGGTTTTATTCTGGCAGGTGTATTTTTAGGTCCTCACGGTATGAATATTGTCTCGGATGGAACCGGAATAAAAATGTTCGCAAGCTTTGGTTTATTGTACATCATGTTTTTAGTAGGACTGGAAATTGATCTGGTTGATTTCAAAAAAAACCAGTCGAGAAGCTTTGTGTTTGGCACCCTCACCTTTTTGATCCCATTGACGATGGGATTTTTTGTTACCTTTTATATTCTGAAACTTGGTATTCTCGCCTCACTGCTATTATCGAGTATGTTCTCGACACATACATTAGTTTCGTACCCAATTGCTTCAAAGCTAGGGATAACAAAAAACCGCATCATGAGTGTGGTGATAGGAGGCACCATGATCACCGATACCGCCGTGCTGATATTGCTGGCCATCATTGTGAGGGTTTATCATGGCACTTCAGATGTTATGTTCTGGTTAATGCTGATCACCATGCTGACTGCCTATATTGCCACCATGCTTTGGTTAGTTCCGAAGATAAGCCGTTGGTTCTTTAAACATATGGAAGGTGACGGAAGTGCACAATATCTATACTTGCTGGTGATACTTTTTGCTTCTGCATTTCTGTCGGAAGTGGCAGGGATTGAACCTATGATTGGCGCCTTTTTGGCAGGACTGGCACTGAATTCACTGATCCCTCAGACCTCGGTGTTGATGAACCGAACGGTGTTTATAGGGAATACGATATTCATACCTTTCTTTTTGATCGGGGTAGGTATGCTGGTCGACCTGAGGGTTTTGTTTAACGGATACGACGCGTTGATTATTGCCGGTATACTGGTTGTAACAGCCGAGGTTACAAAATTCACCGCATCATTTATCACTCAGAAAATTTATGGCTATAGCCGGGTGGAGCGCAATGTAATGTTCGGGCTGAGCAGTTCGCATGCGGCGGCAACCATTGCGCTGATTCTTGTAGGTTTCAACATCGGTCTTTTAAATATTGATGTGCTGAACGGAACTGTATTGGTGATATTAGTCAGTTGCCTGGTGAGCTCATTTGTTACCGAAAATGCAGGTCGTAGACTTGCTTTGGCAGAAAGTAAGAAACCTGTTGAACTGGTCAGTACCCGCCAAAAGATCCTGGTGCCGGTCTCCAACCAGGATACCATGGAGCAGCTTATTAAATTCGCATTACTTATACATAACAAGAGCTCGAAGGAGCCTGTATACCCTCTGAATGTGGTTACAGGTAATATCGATAATCCTGTGACCCAAACAGAAATTGTAGAAAAGAATGCAATTATCGAACGTATCGCCGGGCTGGCCGTAACAGATGATCGTTCTGTACACATGGTCACGCGTATCGACCTGAACGTTGCCAATGGGATCAACCGTGCCATAAAAGAACTTATGGCGACCGAAGTTGTGCTGGGATGGAACGGACAGACGACGACCGTACAAAGTATTTTCGGGGGAATACTTGAAAATGTGCTGCCAAAGAACAACCAAATGATGTATGTGGTGAAAGTTTTACAACCCTTTGGATATTACAAGCGTTTGATCGTTATTGTTCCTCAGAATGCACAGTACGAACCCGGATATCACAAGTGGATACAACAGATAACGAATATTTCGAAAGAGATATCCGCCAAAATAATGGTTTTTGCTAATGGGGAAACTCTTACGCAATTGAAAACCGATATTCATATCAGACACAATAATGTATCTTTTGTTGAATTCAACGATTTCAGCAATCTGAACTCACTCCAGGACCACCTGAGCAACACGGATCTGCTGGTGTGGATCAGCGCCCGCGACAGTACTATTTCGTACAACAGCTATCTAAGCATACTACCACGACAATTATCGAAAAACTTTAAAAAGAACAGTTTCGTAATTATTTATCCCGAACAACACTCGGTAAGGCATCAGAACAGCACCCTACGGTTGGATGGACTGACCTCCTCACCTATACAAGAGAATATAGAAAGGATCAGCAAGATCGGTAAAGAAGTCAAGAAGGTAATCGCCGGAAAATCCCGTAAATAATGGCCCTGTTTCCTAATTTTAAAATAGGTTTCAAAACATACTCTGAGGCTCACCGCATGGTGATCAAATACCGGCTGTGGCCTTATGTGATCATGCCGGCACTCATCAATCTGGGCATGATACTCTTGCTGGTGTTTGTGGGCTGGCATTATATCGGCTTGCTTACCGCGTGGTTATTCAAGGTTACCGGACTGGCTTCGGAACCGACCGGATTTTTAAAATATCTGGTGATAGGGTTCAAGTACCTGATCAAGCTGATCTTTTATCTGGCCCTTTTCTTTATTTACAGTTCGGTGTATCGCTACATAGTACTGGCCATTGTTTCGCCGGCACTTGCCATTCTATCGGAGAAGACCGATAAGATACTGACAGGTGTCAATTATCCGTTCCGCTTCGGACAATTTCTGAAAGATGTATGGCGCGGTATCTGCATTGTGATGCGCAATATTTTTGTGGAGACAGGCATTACCATTTTGCTATTCTTTATAGGAATGCTGCCCGTGATAGGTTGGGTGACACCCGTGGTGATGTTTTTTGTAACCTGCTATTATTACGGGTTTTCGATGATAGACTATTCGAACGAAAGAGCCAAACTGAGCATTCGGGAAAGCGTTCGTTTTGTGAGAAAGAACCGCGGTATGGCCGTAGCCAACGGAATGGTTTTCTACTTTATCTTTTTCTTTATCCCCGTGGTGGGATTTATGATCGCTCCGGCCTATTCGGTGATAGCAGCAACCATAGCTGTTTCGAAGATCACAAACGAGGTGAAGGTGATAACAGAGGTGAAGGCAGAGGGAAGTGTAGATATTTTGGAGATAGAGGCCCAAAACCAAGGGTAAGCTCCAATGATCAAAAAACAAATAACAAATAAATGACAATTTTCAAAATGTTCAAATTCCAAATGATGGCCAGGGTTTGGAGTTTTGTATTTGTAGTTTTGGAATTTATGTGAGATTTATGATTTGAGATTTGTCATTTAATTTCGCTACAGGAAAGGTTTTTTGATTCTTAGCCATCCCCCCACTTCGTAAAGCATTTTGTTCACTATCACAAAAACCAATATCTTTGTTTATTATTTACAGTGATGGATGCATTGCATAAAATAGTGGCGGTGAATTATTCGAATACCTTCCCTTTTGTTTACGGGATAGAAAAGTCGGGATTGGTGGATGCATACAATTTGCAGCTGTTGCACCCTGTGGGATGCGCGGAAAGTTTTATTTCGGGGGAGGCTGATATTGCTTTGTTGCCGGTGGGTGCGCTGAGCCTTTTGCCCGAGCACCATATCATTACCGATATTTGTATTGGCGCGGTGCAACAGGTTAAGTCTGTTTTGCTGGTCAGCCATAAACCTTTGCTGGAGGTAAAAAGTATTGCGTTGGATACGGAATCGGCTACTTCGGTTAGACTATGTAAGGTGTTGGCAGCGAATTTCTGGAATATTGACCCCCGGTTTGAGTCGGTACAGGTGAAAAACCATGCCAACTTCCCCGAAATGGATGCGTTCGTGGTGATTGGCGATAAGGCTTTCGAACTGGCACCCCGATTTGAATATGTGTATGACCTTGCCGAAGAATGGTATAAGTTTACAGGTTTGCCCTTCGTGTTTGCGGTTTGGGTGAGTCAGCCACAGGTAAGTGTTAAGTTTATTAAGCAGTTGAACGATGCACTTCATTTTGGGGTGAATCATATTCTAGAAGTGGTTAATCATTTCCAGGGACAGTTTCATGGCAATTTCGACCTCACTTATTATCTGACGAAAAGCATTGATTATCATCTTGACGAAATGAAAAAGAAATCGCTAGAGAAATTTCTGGGATATGTAGCTTAAGGTTCCAGAAACTTTGATTAAAGAGTTGAACCATGGAGACACGGAGCGCAAACAGAAACACTGAGAAAACTATATATACGAATACTCCTAAAACAAACAATTAACCCATCAAACCCTTGAAAACCGCCCACCTCTTCCCTGCTTTTGTTCCCGAATATCTGGGCATTGAAACTTCTGTGATCGGCCATCACATACTGATGCATAAACTCGAAAAGGTATCGGCGGTTGCCGGCCGTGACATCACAGATTTCGACATCGAAAACCATAATTACCTGGACGATCCCCTGACTTCACAATTTATCACCTATGTGATGAGCTGCTGTGTTTCGGACATATTGCATAAGAACGACAAGGTTCCCGACTTTGTGTCGGCCTTCAGCATGGGCATTTATGCGGCTTTGTATCATTGCCGGTCCATCAGTTTCGAAACCGGTATGCAAATGATCATTAGCGCCTATAATTATATTGAAAAACATCTGCCGGCCGAAATGATGGGCATGTGCGTGATAGGCGGCCTGAGCCGTGACGATGTAGAGGGTATCATGCGCTCTTATGTGGATAAGGTGAGTATCATCAACCAAAACAGCGAGTTTTCGTTTATTTTGTCGGGACATGCCCAGGCACTGCTTCGCATTATAGACAATGCCAAAGCCGATGGGGCCCTGCAAACCCGAATGCTGCCGGTTACGCATCCCTATCATTCGCCACTGCTGCAAAAAGCTTCCGTGGATTTTGGCGCGAAAATAGAAATGATGACGGTTTCCAAGAGTATCTATCCCATTGTTTCGGCCATGGACCAGAAGACCATTCGAACAGAAGACCAGATACGCTCCGAATTGGTGAGAAACCTTTGCCAGCCTTTCCATTGGTGGAAGACCTTAACATTTATGGCGGGCAGCGGAGTGGATAAGTTCATAGAATGCGGTGCGGGCGAAAGCCTGTATAAGGTGGGAAAGTTCATTCCGGGCGATTTCAGTATACTGAATCTGAAGAAGATGGCGAAGTATATAAATGAGGAAGGGATTTAATGGTTGCATTGTTCTATTGTTGTTTGTTAAATTGTTGCATTGTTAAATCGTTATACCTAATATTGTCCTTCCTAAAAGCCAAATAGTCTAAAGTCTAAACCCCTAAAAATATGTTCACCACCAAAGAAGAGATACTCGCATTCATCAACCAAAACCCACTTTGCTTTGTTGCTACCGACGATAAAGGACAGCCCCGTGTGAGAGGCATTATGAGTTTCAGGGCCGATAGTGGGGGGATTGTTATTTCGACGGCCAAGAATAAGGATTTTTATCGCCAACTGATGGACAATCCAAAGACGGAACTTTGCTTTTATCACGATAAGACCCAGATAAGGATCACCGGAACGGCAACTGACATGGATGACGATCTCGCCCTGAAGCAGGAAATAGTGGCCGCACGGCCCTTTCTACAACCTATGATAGACTACAAAGGCTACGACTTTATGGGTTTGATTTACATCACCCAATGCGTGGCCACCGTTTGGGATATGGGCAGCCCCTTTGGGAGGAAAAGGTTTGTGAAGCTGTATTAAGAAGTAAGTTAGCTGTCAGCCTACCATTAATACATGACAAAATATTTTGCCACTAAGGCACCAAGACACTAAGATACACTAAGGGGTTTTCAGTATCAGAACTGAACCTTCAGTGTGGCTGCTCCCAGTTTGATCAGATCGCCGTTGTTGAGCCTTTGTTTGCTCACTTTGGTTCCGTTCACCATTACGCCGTTGGTCGAGTTGGCATCGATGATATACCAATTGCCACCTTCGTTTGTTATGTCGGCATGATTGCCCGAAACGGTGGTTTCAGGGATCACAATGTCGTTGCCTGCATTGCGCCCAATGGCCATGCGCATCTTGTTGAGCGTAAAATTCTGCTGGAAACTGCCTGAGCTTACCATCACGGTGGGTGCACCGCCTCCCCCGCCTATCATTGTCTTCTTCAGGTCCATCTTTTGAGGCTCCTGAATGGGTGGCACCATGGTACGCTGATTGGCAGAGTCGCGCATTTGCTGTTGCAACAGTATGTTGCGCTCTTCCATTTCCTTAATTTTGCGGGCTTCTTCGGCTTTCGATTTCTTGCCTTTCATAACCATCAATATCACTATGGCAATGATAGCCAAAATGATCAACCCTCCAATAAGGAACAACACCCAGTATTTTCCAATGAAGGATTGTTGTCCTTCGGGAACAGTATATGTGCCGCTTACTTTTTCGCCTTGATACAAGATGTCGAAGTTGTTGGTTTCCGATGATTGGGTAGCGTCGAAGCTCAGTATCCATGTATTGCCTGCCTGTGTGGAAGTATTTTCGGCGGCTCCCATGAAATCCGAAATGGCGCTGCTCAATTCTCCTCCGTTCTTTGCCGAAGCGCTTTTGCCATTGGTTTTATCGCTGAGGCGGATAAAGTTGTCGGCGGCATATTTATTGGCCGTTTTGTAGGTGATGGTATAAACGGGGATATTGAATTTGGTTGATTTGTCGATGCAATCTTCGGCCTTGATGGGCGATTTACTGGTATTGACGGCTGCCGATAATACTATGAGTATCTTAGTGCCATTCAGATCCTGCTTGGAGTTGAAGAAATCCAGGCATTCGTAAATGCTTTTATACACATCGGCTGCGGGGTTGGTATCTTTGGGTGCATTGATCTTGCTGCTGATCTCATTGCGAAGTGTCGATTTATCACTGGTAAACTCCGCGCTCAGAATGTTGAGAGATTTTCCGTCGCTGTTGGCCTTACCAAAGTAAGCCACATTCACCTTATCGCTTTCGCCTATCTTTCCCAATACTTCGGTCACCGCCTGTTTCATTTGTTCGAGGGCCGCGCCTTTGGTATAGTTCGAAGCTTCTATCAGGAAACAGATGTTGCGACCCGATGGGCCGGCCGCATTGTTATCTTTGGCCAGCATGAAGGGCACTTCCTTGTTATTTTCATACAATTTGAAATCCGCGGGTTGTGCTTCGCCTTTTTCTGTCAAAGTAAGCGAAACATTGATCTTGGGATACCCTGCATTATCCACATTGGTGATGCTGATCTTTTGCCCGAAACCGTATGCCATGATTCCCAGCAATATTATCATTGAAAAAACTCTTTTCATAGTCTTTATAATTTAAAATGTGTTAGAATATCAAACGGTTCGGAACCTGAACACCGTATTGCCTACCTTCACCATGTCGCCATCGGCCAGGTTGCCTTCTTCCATAAACTCATCATTGATGAAAGTTCCGTTGGTCGACAGTTCGTCTTTAAATTTGAACACGCCCATGCGGAACAATATCGTCAGGTGTTTCAACGAAACGGTATGATCGTTAGTGACCACAATGTCGCAAGCCGGGTCGGAGCCAATAATGTTGCGGCCTTCGTACAAACGGAAATCAGCTCCGTTGGCATCGATGGTAAACGAAACCAGCCATCCGACCAGTTTGCGTCCCGATTGGTTTTTCATGGACGAAAAAACAGCTTCTTCGTTTTGATTTCCACCCTGAAATATCTGTGTCTTGTTCAGGTCATGGTTTCCCGAAGGTGCGAATATCTGGGTTTTGTCGTTCAGGTTTCCGCTGGGGTTATCGATCTTTGTTTTATCCATATTATTTTGGTTTTTGGGACAATAAGGGCATTCGTCCAGATTGTCCTGGTAATAATGTCCGTTGGTACATACTTTAAAGCCATCCATTCTGATAAAAATTTATTGGGTGCAAAATTAACGATTTCTGTTAGATATACGAAGGGGGAATTGGTTTTTTGCTAAGAGAAGTGCCTAAAACACTTGAACATTGAGCATGGTTTGTTGATTATTGAATATTTCTTAAAATTGCTAAATTGTTACATTGCTAAATTGTTGGAGGGTAACTTGCGGTCATAAAGTAGCCATCTACTGCGTTTCATTAATGGTTATTCTTTCTCCTTTTGCCGATCTCATGCTCATGTCAGTGGCTTGTGGCTAATGGCTATAATTCCTCCTTCAATTCCTCCAAAAACTTTTTTATCTTATTCAACGACTCCACTACTTCAATGTTATTCACTGTATCTTCTTTATTATCCTTGAGTTTTTCAATGGCGCCCGGAATGGTAAAACCACGTTCTTTCACCAGGTGGTAAATGATATAGAAATTCTTAAGGTCCTCTTTGGTAAACAGTCGGTTGCCTTTTTTATTACGATAGGGCTTTATAATATCAAATTTCTTCTCCCAGAAACGTATCAGGGAATGATTTACCTTGAATATTTCGGCCACTTCGCCCATGGTGTAGTAGATCTTTTCGGCGGGTTGTCTTTTAACAGGCATAATGGGGTGCTTATAGATTTCAGACGTCAAATTTACTATAAATTAAAATCAGATCGACAATCTTGAAAAGACAAAAAATGTAGAAATTCCATTAAAATTATTTTTTCCCATAATCGTGGTAATAAAAACGGGTAAGATTCTTTGTTATTTTATTCTATAATTGCCATTTTCGCATGATCATATAAGCATTCTGACTTTGCTTATTAACATTGTGACTTTGTTTATTTGCATTCTCAGTTTTTTGCATTTTTATAATAGTCAATTTTCAATGATCAATTTTCAAGTTGAAGATGCACCGCAGAGGGGCGGAGGGCGCTGAGGAAAACTCTTACACGAACATCCACGATGAAGACACGGAGTGACACGAAGAAATCGGCAATTGGCAGAAAACCACTTAGACACTGAGAACCCATAGAAATACTAAGGGTATTTACCACAAGGGAAGCACTAAGAGATTTCACTAAGGAATGCAAAGGCGGTTCTATAACAATTTAACGACAGAACCATTTAGCCATTGATCAAAAGCCAGCCTTCCATTACTTCAGGCACTTTTCTTTATCTCAACAGAGGTTTCTATTCCACAATTTCTATCGAAATACTGCCTTCGTCGGTCTCTTTGTTGCCTATAAAAAAATAGCGGTTGCCGGCTTCGCCCAATGTATACATTTCTATGACTTCTTCGTCCTCGGGTATCAGCATGTGGGCCGTTTCTGGTATGTTGGAACCGTCGTTGGTGGCCATAGTGAACAGATATAATATTTCGATGCCAGGGTTGTAAACCTTAATTTTGGTGGTGTCTTTGAAGGGTATGCCTGCTTCTACCGTCTGTCCGCCTGGCACTATGACGAACTTTTCGTTGCTCAGTCCGCCGTCATCTTTGGGTGTTGATTTCATGATTTCATCTATTAGGAAGTAATTTTCTATTTTTTCGGGAGTTTCGGCAAACAGCACTACCAGCGACCCCAACACCTTAAACATAGCAACGGCGCAGGCTTTGTTGTTGAGTTTCAATTCGTCCGAAAGGTCTTTCACCTTCAGTTTGTTGGCCGTATGCACGCTGTAGGCGGCTGCATATTCCGTAAGGAAAGTTTGAACCATTGTGGCCGTGGCTGCCAAAGCCGGGTCGGCCGACAACAGGCTATGGAAAGATTCTATGTTAGAGATTCTCTCCTGATAAGGCCCTACGCGGAAAATATCGTGACCCTTGGGAAACAATAGCTTATGTTTGTCGGAGCCTTTTTCGTAAACCCCTTTCACCGAAGTATCCCATTTGTCGATGAGTTTAGACGATACATTTTTCCAGAAACCCTCAATGACCGCAGTGCTGCCATGCCACTCAGAGATGGCTGTTTTGTAGTCGACATACGATTTGTGAAATGTCTGGTAAAACGGATGATAGGCGTTATAAATGGACGTAAACAACGGATCGGCCGATTTGGCGAACAGTTTAGCGTCGAGATCGGTGGATATGGCATCCATTTTACGGTTGTTGCGGCGGGTGCAGCTGATGAAGGGGTTTTTTGAGGCTGACCAATTTAAGGTTCCCATTTTTATAGGTATTTTTGATTTACAAAGCAAAAATAAGAATTCTTTTTGCAATTATTATTACCTGGAGGGATATTGTGCTCTTTTACTAAGCGATTTTTTTATCCTGATTTACAACTCCTTTCTAAAAAGCCTAATTGACGTGGCCTTCAGTGTTATACTCCAGATTCCACTCCCGTGAAATTTTTTTTAAAAACAAAAAGCTTTTTTTACGCTAAAACGATTTTGCAATTTTGAAATCAATTAACTTTAATGAAAATTATTTCATTTAGTTTAGGTTTCAAAACTAAAATACAATCAGGAAATCGTTCGATTTAGAAACCAAAACCGTGCGACGGCACAATATTAATAAGGCTTTTACTTCAAAACCATAGAATGGAAAAATCATGGATAGGAATTTTAAGGTTTGAATGGAAAAATGGCGAAAAAAGAATACCAAACCTGGAACACCGATTAATGAATTGAAGAAAAAGGGCGGGAATAATGTGGTGCCTTAGTGTTTTAGTGGAAAAAAAATTAACCGCAAGCACGCGAAGAAATCTCAATGTGTCGCTGCGAAGAGCTTGGGTCTGGGAATTTGGGGCTTGGTCTTCCAGTTGGCGGATTAAGGCTTGGGTCTTGGGTCTTGGAGCTTGGAGTTTGGAATTTGAGGCTTGGGTCTTGGGACTTAATAATATCGAATCCTGAATACTGAATGTTGAAGTTTTGCCCGCCCACTTCATTATTCATTATTCCTTGTTCAATATTCATTATTTTCTAAAAGCCTCACAGCCTCAATTCCCCCCATAGATCGCTCCCCCGCAACTATCTCTGCTGGCTCCTGTGGCGCTTTTCAGGCAATTTACCTCGTTGCGCATCCGCAGCACCCCCAACAAACCAAAAATCAGGGCTTCTTTATAATTTATGAGTTCTTTGGTGGGTATTACCAGGCGGTTTCCCGTAAGGTCATTGATGCGTGTTACCAGGAACTTATTATGGGTGCCGCCTCCGGTGCATAAAACGGTTTTTGCGCCGCATTTATTTATGGACCGGGCAATTTGCATGGCAATATGCTCCGTAAGGGTTCGGAGTCGGTCGGCCGTGCTCAGGTGGCTGAAACTGTCCAAAGGCAAAAGTAAATGCTCCAGCCATTCTATGCCCAGCGATTTGGGCGGTTTTTGGGCATAATAAGCAATTTGGTTCAATTCTCCAAGAAGTGCATCTGATATACTACCGCTTTTGGCCATTTCGCCGTCTTCGTCATATTCCTTATCCGCTTGCTGCGCCAGGTAATTTAAAATGGTATTTGCCGGGCAGATATCATAGGCTATGCGCTTGATGGTACTGGTGTAAGAAATATTAGCAAACCCGCCAATATTCAAACAGGCGTCGTATTTGCCAAACAGCAGCTTATCGCCAATAGGCACTAACGGAGCGCCTTGTCCGCCCAGGGCCACATCGGTCGAGCGGAAGTCGCACACCACCGTCATTCCTGTCTCGGCTGCAATAGCTGCCCCGCTGCCTATCTGAACCGTAAATTGATTTTGCGGTTCATGAAATACTGTCTGACCATGGCTGGCAATAAAGTCGGCCTTGATAGTATGCTTTCGTATAAAACTCTTAACCTTTTTGCCTATCAGATGGCCATAATCGGCATTCAGCCTGGCAAGATTCCTTGCAGACTGGCTATGGGCCGACATTAATCTCACTGACCAAGCATCGTTGTATTTTACGGTGGTGGCATGCGGAATTTCAAACTTCCACTGCCCATCTTTCAGTTCGAACCTGCAATAAGCCATGTCGAGCCCATCGAGCGAAGTGCCCGACATCACGCCAATGACATGATAGGTGGTTACCATATATTATAGCGCTTCTACCACATTTTCCATTTGGGTGCCCCGCGAACCTTTCACCAGTATCAAAGCTTTTTTAATGGGATTGTTTTCGAGATGCGCCTTCAGTTCGGCTGAGGTTTTAAAAGTAAGAAAATCTCTCCTCAGATTGGCCTTGGTAAAAATCGATCCCACCAAAAAAACATGATTATAATGAGAATCGATCAGGTATTCGATAATCTTTCTGTGTTCTTCGTCTTTGTAAGTGCCCAGTTCCAGCATATCGCCCAGCATCACTATTTTGTGGGTCGATTGCATCAGGTTAAAATTCTCCAGTGCGGCAATCATACTGGTAGGGTTGGCATTGTAAGCATCCAAAATAATGAGGTTGCTGCCTTTTTGGATAAATTGCGAACGGAAGTTTTTAGGCTCGTAGTTTTCTATGGCTTCTTTAATCAGCAGGTGATCCACCTTAAAATATTCGCCAATGGCCACGGCGCTCAGAATATTCTCGAAATTATACTTGCCGATAAGTTTCGATTCGATGATGGTTTTTTTATTCTCCCAATAAATTTTAACAAAAGGATTGGCCACCAGAAAGTTTACATGGATATCCGAGTTTTGATTCGTTCCGTAAGTAAAGTTTTCAATAGTACCGACATGTTCTTTCAGAATACTGTTGTTATTGTTCAGAAAAACCAGCCCCTTTCTGTTCTCAATACATTTATAAAGTTCGGTTTTGGCAGTAATAACATTCTCGAACGACCCAAATCCTTCCAGATGGGCTTTGCCGATATTGGTGATCAATCCGAAGTCGGGCTGCGATATCTGGCACAGATCATGAATTTCGCCCAGGTGGTTGGCTCCCATTTCGATAATGGCCATTTCGTAATCGGGAGTAATTTCCAGCACCGATAAAGGTACGCCTATATGATTGTTCAAATTGCCGGGAGTGGCGTATACCTTATATTTTTTTGAAAGAACGGCAAAAAGCAACTCTTTGGTAGTAGTTTTTCCGTTGCTTCCGGTAATACCAATTACGGGGATCTTTAATTTTGAGCGGTGCAACTTAGCCAACTCCTGCAGACATTTTAAGGCATCGTTTACCAGAATGGTGCGATCATTGATCAGGTATTCGGCTTCATCAATTATTGCATAGGCAGCGCCGTTTTCAATAGCTTTGGCAGCAAATTTATTTCCATTAAAACTGGGCCCCTTGAGGCAGAAAAAAACAGAACCGGGAAGTATTTTACGGGTATCGGTACATATCAAAGGATGCTTTTTGAACAGGCTGTATAATTCGTTTATTTCCATTTTGTTTATTTTGTAATTGCATTAAATAAAAAACCCCGCTTACAAAAGTAACCGGGGTTTTTCGAAAATGAAAATATTTTTATTAAAAATTACCAACAGGGCTGCCGACACGTGTCATAGCACACCTGAATCCAATAAATTCTGTTGAAAGGTTTTCGTCGAGGAATTTTCTGTTTCCCGGACTCATCCAATATTGCCTGTCTTTCCACGAACCGCCTTTATACACTCGGGCCTTATCATTTATCATGGAAGTAACGCCATAATCATACATCCGTACGTTGGCATTATCATTATTGTCAATATTTTCATCAGTTTGAGGATTCCAGTCATCACCAATAATAAGGTTTGATGTATAATCACCATCCAGATAACTTCTGTTATCGGCCTGACGATAGTTTCTGCGGTCTTTGCTTTCAGCAACCGTTACATCTCTCATGCGGATTCTGCCTAAACTATCTTTATCTTCCAGAACGCCATCAGCATCTCTCATTTGAGTTTGAAATTGAGTACCTCTGAATGGCCTGAAATCTGTGACATCTTCGAAAGATAATGGTCTGTAAACATCCATAACCCATTCGGCAACATTACCTGCCATACAATACAGTCCATAATCGTTGGGCCAATAAGAATAAACCGGAGCAGTGATATCGGCTGCATCGTTAAGATTGCCTGCAACACCCATATTGTCACCGCGTCCACGTTTGTAGTTGGCAACAAATTCTCCCAGATTGTTGGTACGGTCGTTACGGGCAATATGTCCGTTCCATGGGTAAATTCTGCGCTCAAGAATACGTTCGTAGATAGTGTTGCCAATTAAGCCCAGGGCTGCAAATTCCCATTCGGCTTCCGTTGGCAGACGGTATTTAGGCAACAGAATTCCATCTTCCATACGTACTTTCCGGGTTCCGGAACCATTGGGGTCCATATCGTACAAATCGTTCTTTACCATTCCTTCATATTGTCCGGCAAGGTAAGCATCAGTATTGTAGTTTTCTTCGTTTTGTTGATTGGGATCCATTTTAAGGATACCTTCCCTGATAAGGATATATTCATTTACCCTATCGGTTCTCCAGTTACAATAATCACTTGCCTGAACCCAGCTTATACCAACCACAGGATAATCGCGATAAGCCGGATGACGCAGGTAATAATCCACATAAGGCTCATTATAGGCCAAACGATCGCGCCAAACGAGGGTGTCGGGCAAACGTTTCTGGAGCACTTCAGGATAATCTACACTGAAAACTCTTCTGGTCCAGTAAAGAAATTCGCAATAATCGAGGTTACGTACCTCGGTTTGGTCCATGTAAAAAGAGGAAACGGTTACCCTTCGGGCAATATTATCCCAATCATACAGCACATCTTGTTCGGTCCGGCCCATCATAAAGGTACCACCTTCAATCAGAACTAATCCTGGTCCAGTTTCCTGTTCTTCGTAAGGAACTACTTCGAACCCGCCATTTTTAGGATTGTTGTACTCCCAACCTGTGGTCGAAGAAACATCCTTTTTGCATGAACTCAGCATAAATGAAGCAGTTGCTATGACTGCCATTAAACTGAAAATTCTTTTTGTATACATAATGTTTGTGTTTTATTTTTGCTGTAACTAAAAAATTCAAAAATTGTTGTCTTTTTTTTTAAAATTGTGGACAATTTATTGCTCTTACTCTTTTATTCGGTGGTTTGCAATTAAACTGTAAAGCAAACGAAACTTCATGAGCGCCTCCAGTAGCATTGGTTAGCTTGGATATTGTCAGGTCATAACTATACCCTATTTTAAACATACTTGCCTGAACCCCCACCATAAAAACAATTGCATCGGCATTTTTGAAATTTTGTCTGAACCAAAGGCCGCCAACAAAAGGATATCTGTTGAAATATAAACCGTAATTTATTTCCTGGAAGTTGGCTTGCTGCATGAAAAGTATGTTTGGCGATAGGGTAGGAGTATGCTCATTGCTTCTGCGACGTACCTTTTTAACCAGATTTATAATACCGCCAGCATGAACTGTATATCTTCGTGGCATTCTGCTCATAGAAATAAAACCTTCGTTGGGTTGAGTTAAATGATGAACGGCAAAACCAATAAAATATTTTTCACCATAGCCTAAAACTCCGGCAGCAAAATCAACATTGGCTTTGGTAAGCCTTGAGGGTGGTAATTCACTGGTACTATACACAAATCCATGTCTTTTATCGATCATATCGCCAAAAGTAAGCTTCTGCCAATCCAGTTTCTTTTGAAAATACGTAGCCTGTAAGGCTAATTTCATCGAAAACGAACGATTTACTTCCAGACGAAAAGAATACATGAAAGAGGCAGTGGTTGTATTCAGAATTCCTTGTCCGGCACGGTCAGTATTCAATAATACACCAATACCACCCGAAAGTTTGTCTATATGCTGGTCGTATGATGCGTTATAGGTAACATAGGTTCCAGATATTGACGGCCATTGATCACGAAAATTCAGAATAACCCTGGGACAAAGAGTAGTTCCGGCAAAAGCAGGGTTCAGATAAAGCGGGTTAGCATAAAACTGCGAAAAGTGTGGATCCTGTGCGTAACTAACGCTACCTGTCATCAAAACAAATAATAATAGAGTATAGAACTTCTTCATGTTAAATATTTTTTGGTTCAAAACATAATAACGAAAAAAGGGACATGCATATTGGCATAAAGACAAAATAAAAAAAAATAATTAAAACCAACAATATTTTTGACAGTGTTGCGTTGATGCGAAAAATTTAATAAGCAAAAATAACAATTTTTTAGTTTCCCGATAGTAATAAGTTTTTTTTTTACTGTTTTACTCTTAAAAATAAATAAGGTTTCAAGAAAATGAATGTTTTTTAAATTTCTTAATTATAGATAATTTTGGTAATTTTGTTAATTATTTTCAATTCTTTTTCAACGATGATAAAAAAACTTTTGTTCCTTTCAATTTCTATCTTGGCGGCTTTTCTGAATTCATTACCTGCTCAGGTATCAAAAACTAATAGTCGCAATGAATTTAAACTCCGGTGGAATACTCCGCAATCACTATACAATGGTAACCTCAACAATCAATTCTATTTGAATTTCGATGGCGCTGTGTATGATAATGATGCGAACATCCCGGCTTTTTATACAAATGCCGATGTTATTAAATCTAACCGGATTCCAAAAATTGAGATCATTAACTATCAATATGAAGAAGTCCCCATAACAGAAGTAACCCTATTGAATGATAAAGAATTTTTATTTTTTGATAACATTAATGTTAACACTAAGGTTGTGTATGAAAACAAAAAAGCATTCCTTTCAATAAATTTTATTCCCATCAGAAAAAATAATGTAACCGGAAAATATGAACGCTTAATATTTTTTGACCTTAAGTATAATTATGAAAATGCCGAGATTATAAAAATTCCAAATAAATCTCATGTGTTTGCAGCCAATTCTGTTTTAAAAACCGGCGACTGGTTTCGATTCGATATTTCTCAGTCCGGTATTCATGTGGTAACCTATAATGATTTAATAGCTTTAGGGATGGATCCTGCTGCAATTGACCCCAGAAATATCAGAATATACGGAAATGGTGGGGCGATGCTTCCTGAAAACAATGCTTCATTTATGTATGATGACCTTCAGGAAAATGCGATTTTGGTAAATGGCGAGAATGACGGAGTATTTAATAGTAACGATTACATTTTATTTTATGCTAAAGGTCCCGTTCAATGGATTGCTGATACCTCCAATAAGGTTTATACCCATAAGAAAAATAAATACACCCTGACTTCCGCCTATTTTATCACAGCCAGCCTGGGATCCGGAAAAAGAATTCAAACAGAGGCAAGTCTTTCTCAGCCAGCCGATTTTGTGGTTACTGAATTCGACGATTATGCGTTTCACGAAATTGACTCCTTGAATCTGATCAAATCAGGCAGGGAATTTTACGGTGAAGTGTTCGATGTAAAAACTTCATATTCTTACGATTTCAGTTTTCCGAATGTGGTATCAGGATCAATAATGAAATTGAAGACAAGTCTGCTTGCCCGTTCGGTGGGATATCAGACAAAGTTCAAGGTATACGCAAATTCTTCTCTTTCAATTGATACTTTCGTTTCCCCATGTTCTTCAAGCTATACTGATTCATACGCAAAAATAGTAACCAGTCAGGCCAACATATCTCCAGTCAGTGCATTAAATATCAGGATCGACTACAATAAATCAGGAAATTCTTCTGCGGTCGGTTGGCTTGATTATTTTGAGATCAATGCCCGTCGGAATCTTTCTTTTGTTTACGGTCAACTGCCTTTTCGCAATATGAGCTCTATCGGTAAAGGCATTTCTGAATTCGTAGTCGGTAATACTAATGGTAGTATTGTGTTCTGGAATGTTACCAATTATCTGGAACCAAAAAGAATTGAGGTCTTACAGAATGGAGCCAATTCTTTGTTCCGCATTACAACAGACGAGCTTAAGGAATTTGTTGCTTTTGATGGCAACCAGTTTTACGCCATTTCTCCTACAGGTCGAATTCAAAACCAGAACTTACATGGTTTAAGCCAAACAGATATGGTAATCGTTTCTTATCCTGATTTTGTGGGAGAAGCTAACCGCATTGCTGATTTGCACCGGACCAAAGATAATATGTCAGTCGTAATTACAACTCCTCAGGAAATATTTAACGAATTTTCTTCAGGAAACCAGGATGTAACAGCCATTAAAAATTTCCTAAAGATGTTTTACGACCGGGCTGGTTTGAATATTTCTTTTCAGCCTAAGTTTTTATTGTTATTTGGCGATGCATCTTACGATTGTCTCAACAGGGTTCCTGACAATACCAATTTTGTTCCCATGTATCAAACAGAAAATTCATTAGAACCAACTTCATCTTTTGCTACAGACGATTACTTTGCATTTCTCGACGATTTTGATGAAGGTGCTTACGGAAATCTCCTCGATGTCTCAGTGGGAAGAATTTCAGCTAAATCCTTGGATGATGCGCATGCTATTGTAAATAAGATTTTGAATTATGCGGCTACAAACGATCTTGCATTGACAGATGTCAGTTGTGGCGGATATTCGGGAACCATTTCAAATTTTGGAGATTGGAGAAATGTGGTTTGCCTCGTAGCCGACGATAATGATATGAGTGAGAATTTTCTGGGCGAATCAGAAACCATTGCAAAATTGATTGATACTGTGTACGGAAATTATAATGTTGAGAAAATTTATCTTGATGCCTATCCACAGGTTTCAACACCTGGCGGACAAAGATCACAGGAGTGCACGGATGCTATTAATAAAAGAGTTGAAAAAGGGGCATTGATTGTTAACTGGATTGGTCACGGCGGTGAAATAGGATGGGCACATGAACAAATTTTAGGGGTTTCCGACATTATTAATTGGGCCAATAAGTTTAATACCCCCTTATTTATTACCGCTACCTGCGAATTTAGCCGCTGCGACGATCCCGGCAGAGTTTCAGCAGGCGAATATGTGCTGATCAATCCAAATGGAGGTGGAGTGGCGCTTTTCACAACATCACGGTTAGCCTTTTCAGGATCGAACTCAACATTGAATACAACCTTCTTTAAGAATGTATTTGTTAAAACAGCAGGTGATTATGACTATTTGGGGAATATCATCAGAAAATCTAAAAATACCATGGGATGTCCGAGTTCAATCAGTAATTTTCTATTATTGGGCGACCCTGCACTTAAACTTGCCTATCCAAAAATGAATGTTGTTACTACCAGTATTAATAATCAGCCATTATCCGGAACTCTGGATACACTTAAAGCCTTGTCGAAGATTTCTATTAAAGGTTATGTGGCTGATTTTGCAGGTGTAAAACAAACAGATTATACTGGTATTGTAATTCCTATCGTATTCGATAAACCTGTTTTGTCAACAACGCTCGGTAGCGATGGCGCACCCCAGCAATTCAATTCTCAGAAAAATATCGTCTTTAAAGGGAAGGTTAGTGTTATTAATGGAGATTTCTCTTACACTTTTGTGGTTCCAAAAGACATAATATATAAGTATGGAAAGGGAAAGATAAGCTATTATTCCACCAATGGAAATACTGATGCCAATGGATTTTATAAAGACTTTATCATCGGTGGTACTAATAATAATCAGATTACCGACAATCTCGGCCCCGAAATGAGGATTTACATGAACGATACCCGTTTTGTTTCAGGGGGAGTCACTTCGGCCAATCCAATTTTATTGACTTATCTCAGCGATTCTGCAGGTTTAAATACGGTCGGTAATGGAATAGGGCACGATATTGCTGCCGTTTTGGATGACAATACAGAAAAAACTTACGTACTGAATGATTATTACGAGTCTGACCTCAATACCTACCAGAAAGGAACCGTTAAATATCCATTTAAAAATCTCGCACCGGGAACTCATAAATTGAAGGTTAAGGCCTGGGATGTTTACAACAATTCCTCCGAGTCCGAAGTCGAATTTATTGTGGCTGAAAGTGCCGAAATGGCATTAACTCATGTGCTTAATTACCCCAACCCCTTTACCACTTACACCGAATTTTGGTTCGAACACAATCAGCCTTGTTGTGGATTGGATGTGCAGATCCAGATTTTTACAATCTCTGGAAAACTTATCAAAACTATTACTGCAACAGTCGAAACCAATGGCTTCAGGGCTGATCCTATTCCCTGGGACGGTAATGATGATTTTGGTGATCAGATTGGTAAAGGAGTTTACATTTATAAGCTGAAAGTAAAAAACAATAAGGGTTTATACGCTGATAAAACTGAGAAATTGGTCATACTGAAATAACCATATTCCTGGTTTATTGATAATCCGTGTTTATTTTCCTTAATTTTGCACATTATTTAATCTATGCCTAAAAAGCTCCTCATTTTTTTTATTTTATGGGTTTTCTGTTCATTCATTTCATTTTCTCAAAAAGAAATGCAGAAGAGCTTTGTTCCGGTTTCTGTTTTGGCGGAAGGTAACTGGTTTAAAATTGCTACAACTTCCGATGCGGTATATAAGCTCACCTATTCCGATCTGATGGCATCCGGAGCCTTGCCGCCTTTTAAAGCCGTTGATTTCAGATTATTTGGTAATGGAGGGAGCATGCTACCCGAAAAAAATTCTGTCCCTCGCTTCGACGACCTGATCGAAAATAGTGTATTGGTAATCGATGGGGGTGATGGCTATATCGATTTGAACGACTATATTTTGTTTTACGGCGTCGGAACATCCGGATGGATTTTCAATCCGGGAGCTCAAACTTTCCATCATCAGATCAATTATTATTCCGACTCAACCTTTTATTATTTTACTTTCGACAGAGGCCCCGGCAAACGTATTTTGCCTTATCCATCCATTTCGGCTGTGCCCGATATCACTGTCAACTCATACAATCATCTGGTTTTTCACGAGCTCGATTCCGTAAATCTGCTCAAATCTGGCAAACAATGGTTAGGCGAGGTGTTCAATGACCCTTCACCCCGTTTTTTTAATTTTATATTATCCGATCTTAGTGATACCGCTGAAACCGTTGCCGACATCAGCCTTATGGCACGCTCCGTGCAAGCAACTGCTTTTCAGGTAAATGTAAATGGAATTTCTTCCCCGGTTTCCATCTTACCTGTCGATGGCAATCTTAATTCCGAATATGCAAAAATGGGCAGTGTTCATCTGGGTTTTATTCCCAATTCCGACACTATTAAAATTCAGATTGCTTACGATCAGCCTGAGTCCTCCTCATTAGGTTGGTTAAATTATATCGAACTGGCAGCCGTACGAAAACTTGTCTACCGTCAGGAGCAAATTAAGTTCAGAAATATTCAGACCATTGGGAACAATATCTCTCAGTTCAATATCGATAATTCTGGCAATGTTTTTCAGGTCTGGCATTTGGCCGACTCAGGCAATATCAGCCAAATGCAACTCATTACCAACGGAAACAGTTCAACATTCAAGGCAAACTCTGCATCTTTATCCGAATTCATTGCTTTCGACCAGAATAATGCCGGCCATGTAGCTTTGCTGGGGCCTGTTCCCAATCAAAACCTCCACGGTTTGCCCCAGGCCGAATTTGTAATAGTAACCCATCCTTTATTTCTGGCGCAAGCCAATCAGTTAGCCGACTTTCACCGCAATTACGACCTGTTGAGTGCAGCAGTGGCCACTACACAGCAGATTTACAATGAATTTTCTTCCGGCAAACAGGATCCTGCCGCCATTCGCGATTTCGTCAGAATGTTTTACGAAAGAGGTGAAAACGATACCCTCCATCGTGTGCAATATTTGTTGCTTTTTGGCGATGGCTCTTATGATATGAAACATCGCATACCTCAAAATACAAACTTGATCCCTACCTGGCAAACCGCAAATTCAGTTTTGCCTATTTCTTCCTATGTCTCCGACGATTTCTTCGGAATGCTCGACTCCCTCGAAGGCGATGAACTCTATGGCGATATAGATGTAGGTGTGGGCCGTTTTCCTGTTTCTACCTCGGCCGAGGCTGATATCCTGGTGGCAAAATCCATGAGATATGGTATTCCACAGGACCTTATGGAAAATGCTTATGAAAATGGATTGGTTTCAAACTTCGATTCCTGGAGAAACAAAATCTGTTTTATTGCTGATGATGAAGATGGCAACCTCCATTTCAACCAAACTGAGAAGATGGTCAACATGCTCGATTCCATTACCCACAATTTGAATGTCAATAAAATTTACCTCGATGCCTATAATCAGGTCCATACTCCTTCCGGCGATAGATACCCCGATGTGAACACCGACATTGATAAAAATATAAAAAATGGCTCATTGCTCATCAATTATGTGGGACATGGAGGCGAATACGGATTAGCATCCGAAAGTATACTTACATTTTCCGAAATAGGCAAATATAATAACTTCCTCAACCTGCCTGTTTTCGTTACAGCAACCTGCGAATTCAGCCGCTACGACAATCCCGAACTGGTTTCAGCAGGCGAGAAAATTCTTTTGCATCCCAATGGCGGCGGCATTGCAATGTTTTCCACAACCCGTATTGCCTTTGCCCATTCCAACGAAATTGTCAACCGTAATCTTCTCAAAACTGCATTCACACCTAATCATACCGATAAAGTCCGGTTTGGCGATATCATCAAAGCATCAAAAAACTTGTGTGGTAATGGAGTGTATAAGGAGAATTTTACCCTGCTCGGCGATCCGGCACTGTCCCTCGCAATTCCACAATATAATATTGTCACCGAAAAGATCATGTCCGATACCATCGACATTTCAGGCGACACCATTTTTAATTCAAGGGTTATTACCGTAAAAGGCTTCATAGCCGACCGAAACGGTTACAAACAGGATTGGTTCAACGGTAAACTCTATCCTTCCGTTTACGACAAACCCATAACCATTGCTACCCTGGCAAACGATAATTCACAAAGCTATATTGCGCCTTTCCAATTGCAGCAGAATCTTTTGTATCAGGGCAACTCAACAGTAAAAGATGGCGAATTTTCATTTTCATTTTTTGCTCCCTCCGATATCACTTTCGGCGATGGTTTCGGAAAAATAATTTATTACGCCAAAAGTCCCTTTTTCGATGCGCATGGAGTTTCCGATAGCCTGCTGCTGAAAAACAACGGGTTTAGCAATGTTCCTGATATCCTGGGTCCTGATATTGATCTCTTCATGGAAGAACTTACCTTTAAAGACAGTGGCGAAACCAGTGTCAACCCAGTGTTATACGCATTCCTGCACGACACCTCAGGCATAAACGCCTATGGCATCGGAATAGGTCATGAAATTATCGCCGAATTAGACGATGGCTTCAACGCCCCTTATTTTTTAAACCCCTATTTCATTCAGGAGGCCGATCGATATACCTCCGGCAAAATTACCTATCGGTTTTACGGATTGAGTTATGGTTTGCATAAATTAAAACTCAGCGCTTCGGACCTGCTCAACAACAAAGGCGGAAGCGAAATTTATTTTAATGTGAAAAGCCCTTCCGATATAGAATTAGGAGGTATTTACAATTATCCCGATCCGGTTTGGGATCACACCACATTTTATATCCAGCGAAATATGAGTACAGATATAATGTTCCTGAAAATTTCCATTTTAGATATCACTGGAAAACTTTGCGCTGAGATCAACCGCGATATCCTTCCCGATACATATAAACCCATCCAAATTTTTTGGGATGCAACAAATGCTAATGGACAACCTCTCTCAAAAGGGTTTTATACCTATACGGTTACCCTATCTGATGAAAACGGAAAAATCAGACAAAAGGCTGATAAAATGGTAATTATAAAATAATTTTCAACTATTTTTAAAAAAAACAACATTTTATTTACGCACAAATGCAATAATTTTTTAATTTTTAAGTTACTTTTGCCAACAATTAAATATCATGTAAACAATGAAAAAGAATTTTCTTCTCCTGATGTTCACTTCTCTTATCGCCCTTAATGGTTTTGCTCAAGGTTCGCAGACCAACGATATCTTGAAAAACAAGCTGAACACAATTACCACGGCAGTACCGTTTTTATTAATTGCTCCCGATGCCAGAGGCGGAGGCATGGGCGATGGAGGCGTTTCATCATTTGCTGATGCAAACTCCATGCATTGGAACCCGGCTAAATATGGTTTTATCGATAAAGACTTCGGTTTTTCAGTTTCCTATAGCCCTTGGCTGCGTAAATTGGTCAACGACATCAATCTGGCCTATCTCGGAATGTACAAGCGCATCAACAATCGTCAGGTAATAGCCATGTCTCTCAGGTATTTCTCCCTCGGAAATATCACATTTACCAATGAAACAGGCCAAACCATCGGACAGTACAAACCCAACGAATTTTCCCTCGACGCCGCCTATTCGTATAAATTCACCAACACCTTGTCAGGTGCAGTTGCCTTAAGATATATATACTCAAACCTCACAGGGGGCATTTATGTCGCCGGAGCTGCTTCCAAAGCCGGACAATCCGTGGCTGCCGATATCGGCTTGTATTACGAAAAACCCATACAAGTCAAAAAAATGAGCACCGTCTTTGCTTTCGGTTTAAATATTTCAAACATTGGCGCCAAAATATCATACACCGAAAACCTCGCCCGCGATTTCATCCCTACCAATCTCCGCATAGGTCCTTCCTATACCATGAACTTCGACAAAAACAACAGCCTCTCCCTCAACATCGACCTCAATAAACTACTCGTTCCTACCACCCCGGTTTATCAGTTAGATAGTACCGGAAAATACGTTTACGATGCATCTGGGAAAAAAATTATTGAAAAAGGCAAAGATCCTGATGTATCCATCGTTCGTGGCATGTTGCAATCATTCTACGATGCCCCCGGAGGCTTTGGTGAAGAACTCAAAGAAATCAACTACGCATTCGGAATCGAATACTGGTATGCCAAACAATTTTCTATCCGTGCCGGTTACTTCAACGAAAGCAAAACCAAAGGCAACCGAAAATATTTAACACTCGGAGCCGGATTGCGATACAGCGTTTTCGGCCTCGATTTCGCCTACCTCATCCCGGTCACAACCCACAACCCCCTCGAAAATACACTTCGTTTCTCACTGCTCTTCAACTTCGATAAAGTTAAAAGCAAAAAGAACAACGAAGATAAGGAAGTTAAAAAAAATGAGTAGGATTGGTTTCGGATTCGATTCTCACCGTCTCAAACCTGCTGCAGAAATAATACTTGGAGGAATTTCCATTCCCTCTGAAGTCGGTGCCGTGGGTCATTCCGATGCCGATGTTCTCATTCACGCCATTTGCGATGCTTTGCTCGGTGCTGCCAATCTCGGCGATATCGGAACTCATTTCCCCGATACCAACCCTAAATATAAAGGTGCCGACAGCAAAAAGCTCCTTCGCGAAGTAGTAGCCCTGTTAAACGAAAAAAACTACCACATCATCAACATCGACACAACTATCTGCCTCGAAAAACCCAAAGTCGCTCCTTACATCGCCCTCATACAGCAAAAACTCAGCGAAGTCATCAGCATACCCGTTTTCGATATATCCGTCAAAGCCAAAACCTCCGAAAAAATGGGATTCATCGGCCGCGGCGAAGGCATCTCCGCCTACGCTATTGCTTTAATTGAATAATTTCTTTGCATAACTTTGTGAAAAACCATTGTGAACATAGTAATAAAATCTCTTCGGACTTCGGTCTCCGGTCTTCTGACTTCTGTCACCAAACTCCGCACTCCAAACTCCGCACTCCAAACTCCGCATTCCAAACTCCAAAAATATGTGTCTAAGCGTTCCAGCCGAAATTCTTTCCATTGACGGACAAATGGCCCGGGCCTCTGTCGGAGGTGCCATTCGCGAAATCTCCCTCCAGCTTGTCGAAGACATGCACGTAGGCGACTTCGTCCTACTCCACACCGGCTATGCCATCGAAAAAATAAGTGCCGAAGAAGCCGCCGAAACCGTCCGCCTCCTCCGCGAACTCGGCGAAGCCGGCGAAATGGAATAATCTTAGCACTCCTTAGTGCTTCTTAGTGTTCTAAGTGTCTTAGTGGTAATAACCTTCATACCTGCATGAACTCCCAACTCCCAACTCCCAACTCCCAACTCCAAACTTTCTTCCTCTTCCTCCGCGCCATAAACGTCGGTGGCCACAACCTCATCCGCATGAAAGACCTCACCCTCTGGATGCAGCAACTCGGATTCGCCAACGTCAAAACCCATCTCAACAGCGGCAACATCCTATTCCAAACCAACCAAAATAACACTGTTGATTTACAAAACCAGATCCGTCAAAAGATACTTCTCGAAACCCAACTCAACATCCCCTGCTTCATCCGAAGTTTCGAAGACCTCACCCGCATCAGCACCATTCTTGCAAACCACGAAACCTCCAAACCCCCATCCTCCAATATATTTCTCACCCTGCTCTCCGGCCATCCAACCCCCGAAGCCATCCAAAAACTCCGCTCCGTCCACGCCTCCCCCGACACATTCACTCCCTATGGCGCCGAAATCATCCTCCAATGCCAACAACCCTACCACCTAACCAAACTCTCCAACGCCCTATTCGAAAAAACACTTAAGCTTCAGGCCACCACCCGCAACATCAAAACCATTCAAGCCTTACTTACCCTGTGCAATTAATTACTAACTGTCTGCATTAAGAAATTTAGTATTGTAAATAAGAAATATAATATGTGAATTTAGAAATACAATAAATGTAATAAGAAATTAAATAAGTGTAATTGGAAATACAATAGTGTCAATAAGAAATTAAATAAGTGAAATTAGAAATATAATAGTGTCAATAAGAAATTAAATAAGTGTATTTGGAAATACAATAGTGTCAATAAGAAATTAAATAAGTGAATTAATAAACTAAATATGTGATAATATAAATTAAATATTTGAAAACAGAAATATAATATGAAATAATCACCAAACTAAAAAAAATCCTACCTTTGATCTCAATAAACTTCAATTCTATCACCAAAACCCTCAAATCATGGCATTAAACTTTGGAATATTAATAGAAAATTATTGTGCTGAGCACAACATCAAAGCCACCCAACTTGCAAATTATCTTGGCTTGACCACCGATGCAGTCTACAAGATCTATAAAAACGCCGACACTAAGATTAGCTCGGTATTAAAGATCTCTCATCAACTCGAGCACGATTTTTTTAAGTATTATCAGCAGCAACTCAAATTCAACATCTACCAGCATGCCTCCGAACTCGAAAAAGAAAACCAGCAATTAAAAGCCGAACTTCAAACCCTCCGCATCGAAACCGGCATCTACAAAAAACTCCTCAAGATCTCCGATCCCGAAAAATAATTTATCAATTTACCTTCTTCGGGCTCCGGTCTCCGGTCTTCCAGCCATTTAACAATTTAACAATAGAGCCATTTAACCCAACTCTAACTCCAATCTTAGTGTTTCTTGGTGTACTAAGTGTCTACGTGGTTTTCTTTTCTCAGAATTCAGAACTTTTGGCTCTCAACTCCTCCTTCTTCTCCTCACTCACCTTCTCCCACGGCCCTATATCGTAAGGGCGGATAAGGCTGCGATACATCTCCGCGTCGCGGTTCAGTTGGCCTATGTGGCGGTTATAGCTAATCATCGAAAGCAGGTAGGAGAGGCCCATATCTATGGAAAGTTTCTTACGCCGAATGAGCTTCAGAATATAATGGAACAATTTGCGTTTGAAAGGAGCCGTAATGAAAAGATACTCTTTCAACAGTTTGAACACCATTTTGGCCTTGAAAGCCGCACCCGGATCGCCATCGTTATACGGACGCGTAAAATGCCCCTCGCCGAAGAGTACATGCGCCTTGTGATAGATGGATTCGAAAGAGAACATCTTTTTCAGGGTCAGCAGGTATTGGTCGAACAACTCTATCTGCCCCATTTTGTTGTAATGAATGCAAGGGAAGAGTCCTCCCATCATATCGGGATTGTTCTTGTAAACGCGTCCCTCGACTTTGAGGCGGTGATATAACTCGGTGCCATGTGGCGCGCCCAGAATATTAAAGTTGATATACGACAGACCCGTGCGTTGCGTAAACTCATACAGCCGCTCGAACTCTGCAGGAGTATCCGTATCGAAACCAATGATAAACGAAGAAGTGATATGAATGCCGTGCGAATGAATGGTCTTGATAGCATCTTCGTAGATCACGGCATCGCGGTTCTGCTTTTTGTGCGTCTCATTGAGGCTGCCGGCATTAAGCGATTCAAAGCCAATGAGTATGTTGAAACATCCGGCCTCGTTCATCTCGCGAAGCAGTTCCTCATCCCTGGCAATTTCTATGCTCGACATGCATCCCCAGGATATTTTCAGGGGTTTGAAAGCCTGCATCATTTCATGTGCACGACGTTTGTTGGCCGTGAGGTTGTCGTCCACAAATAGGAGTTTCCTGATGGGAAGGCTCTTGATTTCGGCCACCACATTATCGAGGTCGCGGTAGCGCATCTTTTGTCCGAAAAGCTTGGTCACCAGACAGAACTCGCATCGATAAGGGCATCCCCTCGAAATCTGCATCCCCACCTGAAACACCTCTTTCATATTCACCAGATCCCAGCGTGGAGGCGGTATCTGTTTGAACTCGCAGAATTCACGGGTCTGATAAATGGGTTTGAGTGTGCCCTGCTCAAAATCCTGCAAGCATTGCTGCCACAATCCTTCGGCTTCACCAATCACCAGGCTGTCGGCATGCTTCTCGGCCTCCTCGGTCATAAATGAAACATAAGGCCCGCCGATAACTACCTTTACGCCTTTGGAGCGGTAATAGTCGCCCAGTTCGTAGGCACGCATGGCGGTAGTAGCCAGGGCCGACATGCCCACGAGATCAGGCAGGTCGTTCAGGTTGATGGCTTGCATCTCCTCGTCCAGAATGCTTACCTCGTATTCGGGAGGCGTGATGGAAGCCAGCATAGGCATAGACAAAGGCAACATGAATTTCTTCTTGCCCAGCATCTTGCTCAGCTCGGTCTGTCCGTAATAGTTCACGAATCTCTGTCCGGGCAGAATGAGGAATATACGTTTCTTCTTAGTAGTTTCAGTCATGTTCAGTTAAAAGTAGCGTAATGAGAAGCCCGCTTGCATAAACTTGCTGACTTCGGTCACAAAACTCAGTATGAGGTCGTCGGGTTGCAGTTTTTCTTCGCGAATGATCTTGTCGAGGCATATAAACACCATGGGAGGACCCACATAACCCATATCGCTCATCTTGGAATAAAGCGTTTCGGGACGAATTCCCAACTCTGCACACTCTTCAATGATTAATTCCGAAATATGCTTGGAAGGGAAGTTTACCTGGAAATATTTTAAATGGCTGACGTCGATGCTGTATTTCTCGATCATACGTTTCAGTCCCTTATAGAACACCGAGCCATCGGCATCGTGAAAATGCAGGCGCAACTGTTCGTTAAACATCTGTGCCATGTGATGACTGCCACTTTCGAATTCGGCCTTGGGACTTTGCCAATAGGCAGGCCTTTTGTTGAGCATGGCCGAAGGTTTCAGTCCTCCAATGGATTCTATGTAGGCGCTTTCCACTATCAGTCCTTTTTTCTCATTCGTTGCTTGTAATACCACCGCTCCGGCTCCATCGCAAAGGAAATAGCGCAGAAACAACTCCTCTTTTTTGATCAGGGGTTGGTTGTAATAGCTTGATATGAGTTCGGAAGAGGATATGCCCGAAGAAACCACCAAAGCCGTATCATATCGTCCCGATTTGATAAAATCATAAGCCACCAGGAAAGCCTTATAAGCCGAGGTGCAGTTGGCATGTATGGATATCTCGCCACAGGCCTCAATGCCCAAACCCTCCTGAATGCGCACACTAGCGGTTGGCATTTGGTGCTGGTGGGCGCTTCCGTAAGCTATAAATTGAATATCGGTGTTTTGCAATCCTGCCATGCTGATGGCTTTTTCGGCGGCTTTCACCGACATGGTCACGTTGTCGTCGGTAAAGGTCTTGGTCTCGGGATCAATGGCGTAATGATAGTAGTTGATATCGAGCATCTCCTTCATCAGGGGTTTGATCCGCGCAAACCATTTGGCCACAGGGGCAGGGGCCTCTGTGATCTCGCCCAGGTATTTATCGGCATCCTCAAAGGGGATGGGACTTCCGGGTAAATAATGACCCGTTCCTGTTATTTTAACCTGTCTTTCGCTCATACCGTTTCATTCAGATAATGCTTGCAATAATAACTTTTGTATGAATTATGATAATTATGCATGATCTCTTTTACAAAGGTAACTGCATTTGTAAGAAGTTCGTTCTTATCGGCCCTGTAATCCACCAGGCCCAGCGACAATGCTTCCTCAATGTTCAGATTGCGGCCTGTTATCAGCAGTTCCATCAACTCTTTTTTGCTTACCAGCTCCGAAAGATATACGCTACCTCCGCAACCCGGCATAAGGTTGAATCCCGCTTCGGGGAAACCCATCAATACATTATCGGCAGCAAAGCGAAAATGACAGGCCATGGCCAGTTCCATGGCAGAGCCAATACAAACTCCCTTGATGGCTGCCACTACGGGAATTTTTGCGGTATACAACCTCACGAAGGTTTGGCTGTTGGCAATATAAAAATCTTCTGCCTGTTTGGCGTCGTTGCTTTCAAATGAAAGAAGGTCGCTGATGTCAGCACCTGAAGAAAAATGCCTTCCTTTTCCGCTGATGATGATCCCTTTTACGGTTTCTTTGTTCAGAGCCAAATCGGCCACTTCACGTATCTCATGAAAGAATAGCTTCGACATACTGTTGGAAGGAGCCTGATTCAGTTCGATAAACCCGATCTCATCGGCAATATGCCATGCAATAGTTTTGAACATTACGCCTTTTTCCTCCGGTTTGTACCCTCATCCAATGCCAACTCGCAGAACAATCGCGTTTCTTCGTGCAGGGCTTCGTGCAGCTCCAGGGTTTTGGCATTATGAATAGCCTGCATGATATGTGTGATTACCTTTTTGGGTTTTGATTCCACCAGGTTTTTCAGGTATTGAATAGAATAATCCAGCACATTTTCTTCGGTGATCTTTTCAATAACGCTGCATTCCAGCGCCTTTTCAGCATCAAAGGTATCACCCGAAAGCAATATCGCCAGGCTTTGAGCTGTTCCTGTCTTATGGGCTATACGGTAAATACCTCCCAATCCCGGCATCAGGTTGCTGTTGATCTCAGGAAAAGCGAACAACGATTTGGCTGATGCAAACCTTATGTGGCAGGCCAATGCAATTTCCAGTCCGCCTCCCCAGCATACTCCGTTGATTGCAGCAACCACAGGTAATGGGAAAAACGAAATGAACTCCAGCAGGTCTTTGCCGGCCTGCATTTGTTCGTTCAGGTTCTTCACGTTCTTGGCCAACTGAAACACACTTCCCAGGTCGGCGCCTGCTGAGAAATGACGGCCCATGCCGGTGATCACTATGCCTTTCACATCCTCAGTTTCGGCTATGCCCTGCAGGAAATTCCGGCTGATAAACGATGGGTTCTTTATAAAATTCTGAGGCGGATTGCTGAGTTTGATAACAGCAATGCAGCCGTCTCTTTCAAGAGATATATTTTCAGGATTGATCAATTTTTCTGCATTTTGGTAAGTAGAACCTCAAACTCCGGCGGCACGCTGCATGGAACCCTTTCGTGATTCAATGGTATGGTTTTGATGGTGGCGATCGATAGTTTGTTACCGTTGTCCTCATTCACCATGCGCTGCTTGAATATCACATAGGGGCCTTCAAATTCAACCCTTGTGGTGATCAGCAGATTGTCGAACAGACAGGCTTCTTTTGAATAACGGATATTTACCTCGGTAACCACAAGGAATATTCTATCAGCAAGCAGTTTTTCAAGCAATCCCGTCTCACGCATGATCTCCCAGCGGGCCTGTTCAAAGTAGTTCAGGTAAACAGCATTGTTCACATGACTGTACGAATCAAGCTCATATCCACGGACCGAAAAGCGATAGGTAAACATAGTTTAGTTTTTCATCATATTGTCAACTATCGACTTGTCTATCTGGTTCCATTTGGGCTGGGTGAACTTGGTTCCGTCCCAGGTCAGGTCAACCCGGTAAAAGTATTCGTTCATGAACGAAAGCTTTGATTTTGAATCGGGATCATGAACAATAAAAACAAGGTTTTCAGGCAATATCGAACGTTCCTTGCAAATGATACCGGCCAGCTGTGCACAAAAACTGGTCACCGAAGTGCCGGGGTTTTCTGCATAGATCTCCGTCGCAATCACTATCGTTTTGTCATGTTTTTCAACGATTTTCAAACCGCATTTGGATGGCACATCCCATTGTCCTTTAAAATCATAAATTACGTCAAAATAAGCGGAATTGATCTCCCTGTTGAACTGCTTAATCATAGATGAATGGTTTTTTAGTTCTTTATATTCCGGACGACTTGTTTTCCAAAACTGGTCCGTGTCATGTCTTCCCTGACGCGCTGATAGGTTCCGTCGGCTATTTCTTTCATGATCACCTGCTGGAACAATTTAAACATCTTCTCGGTCTGTGTTTCTTCCTTATAGAAGGTATCCCAGGCATAATGATACAGTTCCTGAAGTTTTTCAGGGGTCATGTGCTTGGGTTGTATCACCACCTTGCCTGCATTGTAGTTGTTCCAGTCGAAGTCGATGATGCGGTTCTGTCGCAGAATATCATCATAGGCTTTGGTATGCGGGAAAGGAGTCAATACGGTGAACTCTGCAAGGTCAAGTTTGATCTCGAGCAGAAAATCGATCAGGCGCTTGATATCGTCTTCCGTATGATCGTCCGTACCCAACAATATGGTTCCTTCCACGGCAATGCCATGATCGTGATAGCGTTTTACGCGATCGCGAATGTAATCTGAGGTGTCGAAAACTGCCTGGTACACAAACCATGCACCTGCCTGTGCAGCGAGATCCAATATTTCATCATCATCATGGATAGGGTGGGAGCACCATTTCTTTTTGAAGGGTATCATTTCGCGGAAGAGGTCTTTTTCCCATGCTTTGTCCTGGGCCAGTGAATTGTCGACTATGAACAAACGGTTGTTGTCAATCGTTGCCAGCTCTTCCACCACGCGGTCGATGGGGCGCGGGCGGAAACATTTTCCTCCCAGATAAGCCACCGCACAGGGATAGCAGTTGTATTTGCATCCGCGCGAAGCATGAAAGAGGTCGACCATGCGGACGCCTTTGTGATAATACATTTCTTTGTTCAGAATGCTGCGGCGGGCCGGGCCTATAATATTGATATCGGGCTGATCGTTCAGATGATTGTAAACTTTCTGCAGTTTGTTGTCTTTGAAATCCTGGAACACCTTTTCAAGCCGTCCTTCCACTTCACCCAGGAAGATAGAATCGGCATGCTCTATGGTCTCTTCGGCATGCAACATGGTGGAGATACCTCCGAATATTACTTTCTTGCCCATGTTGCGGTAAGCATCGGCAATTTCCCATCCGCGCTTGATCTGGCTGGTAAGCATCATCGAAATGCCTATAAAATCGGCATCGTCTTCGAAGTTAACGGGTTCGACGTTTTCGTCAATAAATTTTATGTCAACATAATCGGGAAGAGCAGCAGCAAACACAACAGGACCGTGAGGGGGTAAGTTGAATATAGTTTGTCCGGAAAGTTTTTCCCATTTGGGATAGATCAGTTTAAACTTCATGGTCGTTATTTTAGGTTAGGTTCTAAGGTTTGGTTTTTAGTTCTTTATTACAAAATTCAATACGTGATTCAATAGTCTGTTTTTCAGAAACGAAAGGAATTTGTTTTTTGAGGGCAAGGTTGAAGTAAGATAGTGCCTTGTTGTAGTTTTTTTGCAACAGATAATATTCGCCTGCCAGAGAATACACCTGAAAATAATCAGGGTTGGACTGTATAAATCCAGTCAGCAATGCTTCGTCAAACCCGGTATTCTTATAGTGAATATAATTCAGCAATCTCTCTCTTATCTGTTTATAAATCGGAACACAACGATAATACTCTCTAACCAAATTCCAATCAGGGTGCAAAGATAAGCCATTTTCGTAAATTTCTTTGCTTTTTAAAGGAGATTGAGCGCCCGAGAAGACCTGATTTAAATCATAGCAAACGAATTCGCCCAACTGATAGGGCGATGTAGAAACCCATACCTGCAGCTTTTCAGGCTTGAAAATAATGGAATGATGCGCTATATACTGGTTCACGGCCATCTCGTTTGTATAGCCTAACTTTTCGCCATTCAGCCCGAAGATATCCCGCAAAATGGACACAGATGCATGCTCGTCGAGAGGAAATTTCTGATGCAGGAGCTGCGAGGTACGTTGATAACGATAGGCTGTCGGTGTGTTCGTTTGCTGGGTAAGATTCTGTTCGTCGTTCTGAAAAGCCTTTCCCTGGTAATGGTTGGTGCAAACCAAATAGTTGGAGTCAGCCGTCACAAAATCTGATTTGTAAGGACTTTTCTCTATGATGCAGGCCTGCCTGTCGCTGGCCGAACCTATCAGCAATGATTCCGAGACAAAGGTGGTGTAGGAGGCGGCTATCTTTTGGGCTTCGCTGATGTTTCGTGCATATTGCAGAATGTGACGTGCCACAAGCGAAATGGGAGTGGCGATATGCACCGGCACATAGGATTTGGAGGCATTGATGGTGACCGTCAGTCCCTCGGTGTTCATTCCCGATACCACACCCGACATGCCTCCCCAGGTGATCATCATAAAGCGGTAGCCGCTGTCGGGTTTCACAAAGCTTACGATCTTGTCTTCGGCAAACTCGTCGCCTACATAGAAATCGAAGTTTCGGCCAATGATAAGTCCCGAATCGGCTGACTTATCGCCCCAGGCGGCAAAAGAAGTGCAACCGACGAGGTTGTAATTTTGCAACATGTGCCCTATGTCGTGGGCCGCATGATAGTTGAGTATGCGCTGGAATTTGCTTCCTATCTCGTTGAAATCGTCGGAGGCCGATTGCGACACTCCGCTGATTTCCTGCAGGTATTCGGGTTTGATGTAGGTATCGATATTGCGGTTGAAAACCGCCAGCAGCAGCCTCAGAAAACGAAGATAGCTGTCGGATGGAACCATTTTGTGTATCTGTTCCACAAAGGCCTTTTCCTGTTTATAGACGAGGGCTTTGCTCAATTTGCCGGTGACGACCCCGCGTTGATAAGCCTCACCTTCGGTATACATTTCGTAAAGGCCCGTGTTGCTATGATGCAGCCACGAATTGCCGCACAGCCATAAAGAGTCACCCTTTTTCTCTACCTTCATGGCAGCGGTATCTATGGCAGCATGTTCGGGCGGGTCGATGGTCAGGAAATTATAGAGGCTGCCTATGGCGCAAAGCGAAAGTAAGATGACGACGACAAAAAAGATAAAAAGTATCCTTTTCATTTATCCGGCTTTGTTGATCTGTTTTACGAGGTGTTTCAAGCCCACCAGCTCCGAGCAGGTGGTTACCGAACCTATGGTCACGCCCAAAACCCCATGAAGAATGATGTTCTGTCCTGTAAGGAAAAGATTGGGTATCTTGGTCTTGGCCGAGATGAGGGTCTTGAGGGGTTCGTTGCAGTCTTTCAGTATGCCGTAGAGCGAGCCGTCGACCGTGCCCGTATAGTCGCGGTAGGTGAGGGGACTTGAGGAATACACTTTTTTGATGCTCTTACGAAATCCGGGGAAACGAAGCTCTACCAGGTCGAGCAGTTGTTCGGTTTTTTCCTGCTTGAACTGCACATAATCGTCACCGCGCTTTTCCACGGAAGTGTTTTGCCATTGCCAGACATCGTTGATGTTCATATAGGCCATAATGGTGGCACAATCGGCATACTTTTGTTTTCTGGCAGAAGCCGGGGTGATGAGCAGGAAATTATAGGGCCATTCTTTGCCTGTATTGTCAGGCGTGAGCCAAACATCGTCCTTTTTATAGAAATATTCGTTGTGGTTGAGATATTCGAAGGCATTTTCTTTGAACACCACATACAAGGTGAAGTTGGAATTGGTGTTCTCGAGGTTCATGATGCGCTCTCGGTAGGCTTTGCGCAGATGATGTTCGTCAATCATTTCAAGGGTGAGGGCCGGGTGAATGCTCGAGATGAAATTCTTTGCCTCGTAAACTTCGCCGTTGACAAGTTTTACTCCCGTCAGGTCCCTGCCCGTGAACTCAAATAGCTCTACTTTGGCATTGGTGAGTATGCTGCCTCCCATGCTTTTGATGGATGCAGCCAGCAGATCGGCTATCTGAGAACTGCCTTTGACCACCCGCCACGAACTTTCGATAAAGGAATTGTTGACCAGAGCATGCACATACAAGGGGGTTTTTTCGGGCACACCGGCATACAAGGGATTGGTACCCGCCAGCACATTCTGCAGTTTTACGTCCGCCGTGATGGATCTGAAATATTCGTGGGCATTTTCGGAGAACAATTGCAGCTCGGATATCTCCAGGTCTTTGTACTCTATGTTGTAGAGCGGAAAATGATTGCAGATGTCCTGCAACTTTTGCACGTATTTCTGTAAGGTCTTGTGTTCTGTAGGGAAAAAACCACTCATGGTTTCTACAAAGTTTTCGTGGCCCATGGCATACTTATATTCCACGGGGTCGTTGGCAAATTTTATTACATCAAAGGCTTCGGTGTCCAAGCGCTGCAGGTTGAGTTTGTCCATCAGACCGAAGTATTTAAAATAGCGGTTCAGCGATTGTCCTTCGTCCAATCCGCCGATATAGTGAATGCCGGTATCGAATACACAGCCGTTGCGGGTGAAGTTTTGCAGGCAACCGCCAATTTGTTTGTGCTGCTCGAGTATGCAGACCTTAAAGCCTTCTTTGCTGAGTATGTATCCGCATTGGAGGCCGCTGAGGCCGCTGCCGATGATGATGACGTCGAATTTTTCCATAAGTGGGGTGTTGCCTCGCCTTGGTTTTTTATAATTTAAGGGTGCAAAGATAAGAAGAAGTTTGGAGTTAGGAATTTCTGGAGTTCGGAGTTGAGTATTGGTCATTCATGGTCATTAATAGTCATTTGTTGCCAGTGGTAGTCATGAAAAAATGCTCAATATTCAATGTTCAATGCGCAATTTTCAACTTTGTGAGCAACCATTTAACAATAAAACAATTTAACCATTGCATCTTTCCATTTTCCACCAATTATTTTTTTACCTAATTTTGCACCACTAAAATTTAAAAACAAAAACTACCATGAAAAAACTATCATCTTTGCTTATAATCATTATGGTTATGATTACTGCCATGGTGAATGCACAAACCAAACCAACCG
The DNA here is from genome assembly GCA_964469155.1 of uncultured Bacteroidales bacterium. Taxonomy (GTDB): domain Bacteria; phylum Bacteroidota; class Bacteroidia; order Bacteroidales; family CAIWKO01; genus CAIWKO01. The sequence continues at coordinate 44,098 of CAYXXU010000033.1, forward strand.
TCACCACACAGACCCAGGTTAAGAAACAGAAGAAATTTGTGATCCATACCGACTATGGCGATATGAAAGGCGTGCTCTACAACGAAACACCCAAACACCGCGATAATTTCGTAAAGCTGGTGAATTCAGGTTATTATAACGGAACACTTTTTCACCGTGTGATACTGGGCTTTATGATTCAGGGCGGCGACCCCGATTCCAAGACTGCTAAGGCCGGACAAGCATTAGGCATGGGCGGACCCGGATATACCATTCCTGCTGAATTTAACAGCAAACTCCTGCACAAACGCGGAGCACTGGCTGCTGCCCGCCTGGGCGGCCCATCCAACCCTCAGAAAGCTTCTTCGGGCTCGCAGTTCTATATAGTGGAAAATGCAAACGGCACCCATCAGCTTGATAACGACTATACTGTTTTCGGTGAGATCACCTCGGGATTTGATGTAATCACCAAGATTGCTTCGGTGGCAAAAGACAAATCAGACCGTCCGCTTAAGGATATCAAGATGACGATTAAGATGGTGGAGTAGGAAGTTTGGAGTGCCTTGAGTTTGGAGTTTGGAGTTTGGAGTTTGGAGTGCCTAAATATGAGCATTGATTGTCATTTGCTTCGCGTCATTGATTGTCATTTTTAGGGAGGCTTTAAGGCTATAGGCTTATAGATATTTAGGGAATTTAAAGAAAAAGGCTTGTCCGGTTTGGGCAAGCCTTTTTGTTTTTTGAGGCGCAGCCTCTTTTGATAATTCGACGGAGGCTGGAGCCTGCCGCCGAACGAGGAAAATATTTCCCTGCAAGAAGGGTATTCAATCTTTAATATAATATTATCTTTTTTGTAGTTAATAAATTACTGGAATTGTCAAGAATTTTAACAAAGTAGGTTCCGTAGCCACCAAAACTATTGACATTGATTTGGAATAGTTGTTGGTTTACGAGGGTTTGATAAACAGTTTGACCAAGCATATTTTCAATTTTAATAGTATAATTATTCATTAAACTGTAGTTTCCTGTGTTGATAATGACAAAGGTGTGTGCAGGGTTTGGATAGATTTCAATTGTATTGGTATTGTTCGGAGGTGCAATTCCTGTTAAAGTTACATCTATAAACAAGGTATCGGTAACTGAAATATGAAGAGTGTCGGAGCAAATTATGCCTGTGGTATCATAGACTATTACATTTTCAGTAGCAGAATTACTGCAATTGCTAACATTACTATAAGTATAGGTGATGTGATGCAATCCAAGACCGGCAGTAGATGGATTAAATGAAGAACCGTTAACACCATCGCCTGTATAAATACCCCCCGTTGGGGTGCCAGATAGACTTATTGGACTTGCATTAACATTTATATAATCTGCAAGAGGGTTTATGGAAACTGATGGTAATAAACCAACTGTAACAACCACCGTGTCTCTTGGACTTTCACAGATACCATTCCAGTTTGACACATAATAGGTAGTGGAAGAAGTTAGAAAAGGAGTGGTATAAGTAGCACCCGATGCTATCTGCGTGCCTCCTGTAGGCGCATTATACCAAATATAATTAGTACCTCCTGTGGCAGTGAGCGTAGTAATACCACCTCCGCAAAGCAATATATCGTTGGCATGTGGTTTTGGAGAATTACAACAAACTGGATTTACATTACTCCACACTATACCATTCATTAGAGTTCCAGGATTATCATTAATTGAGGGATCATTCGTGGTAGTGCCTGTCCCTTCTTCGAGTAAATAATATCCCAACGATTGGTTTGTCAAAGGAGATGGATTACACTTATTATAATTATTTGGCGCTATTGCAATGTTGGAGATATGTGCAAATGCAACAGAACCTTTGAAATAATAAGAGTTAAAATGATAATTACCAATCCTGCTAGGTGTGTTATTAACAGCATAATATCCTGTAAATGGGTAATTACTTTGACTAACTAAAACACCATCAAGGTAGAATTTCATGTCTCCATTAGTAACATCATAAGTATAAAGCACATGATACCAAACCCCTTGTAGTATTGGTGCTGAAATTTCATGCAAATAATCTGTTGAACAGTTGCATTGCAATACTCTTGCTGCTACTGTTCCATTATCATAAATTAATAATGCTGCATTACCTGGGCCTGATTGTGCGAATTGAAGTAAATATTGATGATTTGTCACTCCATTAGGTCCATCCCATTTAAAAATTGCTTCGAGGCTAATACTCGCATTCGGATTAAATCCCGATACAGCACCTAATTCGACATAATCATTTACACCATCGAATAATAATGAATAATTATTTTGTGAATTGCTTTTTGAAGAAAAGGCAAAAAAAAGTAATATAGTCAATAAAATGTATTTATTTTTCTTTTTTTTCAGGTTTAATATTGGTTACATCAATCAAATTGTTGAGAATAGAATGTAATTTCTGTGCATCATTTTTATTAGTAGTATCATGTAGCTTTGTGTAATTTTCATTAAAAATTTTATCTTCAAATTGATGTTGATAATCCTTAAATTCTTTTATTGCAGCAATTGTACCTGGTTCTTTTCTATCAACTGTCCTGCAGGCACAAACACAAATAATACACTTATTGTCAACAAGTATTTGGAGGTGTTTATGAACATAATTATAAGTGTCACCCCTACTTGTTATCCCTATTAGTATGTCTTTTTTTAAAAAAACAGCATCAAAATCCATCGGTTTTTCTTTTTTTTTACTCCAAACTTTTTTGAAACCTTTATCATCTTCTAAGAGATCATGCAAAATTCTTAAAGTTGAAGATTTTCCTGAATTTCCTTTACCTCTTAGTGCAATTATTTTTTTCATTTATTCATAGTTTTTATTCGTCCCCGTTTTTTCCAGTGGTTTCTGGTCTCCACTTTAATTTTAAAACAGCAAGGGCTTCACCCCACCGGAGTGAAGCCCTCACTCATTTCATTTTATTTGACGCAATTCATTCTTCATTTTTAGCATTTTTTGATATTAACCTGACTAACAGTACTTTCACCCCGTTACGAACGACCTGTTACCCCGTTCCGAACGGCCTGTACCCCGTCGCCTAACGCCCTAAAGGTCGTTTTGAACGCCCTGTGTGTGCCCTGCATGAGCAGGCCACACCCATTTCAATGCTTGATAAATATT
>CAYXXU010000034.1:0-46916 GCA_964469155.1 uncultured Bacteroidales bacterium
GAAGAAGGTGGTGTAGGCTTTTAGGCTTTAGGCGTTTAGACTTTTAGGATTTAGGGACTTCCGTTGCCCGGATGAGAGAGAAGGGGGGCGGGAGTTTTTTTTTGGAATGCCTCCCGACCTCCCCTAAGAGGGGAGGAGTAAGAGGCTTAACCGGTAAAGATGTCTGAACCGGGATTGAATCAGATTACGCGGAAATTGTCTGAACCGCAGATGGAAGTGATTAAATGATGAGGATGATTTGTGGAGGTGAAGCCTCCGATAATACAAAGACGAAGGCATTAAGCCTTCGCCTAACGGGGGCTTGTTGTTTGGGGTTATTTATTAACCACGGGCGTTGCCCGTGGCTACCAATATGCCGCCCCTCTGGGGCTAAGAAAATTATAGGACTTTTGGGACGGGTGTGACCTATGGAGGGGATTTCTTGGTGTCCGCCGATAGGCGGATTGGTGTCTTGGTGCCTTTGTGGCATTCCTTTGTATTTATTAGAGATATGGGGTGATTGATTTGCCAGATACGGGCACAAAATATTGTGCCCCTACGTGAGGATGATCGAATAATTTTGGAGGTGCCCCATTTTTGAATTTTTCCATCCCAAAAAATATTTTAACTTTTTTTAACAGGTAATGATTTAGAAGTATAATTTTGCTGACAAATATCAACACCATGAACATTACCCATATCGAACACATCGGCATAGCCGTGAAAGACCTGGCAGAAAGCATCAAATACTACGAAAACGTGCTGGGACTGAAGTGCTACTCTATTGAAGAAGTTCCCGAACAGAAAGTGAAAACGGCCTTTTTTATGGTAGGACAAACCAAAATAGAACTGCTGGAATCGACCGACCCGGAAGGCCCCATAGGTAAATTTATCGAAAAGAAAGGCGAAGGCATACATCATTTGGCCTTTGCTGCCAAAGGGCTGGAAGACGCCCTGCAGGAAGCGGAAACCAAAGGCGTTCAACTCATAGATAAAACCCCGCGCAAAGGAGCCGAGGGACTTTCGATAGCTTTTCTGCACCCGAAATCGACGGGCGGAGTGCTGACGGAACTGTGCGAAGACAAGAAATAGGCTGTTAGGCATTGAGACTATTAGACTGTTAGGAGGAGGGAGGAAGACTGAAGAAAAATGTTCAATAATCAATACTCAATCCGCCGCGGCGGATCAATGTTCAACGATGGCCAAAATGACAATAAATGATGCGCAGCAAATGACTATTAATGGCGCGTAGCAAATGACACTAAAATGACGCGCAGCAAATGACCACTAATAACTAACCATGACAATTAATGACAAAATAAATCACCATGTCAAAACAAGATAATATTAAAGAACTTTTAGAAAAACGCGAACTGGCAAAGCTCGGCGGAGGCCAGAAACGCATTGACTCGCAACACAAAAAAGGCAAGCTTACGGCCCGGGAACGCATAGAACTGCTGTTGGACGAAGGCAGTTTCGAGGAATTCGATATGTTTGTGACACACCGTTGCAATAATTTCGGGCTGGAAAAAGAAACTTATATGTCGGACGGAGTGGTTACCGGTTTCGGAACCATTGACGGCAGACTGATTTACGTGTTTTCGCAGGATTTCACTGTGTTCGGCGGCTCTTTGTCGGAAACCTTTGCCCAGAAGATATGCAAGGTGATGGATATGGCGATGAAGGTGGGCGCCCCTGTGATCGGCATCAACGACAGTGGTGGTGCCCGCATACAGGAAGGCGTTACCAGTTTGGCCGGCTATGCAGAGATATTCCAGAGAAACATTATGGCTTCGGGAGTGATACCGCAGATATCGGCTATTTTCGGTCCCTGTGCCGGCGGCGCTGTGTATTCGCCCGCCCTCACCGATTTTATCCTGATGACCAAGAAGAACAGCTATATGTTCGTGACCGGCCCTAAGGTGGTGAAGACCGTTACCGGTGAAGTGGTTACCGACGAGGAACTGGGCGGCGCCATGGTTCACGGTTCGAAATCGGGTGTGAATCATTTTGTGGCTGAAGACGAGCAGGAAGGCATACTGCTGATCCGGAAACTGCTGAGCTACCTGCCCCAGAACAACCTGGAAGATCCCCCCCTGGCTCCCTGCGACGACCCCATTGACCGACTGGAAGATTTCCTGAACGAGATTGTTCCCGAAAATCCAAACAAACCATACGACGTAAAAGACGTGATACACGCCATAGTGGATTACAACGAATTTCTGGAGATACAAAGGCATTTTGCACCGAACATCATCATAGGCTATGCCCGTTTCAACGGTATGCCGGTGGGCATCATTGCCAATCAGCCCAGCTATTTGGCAGGTGTGCTCGATATTAATGCATCGCGCAAAGCGGCGCGTTTTATACGCTTCTGCGATGCTTTCAATATTCCGCTGGTGACCCTGGTGGATGTTCCGGGATTTTTGCCGGGCACTACACAGGAATATGGCGGTATTATTATCCATGGCGCCAAGCTTTTGTTCGCCTATGGAGAAGCCACCGTTCCGAAAGTGACGGTTACACTGAGAAAATCGTATGGCGGCGCTCACGACGTGATGAGTTCGAAGCAACTGCGCGGAGACATCAACTATGCATGGCCCTCGGCCGAGATTGCCGTTATGGGAGCCAAAGGCGCCATTGAAGTGTTGTATCAGAAAGATCTGAAAGAAATTGAGGATGCCGATGAGAAGACGAAATTTTTGGCTGATAAAGAAGCGGAATACAAAGAGAAGTTTGCCAACCCATACCAGGCTGCCAAATACGGATATATTGACGATGTGATAGAACCGCGCAATACCCGCTTCCGAATCATTCGCGCCTTGCAATCGCTGGCAACCAAAAAAGACAGCAATCCTGCGAAAAAACACTCTAATTTACCATTATAAAACTCAGCGCCATGCATATAATGATTTTGTTGCAACAGACTGTAGTGCCTGAAGCTCACGAAGCGGCCAAGAAATTTGCCGAATTGGATCCCATTGGCGTAGGCATGACCATGATAGCCATGACGGTGGTTTTTTTATCGCTGATGATGCTTTATTTGGTTTTTAAGAATATAGCCAAAGTTTACAGCTTAGATCTGAAAAGCAAATTCAGAAAGAAAAAAGGCCTGGAACCAGCTTTTCATGAAGCCGTTGAAGACCCTACCGGTGAGTTGGGAGCTGCAGTGGCACTGGCACTATTTTACTATCAGAACGAACTTCATGATCATGAGAATACTCTGCTGACGATAAAAAAAGTTTCGAGGGTCTATTCGCCATGGAGCTCAAAAATTTACGGATTAAGAAGATCACCCAAATAGCTAAAGATATGAAGAAGTATAAATTTACCATCCAAGGAAACCAATACGAAGTCGAAATTCAGAATATTGAAGATAATGTAGCCACGGTGGAGGTGAACGGAACCACTTACGAGGTGGAGGTAGACAAGACCCTGCAACCTGTGAAGACTCCCAAACTTGTAAGAACCATGTCGGTTCCATCGACAGATTCGTCGAGAGCTACGGCAAAAACCAGCAGCCCATCGGAACCCAAAGGCAGTGGTGCCATCAAATCGCCTTTGCCAGGGGTTATCATTAAGGTGCATGTGGCTGTGGGAGATACTGTGAAATTAGGCCAGAAGCTGCTTACGTTGGAAGCTATGAAAATGGAAAACAGCATTGATGCTGATAAAGAAGGTAAAGTGGCTCAGATTAAATTTAGACAGGGCGACTCAGTGATGGAAGGTGATATTTTAATCGTGATAGGAGATTAGTGATTATGAATAATTTCATAACTTTTTTATCAGAGCATCTTCAACAGTTTTTTACCTATACTGCCTTTGCCAACTTTACCATAGGCCATGTGGTGATGATCCTCATCGGGTTGATTTTTATTACTCTTGCCATTGTTAAGGAATATGAACCCATGTTGCTGGTGCCAATTGGTTTCGGGATTTTGATCGGAAATATTCCTTTTTATCCGGGACTGAAAATCGGTATTTATGAATCGGGTAGTGTGATGAGTTATTTGTATTTTGGTGTAATGCAAGGAGTATATCCACCCCTGATATTTTTAGGCATAGGTGCAATGACCGATTTTTCGGCTTTGATATCCAATCCAAAACTGATTTTAATTGGTGCGGCAGCTCAATTGGGTATTTTCGGTGCGTACATGGCTGCATTGGGTTTGGGTTTCGATGCAGCCCAGGCAGGAGCTATTGCTATTATAGGTGGTGCTGATGGCCCAACAGCTATATTTCTATCATCGAAACTGGCTCCTCAATTAATGGGTGCCATTGCCGTTTCGGCCTATTCATACATGGCCCTGGTGCCGGTGATTCAACCGCCCATCATGCGTTTGTTAACATCAAAAAAGGAACGTCTGATAAGGATGAAGCCTCCCCGGGTGGTTTCGAAAGCTGAAAAGATCATTTTCCCAATAGTAGGATTGTTGTTGACTTGCTTTATAGTTCCATCCGGTCTTCCACTATTGGGTATGTTGTTTTTCGGAAATCTTTTGAAAGAAAGTACCGTTACCAAACGTTTGGCTGATACGGCCAAAGGCCCAATGATTGATATTGTCACCATTTTGATAGGACTTACTGTGGGGGCTTCCACACAAGCTACTACTTTCCTTACGGCAAAATCCATAGGTATTTTTGCTTTGGGTGCTTTTTCGTTTATGGTGGCTACCTTTGGAGGGGTGATGTTCTGTAAGATTATTAACCTCTTCCTGAAAGAAGGCAATAAAATAAATCCCCTGATAGGAAATGCCGGAGTTTCGGCTGTACCTGACAGTGCCCGGGTGTCGCAGGTAGTTGGATTGGAATATGATAAGACCAACCACCTGCTGATGCATGCAATGGGACCTAACGTGGCGGGTGTGATAGGTAGCGCTGTGGCTGCGGGGATTTTGCTGAGTTTCTTGTATTAGGCTTTAGACTATTAGACTATTAGGCTGTTAGGCTGTTAGGCTATGAGGAAGAAGGTCATTGGTGGTCATTTATAGTCATTCATTGTCATTAGTGGTCATTCATAGTCATTCATAGTCATTCATAGTCATTAGTTGTCATTTATTGTTATTGATAATTGAGATTTTTTTTGCCACCAAAAAACAAAGGCACCAAGAAACACCAAAGAACTGCCCATGCTTTTTTCTGAGGACTTCGAACAATTTCATAATGGAACAATTTAACCATCCAACTCTATTATAAAAACATCTCCTGACAACTGTTAGCATTTTTTGATTATTTTTGCTGCAAGTTAATAGTGTAAAATTTTTCATGGAGAATTTTGTTGTTTCTGCCCGTAAGTATCGTCCTTCAACTTTTGAAACTGTTGTCGGGCAAAACTCAATTACATCAACGCTGAAAAATGCCATCAAGCAGCAGCAACTGGCTCAGGCTTTCCTGTTTTGCGGACCGAGAGGGGTGGGGAAGACCACCTGTGCCCGTATTCTGGCAAAAACCATTAACTGTACTCACCTGACTGAAAACTTTGAGCCCTGCAATGTCTGCGATTCCTGTATTTCGTTTAACGAGCAGACCTCATTTAATATTCATGAACTGGATGCCGCTTCGAACAACTCGGTGGATGATATCCGGGCCCTGGTCGACCAGGTGAGGATACCGCCACAGGCCGGGAGATATAAGGTGTATATCATCGATGAGGTTCACATGTTGTCGGCGGCGGCGTTCAATGCTTTCCTGAAAACGCTGGAAGAACCGCCTCCCTATGCGAAATTCATCCTTGCTACCACTGAAAAACACAAGATCATTCCTACCATACTTTCGCGTTGCCAGATTTTTGATTTCAAACGTATCACTGTGGATGATATCGCCAAACATCTTTTGTATGTGGCCAATTGCGAAAAGATACGATTTGAAGAAGATGCTCTGCACATGATAGCCCAGAAAGCCGACGGCGCATTGAGGGATGCGCTTTCGATCTTTGACCAGATAGCCATCTCGTCAGACAACAATATTACTTTCCAGGCGGTTATCGATAACCTGAACATTCTGGATTACGAATATTATTTCCGGATGACCGACATTATACTGGAAAATAATATTCATGAAGCCCTCAACCAGATCGAGATGGTTATTGAGAACGGTTTTGACGGGCAGATATTCCTGGCGGGTTTTGCTTCGCATTTGCGCAGCCTGCTGGTGTGCAAGGACGAGATCACATTGAAACTGCTGGAATCGAGTGAGACGATAAAGAGAAGATACAAAGATTTGGCTGCCCGTTGTTCGGAGAGTTTCCTGGTGAAGAACCTGGAAATTGCCAACCGCTTTGATTTCGAATACAAGAACAGCAACAACAAACGCCTGCATGTAGAGATAGCTTTTATCCAGATGTGTAATATCACTGCCTCGTCAGTCAAATCCAACAGCCCGACCGAGGAGATTAAAAAAAAAGTTGAGCCCACAACCATAGCTTCCGAGGAGCATAAGGTTTATACTCCCACTCCCAAAGCTACGCTGGATACCAATACTTCCCAACCTGTTAAGAAAGCCTCCATAACCATGAGCAATGTGGTTTCGCTGAAAGAAGAAAAGAAACCCGAAGAAGTAGAAGCCGTCAAAGAGAGCGAGATCCGCTATGGGGAAGAGCCCTTCGGAGAGGCAAAACTGTTTGAGGTTTGGGAAGAAATGGCAAAGGAATACGAAAAACAGCCCACTTTCTATTCAGGGTTGATACAACATAAGCCCGAGTTGATTTCCGATTATAAGTACTCTGTTTTGCTGGATAATAAAACCCTGATGGAGAAGTTTGCTGCTAACAAACCTGCCATTCTGCATTTCCTGAAAACTGCCTTGAAGAACAACCAACTCGAAATAGAAGAGAAACTCAACACTGAAATTAACGGCGATGCCAAACCTTATTCGTCAGTCGATAAATTTAAGGCCATGTCCGAAAAAAATCCCGATCTGCAGTTGTTCAAAGATCAGTTGGATCTGGATATTGAGTATTAGGAAGTGCCTAAAGTGCCTTGAGTTCGGAGTTTGGAGTTGGTGGTTCAACTTCCCCTTTCAAAGTAGCTGAGGTGCAATCCACAATCTTAACCATCACATAATCGCCTGGCCGGTGGGTTTCGTCGTTAAACACCACCACTTTGTTTTGTGTGGTGCGTCCGAACAATTGCTTTCGCGAACGCTTCGAAGTGCCTTCCACCAGCACCTCCATCACCTTGCCCAGATCGCGTCGGTTGCTCGTGTGCGAAAGCTCGTGTTGCAGACTGATGATCTCGTTCAGGCGGCGGGTCTTGTCGGCATCAGAAACATCGTCAGCCAATTTTTTTGCGGCGGTGGTTCCGCTGCGTTCCGAATATTTGAACATAAACGCATAGCAATAGCCCGATTGTCGCATGGCCGTCAAGGTATCATGGTGATCCGCTTCGGTTTCGCCGCAGAAACCCGCGATAATATCGGTCGAAATGCCGCAGTCGGGTATACTATTATATATAGTCGCAATTCTGTCGAGGTAATACTCCCGTGAATATTTGCGATTCATCAGTTTCAGTATGCGGTTGCTGCCCGATTGCAGGGGCAGGTGGATATATCTGCAGATGTTGGGGTAAGCGGCAATGGTCTGAATCAGTTCGTCCGAAATATCTTTGGGATGAGAGGTAGCAAATCTGATACGCAGCAGGGGATTCACTTCGGCCACCCTGGCCATTAGTATCGGGAAAGTTACGTCACCGAAATGGTATGAATTTACATTTTGCCCCAAAAGAGTTATCTCGCGAAAACCGTCGGTGAACAGTTTGGCCGCTTCGGCCACAATGGTTTCAGGATCGCGGCTGCGTTCCTTACCACGGGTGAAAGGCACCACGCAATACGAGCAAAAGTTCTGGCAACCACGCATGATGGAAATGAATGCCGAGACCCCGTTGCTGTCAAACCTCACGGGATTGATATCCGCATAGGTCTCTTCGGCCGAAAGCATAATATTGAAGGCTTTCTGACCCTGGTTGATAGAATCTATCAGCTGGGGGAGGCTGCGGTACGAGTCGGGCCCTGCAATCAGGTCGATGGTTCCGTCGGCAAACAACTCTTCTTTTAGCCGCTCGGCCATGCAGCCCAGCAGGCCCACCACCAAATGTTTTTTCTTATTCTTGAGGGCATTCAAATGTCTGAGGCGGTTATGCACTTTTTGTTCGGCATTGTCGCGAATCGAGCAAGTGTTCAATAAAATGATATCGGCTTTTTTATAATCGGTTTCAATCGTAAAATCATGATCTTTTAACACTGATGCCACTATCTCACTATCCGAAAAATTCATCTGGCAACCGTATGTCTCAATGTAAAATGTTCTTTGTTCCATCGTTTTCCTGAAAATATTTGCAAAGGTAGGTAATCCGATCTTTTGAAAAATAAATAGTCTTTTAAAAATAATTTTTGTTTTATTTTGCAAAAATTTTCAGAAAAACACGCTTCATGATAAAAAACCTGGTAATTGTCGAGTCACCGGCAAAAGCAAAAACTATAGAAAACTTTCTCGGTAAAGATTATACCGTAAGATCGTGTTTCGGACACATACGCGATCTGTCGGCCAAGGACCTCAGCGTGGACATCGAAAACAACTTTATGCCGAAGTACGAGATACCTGCCGACAAAGTTAAAATAGTAAGCGAACTGAAGAAACTTGCCAAAGAGGCCGAAATCATTTGGCTGGCGTCCGATGAGGACCGCGAGGGAGAGGCCATATCATGGCATTTGGCCGAGGCTTTGAAAATTGAGATGAGCAAGGCCAAACGCATAGTTTTTCACGAAATCACCAAAACAGCCATCACCGAAGCCATTCAGCATCCGCGCAGCATCAACATCGATCTGGTTGATGCCCAGCAGGCACGCCGTGTGTTAGACCGCCTAGTAGGATATGAATTGTCGCCATTGTTATGGAAAAAGGTACGTCCATCCTTGTCGGCAGGCAGAGTTCAATCGGTGGCTGTTCGTCTGATTGTTGAGCGTGAAGAGGAAATTAAAAATTTCAGCTCTGTATCATTCTACAAAGTGGTTGGTTTGTTTTCCTTTGTAAAGGATAAGAAGCACTATAAAATAAAGGCCGACTTATCGAATCGTTTTAAAACAAAACCGGAAGCGGAAGCTTTTTTAAAAAAATGTATTGGTGCTGATTTTCAGGTGGCTGATGTTGAAACCAAACCGGGACGAAAATCACCCGCACCGCCTTTCACCACATCCACTCTGCAACAGGAGGCCAGCCGTAAACTTGGATTTTCGGTAACCAAGACCATGGTAGTTTCACAGCAGCTATACGAAGCCGGAAAGATCACTTATATGAGAACCGATTCGGTAAACCTCTCGAAGATGGCCCAGGCCATGGCCAAAAAAGAGATCGAAGCTACCTTTGGCGAGGGATATGTGAAGATTCGCAATTATGTGACGAAAAGCAAGGGAGCACAGGAAGCTCACGAAGCCATCAGGCCCACTTACCTCAATCAAAGTTCTATTGACGGCACGAGCGACCAGAAAAGACTTTACGACCTTATCTGGAAACGCACCATAGCCTCGCAGATGAGCGATGCACAACTCGAAAAAACCAATATCAGCATTGGTAGCCATTCGTTTACCGAAATGTTTGTTGCCACTGGTGAGGTCATCAAGTTCGACGGTTTTCTTAAAGTCTACCTCGAATCAACCGACGATGAGGATGATGAAACCCAGAAAGGTTTGTTGCCTCCCTTGAAAAAAGGAGATGAGCTTGAATCAGACGAGATCAGTGCTGCTGAACGTTTCACCATGAGCCCGCCGCGCTATACCGAAGCCAGTCTGGTAAAGAAAATGGAAGAACTGGGTATCGGTCGTCCTTCTACCTATGCCCCCACAATTTCGACCATTCAAAAACGCGAGTATGTTGAGATTGCAAGCAAAGAAGGCATAAACAGGGAGTATGTATTTATTAGCCTGGTAAATGATAAAATAACTGAAACCAAAAAGACTGAGAATATAGGCGCTGAAAAGCAAAAATTATTTCCAACCGATATAGGGATTTTGGTCACGAACTTTTTAACCTTGTACTTTGGAAATATACTTGATTATAGTTTTACAGCCACTGTAGAAAAAGAATTCGACGAAATTGCTGAGGGAAAAATGAACTGGAATAATATGATCAGGCAATTTTATTTACCGTTTCATAAGCAGATAGAAGAAACCCTGAAAACGTCAAAGAAAGTTAGTGGAGAGCGTCTTTTAGGAATTGATCCGAATTCCGGTAAAAATGTTTATGTTAAGCTTGGCCGGTTTGGACCTATGATACAGATTGGCGAAAATGATGATGAAGAAAAACCAAAGTTCGTAGGATTATTAAAGGATCAAAAAATTGATTCTATAACGCTCAAAGAAGCGATGGCTCTGTTTATGTTTCCCAAGAATATTGGAAAATATCAGGACGAAGATGTGTTTGTCGGGTTGGGTCGCTTTGGTCCTTACATCCGGCATAAAGGGATATTCTGTTCATTGGCAAAAACCGATAGCCCAATAACTATCAATTTAAGCCGAGCAATTGAACTTATCATTGAAAAAGGGCAGAAAAAAGAAAAAACCATAATAAAAGAATTTGCTGAAAATGTTGATGTAAAAGTTATTGATGGCCGCTATGGTCCATACATTTCAGCTAATAAAGCAAATTATCGCATACCTAAAGATCGTAAACCGGAAGAATTGACACTGGAAGATTGTCTTGAAATTATTGATAAAGCTCCGGCACCTTCCTCCGGAAGCAGGTATTCCAAAAATACGAAAACTGTAAAAAAGCCGACAGATGCTAAAAAGCCTGCAAAAATAGCAGCAAAAAAGGTCATTAAAAAGAAAACTGCAACTAAAGTGGTAAAGAAGAAATCACAGGCTAAAACTAAAAAGTAAACTACCCAACCATGATGGATGTTTCAATTTATTTTGAGAAGATTGATATTGACAAGATCATCGATAAGGAGCAAACTCATCCGAATCAGCTGATAAATTTCCTGGCAATAAACATTTCAGGAAGTACATTTCCTGATATTGAGGAAGCAGATATTGCAATAATTGGAGTGAATGATGGCCGTGCTTCAATAAATAATGCCGGCAGTGCTTTGGCTCCTGATTCGGTCAGAAAATATCTGTATTCACTTTATCGCCCAGGTAGCAATATTAATATAGCTGATCTTGGAAATATTAAATCTGGGAATTCCCTTAAGGATACTTATTTTGCTGTCAGAGATGTTGTTGGAGCATTGTTACAGAAAAATGTAATTCCTGTAATCATAGGCGGGGGTCAGGATATTACCTTTGCGAATTACCTTGCTTACGAATCCATCGGAAAAATAATAAATATTGTTACGGTTGATAATGCCTTTGACCTGGGAGACGCTGAAAGTTCTCTCAATTCCAAAACTTACCTGAATAAAATCATTACCCATCAGCCCAGCTATTTGTTTAATTTTTCAAATATCGGATTTCAAACCTATTTTGTGGATAGTGAAGCCATTGAATTAATGAAAAAACTCTATTTTGATGTTTACCGCTTGGGTTTGGTTCAATCTGATATAGAGGAGGTGGAACCGATGGTCAGAAATGCTGATATGATTTCTGTGGATATTTCCTCAGTGCGTATGTCAGATGCCCCCGGGAATGGGAATTCGACACCCAACGGTTTTTATGGTGAGGAGTTATGTCGTATTATGCGTTATGCCGGATTAAGTGATAAACTTTCTTCCATCGGTATTTATGAGATCAATCCTGAAATGGACCGTAACGGACAAACTTCGCATTTGGCTGCCCAAGCCATTTGGTATTTCATTGACGGATTTTATAATCGCAAGATGGATTTTCCGGTAAAGGATAAAAAATTCTATATCAAATACAGAGTGGTTATTAAAGAAATACAAAATGAAATTGTATTTTTCAAAAGTAAGAAAAGTGATAGATGGTGGATGGAGGTTCCATGTCCAACCAAATTAAAATCAAAATACGACCGCCATTATTTAGTTCCTTGTTCCTATAAGGATTATCAAACTGCCTTAAAAGAAGAAATTCCTGATCGTTGGTGGCAGGCGTACCAGAAATTAATGTAAAAAAGATAATTTTCATTAAAAAGTTGTCCTGATATTTTATTTTTTGATTCAAATAAATACTAAAATAATTTTATCAACGTTTATGCTTCGTAAATAAAAAAAATTATCTTTGTACTGGAAACTTTATTGAAAAAAAACAGTAAAAAAAAGTATTAGGGGACATTTTTTTAATACACTGAATAATAATGTTTTAAAAAATTGTGTATTAATAAAAAGGTGTTTTTTTTGAACATCTGTTTGTTAATATTAAAAATTATGTGTTACTTTATGCCCAAATTTTGAAATATTCAATCCATTGCTCATGAAAAAAATTTACATTGTCTTGGTTTTTTCTGTTATTTCTGTTACACTTTTTGCCCAACAAGAGGCTCAGTTTACCCAGAATATGTTCAACAATGTACTTATAAATCCCGGATATGCCGGAATAAATAAGCGGATTTGTGTTACAACGCTTCTGAGACAGCAATGGGTTGGTTTTAAATCGACACTTAAAGACGGATCTGAGGTAAAGACAAATCCTGAAACCTATATGGTTTCAATAGATGCTCCCATTAGAGTACTTCGTGGTGGTATTGGAGTTTCCCTATACAGTGATAAATTGGGTTTTGAAAGTAATTTAGGAGTTAAAGTCGGGTATGCTTTTCATGTTGGAATTGCTAGTGGAACTCTTGGAATCGGAGTTCAGGTAGGGTTTTTAAATAAAAAGATTGATTTTTCTAAATTTAATCCTATTGATGCTGGCGATCCACTCTTGGCTGCACAGGATAAAAAATCAACTTTGATGACTGATGTGTCTTTTGGATTATTCTATAATATTCCTGGTAAAGCGTATGTTGGATTATCATCAACACAATTAATTCAGAGTAAAATGAAGTTTGATATTCCCAATATCGATTCTAAACTGAAAAGACATTATTATCTGACAGGCACATACCATTGGACGATTCCGGGCGCAACAGATTGGGAACTTAGTCCCTATGTTTTTATTAAAACCGATTTTGCTTCTGCACAGTATGATATTACTGCAATGGCAAAATGGAGAAACATGATTTGGGCTGGACTTTCTTATCGTGTGCAGGATGCAGTCGCAATAATTGTAGGTGCATATCCTTTTAATCAACCATCTATGAGCCCGGCACTTCAGCAGATCAGAATAGGATATTCTTATGACATAACAACATCGGCCTTAGGCAAAAGTGGAAGAAGCAGTGGGTCACATGAAATTATGCTGGGTTATTGTTTTAAAATTGTTACAACACCCAAAATTACAAAGTACATTAACGTGAGATATTTGTAAAAAAAAATAAAAAAAAATATAAAAACGCAACAAAAAAAAGAATTTTGCGTTTAGGGGATTTAAATGGCAATAATGCGCACACAAAGTTAGAATATAAAGAAAACACTAAAAATATGAAAAAATTCCTGATAATTATTTCTTGTGTTGCAATCCTTTTTTTAGGCAGTTGCAAAAATAATGGAAGTGGAGAGCTTATCGGAGTTCAGGGACGGGGCGATTTCTTTCAACCCACACCTTACGGCATGTTATTTATTCCTCCGGGTAGCTATCAAATGGGACCCAGTGATCAGGATGTACCTTATGCTATGACCTCTCAACAAAAAACAGTTACTGTTCAGGCTTTTTACATGGATGAGACTGAAATAACAAATAATGAATATCGTCAATTCGTATTCTATGTGAGAGATTCACTTGCCAGAGAATTGCTTGGTACCGTTGCTCCCGAAGAATGGTGGATTGAAGAAGATAAATATGGTGAACCTATTGATCCGCATCATCTAAACTGGGATACAAGGATTAAATGGGATGACCTTGAACAGGACCAACTCGAAGCAATTCAACCATTAATGATGCCTGAGCATGAAAGATATTTCAGGAGAAAAGAAATTGATACACGTGAACTGAATTTTATTTATTACTGGGTGGATTATCAGGCTGCAGCAAAAAAAGATTTTACATCGGAAGAAGTGATATCTGTACAGGAACAGGCCGACCATGACCTGGCGAGTTTATCTAATCGTCCGCAGGGCGTGAAAGACAGATCTGTTTTTATTAAGAAAGATGTAATCAATGTTTATCCTGATACATTATGTTGGGTTCATGACTTTACTTATTCATATAATGAGCCGATGTTGAATTATTTTGTTCATCCGGCTTATGATAACTACCCTGTGGTAGGTGTCAGCTGGAAACAGGCCCGTGCATTTTGTATTTGGAGATCTAATATGTTAAATGATTATCTTGAAGCAGGTGGAGAATATAGGGTTAATGATTTCCGTTTACCAACAGAATCTGAATGGGAGTGGGCTGCACGTGGCGGTTTAGATCAAAGTCCTTATCCTTGGGGAGGTCCCTATATACGCAACAGCAACGGATGTTTCCTCGGCAATTACAAACCATTACGTGGGAATTATATTGATGATGGTGGAGTTCAAACCTTAATTGTTGCGCATTTTGCACCAAATGATTTCGGTCTTTATGATATGGCTGGTAATGTTGCAGAATGGTGCTCTGATGCTTTTGATGAATCTGCTTATAACTTTGCTCATGACCTGAATATGCATTATTCCTATGAAGCCAAGAAAAATGATCCAGAAGTATTAAAAAGAAAAGTTATTCGTGGCGGCTCCTGGAAAGATATTGGATATTATATGCAGGTAGGTACTAGAACTTTTGAATATCAGGATACAGCAAAATGTTATGTGGGATTCCGATGTGTACAAACTTATTTGGGACGTCATATTGATGATGGATCGAGCTCTTCGAATGTTTATAAATAAAAATCAGTAATTATCTTTAAGTATTAACCAAAAAACAAAAATTAAATTATGGGACTTTACAATTTAGTAAGAAGTAAGGGTTACAAACAGTTCATGGCCAAATTGTATGGCTGGGGTGCTTCTGTTGTTATTCTAGGTGCTTTATTCAAAATCAACCATTATCCAGGTGCTGATTATCTTTTGATTGCCGGTTTGGGGACTGAGGCAACAATTTTCTTTTTCTCAGCTTTTGAGCCACTTCATGTGGAATATGATTGGTCGTTGGTTTATCCTGAATTAGCAGGTATGGAAGATCTTGATCATGATAAAAAAGGATCGAAGAAATCGCTAACTCAGGAACTTGACAAAATGTTAGCCGATGCAAAAATTGGACCCGAGTTAATTGCCAGTTTAGGGGACGGCATGAGACATCTGGGTGATAATGCATTGAAATTATCCGGAGTTGCTGATGCAGCTTCTGCTACTGATGGTTATGTTAATAACCTGAATAGTGCTGCTGGATCTGTTAGGAATTTATCAGAAGCCTATAATAAAACTGCTTCTGCCTTAGAAAAGGATATTCAATCTACTGAAGAGTTTTCAAAAAATATAAAAACTGCCTCTGATACCGCCAGTACACTGGCTGGAGCCTATAGTCAGGTTGCAGAAAATATCAAGAAAGATATTAATGCCACTGAGGAGTACGTTAATAGTATAAAGTATGCAACAGAATCTGCACATAGTTTAGCTGATAAATATGCAAAATCGGCGGAATCATTAACAAGATCTGCTGATGCTATCGATTTCTCTGCTGTTGATGGAAAAGCCTATGGTGAGCAAATACAAAGAATTTCGAAAAATTTATCAGAACTGAATTCTGTTTATGAACTGCAGTTAAAGAGTACAACTGATCAATTGGATCGAAATAACCGGATGAAGGAAAGCATGGATGGTTTTCTGGCTAATCTTAACGATTCTGTTGAAGGTACAGCAAGGTACAAAGATCAGGTAAGTGTTTTAGCAAAAAATATTGCTGCTCTCAACCAGGTATATGGAAATATGCTGACAGCAATGAATGTTAAACAAGGGTAAGTAGAGTTAATTATAGAATTATAAAAAAATAGGAGCATAATATGGGTGCAACAAATTGTCCGGAAACTCCGAGACAGCGAATGATATCAATGATGTATCTTGTATTAACTGCACTTTTGGCACTCAATGTGTCCAAGGAAATATTAGACTCATTTCTTGTAGTTAATGAAGGATTGATTGTTACAAACGAGAATTTTGACAAAAAAGTGGAAGGAACTTATTCTCAATTTGATAAACAATTATTGATAAACAAAGCCAAAGTCTTGCCTTTTTATGAAAAAGCAATGCAGGCAAAAAAACTTTCTAAAGAACTTGTCGATTATATTGAAAATGCAAAAATAGAAGTTATTGCTGCTGAAAGTAAACTCACTAAGGAGGAATGCAAGAATGTAGATCTTAGGGCTATAGCAGCGCGAGATAAATATAACGAAGGTACCCGATATTTTATTGGTGATTCACCAACGGGTGCAGGGGGAAATGCTGCAGAGATGAAAAGTAAAATTGAAGCTTATAAAGCAGCAATGTTGAATTTATTACCTGAAAAATATCGTAGCTCTGTTAAGCTTGGATTAGAAACAAAAGGTCCATATAAAGATGCAGGTGGTAGAGAACATAATTGGGAGATGCATCATTTTTATAGGACAATACTTACTGCCAATGTCGTTATTTTGAATAAGCTCATACTGGAAGTTAAGAATGCTGAGTTTGATATAATAAATGCTTTACTGACTTCTGTTACCGGAGAAGATTTTAAATTCGATGAAGTAGGTGCAAAAGTTGTCGCGAAAAGCAATTATGTGCTAACAGGAGAGACTTTTGAAGCAGATATTTTTGTGGCTGCTTATGATACCAAGCAAACTCCATTGATTGAAGTTGGTTCCAGTGTAGATTCTGTTACGAAAGTTATATCAGGAACTATAATTAAAGTTGAAGGAGAGAGGGGAGTTGGTAAATTGAAAATGCCTGCTGGTGGTCCTGGTGTAAAACAATTTGGTGGATTGATTAAGATTAAAGGAGCCGATGGTTCTGAAAAAGCTTATCCGTTTAATAGTGAATATATAGTTGGTACACCATCAGCTACTATTTCTCCCACTAAAATGAATGTGTTTTACATTGGTGTTGATAATCCTGTTTCAATTTCTGTTCCAGGGGCATCCAATGAACAAGTAACGGCTTCTATTACAGGGGGCGGTGGAACCATTTCCAGGGCTGCCGGAAACGGTATGTGGACTGTTAAGGTTACTACTCCGACACAGGAATGTATGGTTAATGTGGGTGCAAAAATGGGTGCCACTTCGAGGTCAATGGGCTCAATGAAATTTCGTGTTAAACGCGTTCCTGATCCTGTAGCTTATGTAGGAGGTGTAAAAGGTGGTCAGATAGCAAAAGGAACCCTGATTGCAGCAGGTGGTATTATTCCTAAAATGGATAATTTTGATTTTGATTTGTATTTCGCAATTACTAGTTTTACTCTTACAATGAATAAAGCTGGTGACCTTGTATCTGAGACTACAACAGGATCAAAATATAGTGCTAAAATGTCGTCAATGCTTAATAGTGCCAGTAGAGGTCAGAAAGTTTATTTTGAAGATATAAAAGCTAAAGGTCCAGATGGTACAACCCGTAACCTTGGATCGATTGCTTTAAAAATAATGTAATTCCTATTAATGGGAGGTAAAATTATGAAAAAAATCGTGTTAGTATTTTCTGTTATGATGCTAATCATTTCATCGCAGAATAATTCTTTTTCGCAAAATAATTTGGGGAAGCAACCGTTGGACGGAGTTTATGAAAAACACCGTGATATAAATAGAGAACCCATACCATATACTTCGTTAAGAGAAGCTGATGTTATGTGGTCGAAACGAATCTGGCGTGTCATTGATATGCGTCAGAAAATAAACCTTCCTTTCTATTATCCAACTGATGAGCAAAAAGGCCGCAAAAGTCTTATGCAAATTCTTTATAATGGGATTAAAGAAAACACGATTACCGCATATAGTAGCGGTGATGAAGAGTTTCAAACTAGAATGACCCCTGCAGAACTTTCCAAATCTTTGAATAAGGAAGATACAATGAGGTTAACAAGGAATTACGAACCATACGAAGAGTATGATACTGTTATTTCACAACCATTTAATACGGCTGATATTTATTTGCTCAGGGTAAAAGAAGATTGGTTTTTTGATAAGCAGAGGTCTGTAATGGATGTAAGAATTATTGGTCTTTGTCCAATAAAGGAAGAGCTTGATGAAAATGGTGAATCTAAAGGTTTTAGGGTATTATTTTGGGTTTACTTCCCTGAATGTCGTAAATTATTTGCAAATAATGAGGTTTATAACCGATGGAATGATGCCGAGAGACGGACTTATGAGGATGTTTTCTTTAAGCGTTTATTTGGAAGCTATATTTATAAAGAAAGTAATGTTTATGACAGGAAGATTCAACAATATGCAAAAGGTATGGATGGACTATTGGAAGCTGAGCGTATAAAACAGGAACTCTTCGAAAAAGAACACGATCTTTGGGAATATTAAAATGGAAAAACCCGGCTTTGGTCGGGTTTTTTTTTAACCATTTCAATGCCACCTAAATATTATGCCACAAAATTTTCTTGATACTCCTATAGAATATTCCAAAGGTGTAGGTCCGGCTCGAGCCGAACTTTTTAAAAAGGAACTAGGCGTCTTTACTTTTGCCGATATTTTGCACCTTTTCCCCTTTCGATATGTTGATAAAACCAAATTCCAAAAAATATCTGAAATACATAATAATTCAGGTTTTGTTCAGGTAAAAGGAAAAATTAGTCAGGTAAGTATAGTTGGAATTGGCAAAAGTGCAAGGCTTATTGCATGTTTGAATGATGAGACAGGTGTAATTGAGTTGGTATGGTTCAAAGGAGCTAAGTGGATTCAGGAAAAGCTTGTTTCAGGGATTGAGTTTATCGTTTATGGAAAGCCAACTTTTTTCAATGGGAAATTAAACATTACCCATCCTGAAATTGAGCAGACAGATAAACATTCTATCTCTGATAAAATAAGTTATCTCTCTCCTTATTATTCCTCTACTGAAAAATTAAAATCAAAAGGACTTGACAGTTTCGGCATTAGTAAAGTAGTTAGGAATATTATTAATGATTCCAAGGGGAAAATCAAGGAAATTTTATCTGGTAATATAATTAGGAGCCTAAAGTTAATTTCGAGAGAACAGGCTATTTTCAATATTCATTTTCCTGACAATAATCAAGCTCTTTCCAATGCTCTAAGGAGATTAAAGTTCGATGAGCTCTTTTTTGTTCAATTGCGACTTTTAATGTTGAAACAATTTCGGAATACTAAGGTAACAGGAAATGTTTTTTCTACTGTTGGATCAAATCTTAATACCTTTTACCACGATATTTTACCTTTTGAACTTACAACTGCTCAAAAACGCGTTATCAAAGAGATAAGAATCGACCTGGGATCCGGAAAACAAATGAACCGATTATTACAGGGTGATGTTGGAAGCGGAAAGACTGTTGTTGCTTTCATGTGTATGCTAATAGCTTTAGATAACGGATTTCAATCATGCATAATGACACCAACTGAAATTCTGGCTAATCAACATTATTATACCATTGAAAAATTTTCAAAAGCAATGGGAATTAATGTCCAATTATTAACCGGTTCGACAAAATCTGCAAAAAGAAAGGAGATTTTAAGTGGTTTATCAGATGGAGGTATTAAAATTCTTGTTGGTACACATACTTTAATTGAGGAAATTGTTAAATTTGATAATTTGGGGTTTGCTGTTATTGATGAACAACACCGTTTTGGTGTAGCACAACGGGCTTTGTTATGGAAGAAAGGCGATATTCCACCTCATATATTGGTTATGACTGCGACACCGATACCACGTACCCTCGCAATGACACTTTATGGTGATTTAGATGTGTCCGTAATTGATGAACTTCCAAAAGGAAGAAAAGCTGTCAAAACAATTCATCAGAAAGACTCAAATAGATTAAGGGTATGGGGATTCGTTAAAGACCAGATAAAGGCTGGACGACAGGTATATATCGTTTATCCCTTGATCCATGAATCTGAATCACTCGATCTCAAACATCTTATGGAAGGATATGATGCAGTGGTTCGTGATTTTCCTTTGCCGGAATATGCTGTATCTATGGTTCATGGGCAAATGAAGTCTAGGGAAAAGGATTATGAAATGGCCAGGTTTGTTAAAGGTGAAACACAAATTATGGTAGCGACTACCGTGATTGAGGTGGGAGTGGATGTCCCCAATGCATCGGTAATGATTATCGAAAATGCAGAACGATTTGGCCTTTCGCAACTTCATCAACTCAGGGGAAGGGTTGGAAGAGGAGCAGAACAATCATATTGTATTCTGATGACTTCAGATAGGATATCTCAGGATGCACGGCAAAGAATTCAAACTATGATTGAAACAACTGATGGATTCAAAATATCAGAAGCCGATCTTAAATTGAGGGGACCTGGTAATATTGAGGGTCTGCAACAAAGTGGTATCACTGATTTACGTCTGGCAGATATTGTTGCTGATGAAAAAATCTTAAGGTTTGCACGCAAAACAGTGATTGAATTGCTAGAAACGGATCCGGATTTAACTGCACCGGTTAATCAACCCATTAAAGAGTATATTCTAACAGAAAACAAAAGAAAAGGTAATTGGGGCATGATTAGCTGAGAGCCATACCTGCCTTCATGCGAAACATTTTTATTATCTTTGTAAAAAAGACATAGATGCCGGTTTTATTCAAAGATTTTTTAAAAAATGGGAGTATAATTGGCGTATGGCAAATTACTGAATCAATTGAGGGACTGTTTAAAAAAATAAAACTCACCCAAAAGGAAGTTAAAATCTTTGAGTCATATAAAAATGAAAACCGAAAAAAACAATGGTTGAGCTACCGTGTACTTATTCAGGAACTTGTTGAGGAAAGTTATCATATTACCTATGCTGAATTTGGCAAACCTTTCATAAAAATTCAAAAAAAAAATAAGCACATATCCATTACACATTCAGGTGAATATTCTGCCGTTATAATTAATGAACATATGGCTGTCGGTGTTGATATTGAGAAACCGGCTAAAAGAATTGAAAGGGTTTCCGAACGATTTCTCTCTGAAAAGGAAATGAACTTCATTGATGCCAAAAACAAGTGGGATCACCTTACCATTTGCTGGACGATAAAAGAAGCTTGTTTCAAGGTGCATGGGAATTTATGTTACGATTTTAAAGAACAGATTATTATTGAACCATTTGAATTTTCTGATTGTGGGGAAATTAGTTGTACAATAGTGGGTGATGATAAACTTCAGAAAATAAAAGTCTGTTATCGAAAAATAAATGATCATTATTTGGCATATGTGGCTGGTTGAACATTAAGATGAAAAGCAATTTAGTATCTACACTTCTGAATGAAAGAATCCTGGTCCTTGATGGAGCTATGGGAACAATGATTCAAAAACACCATCTGGAAGAAAAAGATTTCAGGGGAGTGAGGTTCAAAGACCATAAAGTATTGTTGAAAGGAAATTATGATTTGCTGGTTCTTACCCAACCTCAGATCATCAGAAACATTCATGAAGAATATTTGGAAGCAGGTGCCGATATTATCGAAACTTGTACTTTTAATTCCACATCCGTTTCTATGGCTGATTACAGACTTGAATCGCATGTTAAAGAGATCAATCTCGCTGCTGCACAAATTGCAAAAGATATCGCCCATAAATTTACGCTAAAAGATCCTGCTAAACCTCGATTTGTAGCGGGTTCTATTGGTCCCACCAATAAAATGCTTTCCATGTCGCCCGAGGTAAATGATCCGGGTTATAGGGCTGTGTCCTTTGATCAAATGGTGGATGCCTACACCGAACAGGTTTCAGGGTTGATGGAAGGAGGAGTAGATCTGTTACTGGTTGAAACGGTTTTCGATACCTTAACGGCAAACGCAGCATTATTTGCTATAAAACAGTATTTCAGAAATAACAAAACTGAAGTTCCCGTAATGGTATCAGGAACAATTACTGATGTCAGTGGCAGAACATTGTCAGGGCAAACAACTGAGGCCTTTCTGAATTCTTTATCTCATTTTGATCTTTTAAGCATAGGATTTAATTGTGCCTTAGGCCCGAAACAAATGAGACCTTATTTGGAAGAATTATCAGATAAAGCACCCTTTTTCGTTAGTGTTTACCCAAATGCAGGTTTGCCAAATCAATTCGGGGAATATGATGAGAGCCCCGGGGATATGGCAAAAGTGCTTAGTGAATTTGTTGAAAACGGATTAGTGAATATTATTGGTGGTTGTTGTGGTACAACTCCCGATCATATTAAAATATTTTCCGAAATTGTAGCGCAGTTGCCTCCCAGGAAATTACCGGAGAGAAAGCATATAACCCGCTTAAGTGGTCTGGAGCCACTGACCATCAATAAAGAAAGCAACTTTATTAATATTGGCGAAAGAACCAATGTGGCAGGTTCAAAGAAATTTGCCCGGCTGGTCCGTGAGAAAAAATATGTAGAAGCATTGTCCATTGCACGTCAACAGGTTGAAAACGGAGCCCGGATTCTTGATGTGAATATGGACGATGCCATGCTGGATGGCGAAGCCGAAATGACATCATTTCTCAATATGTTGGCTTCCGATCCGGATATTTCAAGGGTTCCGCTAATGATCGATTCCTCGGATTTCAGGAATATTGTAGCAGGCTTAAAATGTATTCAGGGAAAATCAATTGTTAACTCAATAAGTTTAAAGGAAGGCGAAAACGTTTTTATTGACCATGCAATTAAGGTAAAAGATTATGGCGCAGCTGTAATAGTTATGGCTTTTGATGAACAGGGTCAGGCAACCACTTTTGAACGAAGAAAGGAAATTTGTCTGCGGGCCTTTAATATCCTTACAAATGAAGTTGGTTTTCCGCCGGAGGACATTATTTTTGATACTAACATTCTCACCATTGCAACAGGAATTCCGGACCATAACAATTTTGCAGTTGACTTTATCAATACTGCATCCTGGATTAAAACAAACATCCCCCATGTTAAGTTAAGTGGTGGAATAAGTAATCTTTCCTTTTCATTTAGGGGAAATGATATCATTAGGGAAGCAATGCACACTGTGTTTCTCTATCATGCCATCAAAGCAGGATTAGATATGGGAATAGTGAATGCGGGAGCTCTGCCACTATATGATGAGATTGAACCTGATTTATTAAAACTGGTTGAAGATGTTGTATTAAACAGGAGAAAGGATGCTACAGAGAGGCTGCTTGCATTTGCAGAAACCCTGAACCAGGACAAAAACAGGCGGGTTCGCACAGAGCATTGGCGTGAATTGGATGTGAAAGAAAGGATCAGGTATTCCCTTATTCACGGATTGGATGAATATCTATACCGCGACCTTGACGAATTGATACCTCTGTATACCAGAGCTCTGGAAATAATTGAAGGGCCGCTGATGGAGGGAATGAATGAAGTAGGCGATCTATTTGGTACCGGAAAAATGTTTTTGCCTCAGGTAGTAAAAAGCGCCAGGGTAATGAAAAAAGCTTTTATGCGCTTACAACCCTTGCTGGAAGCAGAAAAAACCAGCACAGACATAAGTTCCTTTGCCGGAAAGGTTTTGCTGGCAACTGTAAAAGGTGATGTACATGATATCGGAAAAAATATTGTGGGTGTTGTCTTATCCTGTAATAACTACGAAGTGATCGACCTGGGAGTAATGGTCCCTTATGAAAAGATCATACAAACCGCAATTCACGAAAAGGTTGATATTATCGGATTGAGTGGCTTAATCACTCCCTCACTGGGCGAAATGGTTATCGTGGCCAAAGAAATGCAAAGAGAAAACATTAATATCCCTTTATTAATAGGAGGGGCAACAACCTCCAAAATCCATACAGCAATTAAAATTGATCCGAATTATTCTCGCCCGGTGGTTTATGTCCGTGATGCTTCAAAAGTTGCCGGAGTGGTGAACGAATTGTTATCCATTGAAAATAAAGACGGTTTTATAGAAAGAACAAAGGAAGAGTATTCGAAAATTAGAAAAGAATATCTTAACAGCAAGGACGAAACGAATTATATTTCATTGAAAATTGCCAGGGAAAATAAACTTTCAGTGGATTGGGATCTGGTACCCTGTTTTCAGCCTGCATTTTTGGGGAATAAGTATTTTATCGATCAACCTATTGATGAGTTGATTCCCTATATCGACTGGACCTTCTTTTTCCATAGCTGGAAAATCACGGGCAAGTATCCGGCTATATTTGAAGATCCTTTTAAAGGCCCTGAAGCTAAAAAAATATTTGATGATGCTCAGACAATGTTATCGCTGATCATTGAGAAAAAAATGTTACAGGCCAACGCTGTGCTGGCTTTTTTCCCGGCAAATTCCCTGGGAGAGGATGTAGTACTTTTTAAAGATGATTCGCGAAGGGAAGAATTGGCGAAACTGTGTTTCCTCCGTAACCAGCAATTGAAGGAGACCGGCACCCCAAACCTATGTCTTTCCGATTATATTGCGCCTGAAGGCTATCAGGATTATTTAGGTACTTTTGCAGTAACTGCCGGAATTGATTCGGAACAATGGGCGAAGTATTTTACTGATCAATTGGATGATTACAGCAGCATTATGTTAAAGTTTCTGGCCGATCGCCTCGCCGGGGCATTTGCTGAAATGCTTCATTATAAAGTAAGAACCCAATATTGGGGATATGCAAAGTCTGAGAATTTGGGAACAGAAGAGTTGTTAAGAGAAAAATATCAGGGCATAAGGCCTGCACCCGGATATCCTGCCTGCCCTGAACATTCCGAGAAACGGGTTTTGTTCGACCTCATGGAGGTTGAAAAAAACTGTGGTATGACGCTGACAGAAAGTTATGCGATGTATCCTGCCGCATCTGTATCCGGTTATTATTTTTCGCATCCTTTCTCACAATACTTCCAGGTAGGAAAGATTAGCAAAGATCAGGTTGTAGATTATGCCAGGCGAAAATCAATCAGTCTCGAAGCGGCTGAAAAACTTCTGGCCACCTCATTAAATTATTAATTCTAGGAGTATGAAAGTCCCCGAAATTCTGGAAAAAGCTGAGAAGACTATGTTTTCATTTGAATTACTTCCCCCCTTGAAAGGGGATTGCATCGAGACAATATACAATACCATCGATCCTCTGATGGAATTTAATCCTGCCTATATTAATGTTACCTATCATCGCGAAGAAGTGGTTTATAAAAGCAGGGGCGAAGGCCTGCTCGAGAAAAAAATAGTCCGCAAACGCCCGGGTACGGTGGGTATTGCAGCCGGTATCAAGTATAAATATAAAGTGGAAGTGGTTCCGCATATTATCTGTGGAGGTTTTAATAAACAGGAAACTGAAAACGCCCTCATCGACCTTCATTTTTTAGGGATCCATAATATTCTTACACTGCGTGGTGACACTAAAAAGGATGAAAGGGTTTTTGTGAAGGAGCCTGATGGACACTCATATGCACTTGATCTCGTGCGCCAGATAATGGATATGAATAAAGGGAAATACCTCGACGAGGAACTCGAAAATAATTCCCCCACCAGCTTCACGGTTGGTGTCGCCGGATATCCTGAAAAGCATGTGGAATCCCCCAACATGGAATCAGATCTTCATTATTTGAAGAAAAAAGTTGAGGCTGGGGCGGAATATATTGTTACCCAAATGTTTTTCGATAACACTAAGTATTTCCGGTTTGTGCGTCAATGTCGGGAAATGGGTATCACAGTTCCTGTTATTCCCGGATTAAAACTGATAAACTCAAAAAAACAATTGTCCTCATTGCCACAGATGTTCAATATCGACATTCCCGGATCTTTGGTCATGGAAATGAAAAAATGTGCGTCAGATGCCGGCCTCAGGCAATTAGGTGTAGAATGGGCCATTGCCCAAGCTAAAGAGTTAATGGATCATGGTGTCCCTGCAATACACTTCTTCACTATGGGAAAATCAGATAATGTTCGTAAAGTTTGTGAATCGGTATTTTAAATTGGTACTATGAAAATCTACAACCAGATTCTTGAAAATCTTGCATCAGGCAAAAAACAAATCAGTGTTTTGATCGACCCGGATAAATCTTCCATATCTAATCTTGAGAATATTTACAAGGTGTCTGTGCGGTCAAAGGTTGACCATTTCTTTATTGGTGGAAGCCTCATTACTTACGATACCATCGATTCCTGCATCAAAATGCTGAAGCAAAACACAGATATTCCGGTGGTGATCTTTCCCGGAAATACCATGCAGGTGCATAAGGATGCCGATGGTATTTTATTTCTGTCTTTGATTTCAGGCCGTAACCCTGAAATGCTGATAGGGAAGCATGTCATTGCTGCTCCTTACATTAAGCAATACGGGCTTGAAGTAATTCCCACCGGCTATATGCTCATCGAAAGTGGCAGACCAACCACAGCCTTATACATGAGTAACAGCATACCCATTCCACATGATAAGGACGATATTGCGGTATGTACAGCTATGGCCGGCGAAATGCTCGGACTGAAAATGATCTATATGGATGCAGGCAGTGGCGCAATGCAGCACATTAGCGGCTCGATGATCGAAAAGGTTAAAAAGAATATTTCAGTTCCTCTGATTGTGGGGGGAGGTATCAAAACAGCAGCACTGGCACATGACATCTTTTCGGCAGGGGCCGATATGATCGTGATTGGTAATGCTGTCGAAAGGAATGCGGACCTGATAGAACAGATAGCTGAAGTAGCTATTCGCTTTTCTTAATATCCTTAATATTCAGTTGCAGCACAACATTGCCGTTCCATTCGTTTTCTTCGATATGGTAACAAATGTCGAATTTGTTCCCGGTCTGAACATAGCGGTAGTGCTCTCCTAACTGGAATCCTATCGCAGGGAAAGGCCCTATGCGTTTTTCCTTATAGGTGATACAAAGTTTCAGATGATTCTTATCGTTTTTTCCTACCAACCTGACTGTTCCTATATCCACCACACCCTTTGTCATAAAAACAGGGGCCATATTGCCCGGACCAAAGGGAGCAAACTGCTTGATGATCTTGAAAAAGTTGCTGGTGATCTGGTGCAGTTCTATCACTTCATCTATTTCAACTTCCGGAACCTGCATTTCAGTGGTAATGGTCGATTCAACTATCTCCTCAAAACGCTTGCGGAATTTCGGAAGATTTTCCAGCTTAAGCGACAAGCCGGCCGCATATTTATGTCCTCCGAAATGTTCCAGCAGATCGCTGCACGAATCGATGGCATCATAAATGTCAAAATCCTTTACCGAACGAGCCGAGCCACAAACCAGGCCGTTTACGTTCGAATTGGTCAAAACTATGGTCGGGCGGTAGAAGGTTTCCGTCAGGCGCGAAGCAACTATCCCTATAACTCCTTTATGCCATTCGGGTTGATAGACCACTGTCGACTTACTGTTTAATATTTCAGGATTCTTATAGATCATATCAACAGCTTGCTCTGTAGTCAATGTATCCCGTGTCCTGCGTTCTGTGTTGTAAAGGTCTATCTGCGAGGCTATGGTCTTTGATTCTTCAAGGGTTTCGCATATCAATAGTTTAACCGAATCTTTCCCGTTCTCAATACGTCCGGCCGCATTGATGCGCGGACCTATCAGGAACACCAGATCATTTATGTTCAATTGCCGGTTAAAGATAAATCCGTTCTTGTCGCAGTCCTCTTTACTTTTCCTCACCACACCCCCGCTCTGCAACACAGCTTCCAGTCCGGGCCTGGGATTCGTATTGATCAGTTTTAAACCGTAAAAGGCTAATATCCTGTTTTCACCCGTTATCAGAACAATATCGGAGGCTATGCTCACGGCTACCAGGTCCAGATATTTGAACATCTCCTGAATTCCTGCACCTTTTTTCTGGGAATAAGCCTGAACCAATTTAAAACCTATTCCGCAGCCTGAAAGTTCTTTGTAGGGATAGTGGCAATCATTGCGTTTTGGATCAAGCACGGCATAGGCATCAGGAATGTCATCACCCGGCCGGTGATGATCGCAAATAATAAAATCCACGTGCAGCGAATTGGCATAGGCTACCTTGTCTACCGATTTAATACCGCAATCCAGCGCAATAATCAGCGAGAACCCCTGTTGGGCGGCGTAATCTATGCCAACATCCGAAATTCCGTAACCCTCCAGGTAGCGGTCAGGAATATAATAATCAATATTTTTATAGAATTCATTGAAGTACGAAAAAACCAGCGCCACGGCAGAAGTACCGTCAACATCATAATCGCCGTAAACCAGTATCTTTTCGTTATTTTCTATGGCTTTCTCAAGGCGCGAAACCGCTTTGTCCATATCCTTCATCAGGAACGGATCGTGCAATTGCCCCAGTTCCGGCCTGAAAAAATTTCTGGCTTCTTCAAAGGTGGTAACATCCCGCTGATATAACAAATTAGCAATGGGAAACGAAACTTTCAGATCTTTTGCCAATTGATTAATCAGTTCGTAATCACCCAAATGCTTTATGGTCCACCGCTTCTCCATCTAAATCTTTACTTTCTGCAAATGTAATCATTAAGTAGTAAAGTGTCCGTGCAGGAAATATAAATTTTTATGCTTATGGGTGAGATCTTTCTGTCTACTATATAACAAACTGCAAGTTATTATAATTCAGGTGTGTTTTTTAGGAGTTCACGCAGATTCCACAGAAAATCGCAGATGAAAAAATGCACGGAGAATATCTGCGTAAATCAGCAGAAAACAAAAAAAAAGGAAACCACAATGCTCACAAGGAAAAGAACACAATGTTCACAAAGAAATCATTATGCCCTTTGTGAAAAACCTTTGTGCGCTTTGTGGTTAATTTGATCTGCGTAAATCAGCGAGATCAGCGGGAAAACAGGGCTGTCAGTCCTGCTTATCTGTTTTGAGGTTCGGTTCTTAAACTGCGAGGACTTGGTGGCATCTGTCCTTTTCTCATCATATCGTTTTCAGCAATCCTCCGTCTATGGGGATACTGCTTCCCGTAATATACGATGCCTGCTCCGAAGCCAGGAATGCCACCAGGTAACCGTATTCTTCCGGTTTCCCGAATCGCTTCATGGGCACCTGCCCCTCCATCTGCAACCTCAGTGCTTCCTGCCCCATCTTTTTTGTTTCAGCCTGAAACTCTATCAGCGACTGTATCCTTTCCGTATCAAAATAACCCGTCAGAATAGTATTCACCGTAATATGGTCCTTCGCCACCTCGCTGGCCAGGGTTTTGGCCCAACTGATCACCGAAGTTCGAATGGTGTTCGAAAGGGCTATGTGTTGCAGGGGCTCTTTCACCGAAATCGACGAAACATTTATAATCCTGCCGTATCCATTGCGTTGCATCCAGGGCAGGGCCTCCAGCGTAGTATGGCAAACCGTCTGAAAAAGCAGCTCAAACGCCGCCTGGTAATCCTCCGGTTTTTTTTCCAGCACGCTTCCCGCCAGCGGACCGTTAGTATTATTCACCAGGATATCAATGGGGTTGGCCTGCAAAAAAGCCGAAACCCTGGCTTTGAAATCTTCTGTCTCCGAAAAGTCAGCCACCAGGTAGCCATGCTTTTGTCCCGAATCGCAACGCAGTGCTGCCAAAACCCTCCTCAGCTTTTCTTCATTGCGTGCCATCAGCGTAACGCTGGCTCCGCTCGCTGCCAGTTGCAGGGCAATAGCCTTGCCTATTCCCTGCGTGCTTCCGCCTACCAGGGCTTTTCGGTGGTTCAGTTTTATTTCCATAAGCTTAAATCCTTCGTTGCTTCATTATTCATTATTTTTTGCCACTAAAACACAAAGTCACAAAGAAACACAAAGTAATCCCACCCTTTCTTCCAACTTCGGTCTCCCGTCTTCCTCAGCATTTCAGTCCGGTGCCCAGCATAGTTGTGAATAAGGTTTTGCGAAAAATAGCCGGGAATGTGATAGTATAAAAGTATTGCATAAAAGCATCTTCCAACTTCTTGTCAAAATTTTGTCCGCATTTATCGCTTCTCAGCATGCGGTGGCGGGTAAGTTTGCCGCTGCTATCTATCATCATTTCCACGTGCATCAGAATATCTTCACAGTGGGCGCAACTCATATGGAGTTTGAATTTTTGCAATATCGCGCCATACTCCTGGTCCATCCAGGCCGAATCTATCTTATGCCATTCCTGCCAAACCCCTTCGGTATCTATTGATATCCTGTTTGCCGAATCGCCCGGGCTGGTACCCGTTTGTTGCTGGGCAAATAAGCCAAAGGGGAGAAGGAAGAACCATAAAAGGAAGAGGTATTTCATTTGACTTTGGATTTGAAAGTAAAGGTAAGAAAATTTATGGATTCCGGATGTTGGCTGTCTTTCTCCTCACTTCCGTCTTCCTTCTTCCCTGATCTCTAAACTTTCATCTCAACCCCTCATATCTCGTTCGCAATGCTTATTTTTGTAAAAAATTTCATCAATGAAGATCTCTTACAACTGGCTGAAACAATATACTTCCATCCATCTTCCCCCCGAAGAAATCTCTGCTATACTCACCGCCTGCGGTCTCGAAGTCGAGGGCATGGAACATACCGGCATCGACAAAAGCCGCCTCCAGGGGGTGGTGGTGGGAGTTGTCGCCGAAAAAACCAAACATCCCAATGCCGACAAACTCAGCCTCACCAAAGTAGATATTGGCAGCGGCCAACTGCTGTCGGTGGTATGCGGCGCCTCCAATGTGGCTGAAGGTCAAAAGGTGCTCGTCGCCACCATGGGCACACTTGTGGTCACCCCAAAGGGTGAATTTGTGATACAGCGATCCACCATTCGCGGCGAAGTTTCCGAAGGCATGATATGTGCCGAAGACGAACTCGGCCTGGGCGATTCTCATGCAGGCATCATGGTGCTCGATGCCGATGCCCCCATAGGTTTACCCGCCGCCGAATATCTGAATGCCGAAGAAGATACCGTTTTTGAAATAGGGCTTACTCCCAACCGTTCCGATGCCACCTCACACATGGGTGTGGCCCGCGACCTCATCGCCTGCATCAATGCCAGGAACAATACTGACCTTCGTTTAAAAACTCCCGATGTCAGTGCATTCAAAGTTGCCGGTCATACCCTGCCCATAGAGGTGATCGTTGAAGATACTGCAGCCTGTCCGCGGTATACCGGCCTTACCATGACGGGCATACGCGTCGCTGATTCGCCCGCCTGGCTGCAAACCCGCCTGAAAAGCATCGGCATACGCCCCATCAACAATATTGTCGACATCACCAACTACGTGCTTTTCGAAACCGGGCAACCCCTGCATGCTTTCGATGCCAATAAGGTGGCAGGCAACCAGGTGATCATCAAAAAATATCCCGGTAAAACGAAATTTGTGACCCTCGACGGAATGGAACGCGAGCTCAGCGCCAACGACCTGATGATATGCAACGCTTCGGAGCCTATGTGCATAGCCGGTGTGTTTGGCGGCGAAAAGTCGGGCATCACCGCTGAGACGGAGAACATTTTCCTGGAAAGCGCTTATTTCGATCCTGCCTCGGTGCGCCGCACTTCGAAGCTGCATGGGCTGAAGACCGATGCTTCTTTCCGTTTCGAACGCGGAGCCGATCCCGACTGTACGGTTTATGCCATCAAACGCGCCGCCCTGCTGATAGAAGAAATTGCCGGGGGCCGCGTGGCCATGGATATCAGCGATGTGTATCCCGTTAAGATACCCCACCGCAAGGTTGAGTTCTCATTATCGTACATGGATAAGGTGATAGGCAAGCATATTGAAAAGGACATGGTAAAAAACATTCTGCAGTCGCTGGGCATCATCATCACCACTGAAACCGCCGATCTGCTGTGGCTCGAAGTACCTCCGTTCAAGACCGATGTCACCCGCCCCATTGATGTGGTGGAAGAGGTGCTGCGCATTTATGGTTACAACAATATCGAATTCGGCGACGGCATGCGTTCGTCGCTCAGCTTTTTCCCCAAACCCGATCCGGAGAAAGTGCAGAATGTGATATCGGATTATCTTACCTCACTGGGGTTTTACGAAATACTCACCAATTCGCTGACCAAAGAGGCTTATTATGAGAAGAACAGCCGCCTGTTCGATCCGGCGCGACTGGTCCGTATACTCAATCCGCTGAGCAAGGAACTGAACGTGATGCGCCAGACGCTGCTGTTCACCGGACTGGAATCGGTGGCGTATAACAAGAACCATAAATCGCCCAATACGCTGTTCTACGAATTCGGCAGGATATATTTCTGTGATGCGGCCGCTCCGGGCGAGCCTCTGGGCAAATATACGGAGTTCAAACGCCTCGCCCTTTTCCTGAGCGGCAACATTCAGGATGCCAACTGGCACGCCAAAGAACAGAAGGCCGACCTGTATTACCTGAATGCCATGGTCGATAATATCATCCGCAGGGCAGGGGTGGAGCCGGGCCGCATCAGAGTTTCGGACGATCAGACTCCTTTGCTGTTCCGTGAGCAACTCAATTATACCATTGACGGAAAACTGTTGTGCGAAATGGGCGAACTGCAACCCGATCTGCTGAAGCAAAACGATATCAAGGATACGGTTTTCTTTGCCTCAGTGCATTGGGATACCCTGCTGGAATCAATAGATACGAAAGGCATACGCTACAGCGAAGTATGCCGTTTCCCGGAAGTTACCCGCGACCTGGCCCTGCTGATCGACAAAAAGGTTGACTTCGCGCAGATTGAGGCCATAGCTTTTGCCACCGAACCCGCGCTCATCCGTAAGGTTAGCCTGTTCGATATCTATGAAGGGCAGAACATTGATGCGGATAAGAAATCGTATGCCGTGAATTTTATCCTTCAGGACGAGGAAAAAACCCTTACCGACGAGCAGATTGATGCCTGCATGAACAAACTGATAGCCGCTTATACCCAACAACTTAATGCTCAACTAAGATAAAGACATGTCATTATTCGATTCTATCATTTTCGGCCCTCTGAAAAGCCGCCGCCTGGGAACTTCGCTGGGCATAAACCTGTTGCCGGCGCACATTAAATTCTGCACCCTCAATTGTATTTACTGCGAATGCGGCTGGACCGAGGCTTCCGATGTTGCGAAGGCGGAATTCTATACTGCCGCCGTCATTGATGAGTCACTGCAAAAACGCCTGCTTTTTCTGCAGGAGAATCATGTGAAACTCGATTCGATAACCTTTGCCGGCAACGGCGAACCTACTACCCATCCGGAATTTGCGGAGATCATCGACAACACCATTCGTCTTCGGGATCAATATGCCCCCGGGGCGTTGATCAGCGTGTTGTCGAATTCGACCATGGCTGGCGACGAGGCCGTGCGTGCCGCCCTGATGAAGGTGAACAACATTATGAAACTGGATGCCGGTTCGGAAGTGGTGTTTCGCGCCATCAACAATCCGAAAAAACACATCTCGCTCGGCGAGATAGTGGAAAACCTGAAGAAGTTCGACGGGCAACTGACCCTGCAAAGCATGTTTGTGAAGGGCGAGGCAGGCAACAAAACCATCAACAACACCGAACCCGCCGAGGTGGAACAGTGGCTCAGCCACCTTCAGGCCATCCGCCCCCGCGAAGTGATGATCTATTCGCTGGATCGCAGGCCCCCTATGGCAAAGCTCGAAAAGATACCGGAGCAGGAATTGAAGCTCATAGCCGAAAAAGTGAGCCAACTGAACCTAAAAGTCAGCGTGTATTAAATGTGGAAGCATAGCAACGGGTACGCCATCAGTACCTACGAATTTTCTGATTTTTTCAGGGCGGTGGTCTTTATCGAAAAGATTTCGTTGCTGTGCGATAAGTTGCAGCATCAGCCGCTATGGCAAAAGTCGGTGCACAAGGTGAGGGTGGAGATAGCCGTCGACAAGGCCTCCCGCGACCTGAGCGCGCCTGAGCTTCAGTTGCAAATTGATGAGATCTACAAAAGTATCTGAATTATGGTAGGCTACGAACCCAAGATATTACTGGCATTTGCCGAAGCTGTGGACGGCGATAAAAAGATTTTCCGCTGGCTGAGCGAGAATGGCTATGTGGAACTTGCAGCCCTGTCGAATTGCATCAATTCGGATACCCAGGCTTTTTTCTGGCTGATGAAGAACGGCTATCCCGAACTTGCCATTCTGAGCAATGCTATGGATGGCTACGACGATGCGTATAAATGGCTGGTGAAGCAAAATATGACGTTTTACGTGGTGTTTGCCGATGCCTGCCGCAACAAACCCAAGGCCATTGCCTGGCTGAAGGAGCATCAGTTTGATGTGTTCCTGATCGTGGCCGAAAAGATATACCAGGTGCTGGAAAAACAAAGACGCGATTTCCACGACCCGCATAAGGTGAGGTTTAGCTGAGGAAGTTGATAGGCCAAAGTATACCCTTGAAGCAAGGAATCACCTAGAATTAATAGAATATTAACCCGGATTCCTCCAATCCTACATCGGATTATTCTGATCCTATATCGGATTGCTCCAATCCCACATCGGATTAATCTGATCCTAGATCAGATTCATTCAATACTATATCAGATTATTCTGATCCTATATCGGATTACTACAATCCCACATCGGATTATTCTGATCCCAACTCGGATTATTTCAATCCTATATCGGATTACTTTAATCCTATATCGGATTACTTCAATCCTATAAAGGATTAATCATAAATTATTCCTCATAATTATGGGTTTGGTGTGCACAGGAAGCATTTTAATAATAGTTTGCACGACTTTTAGCCGAAAAATAACCCCTACATGGAATTTTCTTCCCTGACGGTCCTACTGTTCCGACGATTGCAACCGTTTCTGGTTTTCGATCAGGCGTTGCAGGGTGGCACGCTTTTCTTCGGCTTCGGCCAGTTCCTGTTTTTTGTTCGAGATAGATACCTTCACCTGTTCGTAATCGTCGGTGCCGGTTTTGCCGGCGGTTTTCATCTGGTTGAGCTGGGCTTCGTATTTTTTGCGTTCGCTTTCCAGGAAGTTGATACGCGATTGTATCACTGCCAGGTCGTTTTCGAGGTTCATATCGAGGCGTTCATTGCATTTTAGCAGCAACTCCACCAGCACTTCTTCGCGGGTTACGAGTTTTTCGTGGTTATACACCTTTTTGTCGAACGATAGTTTCAGTTTTTCGTATTCTTCTTTAGTAGTTTTATACAGTTCGGTTTTGGTTTTTTTGTTTTGTTCCAGTTCTTTCATCTTGTTTTTCAGGGCATCCATTCTGTCCTGGTTTTCGTCCTGCCAGTTTTCGAGGGTACGTTCTGCCTTGGGAATTTCGTAGCGCACGGCCGAAAGGTCTTCTTTAATAAGCTCGATCAGTTTGGCGGTTTCGTCGGAATTGGCCAGGTTGAAGATACGGTTGTTGTAAGTCTCGTTCAGATTCACCTCGGTCGAAACCTTTTTATTGTTTTGCTGATAGATCACAAATTGTTCGTTGGCTTTTCTGATTTCCGATCCGCTGAACTGGTTATTTTTCAGGAAATTATCAAACTCGTCGAGCACAATATCTTGTCCGCCTATGGTGATAATTACCGATTTTTTCCTGACCAGCATATTATTGCGGTAATCGTCGTATTCTTCTATTTTCCAGATCACATTGATCTTATCGGGATACACCATACCCGTATTATCGCCGTTTATCAGAATGTAATAGTTGTCGATCTTAGGCTTTTTCGGATTTTTATCGTTTGGGGTCACTATGGGGATATGTATCTTGGGCATGGTTTTACCTTCGATGCCCGTTACTTTTTGCTCCAGATTTTCGAGGCTGTTGATAAAAGCAGGCATATTTTTCTTCACCTCTTTTTCGAAATTCACCTCTTTGTAGAAATACCAGTAATCGGAAAAGTCGTAATTCTTTCGGAATTGGTCCACCTGGTCCACAAATGATTTTCCGGGTTTACCGCCTCTCACGCCGGCATGTTTACCACAGAAGATGTAGGCCCAGTAAACCTTGTCGTCTTTCCACACATAAATTTTGTAGATGCCGTCCACCGTACCGTCATCATTCAGTGGCAATATGCCCACCTCCGAATCGTAAGTAAAAAAACTGCGGTTTATCATGCGCCCGTTCAGTGTATTCAGCCAGAGGTCGTCTTTATTCGAATATCCCTGTTTCTCGCAACCTTCTTTCCAGATAACCGCCCCCTCGAACTGCGAGAAAGGCGGCAGATCGTTCGGGATTACGGTGGGCATGCACCTTCCCTTGGTTCCGTAAGGTATCATCAGGTAACTGATCAATCCGGTGCGCGAGTTAATTTCGCGGTCTTTATCGTATTGAAATGCACAATGCCACACCGGGTTTTTCCGCTCACCGGGTTTCCAGGTGTAGGCATAAGGCTCCATTTCGCCGGCACTGTTTTCTCTTTTGCCTTTCATGATAACGGTTTCGTTGATATCGCGCCAGTACACATCATTAAAATACCTGAAAAGTTCATAATTCCCCACCCTGATCACTTTTTCGTTGGGTTGGTGAAGGATGTCGAAAATATCGTTTTTATACAGATCGGTCAGTCTGAAAGGAATATCTGCCTCGGTAAGCAGATTCTCTTCAAGATATTTTTTGGTATTAAAGCGCTGCAGTATGATTTTCTGGACATCGGGCGGGGTCTTTTTCGAAAACTGCCTTTTAGTGATATCCAGACTGTCGCAATATTGCAGAAAGAATGTTTCGAGCCACTCGTATGCCATATCAAAATTGTTGGCATCTTTCCACGACCCTGTACCTTCAATCTGGACAAAAAGAATGGTATCGTAGACGGTTTTTTTATCAATCTTTTTCTTTTTATAGAAACCGGCCACATCTGCTTTCACTTTGGCAGAGTCGATACTCAGGTGGGGGATGGTCGATTTGAAAGGCTTGTCGACCGCCACATTTTTACCAATGGTTTTATTGTATGCCGAATCGACCCACGATTTTTCCTGGGTAATCTGGTAATGCGAAATGCAACCCAACAAATAGGGATGATGGTTTTTTACATCATTGCTCGACAGAAAATTAATATTTTCGGCCGTAAAATCAAGGTTTACCAGCATGGCCAGCAGGCTATTGCCTAAAATCAGGTAATCGTAGGCAGTAGTAAACGTTCTGATCCCAAAGTTATCATCGTCGTTAAACCCTATAAACCTGCCGTCGAACACGCCCAGCACATAGCGGCTTCCATACTGGTTTTTGGCAAATTCGCTCCTCAGTTTGAATATCTCTTTCCATTCGTCGGATCCCTTTTTGTTCTTTTCGTCCTGTTTGTTCTGACCGTTTGAATTCAAGGGTTGACATAAAAGTATGAACATAACCATACCTGTCAGGGCAATTATTCTTTTGCAGAATATTAAGCCGGTGATTTTACGCAAGGTATTTGATCTGAGGGTCATACTGGAAGCAAATATAATAAAAAAAGCGCATAAAAACAATATGCCGCATGTTATACGAAATGTAAACGGTAAAGTTTTAATAAGTTAGGAAAAAATGTGAAATCAGTCCGACAGTTGTAAAACCCGGTGTAAATTATGGGTTACTATTGGTCCGTATCTTATGGAGGGTGAAATAACCGTCGTCGTAAACCTTTTTACAGAATTGCTGAGTGAACCGCAGCAGTTTTTTATCACACAAACTAATGGTATCAGGTTTTCCCATGATATAAATGTAGTCGATTTTCTGTCGCCCCTTGCTGCCGTTGAAGGTAGTGGTAAAACACGAATCAAGAGCTCCGCTATCATCAAGGTACATGTGGGGAATGTGCTCACGATTCCACGATAAAGGAAAATAATTCTCGTTGCATTCGCTGTTTTCGAGCATCACCACTGCTTTGTCAATGCCCAGGTACTTATCGAAATGACCATGCAGCCAGTTTTCTGTGCGGTTAACCGCGAAAACGGTGGAATTTTCTTCAACAAATTCCGATGCTTTATAGCATTGCATTGCGGTTTGATTTAAACTGCCGGTGATCTTATCACGGAATATCACCAGCCTGATATGGAAAAACAACACCGCGATGATAGAAATAATCAGAAAGAACTTTGGGATCTTCTGAGTTCCCAGCCATACCAGGAACATTAAAAAGAAAAGCAATAGTATCCGCAGCGAAAAGTATCCTGCCCACCCGTCGGAATCGGGCAGCACGAAATAGGCCGCCAGGAATACAGAACCAAAGACCAGCCAGAGATCGCCCTTGTTGAACAGTTTCTTCAGTTTCTCTCCAAAGGTTCGTAAAGAGAATCCCAAACCCAATTTCAGGCAGGATATGCGTTTGATCAAAACCACCAAAGCAAGAAAGACCAAAACATAAAATATTTTACCGGTGTACCGGGCTTCGTCGGGTTGAATAAATCCAATCAGGGGTTCTATCACCCTGATATTCCTGTACATCTCAGCATCCGGAAGATAGGTATTGACTGAGGAGGGCTTGTGCCTGAAAAACTGAAAGGT
The DNA here is from genome assembly GCA_964469155.1 of uncultured Bacteroidales bacterium. Taxonomy (GTDB): domain Bacteria; phylum Bacteroidota; class Bacteroidia; order Bacteroidales; family CAIWKO01; genus CAIWKO01. Next base: position 38,319 of record CAYXXU010000034.1, read on the forward strand.
CCACCAGGCAGTAATGCTGAACGAAACAATCAGCCACCCTGTTTTGATTGCCATAGCGCGGAAATATTCACCAAAAGTGTTTTTTCTATGCAGCAGCAGGACCGTTTCGTCAATAAATAAAAGGCCAAACAACACCGGAAACAGCATGGCATACACTGAAACATGCGAAAAGTAGATTGCCGTTACCAGCAGCATCAGCACAGCAATTTTATAAGGATTCAGTTTGTCTTTGTACCTTACCCAGAATCCTATAGTGAAAAAAAGAAATACCAGCGAAACGGAGAAATTGTAAAACCCCAGGAAAAACATATAGGTATAGCAAAATGGGAATATCAGGTAGGATACAAGCCGGTTCTCAGGTTGTAAAGCCTTCACAAGATAACGGAATCCATAAGGCAGCCCGATCAGGTAGCAGAGCAGTAAAACTTTTTCAGCCAGATAGGCAGGTAGAAAAAGATTGGAGAGGGACATAATAAAATGTCCGGTCCAATTCGGATTGGGAAAGGGGTTCCATGTCATAAAACTCTGGATAAATAGGTTCCCCGCAATCATTTCATTTATACATCGGGCATTATACAGATGCACCACCCCGTCGAGCGTCGGGAAAAAGTGATGGGCCAATACCGGATAGGTATTTGCCAGGGCAAATAACAAAAATACAAAGCTTTCAAAGTTGAAAACCTTTTTCTTCATATCATCCGGTAGTTATGGTGCCGGTCGTATGATTCAGTTCTGAGCCAAACATGCTGTGGGGTATGGAGAATATAGCCAAAGTAACAATGGCTGCTGCAATAATAAACCACGGATTGAATTTCCGGCGGTTTGCCAACAATGCAATAGCCCAGGCAGCAAATGCTATCAGGGTTTTGTTGTCGGTCAGATCCCAGCCGAAAGGAACTCCTGTCCAGAAAGCCCCAAAGGCAAATTTCTGCACTATCGGACCGAGTATCATACCGCCGAGCAACATTCCGAAAAAAGTGATCAGGGCGAAAAGCCTTGCCTTTTCTATCTTAAACGCCCCCAATAAACCCGCCAGGTTGGAAAGCAGCATGGCAATAAACATCAGCAATATGTGCGGTATGAGCACGTAAGCCGGAACGTCTCCTTTATATCTTATAACAACAGGCTGATCCTGAAGAACCGGAAAGGTATTATTTCCGGTCCGGAAAAGGAAATAATACTCGAGTTTGCCGGCAGGACTTTGTTTGGGTAAAAAAGCCGTCATTTCGTTGCCGGTTCTTTTCATGGATACGGTATCCCATTTTTCCTGTGTAGGATATTTACGATAGACCAGAAAACCACGTACTGAATTATCATCAACCGGCAGCCTGATTTCGCAATCCGATTCACTGCTATGAGTCCGTGCGAGTGAAAAGTTATAGGCATTTCCCCTGATGTCGGCGGTAATATCTTTTGGATAGGACGGGCCTGTCTTGCGCTGATAATAGGCAGCAGTTAATGTAATTATTACGGCAAGAACCCAGGCGATGATCATTTTCTTTTTCATAGATCAGATATTTTATAATATTTGGAGTTAATAATCCTTACAGTTGTATCAACAATACTACATTTTTTTGATTGCGGATCACATCTACGGTAATGGTTTGTCCGGCCGTAAAGTTCTTAAGGCGCTCCATGTATTCGTAAATGTCGTTCACAGGTTTACCGTTCATGCCTACAATAATATCACCTTTTTGCATCCCTCCTCTGAAGGCTGGACCATCGGGGTTTACACCTGCCGCCATCACCCCTTTTACATCCTGGTTACTAAAATCGGGCATGATGCCTAAAGTTACTTTTAAACCGGTACGTTCGCTGCTTTTTGTTTTAGGTCCGGCTTCAATATAGGCAAGATTGTAATTGTTCTCTGTAATGTCAGTGATCACTTTCAGGGTATAGTCAGATATCAGGCTCAAACCGTGGCAGTTTATCCTGTCGAAATCGTCCTGAGGCAGATGGTAATCGCCGTGCACCCCGGTATTGAAATACAGAACGGGTATGCTGTCAGCATAAAACGATGCATGGTCTGATGGGCCATAACCTTCTTTGCTGAAGGCAAGCTTCAGCAGATTGGTGTCATTATCCTGTTTTAGTATCTTTTCGGCTTCGGCAAAAGTTCCGGTGCCGCCTACCGATAATGTATGTTTGGCATTTAATCGGCCCACCATATCGAAGTTGATCATGAGTTTGATCTGTTTCAGACCGACAGGCGGATGGTTCACAAACCAGGAAGAACCCAGGAGGCCCATCTCTTCGCCGGTAAAAGCAACAAATATCATGTTATAGTTAGTAGTGTTAGTCTGTTTGGCAAAGCGTGCAGCCAGATCCATCATCATAGCGGTTCCCGAAGCATTATCATCCGCTCCGTTATGAACGGCATTGGTATCGGGCTTTCTGGATCCTGAACCCTGACCTCCCATACCCAAATGATCGTAATGTGCACCAAAAATAATGTAATTATCAGTCTTTTGCCGGCTCATCAGGCAGGCTGCAACATTGGCGGTTTTTGCTTTAACCGGTACAATATTCACGGTAATATCCAGAGTGCTTTTAATTTCAAACGACGCAGGAACTTTTTTCTTCAAAAGGCTTTTTTCAAGTCCTTCAATGGTTTTTCCACTGTTAGATAAAATTTTGTTGGCAGCAGCGCGGGTGATATTTATAGCTGCAAAGCCCGATTTCGATTTGCTGTCAGCCGGCGGAAGTGCTAAAAGGGCGTCGTCTTTATTCCTTTTAACACCGCTCACCAGAATGATACCTGCCGCTCCTTTATCTTTGGCTGCTATCATCTTGCTGCGGTCGGTCGAGTATTTGGCATAAGGGTTTTTTCCTTTCTGTTCCGGACCACCGCGCAACACCATAACCCATTTGTTTTTTACATCCAGGTTCTGAAAATCATCCCATTTCAGTCCGTCTGCATTGATAGAAAAACCGTATCCTGCAAAAACCACCTGGGCATTGACGTTTGTATCCATGCTGTATAATACGGGCATATAATCTTTTCCGGCTGTTAAGGCTATTCCGTCGTAGGAAAAACTGGTATGGTTACCCAGTGATATTCCTGTCGTCACCTCAAAACTTTGGTATCCTTTATCGAAAAGCAGGGTCAGGTTATTTGCCGCAAAGTATTTGGCGATATAATCGGCGGCCATTTCAATTCCAGGGGTGCCGGGTTTGCGTCCGGCCATAGAGTCGGAAGCCAGTATCCTGACATGATCGCAGATGCCTGTGGTTTGAGTGAAGGATGGTATTACGGACCAAAGTGCGACCAAAGCGAAAAATAATATTTTCTTCATTTTATAGGGTTAGTGGAAAGAATAATACAAAATTAGAAACTTTTCTTAGATAATTGTCAAGCTGACTATATCTCATCCAGGATTTGTCGTCCGGTTTGATTATCTCAAATTACACATTGGGTTTGCCTGTGTTCCCCGATAGCCTTCGCCAGGTAACCCAGAGTTTCGAAAGACTGGGGGGTGTTTTGAGCAAATGCAGAATAGATGTCTTATCCTCCGGGCTAATCTCAGATGACTTCGCAACGTAATCTTTACTGAATTCCATTATTTCATCCTTTAGTTCGGGATGCATACGGCAACAGCTTCCGACAATACCAATAAACATTTTATCGATAAAATAATATTCGTTTGAAACGCGGTTGATCATAAATTGGGGAGTAATCTTTTTGATCATTTTCCCAAAGGGTGACATGGCAATGATGATATGGTTAAGTTTTTTCTGATCCATCAGCATGGGTGGAAAAGTATCGAAATACCAAAGTTTCGAATCGCGCAAGGCATAATTGCGCAATGACGGATGAAAACCAATTTCCTGTAATCGTTTATCGCGGTAAAAAAACTTCAGGATTTCAGCAAATAGCAGGCTGCAGAGTGCTTTTATCTCCTCCAGCCTTGCATTTGATATAATGCCTCTAAGCAGTTCTTCCTCTCTGAAAGGCTCCTGAACAATTACTATCAGCTGCTTATTGTTGTGCCTGATGCTGGTGATAAAGGTGTCAGGAAGTCTGATGCCAATAGCTTTAAGTTCAGCAACATATTGCTCATGGTTATGCAGAATGAAATCGACCAGGGCTCTTTTCCCAATTGGCAGAAAAGTTTTGACTATTAGTTCCCCTGAGTCGCCGGAAACCCTGAATGGTCTGGAGAAATAACCGCAATCGGAACACATTTGCTTATACGCAGTATTTTGAAGAAGTTTTTCAGTTTGTTCCGGTGTAAACGATATCATCTCTTCGATTTTGTTCGACTATTAACCCTTTGGCAATACTTGTTCAATAATTTTCAAAAATAAGCGATTTTTATGAAATGTTACAATTATTTCTTACAGATATAAATCAGTATGATGATGTTCTTTAAAGCAAAAAGAAAATAGATATTTTCCAGGGTTCTCTGAGAAATGAATTAATCCCGAGGTAAAATAAGTGTTGAGGGTTTTCTGCAAGTTCCTTCCTGTTGCCCCTGTTCCTATACATCACTATATTTATGGTTTTCAAACGAAAAAATTCTTTTCATCAATAAAAATTTGTATTTGGTCTTTGTTTTTTATGTAAATTTGTCATAAATATTACAGGCATACGGACTGCTTTTTCAATTCTATTTGTATGGTTAAATAATTATTGTATGAAAATTAGAACCGTTTTCGTTATTGTTTTTCTGCTCATTACCACAATTTCCAGGGCCGACTATTTTGAAAGACTTCCCTATTCAATCAGTCAACCCGACGGAGAAAAAATTAATTGTTATGTATCGGGCGACGAATTCTTTAACTGGATTCACGATCAAAACGGCTATACCATTATTCAGGCGCCCAACGGTTATTATTATTATGCGAAAAAGGAAAGTGAAAAAATAGTCCCCTCTGCTTTTTTGGTCAACAAGGTAGATCCGGCAAGTGTTGGACTGAGTCCCTGGATAAAGATCTCAAAAGCTGAGTATAAGCAAAAGCGCGATGCTATATTCAGTTTTGAAAAGGCGGAGGGCAATGTTTCTACCAAAGCACCTCATTCGGGTGTAATGAACAATATAGTAGTTTATATACGCTTCTCTGATGATGCCGAATTGACAACCACCAGGCAGGTCTACGATGATAAATTCAATCCTTCGACAGGGGTAGCTCTGAAATCATATTTTCAGGAGGTTTCCTATAATAATTTTACAATCATCAGCACTCATTATCCGGCCTGTGCATTAACTACTAATCTGTCGTATCAGGATTCTCACGCTCGCGCGTATTTTCAGCCGTATAATGCTACTACCAACCCCACAGGTTATAATGGTGATACGGAAAGGACCACAAGAGAGCATCAGTTACTGGTTTCTGCCATTACATGGATCAATGCCAATTCTCCCGTATCTGCTTCATTGAATATTGATGCTGACAATGATAACAGGGTCGATAATGTCTGTTTTATTATTAAAGGCAGCAACGGCGGCTGGTCCGAACTGTTATGGGCCCACCGCTGGGCGTTGTATTCCCAGACCGTGTATATAAATGGTAAAAGAGTTTACGATTATACTTTTCAACCCGAAAGTCAGGTTGCCGTTAAGACGCTTTGCCATGAAATGTTTCATGCCTTAGGTTCGCCCGATTTGTATCATTATGATGACGGCGGGTTGAATATCGATCCGGTGGGTTACTGGGATCTGATGGAAAGTGGTGGAGGCCACATGCTTGCATATATGAAATGGAAATATTCCGGTTATACCTGGATCAGTTCTATTCCACAGATCACAGCGAACGGAACCTATACTTTAAACCCGCTGACATCATCAACCAACAATTGTTTTAAGATAGCATCGCCCTATTCCACTTACGAATATTTTATGGTTGAATACAGAAATAAGTCAGGAACTTTTGAAACGAATATCCCGGCATCGGGTCTGATAGTTTACCGCATCGACACCAGGGAAGAAGGCAATGCCAGCGGTCCGCCTGATGAAGTATATGTTTACAGACCGGGAGGCAGTGCCACGGTCAATGGCTCACCCGATAATGCTAACTTTTCTTCAACCGTGGGCCGCACAGCCATTAATGATGCTACCAATCCAAGTTCGTTTTTACAGAACGGAAGCCTTGGCGGACTGAATATTTCGAATGTAACCGCTGCCGGAGCTACCATCTCGTTTACAGTTACTTTTCCTACCCCATGCACGCCACCCACTGCACAAGCTACATCATTTACCTCATCAGCTATAACCAGTACCTCACTTACTGCCGGATGGACGCGTGGTAGCGGAACCGGAGGCGTTATTGTGATTGCCAAAGCCGGTAGCGTTGTCGATGCCGGGCCGGTGAATGGAACAACATACACGGCCAATGCGGCATTTGGAAACGGGACGCAGTTAGGTACAGGAAACTATGTAGTATACAAAGGTAGCGGCACTTCGGTTAACATAACAGGATTGACTGAAGGGACCCCCTACTATTTTGCGGTTTACGAGTATAATACTACAAATTATTGTTATACCACCACTTCTTTAACAGGCAGCGCCACAACCCCGGGTTATTGTACAGCAGGATCTCCTGCAACCGCCTACGAGTATATCTCAAATGTTGCAATAGGCACTGTTAACCAGGCATCGTCTAGGGGAACCAACGGATATCAGAATTTTACGGCCCAGACGATTTCTATGCAAACAGGGGTAAATATTTCGGCTACTGTGAGTGTTACCAATCCCTACTCAACCGATCAGGTATTAATTTGGATAGACTGGAACAAAGACAATGATTTTTTAGATATTGGTGAAAATGTTTACACATCGAGCGGTTTGTCATTTACATCCCCTCACGTAACCTCAGCCTTTTCGCCTCCTGCCGGAGCGGCAACCGGTGTTACCCGAATGAGGATCAGAATGCACGATTCAGGTTCGGGTCCGAATGCAAACCCATGCGGTGATGCTTCGTGGGGCGAAGTAGAAGATTATTCCGTAAATGTTTTATCATGCGACCCACCGGTTATAGGCGCCATCACCCAGCCTACCTGCACCCTTGCAACCGGCAGTGTGGCACTAAGCGGTTTGCCTGCATCAGGCAACTGGACATTAACCCGATATCCGGGAGGCAATACTACCAATGGCTCGGGAACTGCCACTACCATTACCGGACTTACTGTTGGAATATACACCTACACAGTAACCACTGCTTTGGGTTGTACTTCTGCTCAATCGGGTAATGTTGTGATAAACAGCCAACCTGCTACTCCCGCTGCTCCTGTGCCCGGCACCATCAACCAGCCAACCTGTACTACTGCTACCGGAGGTGTAGCACTAAGCAGTCTGCCTGCATCGGGCAACTGGACATTAACTCGATATCCGGGAGCCATTACTGCCAATGGCTCAGGAACCACCACCACCATCCTGGGACTTGCCGCCGGAACCTATACTTATACAGTTACCAATGCTGCAGGGTGTACCTCGGTTGGCTCATCAAATGTAGTGATCAATGCACAACCTGTTCAATCTCCTCCCGCTGTCGGTACCATCACCCAACCCACCTGTACTACTGCTACCGGAGGTGTAGCACTAAGCAGTCTGCCTGCATCGGGCAACTGGACATTAACTCGATATCCGGGAGCCATTACTGCCAATGGCTCAGGAACCACCACCACCATCCTGGGACTTGCCGCCGGAACCTATACTTATACAGTTACCAATGCTGCAGGGTGTACCTCGGTTGGCTCATCAAATGTAGTGATCAATGCACAACCTGTTCAATCTCCTCCCGCTGTTGGTACCATCACCCAGCCTACCTGCACTATTGCTACTGGCAGTGTGGCATTGAGTGGTTTGCCGACTTCGGGCAATTGGACTTTAACACGATATCCGGGAGCCATTACTGCCAATGGCTCAGGAACTACCACCACCATCAATGGACTTGCTGCCGGAACCTATACTTATATAGTAACTAACGCATTGGGCTGTACTTCTGCTGTTTCAGCCAATGTGGTTATTAATAATCAGCCAACCATTCCGGTGGCAGGTATTATCTCCGGCAGCACGGAGGTTTGCCAGGGACAGGATGCCCTGATTTACCGGGTTAGCGGAATCTCTGATGCATCTTCTTATGTGTGGACCTTACCTGCAAATGCCAGTGGAAGCAGTACCACCGATAGTATTATTGTTAATTTTGGACCTGCTGCCCAATCGGGAAATATTACAGTTAAAGGATACAATTCATGTGGGGAAGGCGCTGCTTCAATTCTTCCCATCACGGTTAGCACGCCAAAAACAATGCAGCTTACCCTGTTTCTCGAAGGTTTATATACCGGCAACGGCTTGATGAGGCAGGCACAGGGCGCATCGGGTCCTCAGTTTGGTGCAGGTATTGCCGACCGGGTTGCCCTTAGGTTTCATAATGCAACCTCACCCTATAGCCTGGCCTATGAAGTCAGCAATATTGACCTTCTTACCAATGGTTTGCTCAGTATCAGTAATCTTCCCTGCAATATTTCAGGTTACTATTATATTGTCATCCAACACCGCAACAGCATTGAAACCTGGAGCTCCCTGCCCTTAGATTTCACCGGAGCAGGCCCTTTCAGCTATGATTTCAGTACGGCGGCTTCGCAGGCCTATGGTAATA
>CAYXXU010000035.1:0-45882 GCA_964469155.1 uncultured Bacteroidales bacterium
ATAGTTAACCGCAAAGATTCCGCAAAGAAAAGAAACGCAAAGAACGCTAAGAAATACCTCTGCGTACCTCTGTGAAAAACCTCTGTGTCCGCTGGGGTTTATCTCCCTATTGTGCCTATGTGGTAAATATCCTTAGTGTCGCTGAATGCTCTAAGTGTTAGTGGTTTTCTTTTTTAATCTCCGACCTTCCCTTATCACCTTAACATATTATTATCATCCGGTGTATGCTGGTGGTTGGTCAATTTGTATAAATTTGCAGAAAAACACACCCAATGAAAAGAATACTTACCCTAATCCTCATTTCATTCAGTTACCTGTTGGCTGTTGCGCAGCAAAATCTGGCTCCGTATGAGTTTCAGGCCAAATACCATATGCTCGACTCCTCCGAGTTGTATGCACCCATGGTGTCTTCCAAGGCTTTTTCCTCCACTGCCCCACCTGTGGGCACCGTCCGTGCCATTGCCGAATGGGAACCTGCACAGGCAGTATTAGTAAGTTATCCCGGAAACTTTGGTATTCCTTACTCCCTCATTGCAGAAATGTCGCAGGATTGTAAAGTCATCACTCTGGTGGAATCAACCTCACAACAAACCACCGTAACTAATAACTATACTTCAAATGGAGTGAACCTGGCCAATTGCCAGTTCAAGATCACTCCACTCGATTCCTATTGGACACGCGACTATGGCCCCTGGTTCATCATGACAAACAATAATACCGTAGCCATAATTGATTTCCCATATAACCGGCCCACGCGTGTTAACGACGATAATGTACCTGTATTCCTAGCAGGTGCTGCCAATCTTAACATGCCCTGGTATGGTATGAATGTGATGCATACCGGCGGCAACTACATGTGCGACGGAATGGGTGTAGCAGCTATGACAGATCTGGTTACCGACGAAAACTCACTTACAGTAGCGCAAATCGACACCCTTTTCAAACAATACATGGGCATAGATCGTTGTTACATAACCACCGATCCTTTGGACGATTACATAAAACATGTGGATTGCTGGGGCAAATTTCTCGATGTAGATAAAATTCTTATTGCAAGTGTTCCCACAAACAACGCAAATTATAATGATTATGAAGCCATGGCAACCTATTGGTCAACCAAGGTTTCATCTTATGGAAACAATTACCAGGTGTATCGTGTGTATGAACCCAACGGACAGCCTTACACCAACTCTCTGATATTAAATAACAAAGTCCTTATGCCGATAAAAGGAGGTACAAGTGCTACTTATGATGCAAATGCTATTAGTCTCTACCAACAAGCTATGCCTGGCTATGAGATACTCGGCTTCATGCAATTATCTACTCAAACTGCCTGGGCCTCGACCGATGCCTTGCACTGTCGTGCTCATGAAATAGCTGATAAAGGTATGCTCTACATAAAACATTATCCTTTGTTGGGACAGAAACTCTTGCAGACCAACTATACCATCAATGCCAATGTGTATGCCCTCAGCGGAAGCACCCTCATTACCGATTCGGCATGGGTGCGCTACCGTGTGAATCATGGATCCTGGCAACAGACTTTAATGACTCACCCTTCCGGAAATCTTTGGACCGCAAACATTCCGGCTACTGCTCCCGTTGGCGGCGATACTATTGAATACTATATTCATGCTTCCGACCTTTCGCCCCGTACGGTCATGCATCCTTTAATTGGAGCCCCTGATCCCCACAAGTTTTGGGTGGCTCCCACAACAACCGTTAAAGAAATCGAAACCGATAAGATAATACTGTTCCCCAACCCCGCAGTCGATTATATTTTTATACAGGCAGTGGGCGAAAGCAATGCCTCCATTTCGGTTCGCATCCTCAATGATTTGGGAGCTGCAGTTAGCGAATTGCGGGATGTGAAAACAGGCAACCGCATGTTACAGATACCTGTGGCCGATTTGCCTTGCGGAACTTATTTTGTGCAGATAAGCAACGGAGCTTCGGTAAGCACCCGCAAGGTGATGATAATGCATTGATAAATGTAGATAGGTGCCACCGGAATTGCTGACTATGGTGTGGTAAGATTCAGCTATCTTTGTACCACAATTCCATAAAGGATGCAAAAATGAAAAAGACCATACTTTTACTTTGGGTAATACTGGGTATTATCCTTGTCTCTCCATTCTCTCAGGCTCAAAACAGCGGAAAGATAAAATATGTTTTCCTGTTTATTGGCGATGGCATGGGAACCAACCAGGTTTTCCTCACCGAGAAGTTTAATGAGGCTACCCATACCGAGCCTTTGATCTTTTTAAACAACAACTGGACCTTCGGACTTTCCAGAACCGAATGTGTCGACAGCAATAAAATAACCGATTCGGGAGCCGGTGGTACTGCCATAGCCTGCGGACAGCGGACAAATTATGGCGCCATTGGAGAATACAAAGGCACATCACTCGAAAGTATTGCAGAATATCTGCGCACGAAAAAGAATTTCAGGATAGGAATCATCACTAATGTACCGCTCAATCATGCGACTCCGGCATGTTTTTATGGTCATGAGCCCACACGCCGCAATTATGATAACCTGACAAACGACATGTTAGCAAGCAAATTCGAGTTCTTTGCCGGAGGAGGATTTCAGTTTGGAAATGCTGACACAACTAAAAATGTTTACAAAGATTTTGAGTCGGTGGTGAGTAAGCTTAAGGAAAACAATTTTCAAATGGTATTCAACCGTAAACAGGAAATGGCTTTGGGTTATTCGCAAAAATTTCCCGTTATTGTTATTGATACGGCCTTGCGCAACAAACAGTCGAAAATAAAAAATGTATACAGCGACGAGAAGAATTCAATGCCTTTCGTGCTCGATTTCCCGGAATACACTATGCATTTGGCAAAATATACTGAACTCGCACAAAATGTCCTGATGAACAAAACCGGTTTTTTTATCATGGTCGAAGGCGGCAAAATAGATTGGGCTTGTCATGAAAACGATGCCCTGACTGCAATTTATGAATTAAATGCTTTCAACCTCGCCATCAAAGCAGCTTACGAATTTTATCTGTTGCATCCCGATAATACACTGATAGTAGTTACTGCCGATCACGAAACCGGTGGAATGGCACAGGGTGAAGGCTACGACGAAAACAGCAAGGTGAAGACCAACAGTTACGCCTTGTATGTGAAAAAGCTGTTGCAACAGAAACATTCATCGGTTTTCTTCAATGCTGACAGTATACGGAAAATTCAGCAGGAAGCCCAGATCGGTTGGACCACCAACGAACATACCTCTGCACCGGTGGGAGTGTGGGCCATAGGGCAGGGAAGCCAGGTTTTTGCAGGTATCATGAAAAACTCAGATCTGAAAGAAAAGATCCTTAAACTTATTGAATAAGTTTTTATAAAGTCAGATAATTTTGATAAATTTGTTCATTATTCGATTTAAGAACAAGGATTAACGATTTTTGATTTAAGAAGAAAATGATGAATAAGTTTAATTTAGAAGATCGATTAATAGATTTTGCTGTATTGGCAATTGAAATTGTAAATGAGATGCCGGATACAAAAGCCGGCAACCATTTAGCAGGACAATCGGTCAGATCTGGAACATCACCAGCTCTGAATTACGGAGAAGCACAAAGTGGAGAATCCCGCAGAGACTTCATACATAAAATAAAAATTGTCCTTAAGGAATTGAGAGAGACACTGGTATGCTTAAAAATAATTTATAAAGCAAAACTTTACCACGCAGAGCCAAGATTCTGTTCCGCTTTAAGAGAAAATGACGAATTAGTTTCGATTTTTGTTAAAAGTGTTGAAACTGCGCAAAAAAATTTGGAAAAAGAAAATAAGAAGCCTAAAGGCTAATTTTGCGAATCATAAATCTATCATCATTGATTAATTAAAGATCGGTGATGCTTATTAGTCACGATTGAGAAAAGATCTAAAATCGTTAATCATTAATCCTTGTTCTCAGATCACACTATTTGTAATCAAATCAGAGATTCAAGAGAATCCGAATTTGTCTGGGTCAGTTTAAAGAATTAATTACACCAGCAGAATAACCCCTACCACCACAATAGCAACTACAGCTATCATAGCTATGATCTTATTATCGCTTTGCAGGCGGCTGCGGCAGTAATTTATCTGCGCATTGGCTTGTTTATCGTAGGGTTTTACTTCCAAAGCTTCCTTATACTTTTTGATGGCAAAGGCATACAATTCTATTTTCTCGAAATCTTTTCCGGCATTCATCAGATCATTATAATCCCTGGTAAGGGGATCAAAGATTTCATCGTGTTCGGCATGGGCTCCCATAGCATTTCATTTTTTTTACCAGACAAAGTTATTCAATTTTGAAATAAAAATGAAAAAATCTCAATTATCAAAAAACAAATCTCAAATAAACTCCAATAACCAATTGTAAAATTCCAAACTTAGGACAACCCCCGTTTGACATTTGTCTTCTTTTATAGTTTTGATATTGTTTGCTATTTGTCTTTTGTTATTTGTTATTTATCCCTTATCTTTTGTAATTTAAAAAGAAAAGCCGGGAACTTAATGCAGTCCCGGCCTTCGGTTTCCTATATTACTAAAGTGCTATTTCTTCTCCGGTTTTCCGGCTGGATACAAAACCACTCTCAGGTAATGATCTTTGAGCAAATATTTAGCGGCAATATCCTGAATATCTTTCACGGTCATAGCATTCACCTTATTATTGAAATCGGTGATACTGCTGGCATCCTGATTGTAAAAATAAACCGATTCGAGTTTCGATAACCAGAATTTATTGGTCTTAATATCCACTTCACGGGCACGGATCAATTCTTCTTTGGCCTTGTTCAGGTCAACTTCCACCGGACCTTTATCTCTTAAACTTTTTATGATACCGAAACATGCTTTGGTAAGTTTGCCGGTGTTTTTGGGCGAACAGCCAAACATGATCATCAGGGAGAATTCGGGGTTAGGATATTTTTCGTATTGCATCTGCACCTGTGGTGAATACACTCCGCTCAGTTCTTCGCGGATCACCTCTATCAGTTTTATGGAAATGATCTCTTTAGCCATGCGCAAGGCGATGAGGTTTTTGTCGTTCCATTCAAATTTTTCATTGAAAACAATGCCCACCATACTTTTCTGGTCGGTACCTTTTTTGATGGAAAGGTCAGTGATGCCGGCCGGGAATTTAACGGCTTTGTCTTCCCAGGTTTCTGATTTTCCGTTGGAAGGCAAACTTCCGAGGTATTTCTCCAATACAGGTGTTATGCTGTCGGCATCTATATTTCCTACTATGAAAAATTTCATGTCGCCAACGTTGGCGAATCTTTCCGAATATATTTTGTATAAGACATCCAGATCGACCGAGTTCAGTTGTTTGGTGCTGGGGATTACCACTACACGGGGACTGTTGGAAGTGGACGATTTGTAAAGTGTATCGATAAATGCATAAAGAGGGTTGTTGCCAATGAATTTCATCTGGCTTTTCATTTTCGACATAAAACCATTGTAAGCAGCTGTATCTTTGCGGGGCTCTTTGCAGTACAGGTAAGTGAGTTGCAGCAGAGTTTCGAAATCTTTGGGCGAACATTTGCCGGTGAATCCTTCTTTGAGGTCGTCGATATAAGGAACGAGTTCAATGTCTTTTCCCTTCAGTTTCTTTTCGAGTTCGGTATTGTCGAAGTTGCCTATGCCGCTTTCGTTTATCACCGAACCGGCGAAGAAAGCCGAAACGAAATCCTTATCGGGATACAGGGAGGTTCCGCCTAAACTATAAGCAGATATCTGTATCTCATCGTTTTTGAAATCGGTTTTTTTGATGATGGCCTGCACACCGTTGCCGAAGGTAAGTTCGGTATAACCCAGTTCGGTGTTCACGGTTTTCTTAACCACTTTCGATCCGCTGAGTTCTGCTGTTACCAGTGGTTCTGCTTTAAATTTATCGACATAAGGAGTCAATTGAAGTTTTTTTGATTTGGCTATTATATCTTTAATCTCTTTTTCGGTAGGTATTTTAATGCCTTCTTTTTCAGGAGCGGTGACCACAATAGCCATGTTTTCGTCGGTGATCCATTTCTTTGCCAAAGCATTGATGTCTTCAATTTTGATTTCAGGGATGAGCTTTTTGGCCAGTTTGTTTTCAATTTTTACGCCGGGCATAGGGTCTTTGCTCAGAAAATTCCTCACATATTCGTTCACCAGTTTGCTGGATTCAGTTTTGTCGAATTCTTTGGCGGCTTTGTCGTAATCGGTGAGCATCTGTTCTTTAAATCTTTCCAATTCGGTAGCCGTAAATCCAAATTGCTTAACGCGTTCGTTTTCGGCAAGCAGTATCTCAATAGACTTTTCGATCTGGTTTTCTTTGGGAACGGCATAGAGTTCGTAAGCATCGGTGGTGCGGGCCAGGAAGTTGGAATAGTCGCTTCCGGCCTGAATGAAGGGTGCATCCGATTTATCGCTGATTTCTTTAAAACGGGCCGATAGCATTTCGTTGTACAATTGTGCTTCGAGATAATGTTTGTAGTCATCCACGGTATAAACTGTTTTTGCTTTGTGTTTGTAAAGCAGCAGGGCCATGGAGTTGGTGGCTTCTTTGTCGGAACAAATGCTGATGAGGGGTTCTTTGTTATCGGGAACTTCGTAAACCACCCGTTGACGCTGGTTGGCCGGATTCTGAATGGGGCCGAACATTTGTTTTATCATGGCTTCGACTTCCTTGACATCAATATCGCCTACCACAGCTACTGCCTGCAGGTTGGGGCGGTACCAGTCGCGATAGAAACTTTTTATGGTGTCGTAGGCAAAGTTCTTGATGATGTTGATATCGCCTATGGGCATACGGTCGGCATAACGCGAATCTTTGAAAATAACCGGGAAATATTTTTTGCGCATACGGTCGTCGGCGCCCAGGCCCAATCGCCATTCTTCGGTAATAACGCCGCGTTCTTTATCAATTTCTTTGTTGTCGAAAGTTACATTATGTGCCCAGTCTTCTATGATCTGCATTCCTTTCTGGAAGGTTTCTTTGTTGTCGGTAGGTATCTGAAGCATGTAGACGGTTTCGTCGAATGAGGTGTAGGCGTTGATGTCGGCTCCAAAAGCAACTCCAAGTTTCTGGAGAAAATCGATCATTTCATTTTTCGGGAAGGTTTTGGTTCCGTTGAAGCACATGTGCTCGGTGAAATGGGCCAATCCCAACTGGCTTTGATTTTCCTGCATGGAACCTGCATTTACGGCGAGGCGGAGTTCTACACGGTTTTCGGGTTTTTTGTTTTTGCGTATGTAGTAGGTGAGGCCGTTGTCCAGTTTGCCGATGATTACCATAGGGTCTAATGGCAAGGTGTCGGTTGGGTTTACGATGCCTTTCTGTCCGAAGCTGAGGCCGGAAATGCATAGCAGGATGAGAAGACTCAGGAGTGAGGTTTTACATTTTTTCATTTGAAAAGGGTTTGTGGTTTTAGTATTAAATTGTTTTTTTGTAATGCGAGCGCGAAATTAATCATTAGTGTTGAATTGGGGGGCATAGAACCAAGAATTTTATTTCAGTTGGATTATTAGTCTCCGATTATTATTTACTTCATTTTCAATTTCCGTTGGTTCGATTTCAATTTCCGTTGGTTCATTTTCAATTTCCGTTATGTCGATTCCAATTTCCGTTATGTCGATGTCAATTTCCGGTTATCCGATATCAATTTCCTTTGGGCCGATGTCAATTCCGGTTGGTTCACCAACAGTTTCAGTTGTTCGTTTTCGTCATGAGCAAAGGGACGGATTTTTTTATGAATTTTGTGTCTTGGTGATTTGGTGGCAATCCTTTTTATAAGCCCGGAGGGGGGCGCCCAAATAAAAAAATTGATTTAGCAGGAGTATGATGTACTGTTAAAACCCCCACCCATTTTAACCTCCATCTTCCAAAAAAATACTAATTTCACCCCCTCAAACCAAATCAAACATCCCGCCATGAAAAAATTCCTCTTCTTCCTCTTTCTGCTGCTCAGCCTCCGCCTCAGCGCCGCCTTCGACGACTATTTTATCAACAAAACCCTCCGCATCGACTACTACCATACCGGCAACAACCTTACCGACACCTATTCACTCGATCAGCTCCTGCAGGAGCCCTTCTGGGGTGGCTCCAAAGTCAACCTCATCGACATCTTCGACTATGGCAAATACAACTTCCTCGTATACGATGCCGCCACCAACCTCCTCATCTATTCGCGCACCTACAGCACCCTCTTCTCCGAATGGCAAACCACCGACGAAGCCAAACAAACCGTGAAATCCTTTTCCGAAACCGTCACCTGTCCCTTCCCCAAAAACAAGATACACGTGGAGTGGCAAACCCGAAACCATAAAGGCATCTTCGAAAAAAAATTCGAACTGGATATCGATCCCTCCAACTACTTTATCAAAAAAGAACAAAAAATGGTCTTTCCCCGGGTCGACATACTCAAATCGGGCGATGCCGCCGCCAAGGTCGATATCGTCATCATCCCCGACGGTTATACCCAGGACGAGATGGACAAATTTATCAAAGATGCCAAACGCTTCACCGGCTTCCTTTTCAATGCCACTCCCTATAAAGAAAACAAAGACAAATTCAACGTCTATGCCATCAAGGCTCCCTCGGCCGAATCGGGCACCGACATACCCGGCGACGGCATATGGAAAAACACCCTCCTCGGAACCTCGTTCTACACCTTCGACTCCGAACGCTACCTGATGACCACCGAAAACAAAGCCGTACGCGATGTAGCCTCCAATGCCCCTTACGACCAGATATATATCATGGTCAACACCAGCAAATACGGCGGAGGTGCCATCTATAATCACTATGCCATCTGCGTAAGCGAAAATGTCTACGACGAATATATCTTCTCCCACGAATTCGGACATTCCTTTGCCGGCCTGGGCGACGAATATTATGAATCGTCTACTTCTTACAACGAGTTTTATCCTTTGGATGTGGAGCCTCCCGACCCGAACCTGACTACCCTGGTGAATTTCGACAAGAAATGGAAGGATCTGGTGGGTAAAGGCGTTCCTGTGCCTACACCCAACGAAGCAAAATACAAAGGAATAGTGGGTGTTTTCGAAGGGGGAGGTTATGTGAACAAAGGTGTGTACCGCCCCATGTACGATTGCAGTATGAAATCGATCTCGGTTAACAATTTCTGCCCCGTGTGCCGTTTGGCCATTGGGAAAATGATAGAATTCTACACGAAATAATTATTATGATGTAAAGCGAATAATTAATTATTAAAATACTATTTTCGCAAAAAAAAACAATTCAATCAAACTATAAGGAGAAAAAATTATGTCAATTACAAAACTCGGACAAATGTTCGAAGTGCTGAAAAGCAAATCAAAAAAACGCCTGGTGGCAGCCTATGCCAACGATGCCCACACCATAGGAGCGGTTAGTGGAGCCATTGATAAAGGTATAGTGGAAGCCACCCTGGTGGGCGACGAGGCCACCATTAAGAAAGTATGCCTTGAGCATAATATAGATGTTAACAAATTCAAGATAGTTCAGGAATCAGACGAAATGAAAGCCACTCAAAAAGCGGTGGAACTGATCAACAAGGGCGAAGGCGATGTACTGATGAAAGGACTTGTTACCAGCGACAAATATATGCGCGCTATTCTGGATAAGGAAAAAGGATTGATGGCCGGTCCGAAATCTATCCTGACACATGTTACGGTGATTGAAACACCCAATTATCCGAAACTGATCATAGTGGCCGATGTAGCCATTATCCCTGCCCCCGATCTTACCCAGAAAATTGCCATGACCAATTACCTTATTCAAACGGCTCATGCGCTGCAGATCGAAAACCCCAAAGTAGCCCTGCTGGCTGCCACTGAACAAATGTCGCTCGGCATGCAGGCTTGTATAGATGCTGCTATCATCAGCAAAATGGCTGATCGCGGACAGATAAAAGGCGGCATGGTTGACGGACCTCTTGCCCTGGATGTATGCGTTGATAAGGAAAGCGTTGAGATTAAGAAACTGAAAAGCCCTGTAGCCGGCGATGCCGATTGCATTTTGTTTCCGAATATCGAATCGGGCAATGTTTTCTTTAAAACCAATACCAAGCTTTGCGGCGGAGAATTGGGTGCCGTGGTTTATGGAGCAAAAGTGCCGTGTATTCTTACCTCACGCGGCGACAGTGAACTGACCAAGTTGTATTCCATAGCCCTGGCTGCTATGATAGCCAAATAAACCTAAGCTGACCTTTTTATGAAAGTATTAGCAATCAATCCCGGCTCTACTTCGACGAAGATAGGCGTATACGAAAATCATAAGTTGTTTTTTCTGAAAAGCATCCGCCATACGGCCGAGGAATTAGAGAAATTCAAGCACATTGCCGATCAATACGAATTCAGGAAGAATATTATTTTGGACGAACTGAAGGAAGCTAATATCGGCATCGATTCGATAGATGCCATCGTAGGGCGTGGTGGCCTGGTAAAACCCATTAAATCGGGTGTTTATGAGGTGAATGAAGCCCTCAGAAAAGATCTGATCAAGGGCATTCAGGGCGAACATGCCAGCAACCTGGGTGGGCTGATAGCTTACGATATTGCGAGTATGAGAGAAGACCTGAAAGCCTATATTGCCGATCCTGTGGTGGTGGATGAGCTGGATGATATTGCCCGTATTTCTGGGCATCCGGAATTCCAGCGTGTTTCTATCTTTCATGCATTGAACCAAAAGGCGATAGCCAAAGCTCATGCGCGTTTTCTGGGACAGAAGTATGAGGATATGAATTTCATAGTAATACACCTGGGGGGGGGTATCAGTATTTCGGCACACAAGAAGGGCCGCGTGATAGATACTAACCAGGCATTGGACGGCGACGGACCTTTTTCGCCCGAAAGAAGCGGTACCCTGCCAGTGGGACAATTAGTGAAAATGTGCTTCAGCGGAAAGTATGATCAAGAAACCATCATGAATATGATACGTGGCAAAGGCGGACTCACTGCTTTTCTGGGAACCAATAATGCTGCAGAAGTAGAAGAACGCATTAGCAAAGGTGACGAAAAGGCCAGATTGATTTATGAGGCTATGGCTTATCAGGTATCGAAATATGTGGGGGCGATGGCCACGGTGCTGAAAGGCGAAATACACGGCATTCTGATCACCGGTGGTATCGCCTATGATGAAGGATTTATCAGTTGGATTCGCGAAAGGACCCAATTTATTGCACCGATTTTTGTGTATCCGGGCGAGGATGAAATAAAGTCGCTGGGCATGAATGGACTGATGGTTCTCAGAGGAGAAATCATTCCGGAGGTTTACTCGTAATATCCAATCGATTGTCTGGAAGTTTACGGATAATAGCCTGGTGTTTGATTTAAGGGAAATTTTTTCTTTGAATTTTTTGCCATAATTTCTCCTGATTCTTAATTTAAAACAGGCTTCAGGCCGGTTTTTTTATTTGTATTCAATCCTTCATTTTTTATTGGAAAGTATCTACCTTTGTGTTTTAATCATTACGGCATGAAACCCTATCTGGATCTACTGAATCATGTATTAATAAACGGAACTGAGAAATCAGACCGAACCGGCACCGGCACCCTAAGTGTTTTCGGATACCAGATGCGCTTCGATCTGAAACTTGGATTCCCTTTACTTACTACCAAAAAACTTCATTTGCGTTCGATCATACATGAATTATTATGGTTTTTGCAGGGAGATACCAATATTAAATACCTTAACGAAAACAAAGTCAATATCTGGAACGAGTGGGCAGATGAGAACGGAAACCTTGGTCCGGTTTACGGGCATCAATGGCGTTCGTGGCAGGGTGCTGACGGAAAAACCACGGACCAGATATCTGAAGTGATTAAACTGATAAAGACAAATCCAGATTCGCGACGCATGATAGTGAGTGCCTGGAATGTCGGCGAAATAGAGAAAATGGCCTTACCACCTTGCCATGTTTTATTTCAATTTTATGTTGCGGATCATAAACTCTCCTGTCAGTTGTATCAGCGAAGCGCCGATATTTTTTTGGGTGTTCCGTTTAATATCGCTTCTTATGCGCTGCTTACCATGATGATAGCGCAGGTTTGCGGATTACAGTACGGCGATTTCATTCATACTTTTGGAGATGCACATTTATATTCGAATCATCTTGAACAGACCAGACTGCAGTTGGGCCGTGAACCCCATAAATTGCCTGTTATGAAAATAAATCCCCAGGTCAAAGACATTTTCGGGTTTCATTTCGAAGACTTTACATTGACAGATTACGATCCCCACCCTCATATAAAAGCGGATGTAGCTGTTTAAATCAATTATTATTTCACCATGACAACTAAACAAATTTCCATCATAGTAGCCATTGCCGAAGATTATGGAATTGGGAAAGACAACAAATTGCTCTGGCATATTTCGGATGATCTGAAACATTTTAAACAAATTACTTCCGGTCATACCGTGGTAATGGGAAAGAATACCTTTGAGTCGCTACCGATCAAGCCGCTGCCTAAACGGAAGAATATCGTGATCACTGATGTACCCGGTGAAATAATTGACGGATGCGAAATGGCCTACTCAATTCATGAAGCCATTGACAAAATGGATAGGGATGAGGAGAATTTTGTGATAGGAGGCGCCAGTATTTACAGGCAATTTTTTACTCTGGCTGATAAACTCTATATCACTAAAGTTTTCACAAAACCTGCTGCTGATACCTTCTTCCCTGAAATAAGCGAATCGGTTTGGCAATTAACCGAAAAAAGTGAAACATTTACGGATGTGAATAACGGACTTACCTTTATGTTTCTGAACTATTCAAGAAAATAAGATGAAGAAGTTTAATTTATTGGTTGTTTTAATTTGGGTTTCGTTGTTAACGTTTAATTCCTGTCGCAAAGGAACTGATAGCGATAATACCGGTTTGAGCCATGTTATATTAAACAATACCGGGGAGGTTCTTTCAAACGATGTTTTCAAAATGTTCCTATATAATGTAATTTCTGCAGAAGACAGTATTCTTCACCCGAATGACAGCCTTAATTTTCATTACACTGAGCCCTGTTTGCAGCTTAGCATCTCACCATATGACACCATCAACTGGCCTAAGACCATAACCCTGGCCTTTCCGGAAAGCGGTTGTTATTGTGCTGACGGAAATATCAGGGGCGGACAATTAATAATAACAACCAATGGATTGCTAAATACCCCGGGTTCAGAATTCAGCATTACACTCAATAATTATTCGGTTAATGGGATTAGTTCCTCAGGAAACAAGAAAATTTCGGTGGCTGGGATTAGTTCCGGCATTGCAGATGCATTTATTGATTCCACTAATTTTAATATATCAACTCTTTCGGGTTCCCATGTTTGGAGTTCAGAGCATTATATTCAATGGATACTGGGGGCCAACACCATTTCAGACCTGACGGATGACCTGTTTATATACAATGGTAACAGCAGGGGAGAATCTTATAGCGGAACCATAACGGATGCCTTGCAATTTATAAACAATTGTTTTTGGGTTGGTAGCGGTAAAATTGAGATCACACCCGCAACTTTGTCAAAGAGGCAGGTTACCTACCTCGATAGTTGCCTGAACCAGGCTGATGTGGTAATAAACAACAAAACTTTCAGAGTAAATTTCTAGGTTTTCTGTTTTTTCTTCTTGGCAGCCGGGAAAAGAACATTATTTAAAATGAGCCTGTAACCCGTGGAATTGGGATGTAAACTCAATTCGGTAGGAGGATCGTATACCATATGCTGATAATCTTCCGGGTCGTGCCCGCTTAAAAAAGTCCACATACCTTTTCCAAATTCTCCGTGAATATACCGGGCTTCGCTGGCAGATTTGTTATCTCCCAAAATAAGCACACTGGGTTTGATTAGCTTTTTATTGAAGGCAGTGCTCTGCCCCATAAATCCTTTTATTATCTGCTCATGATCCTGACAAAGCATGGTAGGCACAGGGTCCCATTTCGCAGAGAATTCGAAAAGGGTGAAAAAATCGTTTAGCTGGTTGACTTTGCGGTAATTGGTTACATCGATATCTGAAACTTCGTATTCATAGGGATTGGTGGATATCTTGAAATCGGTAAAGGCAAAACATTGTGTATAATCGAGTTTTTTTTGCGCATTGGGATCCATGGGGTCGCCATCGAACATTACATCACAAATATCAACACCTTCGGCTGCCAAAGCTATATCGTAGCTATCGGGCGCCGAACACATGGCAAAGAGATAACCACCGCCTGCCACAAAGTCGCGTATCTTTTTGGCAACATTCAACTTTAATTCGGATACCTTATTGTATCCCATTTTCCGGGCTGTTTCTTCAGAAGTGCGCTTGTCTTCTATATACCAGGCAGCATCTTTATAGGCAGACCAGAATTTTCCGTACTGACCCGTAAAATCCTCGTGATGCATGTGCAGCCAATCATAGGTTGGCAAGATTCCGCTAAGCACTTCTTCATCATACACAATGTCGTAAGGAATTTCAGCATAGGTTAAAACAAGTGTAACAGCATCGTCCCAGGGTAGCCGGTTCTTTGGCGAATAAACTGCAATTTTAGGTACTTTGACGAGTTTCACCTCATCCATGTTTACTTCAGCATCAGATATCTCCATCAATATGGCTGATGCCTGAACATCTGAAATTACCTCGGAAGTAACGCCGCGGATATTACATTCGTCCTGAAAAACTTTGTTGTATTTGACCATGAAGCTACCACCGCGGTAGTTGAGCAGCCAACTAACCTCAATTTCGTATTTCAATATCCAATAGGTTACTCCGTATGATTTCAGATGATTTTTCTGTGAATCATCCATAGGAATTAACAGGTATGAGCAAAATCCTGACTTGAATAACAACAATATAAGCAGGAACAGAAGTGTTTTTTTCATGGTTAAATGATTGCAGTTTTCTGATAGAAACATTAATATTCTTCTATCAGAATACAAAGTTACGTTGTATTGAAACAACGAAAAGAAAATTATTCTAAAAAAATATTAAAAAGGATCTCCTTCACTAGATGATTCAGCGCTTTTGGAACCTCTGTTCATCTTAGAAGGGAGCACTTTAACCTGGGGTTCGTAAAAAGATTCGTTAGGGGCCATTTCCATTTCGCTGCCGAATTCAAAATTTTCATAATCTTTGAATTTCCCGTATTGACTGACAAAGTTGAGTTTTACTTCACCGGTTTGTCCGTTACGATGCTTGGCAATAATGATTTCTGCCAAACCTTTTGTAGGCGTATTATCATCAAACTGATCGATTTTATAATATTCGGGTCGGTAAATAAACAAAACCAGGTCGGCATCCTGTTCAATGGCACCCGATTCACGTAAGTCGGATAGAATCGGCTTTTTTGAACCCGGACGTTTTTCAACCTCACGGCTTAACTGCGACAATGCAATTACGGGAATATTGAGTTCTTTTGCTAATCCTTTTAAGGCTCGTGAAATGCCGCTGATTTCCTGTTCGCGCATTCCTTTGTTTTCGGCATTGCCGGTCATAAGTTGCAGGTAGTCGATGATGATCAGCTTGATACCATGTTGAGCAACTAAGCGCCGCGATTTGGCCCTGAGCTCGAAGATGGATAAAGCCGGGGTATCATCAATAAATATCTTGGCGTCTTCGAGTTTGGTAATTCTCGTATTGAGTTGCTGCCATTCGTGGTCGGCAAGGTTTCCGCGGCGGAGTTTGTCGGAAGGCAATTCTGTTTCCATCGATATCAAACGCATTACCAGTTGAAGCGCCGACATTTCAAGGGAAAAAACAGCTACAGGTTCGCCGTATTCAATGGCTGCATTGCGCGCCATGGAAAGTACAAAGGCTGTTTTCCCCATGGAAGGGCGGGCAGCGAGAATGATGAGGTCGGACTTTTGCCAACCCGCTGTCAACCTGTCTAAAGAGGTAAAACCGGATGGAACTCCTAAAGTGGATATTTCGTTTTTATCGCTGGCTTCTTTTGCTTTTTCAATTTCCAGGATGGCTTCCTTTAAGATCGACTGCATGTCGAGATACTTCCTGCGCAGGTTGGTATCACTTACGTTGAACAGATTGCTTTCGGCTTTGTCGAGCAATTCGAAAACGTCGGTGGTATCTTCGTAGGCTTCTGTAGATATTTCGGATGAAATGCGGATCAGTTCGCGCTGAATGAATTTCTGAACGATGATGCGGGTATGATACTCGATGTTAGCGGCCGAAACTACCCGGGAGGTGAGTTGCGCAATGTAATAGGGACCGCCCACCACATCGAGCATTCCCATTGATTTTAGCTCGCTGGTAACCGTAAGTATGTCGACCGGCTGCGAACGGTTGAACAGATTGCGGATGGCTTCGAAAATATGCTGATGTGCTTCTTTGTAAAACACCTCGGGCTTTAAGATATCGATCACATTTGCCAAAGCATCTTTTTCGAGCATGAGTGCTCCCAATACTGCTTCTTCCAGATCGGTTGCCTGTGGGGGGATTTTTCCGTATTGCAAAATACTTTGTTCGGAAATCGACGGCTTTACCCGTTTTCTGACACTTTCAGCCATAAATTTTTTTTAGGGGGAACAAATTTAGTCTTTTGTTTCTTTTAAATCGGGTATTTATTTGGAAAATTTTATTAACAAAAAATCAGGGTTTCAATCGCAAATTTTCTAATAAAAATATCAATCACATCATTCCGAAACCTTGATCAAATCGTTTGCTATCAGAGGCTTGTTCTGATACCTGAGAAACAATTGAACGATAGAAATAACATCTTTCTGGCAGTATGTTACAATGCGTTTCAGGTTCTTTTCTCTCCAATAAACCCTCGCAACATCGCTTCCGTCAATATCGTCCTTTGAAGTGGGGATATCAAATAATGCGCTGAGCAGCGCCAGCGATGTATAGCTTTTATAATCACCGAATTTCCATAGTTCCATGGTGTCGAGCAGCTTAATTTCCCAGGGTTTTTTTCCGGATGTATCGAGCAGGCCGGGAAGTTCAATTCCATTCACCACCATACGGCGGGCAATATAAGGGTAATCGAATTCTTTACCGTTGTGTGCACACAGGGAGTGATTTTCCTTGTTGAAGTACTTATTTAAAAGCTCAGCAAATCCGATCAGCAATTGTTTCTCATCATCACCATAATAGGATTTGATCTTCAAAAAGCCCTGATGAAAGTTGCCCACCGATATACAGATTATTTTGCCAAATTCGGCATAGATACCGGCCCTGTCGTATATTTGTTCAGCCGACTGCGATTCGGTATTTGCAAAATAGGATGCTTTGTGTTCCCATAATTTCTGAAAATTTTCGGGCATTTTATCATAACTTTCCCAACGCGGAACGGTTTCAATGTCCAGAAAAAGAATATCGCCAAGGTTAATGGATGTAAGCATGTTGTAATTTTTTTGTCATCATAAAATTACAAATAATTTCATTCCGGAATGCATACGGCTGATATTGCTTATTAATCCCAAATTAATCAATAGGAGATTTGATAAAATCGAACTACTTGATTTAGTTGGGATAATCCCGATTTAGTGTTTGTTTCAATTCGTTTAATACGAATTGATTTACAAACATTTAATCGTTTCAGCAATCCTATTGCTGAATCTGGGTTTATTATTAGCACGGAAATATCCTCTAAAAGCGTACTTTTGCAAAAAATTTCAGTTCAGGATGATCAGTATAAACCAGCTTTCGATTCATTTTACGGGTGAATACATATTCGACAATGTTTCGTTTATCATTAACGACCGCGACAGGGTGGGGCTGGTTGGAAAGAACGGAGCCGGAAAGACTACTTTACTGAGAATTCTGGCTGGATTGATGGAGCCTGAGAAAGGCAATGTGGCCTATCCGTCGGGAACTACCATTGGCTATCTTCCTCAGGAAATGGCTATACAAAGTAAAAAGACCGTGCTGGAGGAAGCTATGAAGGCTTTCGAAAATGTGCTGAATATTGAGAAGAATATCACCCGATACTCTGAAGAATTGGCTCACGTTTCTGACTACAGTTCGCCGGATTATACCAAATTGCTCGAAAAACTGAACATTGCCAACGAACAATATAAAATTCTGGGGGGTGAAACGATTCATGCGGATGTGGAAAGGGTGTTGCTGGGCCTTGGATTCGAATCTTCCGAGCTGAATCGCAGCATTGGTGAGTTCAGCGGAGGCTGGCAAATGCGGGTGGAACTGGCAAAACTGTTGCTTCAGAAGCCCAACCTGTTGTTGCTCGATGAGCCCACCAACCATCTCGACATTGAATCTATACAGTGGCTCGAGGATTTTTTGATCTCATACAAGGGCGCTGTGATCATGGTTTCGCACGACAGGGCCTTTCTGGATAATGTTACCCAACGCACTGTTGAGATATCCTTGGGGAAGATTTTCGATTACAAGGCCTGTTACTCTGATTATGTTTTGATGCGCAGCGAGCGTATCGAGAGTCAGTTGGCTACATTCAATAATCAGCAAAAGCAGATTGAACAGATTGAAAGGTTCATCACACGGTTCAGATCGAAATCGACCAAGGCCCGGCAGGTGCAATCGAGGGTAAAATATCTTGAGAAAATGGACCTGGTGGAGGTGGATGAAACTGATACTTCAACCATTCGCTTTATGTTTCCGCCGGCGCCTCCTTCAGGAAAAGTGAGCGTTGATATTCAGGGAGTGACCAAAACCTACGGGCCCAAATTAATTTTAAAGAATATCGACCTGGCTGTAATCAAGTCAGAAAAAGTGGCTTTTGTGGGCCGTAACGGAGAGGGAAAAACAACCCTGGTGAAGATTCTGCTGAACCAGGTGGACTATGAGGGAAAGGTGATTTTAGGTCACAATGTAAAGGTGGGATATTATGCCCAGAACCAGACCGACCTGTTGGATCCTGAGAAAACCGTATTTCAGACCATTGATGATGTTGCTGTGGGCGATGCCCGTCCTAAAATCAGGGCCATACTTGGAAGCTTTTTGTTTGGCGGCGAAACCGTTGATAAAAAAGTGAAGGTACTTTCAGGTGGTGAAAAATCGAGGCTGGCCTTGGCAAAGATGCTTTTAGAACCTGTAAATCTTTTGGTACTTGATGAGCCTACCAACCATTTGGATATGGTTTCGAAAGACATTCTGAAAAATGCACTGTTGAAATATGATGGTACGCTTATCATCGTTTCGCACGACAGGGATTTTCTGCAGGGCCTCACCACCAAGGTGTACGAATTTAAAAATAAAGCCATTAAACAGCATCTCGGCGATATTTATACTTTCCTCGACAGCAAAAAACTGACCTCGCTGAAAGATCTGGAAAGAAAATCCGCCATAAAGAGCCAGGATTTGAAATCGCAGCCGGCTTCGGACAGCAAAGTGCAGTGGGAAAAGAAAAAGGAACAGGAAAAACAACTGCGAAAATTGAGTAACAAGATATCTGCTTCTGAGAAAACCATTGAGACCCTCGAGAACGAGCTGAAAAAAATGGACGAAGTGTTGATGGATCCTCTTACCTATAAAGATGCGATGAATTCGGAAGGGCTGTTCGATAAATACCAGCAGATGAAGGCCCGGTTGAAAGCCGAACTGGATGCCTGGGAAACCTATATTCTGGAAAAAGAAAGCATGCAGGAAGAATAGCCCTGCAAAACCTCCCCGAACTTATACCTTCCGCCCGAATGCCAGATCGCCGGCATCGCCTAAGCCAGGAACAATATACGATTGGGCCGTCAGTTCATCATCGATGGCAGCTACCCACAGCGTGGTGGTGGATGAAGAAAAATTCTTTTTAATGAATTCCACACCCTGCAAACTGGCAATAATAGTTACAATATGAATGTGTTTGGGTGTGCCTTTTTCGAGCAAGGATTTGTACGCAAGCATTAGCGACGAGCCTGTGGCCAGCATAGGGTCGCAAAGTATGAGAATTTTGTCGTTGATATCGGGGCTCGAGGTGTATTC
Source organism: uncultured Bacteroidales bacterium (assembly GCA_964469155.1). Classification (GTDB taxonomy): domain Bacteria; phylum Bacteroidota; class Bacteroidia; order Bacteroidales; family CAIWKO01; genus CAIWKO01. The sequence goes on from CAYXXU010000035.1 coordinate 19,872, forward strand.
CACGCGAATATCAAATGAACCGTCTTTATGGTGGTAACGGTAAGCTGTGATAAACGCATTTTCTGACCGGTCGAAAATATTCAGCAAACCCTGGTGCAGAGGCAAACCAGCCCGGAGAATGGTTGCCAGAACCGGAAAATTCTTCAGAACCGGAACTTCAGCCATACCCAGCGGAGTAACCACTTCTCTGGTTTCGTATTCAAGTATTTTACTGATCTCAAAGGCAAAGATTTCGCCTACGCGTTCGAAATTTTTACGGAAGCGTAAACTATCTTTCTGAATTTCTGAATCACGAATTTCTGAAAGATATTGATTCAAAATAGAGTTTTTGGCGGCCAGGTTTTTTATCATGATTTTTTTCTGCTAATTTAAAATTTATTTTTAACAATTGTGGATTAAACAATCAGGAAATTAAGGCTGTTATTTTTTTCGCATGGCTTGCGCCACCGAAAACAGCATTCCCGGCAAACGGTTGATAATTATTTTGTAATAGTTTTTTTCGGTGGCTCCGAAGCTTTTATAAAATCGTGCCAGGTTTTTATTATCAGAGCCTTCAAAATCGAGTATCAAATCTGTACCGGCATTTTCTTTTATAAAAGTGTTAATCAGAAAATGCATAACATTGTTTTCTTTGGCGGTAGGCGTGGCCGCTGAGAAAAGAAAGTAGGCCTTGTTGTGACTGAAAGCGAAAAGCACTCCGGCGCAAAAATCGTTGTTGATTGCGGCTTCCCAAAGTTGTGCCTGTTCGTTCAGTAACAGTTGCAAGCCGATTTTTTCAGCCACCTGAAAGAAATCGCTTGGAAGAGCTTTTATTTCAGCAGCTTTGGTATTTTTAAAAAGTTTTAGTAAATTTCTGATATCTCCATTTTTCCGGATGCGAATATTGACCTGTTCGGTTTTTCGCAGATTGCGGCGGGTGTTTTCCGAAAATCCTTTCAACAACTCTGCATAGGGCAGGTTTAGATTCAGCTCGAGGTTGGTATGGATGGTAACTCTTTGCTGATTGGCGGCAACAGGGTTGTGATGGTTAAGGTTGATTTCGCAATATTTGAATTTCGAGGGTATGCTTTTTATAAACTCCTGCACTTTTTGTTCAGAAATGATTTCGGAGCTGAAAATTCCCAACTGCTGCGTCATGGTAGGCGGAAATACATAATTGACTCCCATTTTCCGCCGGAAGGGTAGGGGCATTACCGCATCATAGTCGCCTTCTACCAAGGCATCCCAATGCTCGCACACGCTGTCGAGATACCACGCGTTGGCATAAATATTTCCGTTCAACGATTGCTCGATACACCTATCCCATTTCTTGTATTTTATATCTTTACTGCGGACGTAATGTATCATGTCGCGATCAATTTTTGGCCAGTTCAATCATGCGTTCATAAATGTCTCTCCAGCCTTGCCACTGTCGTGAAGTTCCCAGCGATTCGTTGTGCCAGAGGCTGATAAAGGTTCCTTTGGTTTGTCTGATCTGATCGGTAAGTGCAGCAATGTTTGCAATAATATCTGATTCGGGCAGGTTTCGATAGAATTTAAAAACTCCCTCCATAAACACAAAGGGATGTATTGTAAGATCAACGGTTTTGTTGTCTGCCAGGTCGAAAAACTTAAAAGGCTGCGACGTACCCGCCCTGAATCCTATATCCGTAGCAAACCCCATCGAATAATCGTCGGTGATGCCGTTGGCGGCATAATTGCGGTAGGTGTCGGGGAAGCGCAGCCTGATAAAATGTTGTCGTGCAGCAGTAATCTTGTATCCGCAAGCCGATTCGAGGCGTTTTTTTTCAATTCTTAAAAATTCAGGATTTTGGGTAGAAAAGTATGAAGGGTGAATACCCAGGTTGCCCGATTCGGAAAGGCGCATGAGCAACGGAAGAATTTTACCCGGAAGCATATTTTTATCGTAGCGGCTCCAGGTGCCGGGATGCACAAAATACATCGCCTTCAATCTATATTGCTGATGGAGCGAAGCCAGGTAGTCGTAAGAATCGTTGGGATCAGTTTTCAATCGCAGCAGAACCAATAACCTTATAAAATAATCATGCAGATTAAACTGCAGTCCGTCGCGTATCCATCCGCCCAAATTACGCACAAAGCCTTTATGCCTGAACGAATAAGCGATGTCTATATCGTAAGTTGGAATAAAGTCGTAATGATGTTCTTTTATTTTCAGTTCGGGGAATCTTTCCGTCAGCACTTCGCCCAGTTGGCCTATCCAAAGGTCGACCACAGGGGTATACAGAAATTTATGCTGAAACGCCAGGCTGCATGAAGCTTCGAATCGCCCGTGTTCGTCGGGCACAAAGGGCAGATATTCCTCATAACGGCTCAACATAAAAAATATTGCTGAAAAAATATCGTAGGGCAGCGCCGCCGTCAGCACCGAATGTTTGAAAAGTACGGTTACACCCTGGTACGTTCCAAAATCATGATCAACAGGCCCAATGTCGGTTTTGTTGAGTAATCCGCAATCAAATATGTGCAGATCGCCATCTACAGGGAAAGGTCCGTAGCTTAATTTGGGAAGGCGCGATGCTAAAAATTCTTCTTTATTATGCGTTATACTAAACTCTATACCCAAATAGCCAAATACATGTGAAAACACATACTGATGACGCGCAGTGGTTCCCGAAAGAAAAATAAGCAGCATGGGTAAGTATTCTGATGTAAAATTATAATTTTCTTTGAATTCAGAGGCCTTTTGCCGAATATATTTCTTGAAGAATGATAAATTTAACCACTCTTTTGGTTTGTTTTACATTTACAAATAATAAACTAAAATATTTTTGCATAAGAACGAAATGTTTTGTTTATTTGTATCGATATAAATAAACTATCCGGGCACCCTTTCCGTTCCTATCCCTTGCGCGGGGGCAAACAGACTGCCATTCTACTATCGGCACATCGCCCCTCAATCATCCTCATCATTTAATCATTTCCATCAGCAGTTCAGATAATTTTATTCAAAAATACTTTATTTTTAATTCAAACAAAAAAAATTAACATTAAAAAAAAAACTCCCGCAATCTATTCATTCCGGGAGTTCCAAAATCCTAATAGCCTAATAGTCTATAGCCTATCAGCCTACAAAGCTTCCATCAAAAACTGCAGATCGCAAGTCTTTCCGGCTTCAATCGTAAAATCAAACTCAATATCCTTATAGCCTTCCAGCGACAACTTGCCGTGGTAGGTGCCGGGGGCCAGTTCATCGTTGTAGGTTTCGCCCTCTGCATCCGTAGTTTCCGAAATATTCAGCAGGGCCACCACCAGGCTCACTCCGGCAGCGGGGTCCATCGAATCTTTAAACAGCACCAGCAATTCCAAAATTCCCGTGGTAGTTTCAGGGTCGGGAATCACCAGCGGACGTTTCATGTGGTGGTGCCTCACCTTGCGTGCAGCCAGATACGACAGGTAAAAGGCCATGTTTTTGATCTTATACTGTTTCATGGTCTTATCCAGTTGTTCTTCAATAAATGTATTGGTTGCATTCAGGTGATCCACAAAAATGATTTTTTCAGCCTTATGAGCATCTATCATATCCTGCGGAACCTGCGTCAGCGTTTCCAGTTGTGTCAGATCATCCGTCAGCATGGCGGCCAGTGCGGCATCGTAACCATTATCTTCCAGGTCATCCGCATAAGGCGTAATAATTTCCAGAATTTTTTTCGAATCCGTAATTTGGTTTTTCACCGAACCATTGCGCAACCGGGTAAAGGTAAAAACCGAAAGGCCTTTCAGATCATCTTTGTTATTGCTGGCTCCGTAGCCGCTGCCAATAAATGCGGCTATATTAAAATCGGTAGCGGCTTTTTCTTTAATAGCCTTGCCCGATGCCGTATGAGCCTTGGTTGATGTGTCGAGTTTCAGCAGGCTTTTGTCCGCCGCATCTTTCTTAATTTGAAACTGGTCGAACATTGCTTTCAGTCCGGCATTTGCCGCAAACTCGTCCGGAAATTTTGTGGTAAGTCCCAAAATTCGTCCGTACGATACTACTTGATATCCATGTTTATCTTCCATACTAAAAATGTTTTTAGGGTTTTTAATTCAGTTAATAATTTCAAGAAAAAAAGTACTACGAAAATATCTTATGCAAAAAACGAGTAACAAATATAGCTAAATATTGACAAAAGTCAATCATTTCCCAAAAAAAATTTTAAACTTTTTTCAAGAACCTTACTTAATCTATTAATAATTAAGATTATAAAATAATATTCAATATTTATTGCCTTCCACTTTTAAGCGGTTTTTTATCATCGAAAAACGAAAAAAAACCAAAAAACGCCTTCATTTGTCGCTGGAAGCATTTCTCCGGAGGCTGGAAGCAATTCTATCGTCGCAAGAGGCTGCAATCATGTCTGGAAACATTTCTCTTGAGGCTGGAGGCATTTCTCTCGTCGCTGGAGACAATTCTATCCTGGCTGGAACCCTTTCGATGGTGGCTGGAGGCAAACAATCATGGCTGGAGCCGTTTCTATCGTCGCTGGAAGCAATTATTCAGGTGCTGGAACGAATTATAATTCCGCTGGAGCGACTTCAATCGTCGCTGGAACGCTTTCAATTATGTCTGGAAGGGACTCAATTATTCATCACACCACTTCGGCCACCACAAAACTACTGCCGCAAATAAAAATCAGATCGCTGGATTTTGCCTGATCGCGTGCCGCCCGATAGGCTTCTTTAACGGTGTCATAACTATCACCTTTTAAACCCATTTCGTTTGCTCTTTTGGCAAGTAACTTAGCGTCGAGGCCGCGGGGGATATTAGGTTTGCAGAAATAGTAACTGGCCAGGGTTGGGAAAAATCCGAGAATTTTTCTAGTATCTTTATCGTTCACCATACCCAAAACAAAGTGCAATTTCTCGTAGCGCAATGTGGCAATCTGGGCCAGAGCTGATGCAATGCCTGCCTCGTTATGTGCCGCATCGCAAATGGTGAGCGGAGTTCTCTGCAACACCTGCCAGCGTCCTTTTAAACCGGTATTTCGTTTGGTATTGCCAATACCGTCGAACAATTGTAAATCGCTGATATTATAACCAATTTCCTTCAATATTTCAGTCGCAGCAAACACGGTTTGAAGGTTTTCCTGCTGATAATATCCTGATAAAGGGCTGTAATAGTCCTTGTACATAGGAGCATTATGCTTCAACATAGTATAAACACTTCCAAAGGGTTTGGTGTATGAAAAACTAAAGTTAGAGGTTTTATAGATTTTATCTGCAAATCTTATGGGTGCATTCAGTTCAGAAGCTGTTTTTTCAAAAATTTCCTTGGTTTCGGCCTGTGTTTTTCCTATCAGCACCGGAATCTTTGGTTTAATGATGCCGGCTTTTTCGATGGCAATTTTCTGCAGGGTTTTACCCAGAAATTGCATGTGGTCGTAGCTGATATTGGTTATAATCGACAGTATCGGGTTAACAATGTTAGTCGAATCTAAGCGGCCGCCCATGCCGGTCTCGATCACCGCAATATCCACTTTTTTGTTTGCAAAATATTGCATGGCCAGTCCAAATGTAAGTTCGAAAAAACTGGGTTTTATTTTATCAATTTCCTCTTCGTGCTTAATCATAAAAGTAGCTACATCTTTCTGGAAAATCATTTCTCCGTTAATACGTATGCGTTCGCGGAAATCTTTCAGATGGGGCGAAGTGAAAAGCCCGGTTTTGTAGCCTGCTTCCTGCAGAATAGAGGCCAGCATATTTGCCACAGAGCCTTTTCCGTTGGTTCCGGCAATATGAATGCAAGGGAATTTAGTTTCGGGATGATCGCATATTTTGCTAAGCGCAAGGGTATTATCCAGATTATCTTTATAGGCAGCCGCCCCTACGCGATGAAACATGGGTAGCCGAGCATTTATATATTTAAGCGCTTGCGAATAGTTTTCTATCATTTTTTACACTGTGTTAAGAAACGCAAAAATAATAATTTTTTGTTAATTCAGGTTCACAAAATTATAAGTGATGGTTCCTTTTTGCTCTTCCGGGGCATTGCCTTTTGCATCGAATTTTGAGCGTGTGGCGGCTTCAACTGCCAGTTTCCATAGCGATTGATTGGTAGTAGTGCTGCCCCTGCTTCCGGCAATAGCCTTGGTGACATTTCCCGATTTGTCGACCCAAATATCTACTACCACCACGCCTTCATCCTTCTGGTTGTAATTGGGTTTGGGCAGCGATTTAGAGTTTCTGCCACTAAGTTTGTATGATGGAAGTCCATTGCCCGACGGACTGTTTCCTGTGTAATTATTCGAATTCGGGTTCCCATTCGGATCGCCCTGATTGCCATCCTTGCCGGTAATGCCCTGCGAACCGCCGTTTTTATTTTTATTGCCGTTATACATGGCATTTTTATCAGGGGTAAATTCTTCTTTATTGGTATTATCCGTCTTGTTATTATTTTTATTAAGGGAAATAGCCTCTTCGGTATTTTGGGTAGAATAATCATTATTATTTTTTGGAGCTATATTCGATGAAAAATTCGACATAGGGTCAACCGGCTCAATGTCGCCGGTACCGTCGTCGCTGTAACCTAGGTTCACTTCAACACCTTCTTCTTCGGGGAGTGGAAGTGGGGTGGTAAAACCAAAAAATATAAAACACACCAGTATCAATGCGTGGAATAAGATAGTTCCCACTACAGCTCTTATATTGTTTTTTTTGGTATCCATGGCTTTGTTTTTTACTTGTATACGGATTTTCAGGGTTTTGGTTTTGGTTTTGTTGCCAGAATTACTTTATGAGTGGTTTTAGTAGCTTCATTCACCTGATTTACCGCATCAATAACTGTCACAATATACTGAACCGGAACGGTTTTATCGGCCCTTAACACAACAGTTCCATCAGGTTGTCCCATCAGTTTATTATTAATCTCCGATGCCAGCAAACTCTCCATAATTCTTTTGTCGCCCATCCAATATTCCAGATTCTCGGTTATAGAGACTTCAACATTTTGTTTTGCCATAGTTTTACTGTTGCTGTTGGGCAACAAAAGTTTAACTGCATTCGGGCTTACCAGGGTTGAGGTAAGCATAAAAAAGATGAGCAACAGAAATACCAGGTCAGACATGGATGCCATGCTGAATTCCGGACTTCTTTTATTTCGCATTTGAATTGCCATAGCCGTAGGTTTTATGATGCAGGTTCGTTCAGCAGGTCCATAAATTCTGAAGTTCTGGCTTCAAGCATATTTACCACTTTCTGAATGCGGGCTACAATAATGTTGTAACAGAAATAAGCTATAATACCCACAATCAAACCACCTACTGTGGTAACCATAGCTACATAAATACCTCCCGATAAGGTAGTGATATCAATATTGTTTCCGGCCATCGACATTTTGTAAAACGCCTGAACCATACCAACTACCGTGCCTAAAAAGCCTAACATGGGAGCGCCACCGGCCACGGTAGCTAAAATGGCCACCCCTTTTTCGAGTTTCGCAACTTCGAGTCGCCCTACATTTTCTATGGCCGCATTAATGTCAGGAAGAGGTCTTCCAAGCCTCAGCAGTCCTTTATGGATCATCCTGGCCGTGGGTGTATTATTATTTTTTGAAAGAGATAAAGCGGCATCTATCTTACCCTGATGAATAAAATCTCTTATATTATTCATAAAGCTATTGTCTTCTTTTGAAGCCTTTTGAATAAGAAAAAAACGCTCGATAAAAATATAAATGGCCAAAACCGACAATATTGCCAGAGGTATCATAATAATACCGCCTTTAACAGTAAGTTCCCAGAGAGACAATGTTTGTGAGCCCGTAACTACAGGAGGTGTAGTTGCGATTGTATTAACGGCCTTTACCACCGTGTCCTGAACGGTTCCTGCCTGAGTTATTTGCAAAATGATTCCTAGCATAAATGTTTAATTTAAATTAAAAAAATAAAGGTAGACGTTTACTAAGTAATACATAATTCGTAAATCACATATTTTTTAACAAGCTGTTGTTAATAGGTAACTCAGAAATTAAAAAAATATTGCAAATGTTGAAAAATAAAATTAAAAAAGCCGGAAGACTAAGGCAGTCGGCAGTCATCAGGCAACTCCCTGCTCAATACACTTCCTACTCGTCCAACCACTTCCTGATACGGTCGGTTACTTCTTTTTTTATTTCATCGGGCAACGATGCGATGCGGCTTCCATGGTTTCCGCCGGGACAAACCGCCTTATACATATTCTTTTTGTTCTCGAAACTAACCGCTGCCGCCGACCAGGGATCGTATTCGCCATAAATGAAAATCATTTTGGGGTCGTTATCTTTGATATATTGGGCGCATTTTTCCGAGATGGTTTTATCGAAAGCCACACGGTAATCTTTCGGCAAAAATATTTTTTCGAGATAGCCTTTGGCCGTTTTTATCTTCAGGTATTTAGCAAAAGGTTGGGTATCGTAACCATAATATCCCAGTTCGCGGGCTGCCTGAACAAAAAATGCCATAGTGGGTTCAGTGCCTTCAATGGAAAAGTATTCGGGATCACAAACCCTGATCAGAAAATTGTACAATTCGGTGTCAGTTGCTTTATCCGAAGGAATGGAGGCAGGTTTCCAGCCCCATTGCCAGAACGAAAAAGAAGATTCCAGCACACAATAGTCGAATACCTCGTCAAGGGGAATATTAAAAGTATACTTTTTGTCATCGCAATAGGTCTTGAACATAGGCATGATCTTTTTGCGTTCTTTCAGTACTTTGATTTGCCAATCCTTTAGCTTTTCCCTGTCGGCCGGCGTGCCTGGTTTGTCAGCAATAAAGTGTTCGTGGCGGCCGTCTTCCACACCAAAGTTCAGGGGAGCCACATAACAAACCGTAATGTCCACATCATTAGGGTAAAGCGTGCGGTATATCAGGGCAGTTTCGCCGCCCTTGCTTATTCCGGTGGCTATCCATTTGCTTTTATAGATGTTGCCAAATAATTGACGAACCTTATGATGGTCGGCGGCGGCATTAGCAGTGGTAAGATATTTCCAGTCTTTATTGGCAGGGGTGGAGGGTCCGAAATAACGGTGTTCCACAAATATCTGGTTGGTTTGAAACATTTTGGCAAGTTCTTCTATGTAATTCTGGGTCCCGGCATAATCGCCGCCATAGCCTTCTGTCACAAACACAGTGGGCGCATCGTACGAATAGTGCGATACAAAAACCCGCTGGGTGAACGAACCGGCTGTGGTATCGGCCGGGTCTAACCATTGTTTCAGGTTCACCAGGTATTTTTCTTTAAAGGGAGCCGAATATTTTACAGCAGATACTTCTATACTTCCGGGCAGTAATTTAAGCTGTTTATATAACTGGCTTTCCTCGTTTTGAGCATAAGCCGTTGATATAAATCCGCCAGGCAAAAATGGGGTAATTGAAAGTAATAGTATTGCCAGCGTGCTGATCCTGATAATTCTTCTGAGCATAGGAATGTGAATTTTTTTAGTATAAATTGATCTGAATACAAAAATACGGTTTAATTTATTACTGAACAGGGGGGCAGTTGTAATATTACTTATGGAACAATAAGTTGATGAATCCGGAATTGGGTTCAGATATATTCAGGATCATTCAGTTATATCTATTTTTTTACTGAAAAATAGGGGAAGGGTGAAGAAGAAAGTAGTTCCTTCATTTTCCTTGCTTTCAACCCAAATGCGGCCACGGTTCTTTTCAACAAAATCTTTGCATAACAGCAGGCCCAGCCCGCTGCTGGGTTCGCCTTCGGTACCGATACGTTTGAATGTCCGGTCGATCTTGAACAAATTTTCGACAATTTCCTGGTTCATTCCAATACCATTGTCGTGGATAGAAATACTGACGAAATTATCTTCATTCAATTGGGTCGATATAATGATGGAACCACCCCTGGGAGTATATTTGACTGCATTGGAGGTCAGATTTCTGCAAATAGTTTCAACCATGTGAATATCAGCATAAACAAACAGTTTTTCAGGAACATTAATTTCGCAGGAAATGTTCTTGGTGGTAGCCTGATCGACTGAGGTTTTAATACATTCATTAACCACTTTAGATAGCGAAAACACTTCGGGTTTGTAAACCGTAACCCCTTTTTGCATACGTGTCCATTCCAGCAGGTTTTCAAGCAAGCGATAAAGATTGATGGCTGAACCTTTCATCAGGGTAGCATGTTTTTGTATCTCATTTACCGACATGGACATCAACTTATCAGCCATCATCTCGGTGAGTCCCAGGAATCCACTGAAGGGGCTGCGCAAATCGTGGGCTATAATAGAAAAGAATTTATCTTTTTCGGCATTCATCTTTTCTAAATATTCGTTTTGCTGAATGAACTTTTCCTCGTTCAGCTTTCGTTCTGTAATATCTCTGGCAGTGGTGATAATAATATCTTCCCCATGGTATTTTCCTTTATTATAGATAATATCTTTCAGGAAAATTTCACCGTTCCTGCGTTTGGCCCAAAATTCGAATTGCTGGGGCTCGCCCGTCAGCAGTACTTTCTGCATCAACCCCATAACCATTTCCATGTTGTTTTTTCCGGGAGCGCATACATTTTCTGGGTTCATACCAATAAGTTCTTCTCTGGAATAACCATACATTTTTACCGCACCTTCGTTTACATCAATAAAAATGCCATCAGCCTTATGAATATAAACTGCATCAGAAACCGAATTGAACAGTCCTAAATAGCTTTGATTTCCGCTGCGTGCTTCCTCAATCATTTTTTCCAACTGACCGCGAACAGTTTTATTCTCAACCAGTAAAGAATTTAATTTTTTATTCTTTTCCTTGAGCTTTTCCAACTCAATGATGAGTTGTTCTTTTGTCATCTCTTTGAAATTCATTTATTTGAATTCTCGCTTTTTTTGATCGAAGGTTACGGATGTAAAAAGGTGTAAAATTAAAAATTATTGTGTAATAATATCCTTCAAATCGGACTTTAACATATCGATATTAACTGCAAAGTTGCAATTTACGCAATTGGCTTCGGCAAAGGACAGTGTGGCTATGCCTATCACTTCGCCTTTCATGTTCATTACGGGGCTTCCGCTGCTGCCATGCGAAATGGCAACATCAATCTGAATGAAGGTTTTTCCTTCGCTAAAGTTTCCTTTGATTACTTCTTTTTCAGTGCCGCCTTTAAATCCTGAAATAATGCCTTTGGTGAGGGTGCTCTCTATTCCCTGAGGATTGCCCAGCACACAAATGTCCTGGCCTTTTTCGGGTGTTTCGTCCGAAATCTTCAAATAGGTAAAGTTTCTGTCAGCATTCACACGAAAAATGGCGTAATCGTAGGTAGTGTTTGTTTTGAACACATCGTTTATTTCAAACACCTCGCCATCGCTGGTCTTGATGGAAAAGCTGCTGCCTCCTGCCAACACATGGGCATTGGTGATGCCAATTCCATTGCTGCTGACGAAGAATCCCGTTCCATACATGGTGGGCCTTCCATTGTTGTTTTTGGTTTCAATCAGAAAAACGGCCTTTTCGGCATATTTCACCAGGTCTTTCAGATTGTTAAAAACGGGAACTGTATCCGTGGGAATGGTATCGTTGTTATCTCTGTTGAAGATACCGGTCTCATTTGCTGCATACCAGCCCGCGAACGATAGTATGAGGGTTCCTCCCAGAATGATCAACAGAATGATCCACCATTTCGACCTGTTTTTGCTTTTACGCGCATGGGGTGTGGTGGAAGCAGGAAGGTATTGCAACCATGGCAGCAAGGTACGGGCAATCTTAAGTTCATCGCCCGGGCGCAGAGTGCAGGTGTCGACTTTCCTGTTGTTCACGTAGGTGCCGTTGGAGGAATTATTATCCTGTACGACGGCTTGTTTCAGATCAGTAATGTGAAGAAAGGCGTGTTTGGAGGAAGCATATTCATCATGGATCACAATATCATTTTCTGCGGCTCTGCCTATTGAATAGGTTTTGACAATATTGCCAATTGACGAATTGTTAGTATCGCCGCTAAAGTATTGCTGCCAGGGAATGATCAGTTCTCCCAATTTCACAATGTCATTATAGCGCAAAACGCTTTGGGTTACCTTAAACCCATTCACGAATGTTCCGTTTCTTGAACCCAGATCAGAAATAGAATAGCTGCCTTCGTCGTTTTGCATAATGCAGGCATGTTTGCCTGATACAAAGGGATCGGGCAAAACAACATCGTTGCCGGCATTTCGCCCGATGTATATGGTTTTCATCGGGAATAGGGAGTTTTTTCCAATTCTTTACGGCTGATGTCGTAGGTCAGCAAATAGTTCTGACCATTCCTTTTATCGAGTAGCAACAACCCGCTCTTTTTTATCGTATCATACACTTTGGTACGTATGGTTTTGATCTCGCCAAACCAATCTATCTGATTTTCTTCGGTGTATTTGCCGGTAAAATATTTGGTGCCTTTCACCATCTTTTTCATATAAATGGTTTGATCCGATTTTTCAGAATACAAAAGTTTTGTGTCCTGTTCGTTCTCATTCGTAAAAACCAGCAATAAATGTTTCGATTCGGAAGGGTTTTCAGATATGCAGGCCAGATCGTCCCTGCCATCCTCGTTCAAATCGATGAGGTAGTAATTCGAATATTCTGAACTGCCGAGGTTGGCCTTTAGCTTCCAGTCACTTTTGTTGCCGCTTTTTATCATTCCTTTGGAATCATAATAGTTTATGATTGCCTTTTTAAACTGAACAGGTATATCTTTTATTGCCTCGTCAGGAAATATTTCTTTGGCTTTTTCGTAATCATTTTCACTGCCAAGGTAATCGGTGGCAATATATCCTTTCTTTTTATCAGAAGTAGTTACTTCGGCCCAATGAAGCCCGTCATTTGCCGTTTTAGCGTCGCTTTCCAGCAAGGTGACCTTGTCGCCAAACTTAAGTAGAGTGATTCCGTTGGTCTGATCATTTATGTTTTTTGAGGAACGTAACCACAACTTATTGGCCATCACAACCATTTCCTGATCAGGATATAACAGTTTAAACGCCGTGGCAATAAATCCTGTGGTCAGAAGCAGTCCGAAAAAAATATTCCAGAAGATAATCCAGCCTTTCCGGCGCTGATGCTTTCCGGCTGCTTTCTCTTTTACAGGCTTTTCTTTGTTTTTAATGGTCTGAGGTTTGGCAAGTTTTTCTGTTGAATTGACCTGTTTATCTTTTGAGGCTTCTCTCCCTAAGAGTGCGTTTTTAAATTCCTCGCAATCCTGGTACCTGTCGTCACGGTTTTTGGCAGTAGCTTTTTTAATGATCTCTTCCAGGCGGGGCGTAACTCCCACATAAAACTGCCTGGCATCGGGCAAAGGTTCTTCTACGATTCTTTTATACACCTCGTATTCGCTCGATTGATCGTCGTAAGGCGATTTGCCGGTAATAGCCTGAAATAGCGTTATCCCCAGCGAATAAATATCGGTGCGTTTGTCCAGTTCGCTGCCTTTCACCTGCTCGGGGCTCATGAAAAGCACCGTACCCATCTTGGTGCCTGTTTTGGTTAGTTTGTGGCTGGTATCGCTGATGATCTTGGCTATACCAAAGTCCAGTATTTTTGCCTTACCGTCGTCGGTGATGATGATGTTCGAAGGTTTGATGTCGCGGTGTATCACATTGCGGTGGTGCGCATAAGAAACCCCATCCAGTATCTGAACAAACAGCGGGATGACCTTTTCTTCGGGTATGGGGCCGGTGACCTTTTGTATATATTCGTCCATCTGCATGCCCTCCACATATTCCATCACCAGGAAAATACCCTGTTCTGTTTCAACATAATCGAAGAGAGAAACAATGTTGGGATGATGCAGTTGCGAGAGTGTAGAGGCTTCGTTCTTGAAACGCTCCTTAAGCTCAGGGTTTTTGGCCAGGTTGGGATTCAATGCCTTGATGGCCACCTTACGTCCAATATGGGTATGCACGGCCAGATATACATTGCCCATACCTCCTTCGCCTATAAGCTTTTCTATCCTGTAACTCAGTATTTGCTGACCAATCATCGGGTTTTTATTCTGTTTTTAGCGTTCCGTTTCGTTTTCAAAAGTATTATTTTTTTATTACACCCGCAAAAGCAGTTTTGTATTAATATATATTTCGCTGCAAATGAGTGTCATATTGTTATAGCTGATACTGCAGTTTTATTTACTGTGCTTGCAGTATTTTTGGCGTTCAATGCATCTTTTTTCGCACTTCTCATTTCGCTTACATTCGGGGATCAGGACTTTTTATCATTCAAAAAAAGATTTTTGTTGTACCAAAAAGTTTTTTTGTTGTACCAAAAATGTTTTTTCTTATAACAAAAAAGTTTTTTGTCATACCAAAAAGCCTGTATGCTATACCGGAAAAACTTAATAAATATACTAATTGTAAGCGACTTATCGCAAAAAAACTACTTGCCTGCCTTTTGGGCGTATTCGTTTGCGAGTTGTTGGTTGCCCATATTTCTGTAGGTTATGGCCAGTTTGTTCAGAATATCCTTGTCGGTGGGGGCTACTTTTTCGGCTTCTAGCAGGAATCGTAGCGACTTTTGATATTCATTGCGTATGCCATAGGCGGTTCCCAGGTTGCGCAGGTTTTCCAGGTTACTGGGATTCAGCTCGTAGGCTTTGTTCAGATAATAGAATGAAGTGTCGAAATTGTTCTTTATCCGGCCATATATCTCGCCCAGCTTGTTGAAGGCCTTATCGTTCTTGGGGTCCTTTTGTACCATTTCCTTCAGCATCATCACCGCGGTATCCACTTTGGTGGTGTTGGTATACACCTCGGTCAGCAAATACTCATACTCTGCATGCTCGGGCACATATTGTATCAGGGTCTTGAAGTTTGCTTCTGCCTGTTGGTAGTCGCCTGTATTATAACATGTCAGGGCGTCGTTATACAGGTAGTTTTTGGCATCGGTATCTGTATTATTGATCTTCAAGGCTTCTATCAGCGACAGACGGCTGTTCTTATAATCTTTCAACAGGTGCTGCCCATAGCCCTTATATATCCATCCTGCCTTGAAACTGGGGTAGATCTCCAGTCCGCGATCGATATACACCAAAGCCTGTTTAACTGTCCTTTGCACTATTGAATCTGGGGTCTTTTCATTCACACTTTTTATCAAAAGTTCACCCGTGCCCACATTCACCTTGGCGCTGTTCACCGAAGTTTTAACGTCGGTAGTATATAAGGTCAGAGAATCTTTCCAGGCGAAGTTGCGGTTGATGGTCTTCAGCGAATAGAGTGAAACCAAAGCAACGATCAGAAATTGTGCTCCAAACAGAAGCTTGCTGGTGGTGAGATATCGGTTGATCAGGTAAGCAACGATAATGGTAAAACCCAGCAAAGGAGCAAACATAAACCTCTCGTTCATAAAGGTTCCTATATTGAACACCAGGTTGGAAGCAATGGAGAAAGTGATCAGAAAAAGCAGAATGGCATGAGCGAAAATGTCTCTTTTCCATATCTTAATTACGGAATAGACACCTAAAAAAGCATAGATGATAACCGAAATGATCACCCTGAAATCGCCAAATCCCACAATAGGTATCTGTTTGGGGTAATAGTCGTGCGTCAGGGGATGGGGAAACAGCACCAGCAGCAAATATTTGCCCCAGGTTAGAAATAGGGTAGCTATCTTTTCGGGCATTGCAACGCCCACAAAGGGATTGTTCAGCAGTTCCTTGCTTTCGACGCTTACCGAACCAAACCCCAGGGCATTGAAGCGCAGCATAAAATAGATCACCATGGCCGATGCCAGGGGCAGGAAAGCCAACAAATGCTTTTTGAAGCTTACTTTGTGCATAAAGAAAACGGTGAGCGGTATCAAAGCCAGGAAAGTGATGGAGTTTTCTTTAGCTAACAAGGCCAGGAAGAATGAAATAAAAGCAAAAAGCAGCTGCAAAAGCTTTTCTTTTTCAATGTAGCGCAACACAAAATAAAGCGTGCCCAGCGAGAACAACAGGCTGAGTATTTCGTCCCTGCCTTTGATGTTGGCAACCACTTCGGTGTGCAAAGGATGGCAGGTGAACAGTATGGCCGCAATGAAAGGCAACGACAGATACCATTTTTTGTTCTCGTATTTCTTAAAGATCTGCTTCAAAACCTTGAGCAGCAACAGGCACAACAGGCTGTAAAGAATGATGTTCAGAAAGTGGCCTACGAAAGGATTCAGCCCGAACAACTGGTATTCAATGGCAAACATCACCTGCGAAAGTGGCCTGTAGCGGCCTCCCGGAAGCAGTATTTTAACCTGGTCGCCATACACCCCGTAAAAAGCATCCGTCGAAAAGATCTCTTTGACGCCCGAAAAACCTTTCTTGGTGATCTTGTTGTCCATGATGAACAGACCATCATCCAGAGCATAACTGAAGAAAAGGGTGTTGATGTAGATCAGCACACTCAGAATGAGTAAGCTGACATATTGCAACTGAGTGGCTGATAGCTTCAGCTTTTTGGCTTCTTTTTTTTGTGTTTGCTGAACTTTGGTACTCTTTCCCCTTGCATTTGTTTTGGTCTTCTGACTTTGCATCATTCGAAAATTATTCAAAATCGGTGTATAGTAAATATTTCTTTCTGATCTTCTTGAAATTGTCTATATCGGCTTGCCAGCTTTTGCGTATATCATCTTCGCTCATCCCGCTTATAATTTGTTGTTGCAGTTTGGCAGTGCCTGCCAGTTTGTCGAACGTAGGTCCAAAATATTCTGTTTTATCTTTCAGTTCCTTATAAAGTTCCAGCAAGGGGAAGAGATAGAGTTTCCCAAGCCCTTTGATGTACTCGCCTGCATACACATGGAAATTGTAGCCGTTGCACTTCACACCTTCGTAAGGAGGGTTTTTCGACATGCCTTCTATGCTTTTCGGGGTAAAGGAGAATCCCGTACTGTCGAGTTTGGGATTACCGATATATTCGAAAGGAGCTTCGGTTCCGCGGCCCACGCTCACGCAAGTGCCTTCCAAAAGACAAAAAGAAGGATAGAGATACACCGATTCCATGGTGGGAAGGTTAGGCGAAGGCTTAATGGGCAACTGATAGAAGTAGGTATGATTGTAGTTCAGCACAGGGACATACTTCAACTGGCACTGAACTCCGTTTTTCAACCATTTTTCGCCATTGATCATGCAGGCATATTCGGCTATGGTCATACCATGCACAATGGGAACGGGATGCATGCCCACGAAGGATGTGAACTCCTTTTCCAAAACCGGGCCATCCACATAATATCCGTTGGGATTGGGACGGTCGAGCACAATAAAGAGTTTGTTGTTCTCGGCGCAAGCCTCCATTACGTAATGCATGGTCGAAATGTAAGTATAGAAACGGGCTCCAACATCCTGAATGTCGAATATCACTACATCCACATTCGAAAGATCTTCCGCGCTGGGTTTCTTGTTCTTTCCGTAAAGCGATATCACCGGGAGTTTGGTCTTTTCATCGGTATAGTTTCCCACAACTTCGCCGGCATCGGCTTTTCCGCGAAATCCATGTTCGGGACAAAACACTTTTTTGATGGCAAAACCCGCATGTTGCAACGAATCGACCAAATGGACCTTCTTTATGGTGGAAGTATGATTGGCAACTATGGCAATATTTTTACCTTTGAGCCAGGGATAATAGAGTTCGGTGCGTTCGGAGCCTGTTTTAATGTTTTCGGGCCCCACATCCTTTCCATTGAACTGAATTACCTTGGTTTGTCCTGCACAAAACTGTGCAGAAAAGCCTAGTAAAAAAAGCCCTGACAACAAGCTGATAAACCGCATAATATCGGATAAATTAAATACTTTTGCAAAATAAACCATTTTTTCCTCTTGAAGACTGAATTTTTTATTGCGAAGAGCATAATTTCAAAAAACAAGGCCAACTTTTCCAGGCCCATCATACGCATTGCGGTTTTGAGCATTGCTTTGGGCGTGGCAGTGATGATCATGGCGGTGTTCATAGTCACAGGTTTTCAAACGGAGATCAGGAATAAGGTGATAGGCTTCGGGGCTCACATTCAGATATCTAACTACAACGACAACAACTCCATGGAGTCGTCGCCCATCAGCATCAAACAGCCTTTCTACCATTCGTTCAACCAAAGGCCGGGCATAAAACATATACAGGTGTATGCCACCAAGGCGGGCATCATCAAAACCGATGAGAACATTGAAGGCATTGTGATGAAAGGCGTGGGAAGCGATTACGACTGGAGTTTTTTTAACGATAAGCTGGTGAAAGGAAAGACTTTCAAAGTGAGCGATACCGGCAAAATCAATGATGTGCTGATATCGCAGGCCATTGCCAACAAGCTGAAGCTGGATACGGGCCAAAGCCTGGTGATCTATTTTATCAATACCGGCCAAACCATGCCCAGCGTGCGCAAGTTTAACATCTCCGGCATTTATAATACAGGTCTGGAGGAGTTCGATCGCATGTATGTGCTGGCCGACATTCATCACATACAAAAGCTCAACAACTGGGATTCCACGCAAGTGGGCGGCTTTGAGATCACAATTAATAATTTTAAAGACCTGGATGATATTACTACCAGTATCTACAACGAGATAGACTATAACCTGAATTGCACCAACATCAAACAGCAAAACCCCCAGATATTTGACTGGCTGGCCTTTCAGGATGTGAATGTAACCGTCATCCTCATCATGATGGTGATTGTGGCAGCCATCAATATGATATCGGCCCTTTTGATTCTCATTATTGAAAAGACCACCCTTATCGGGATATTGAAAGCCCTGGGGATGAACAACTGGGGTGTAAGAAAGGTATTCCTGATCAACGCCACGTATTTGATCGTGCGCGGATTATTCTGGGGAAATGTGATAGCCATAGCCCTCAGCCTGCTGCAAATGAAATTCGGCATCATCAAACTCGACCCGGAATCCTACTATGTGCGCGAAGTGCCCATCAATTTCGACTGGATCAACCTCTTGCTGATCAATCTGGGGACCTTTGGCATCTGTGTGTTGGTGCTGATCATTCCTACTTATGTAGTAACGAGGATCAGTCCGATAAAGGCGATACGGTTTAATTGAGATTTATTGCCAACATTCGCCGCGGCGAACACCAATGCACCAAAAAAGCGACTATGAAATTATTATACTAAAATGGTCCATTTGATGGACCACCTATAGGCTGAACCATTTTAATTAAATAAAATGAAGTTCCTTTTTTGTAAGGATTATCAATTAATATTAACCCTTCTTCATCCCACCCTAAATGTTTACCCTCAAAGTGTCTCCTATCCATTTCTTTTATTGATGACATATAGAAGCTATTGTCAATAAACATATAATCATTCGATGACTCACTAAAGGCTATGGCAATATAATTCCTAAATTTAAAAGGAGAGTTACTTTCATCAAATGTTTGATATAGAACTGTTGTACTCTTTTTTGGATTGTCATTTCTTTTTTCAACACTTAAGCTACAATTAAAATTTAATTTAAAATATTCAAAGGGCATAAGATAAAACTGCGACCTTGAGTAACTTGATTTTGGTGGAATAAAAGTCACACGTTCAGGTTTTACAGATGTGGTTGAAGTAGAACTTACCCCTTCACTTGATCCTGAATAAATTCCTGTCCTGTATCCTGCTTTTCCTGCAACTCCTGTAAAGGGACCAGTAAGGGAACTGCCAACGCTGTACTGTTTATAAATATTGACAGTGTTTATTTGTTCAGATTCCATCCAATAGTCAAGTTTCTTTTCATCAAGAATAAATGAAGAATTCTTCCAATCAATATAAATGGGGTTATCAAGTTTATTATAGACTTTAAAACTCAATATCCCATGGTATTCCCAAAAATTATATGTTATTTTTATCGTGTCATTCTCAAATACCCATTTTCCATTATTTTCTTTTATATTAATGGCTGATGTCTCAATCAGCTGGTAAACTTGTTGTGAACAACCTGTCATTGCAAGAATGAGTAAAAATAATAAGTATTTTTTCATAGTCTTAAATTTGATCTTACACTTTAAATATGGTATAAATAGTATATATCATAAATGTTATTTCATCTGTCATACACTAATCATAATTGTCTCTTGGTATAATGACAATGAATGACCATCAATGACAACAAATGACTACTAATGGCCTTCTTCCTACCAGCCTACAGCCTAAACCCCTTCTTAAAAACCTCCAGATTCGCTTCGTTCACCACCTCCTTGCCTTCGGCCGTAAACATATAATCTATGCGCTTTTGGTAGGTTTGGGTGATGCGCGGGCGCACCATTTTCATGGTCGAGTTGATCATGTGGTTTTGCTCGGTAAATTCTTCGGCCACCAGGGCAAAGGTTGAGGGTATCCAGCGTTTGGGAAACATGTGTTGATAATGTCCGCCATGATTATACTGATTGATGGCATGTTTGATAAGTAAAACGGCCTGTTGCGGAAATTCCTGGTCAGAAATATGCGGGTGCTTGTGGCGGATATGCTTTTCAATCTCAGTAAAATTAGGGACAATGATGGCTGCGGTATAGTTTTGCTGATTGTTGATCAGCATAGCCTGTTTGATAAAAGGCGAATGCGATTCGAGGGCCTCTTCAATGGCTTCGGGGCTGAATTTTTCGCCATCGCTGCCAATCAATAAGCTTTTGAAGCGACCAAGCACTATCAAAAAACCATGTTCATCGAGGTATCCGAGGTCGCCCGTATGCAGCCAACCCTGTTGGAGGGCTTCGGCGGTGGCTTTTTCGTTTTTCCAATAGCCGGCCATCACATTAGGGCCCTTGATCACAATTTCGCCCGCCTGGCCCGTTGGCAATGCCTTGCCCGCATCGTCGCATATTTTCAGTTGGAGATCAGCGACGGGTTTGCCCGAAGTGCCCAGTTTATGAAAGCCGGGAGTGTTGGAAGAAATTACTGGGGCTGCCTCGGTAAGGCCATAGCCCTGAAACATGGGAATACCAATGGCATAGAAAAAACGCTGAAACTCTATGTCGAGCAAGGCGCCTCCGCCCACGAAAAACTGCAAACGCCCACCGAAATTCGCCCGTATCTTTTTATAAAGCAGGGCATCGAACAAGGCATGAAAGGGTCTGACCAACGAACGAAGTCCCCTGCCTTTAATGAATCCATCGGCCTGGTATAAGTACGATGTTTTTAATGCCAGTCGGAACAAGGCCCTGACGAGGGAACCCTTTTCGGCGATGCCTTTTTCTATGTTGTTTTTGAAACTTTTGGCCAGGGCAGGCACCGATAGCAAAAAAACCGGTTTGATCTCCTGAATATTGCCTGCCAGGTTTTTGAGGGTTTCGAGCTGGGTTTTACCCTGCTGAACCGAAGCAAGGCTGGCCCCGTTCATCATCAGGGTATAAATGCCCACGGTATGCGCAAACGAATGGTCCCAGGGCAATATCATCAGCGATACATACCAGGGAGGTACCGCGAAAAGTGTACAGGCCTGAGCCGCATTGGCTGAATAATTGCCATGGGTGAGCAATATGCCTTTCGGATCGGCAGTGGTGCCCGAGGTATAGCAAATATTGGCAATATCGGCGGGCAACACCTGTTTTTTTCGTTTTGAAAAGGCTCCCGGGTTTAGTTTCTCAAAAGCCTCGCCTTCGCAGATCAATTGAGCGGAGGAGATCAGTTTAGGGTCAGGTTGGAAACCCTCGTCGAGCACTATTACCTTTTCCACGGCCTCAAGTTGAGGAAGAATGTTTACAATTTTTGGTAATTGCCTTCCGGAAACAATAATAAACCGCGATTCGGAATGGACTATTCGAAACTTCAGCTCGTCAGCCTCCTCCAGTTTCACCGAAACCGGAACGCAAACCCCGCAAGCGAACAATACCGATAGTTCAGAAATCACCCAATCGCTGCGACCCTCAGACAATAACACCACCTTATCGCCCGGAAGTATCCCCAACGATAGCCATCCGCAGGCAAAGCGGCGAACGCGATCATGAGCCTGAGCATAAGAAAGTGCCTGGTAAATACCTGTAGTGTTTTCACGGAGGAAAGGATTGTCAGGGTATTTTGCTACGGAATTCTCGAAAAGCTGAATTATTGTCATGCTGTTATTTTAAATAAAGAGGCTTACATTTTGATAAGGGCAGGAATTCTTTTTCACAAATATAATCTTTATTAAAAAAAATAGTCGGTTTTAGGTTGCTAAACTGTAATTTTGCTATACTATAAACAGAAAATTATCGCTATGCGAAATAAAATTGTGGCCGGCAACTGGAAAATGAATAAGAATTTTCAGGAAGCCACCGAACTTACCGAAGAGATCATTATTAAAATGGCAACCAAACCATTGATAGCAGAGCAGAAAGACCTTACGGTGATCATTGCCCCTCCATCCATTTTTCTTCACAAATGTGTTGAGCTCGTGCATGGCTTCGACAATGTTTATGTAGCGGCGCAGAATTGTCATTCAGAGGAAAAAGGCGCCTTCACCGGCGAGATCTCCGCAGCCATGATAGCCTCGACGGGTGCAAATTTTGTGATCATCGGACATTCGGAACGCAGAAATTATTTTCACGAAGACAATGCATTCCTGGCCTCCAAGGTAGTAACAGCGCTCGAGAACGATCTTTTTCCAATCTTTTGCATAGGCGAAGTGCAGAGCGAAAGAGAATCGGGATTGCATTTTGAGGTGGTGAAGAAACAGATTGAAGAATCACTTTTTCCATTATCGCCCGAAGATTTCAGTAAGGTAATCATTGCCTACGAACCGGTTTGGGCAATAGGGACCGGACTAACAGCCACTCCTGAGCAGGCCCAGGAGATGCACAGGTTTATCCGCAACATCATTACGGAGAATTACGGTCCGGAGGTAGCCGACAGCCTGAGCATTCTTTATGGCGGAAGCTGCAATGCACAGAATGCACGCGAATTGTTCTCAAAACCTGATGTTGACGGCGGTCTGATTGGCGGGGCATCGCTCAAGGCAGATGATTTTATCACCATCATTGAATCTATTTACTGAGAAAATAATATGGATTACGTAGAGGTCGACTGCCAGGTATTTCCTCCCCGCACCATTGAAATAGTTATCGCGGAGTTCGCTGAATTCGGATTTGAAAGTTTTGCAGAAAACCCGCATGGTTTCCAGGGGTACATTCCGGCAAATTTATTTTCGGAAGAGAAATTTTCGGCCCTTTCGGTATTCCAAAACAAAGAAATAAAGATCAATTATACGGTGAAGACCATCCCTGATCAGAACTGGAACGCTCTCTGGGAAAGCAATTTCGAACCGGTGACCATAGAAAATGAATGTTACATCAGGGCGCCTTTTCACCCCGAAAAAAAAGGGTTCCGATACGAAATTATTATTGAACCCAAGATGTCGTTCGGCACAGGCCACCACGAAACCACCCACATGATGGCCCAACTGCTTATGGAACTGGATGTGAAAGGAAAAACCATCCTGGATATGGGTTGCGGAACAGGCATATTGGCCATATTGGCCCGGAAAATGAACGCTGCAAAAGTAATGGCTATCGACAACGACGAATGGGCCTATAATAATACCAAAGAGAACATCATAAAGAATAATGTACCGGAAATCGAGGTTTTATTAGGCGATGCCGGTTTGCTTACGGGGCTGCAATTCGATATAGTAATTGCCAATATCAACCGCAATATTTTGCTGAATGATATCCCGGTATACTCCAATGTAATTAAAGATCAAGGGCTTTTGGCGCTGAGTGGATTTTTTTTGAGCGAATTGGAAACCATAAACCAAAGGGCCGGTGAATCTGGCATACAATATATTCGCAACTTATGCGTTAACAACTGGTGCGCCTCCATTTACAGGAAGCTATCTTAAAACTATGGTACTTTATTAAGTTTACAATTTAAACCCAACCTTACATGAGGAAAATATCTGTCATTCTGTTTTTTCTTTCAATGTTTTTTAGCACAGTAGTGTTTTCTCAACCATTAAAACAGTTCTCTAAAGAACCCGTTCAATTTATGAAAGAGCTCACTGATATGTTCGATGCCGTTTCTAACAAAGATCAGAAGGATTTGGGCAAAGCGCTGATGACCGAATTCTCTGAAATTTGGACCACGAATAAATTCAATGCGGGGCAAAAAGATTCTATTTATGCCATGTGCAATGTTATGCTGAAACGCAAAATGAAAACCTATCCGAATTACGAACAATACATCCGTGCCGAAATAAATTTCTACAAATCAAAACAAAGCGAAGAAGGTTACCAGGCATGGCATGTCAGTTTGAGGAAACTGGCCGCTATGACCAACAACATAAGGTTTATGGCGCTGCTCGAATCAACCAACCTGCTGCTTACCAAAAATTGTCTTTACGAATCGCAGCTCACTGTCTGGAAAACCAAATCAACTGACTTTGAGTTCAAATACGATTCACTTCCTTACTTCAATTTCCCATCTTTAGACCTCACCTGCGTAAAAAAGAATGACAGTAGTTGTATTTATGCAACCCAGGGGCGGTTTTATCCCACCACCAACCAATGGATCGGTCGCGATGGAAATGTATATTGGGACCGGGCAGGTTTTCCCTGGGAGGAAGTTCATGCAGAGATTCACAAGAGTTACACCATACAGCTTACCAAATCAGAATTTAAAATTGATACGGTAACCTTTTATAACACCAACTTTTTTCAAAGACCATTAATGGGCCGTCTGGAAGAAAAAGTAATGGCCGATGTAAGCGATGAGCGTACTTCCTATCCGAGGTTTACCTCATTCGACAACCGCCTCGAGATCAAAGATATTTTTAAGGATATTGATTACGAAGGTGGCTTTGCCATGCATGGCCCAAAACTGATAGGCAAAGGCGATAAAGGCATCAATGCCTATCTGTACTTCAAAAAAGACAATAAATGCTTTGTAAAACTGGGGTCGAAAGCTTTTGTGATCCAAAAGAATCTCATCGGTGCCGACTTTGCTTCTGTAGTGATCTATGTCGATAAGGATTCTATCACCCATCCGGGTTTGAAAATGAAATATGCCCACGAAAACCGCGAACTTAGCCTGATTCGCGAAAAAGAAGGCGTTTCCAAAAGCCCTTACTTCAACACCTACCATAAGATCGACATGTATTTTGAGGCATTATACTGGAAGCTCGACCAGCCAAAAATCGATTTCGGATTTATCAAAGGCTCATCCAATGAAAGCAATGCAACCTTCGAATCCGACAATTATTACAGCGAATTCCGCTGGGAAAAGCTGCGCGGCCTCGATGAAATTCATCCTTTGATGGTGCTTAAGAAACTGGCCGACAAAACCGGTTCCAAAATGCTCTATGAAACCGATATTATCCATGAATTTAAAATCGCCAGAGAACAGGTGCAGGCCATGATGCTGACATTCGCCGAAAAAGGGTTCATTATTTACAATATGGACGACGGCATTGTGGTGCTAAAAGACCGTGTTTACAATTATATAAATTCAAAAAGCGGAAAAACCGATTATGATGTCATACAGTTCAATTCAATAATTTCCGCCCAGCAAAACGGCACACTGAATTTACTGAATTACGACCTCAAAATAAGAGGTGTCGCCCGTGTATTTCTCAGCGATTCGCAATACGTATATGTGGATCCATATGAGCAGGAAGTAATTCTGAAAAAGAACCGTAACTTTGAGTTCGATGGGAAAATTCATGCAGGTCTTTTCGAATATTTCGGCAAAAAATTCCTTTTCAATTACGATAAATTCAAATTCGACATGGAAATGATCGACTCCATGAGTTTCAAGGTGCAGGATCGTTCCCAGCCTGTCGATTTTTATGGTCACCACCCTCTGGTTAAGGTCCGCACCAATATCGAAAACCTCAACGGAGAAATGCTAATCGATGCACCGAACAACAAATCGGGTCTGAAACCTTTTCCCAACTATCCATCGTTTATCAGCAAAAAGGATGCGTATGTCTATTACGACAAGCCCTTCATTTATAAAAAAGTTTACACCCGCGACCGTTTTTATTTCCGTCTGCAGCCTTTCCGTATCGACAGCCTCGACAGCTACGACAGCGAGCGTAAGCAATTCAGCGGCTACCTCGTTTCTGCCGGTATCTTCCCCGATATCACCGAACCTTTAAAGGTGCAGCCCGACTATTCGCTGGGTTTTGTCATCACCACCCCTTCCGGCGG
>CAYXXU010000036.1:0-9926 GCA_964469155.1 uncultured Bacteroidales bacterium
AATTCAATTTATTAACAATCAAATGTTTATATGATTGTTTAGGAACGACTATTTAGTCAAGTATTCCCCTCTAATACAACTGAAAATTGTTGTTCTCTGATTTTAACATAAATTTTAATCTTCTGCTCAATATTACTTCGTAAATTTGTTAAAAATTCCATTTATTGTACTATCATAACCCTTTTACTTTATGAAAAAATTTATTCTCGTTTTTTCTTTATTATTTATTTCATTTTCAATTTATTCGCAGACCTTTACGGGCAAAGAGGCCCAGGCTATAATTCCCGGTGCTGAAATGATTGTAAACGATGCCAAACTCAACACACCTTCCTTTATTCGTTTCGCCAAAGGTCAGGAAGTTGGGTTTGACCAGTTCGAAACCTGGTTTACTTCTCATGTAAAGACCACCAATGACTTTGCCTTTGCTTTGCTTGGTATGGAAACAGACGATCTGGGATTTACGCATTACCGCTATCAGCAAACCTATAAAGGAATTCCCATTCATTCCAATATTTTCATACTCCATGTCAGGAACGGAAAAATAGAAAGCATGAACGGACAATTATTCAGCCAAATGAATGTTTCTGCCACCGCTTCGATAACAGAGGCCGAAGCTCTGAACATTGCAATGGAATATGTGGGTGCAGACCTTTACAAATGGCAGGTTCCTGAGGAAGAAGCCCTTTTGAAGAAATTGAATAATAATGAAACTGCTACTTATTTTCCGGAAGGTGATCTGATAATGGTTCCTGAAGGTCACAACTTCAAAAGTAATGATTACCGGATGGCTTACCGCTTCGATATCTATGCCCATCATCCCATGAGCCGGCAGTATATTTTTGTAGATGCCATCACAGGAAAAGTAATTTGGACCCTTAACCGAATAATGACCGAGAATTATGAAATAAATGCAAACACCACAGCTACGGCAGCTACAAAATATAGCGGAACCCGAACCATTGTTACAGACTCATATAATGGGTCGTATCGTTTGCGTGAAGCAGGAAGAGGTGCCGGTTTGGGTATTGAAACCTATGATATGAATACTGGCACCAATTATGGTAGTGCCGTAGATTTCACCAATACAACAACCTCTTGGACAGGCACCAACGCTACAAAGGATGAAGTGGCCCGCGATGCTCATTGGGGAGCCGAAATGACCTATGACTATTTTTATAGCAAACACAGCCGGAACAGTATCGATAATGCAGGAATGAAACTATTGAGCTATGTGCATTACGATGTGGATTATGTAAATGCTTTCTGGGATGGCAGCCGTATGACCTATGGCGATGGCGATGCAGATTATTCTCCATTAACCACCTTAGATATATGCGGACATGAGATCACCCATGGCCTTACCGAAAATACAGCTAATCTAACCTATTCATACGAATCAGGGGCTTTGAACGAAGGTTTCAGCGATATTTTTGGTATCAGTATTGAATTTTATGCTAAACCTCCTCATACAGCAAATTGGTTGATGGGTGATGAAATTGGAAGTGCATTCCGAAGTATGTCGAATCCAAATTTATACCAACAGCCCGATACTTATAATGGCACCTATTGGTACACAGGAACGGGCGACAACGGAGGTGTCCATACCAATTCCGGGGTGATTAATTTCTGGTATTACCTGCTTTGCCAGGGTGGCACGGGGACCAACGATAACGGAAATGCATACAATGTGACAGGTATTACTATGGCAAAAGCAGAAAAGATAGCTTTCCGTACTTTAACAGTTTATCTGACAGCATCCTCAACATACGCCGATGCCCGTGTAGCATCAATTCAGGCCTGTGCCGATCTTTACGGAGGCTGTTCGCAGGAAGCTATCTCAACCACCAATGCCTGGCGTGCAGTTGGAGTGGGAGCGGCTTATGTCGCCAGCCCTACCGATGCCGATTTTGCAGCCTGTCCGGTTAGCCAATGCAGCAATGCACCTTTCTCCGTACAGTTCAATAATATCTCTGCAAACGGTAATACCTACAAATGGTATTTCGGCGATGGAACCACCAGTCTCCTGACCTCTCCTTCTCATTCCTATACTGCTAACGGGGCCTATAATGTGAAACTGGTTGCCTATGGAGGCACCTGCGGTTCGGATTCCATTACCAAGAACTCTTATATCACTGTGGGGCCCTCCTATCCATGCCAGGTATCAATGCCTGCCACAGGCACAGGCACCACTCAGACCGCCTGTAGTGGTACTTTGTACGACAGCGGCCTTTGCAGTGATTATACCAATAATACATCCGGCACCCTCACCATTTCGCCTACCGGAGCCACCTCAGTGACCGTTACTTTTACTTCATTCAGCTTTGAAAGTGGATACGACAAACTATACATATACAACGGCCCAACCACTGCATCACCGCAGTTTACAGGCAGCCCCTTTTCAGGAACAAATCTTCCCGGGCCACTTACTTCATCAGGAGGTTCTATCACCATCCGTCAAACCAGCGACGGAGGGGTGGTTGCTTCGGGATTTGCCATGAATTGGACCTGTGCCACACCTGCTAATCCGCCTGTTCCGGCATTTATCGCCAATACGACCAGCAGTTGTACCGGAACCATCAGCTTCACCGACCAATCGTCGAACACTCCCAATGCCTGGTTGTGGAAGTTTGGCGACGGACAGACCTCTACCCTGCAAAACCCTACTCATACATACGCCGCCAACGGAACTTATACTGTAAAACTCATAGCCTATAATACATTCGGAAATGATTCCATCACCAAGACCAACTATGTGACCATCAGCATGCCTGCCGGACCTTCTGTTACCGGATCGATTATCTGTACTGGGTCTACAGCGCACCTTACCGCCACAGGTAGCGGCATTTTAAAATGGTACAATTCGCTCACCAGTACTACCCTGCTAACCACAGGCACTTTTTATAATACCCCCGCACTTACCTCTACCACCAATTACTGGGTAAAAGACAGCGTGGCAGGCGCTACTAACCATACCGCCAAAACAGACTCGGTGGGTGGTGGAACTATGTTTACTTCCAATTACGAGCATTGGGAAGTGTTCGACACTTATGTTCCACTCGTATTACAAACCGTGAAGGTTTATTCCAGTACTGCCGGAGCCAGAACCATCAACCTGAAGAATTCTGCAGGTACAGTATTGGCAACAGCTACACCCACCCTGGCAGTGGGTGTTAATGTGGTTACCCTCAATTTCATTTTACCTGTTGATACCGGTTTGCGATTGGCTGGACCTGCAACCGCTCCTAATATGTACCGAAATACTGCAGGAATCACCTACCCCATTACACTGTCAGGCAAACTGTCCATCAAACGGAGCAGTGCTACCCCTACCCTGCGCTACTACTATTTCTATGACTGGGTAGTGAAAGAAGCCGATTGTGTGAGCCCCCGTGTGATGGTTACAGCTACCGTAAATACCTGCACCGGACTGGAAGATAACAACGATGCCTCTATACAAGTGTATCCCAACCCGTCAGATAATTATCTCAACATCGACATTACTGGTCATGCAAATGAGCAGACCATCATCGAGATATATAACCTGCAGGGACAGAAATTGGTTTCAAAAATAGCAGGCAATATTCCCGATGCCTTCCATACCGACATTAATGTAAGCAATTATTCGAAAGGGGTTTATTTTATCAGGATACAATCGGGCAATACCAAGAGCTTACGAAAGGTGGAAGTTTTGTAATACCAATTGTTTTTTTTAGTCCAATCTAAAAATAAATTACACTGGTTTAACATACATCAGTTGAGATTCATAACACAAAAAAAGCCGGAACATTCCGGCTTTTTTTATTCAAAGGAATGGATTTTATTGATTGCTGTGCTGCAATGCAAAGTCACGGCCTAAGTTAAGGGCCTTAAGATTTGTTTGAATTACTTCTTCGCCTTTGTTGCGGAAAATAGCTTTGATGGCACTTTCAAGTTTTTTGAATTCAATCCCCAGGTAAGGAGAAGAAGCCCCCAATATAATCATGTTGGCCGATTTTGCCGCATTGATCTCTTTGGCCATTTTATCGGCTTCTATCAATACATGACGCGGAAACAAACGTATCTCTGCATGTATCTTTTCCAGTTCGGGGTAATTCGAAATATTGATAAAAGGTTCGCTGTTGGTTATCAGCCATCCATCTGCTGACAGCATGGGGATATACCTGAGCGACTCCATAGGTTCTACAGAGATGATAAGGTCGGCCTTTCCCTGAGGTATCAGGTCGGAATAGATCTCCCTGTCGGATATACGCAGATTGGATTGAACATCGCCGCCCCGCTGGCTCATGCCATGCACTTCAGCCTGTTTGATATATAATCCCATATCAATTGCGGCGTAACCAATGACAGCTGCAATGGAGAGTATCCCCTGACCTCCAACACCGGCTAATATTATATCTTTTTTCATGTTGTAATTTTTTATTTTTTTATTTTATTTACCACTTAGACACTAAGAACACACAGTTACACTAAGAAGAAGAAAGCTTAGCGAATTCTTCTGTAACCAAAGGAACCATTTGTTGAGTAATATTTTCACAATTAAAATTAATTAATAGCCCCTTTGGTTTTCCTGTTAATTTTAAATACGATAAAAGTTGAGCATTATATAAAGGAATCATTACCTCTACTGATTTTATTTCAACAATTATCAAATCATTTATCAGCAAATCAAGTTTAAGCAAACCTCCTAAATCCTTCTCTTTATAAGTTATAGGAACATACAATTGGGATTGTACCTGCAATCCGGAATTCTCTAATTCTTCAATAAAACACCGTTGATAAACCGATTCCAGTAATCCAGGGCCTATATGTTTATGGACTTCTATGGCACAACCCACTATTTTATACGCTAAATCGTTAATATATTTCTGTGTTATCATTTACAAACAATAAACTTAGTGTTTCTTAGTGCTCTATGTGTCTTAGTGGTTTTTTTGAATTCTGAGTTATCATTTCCGAATAAAAATCTTAGTGTTTCTCAGTGTCCTTAGTGTCTTAGTGGTTTCTCTTAAACAGTCTTTTTTTCTTTAAATTTTTCGCGCATGCGTTTGTTCATCGATACAATACATTCACGGGTGGGAATGATGACAGAAACCCCTTGATATGCCAGTTCTTTTTGAAAAATGGCCAGGTTCTCTTCATGGTTTTTCCGCAAGGGTTTTATTATATGCAGATGTTCAGGGTCAACGCCCAGGCCTTTGCAAATGTTTTCCACTTTGCCGCTGGCTGATGATTTTTGTCCGCCTGTCATAGCGGTAATACTGTTATCCAGTATCACAATGGTTACAGGTGTATTGTCATTAATACAATCCAGCAGACCTGTCATTCCCGAATGGGTAAAAGTAGAATCACCTATAACAGCTACGGAAGGCTGTAAACCAGCATCAGAGGCTCCTTTTGCCATAGTGATGGAGGCGCCCATGTCGACACAGGAGTTGATCGCATCATACGGAGGCAAGGCACCCAGCGTATAACATCCTATATCGGCAAAAACACGGCCTTTACCATAAGGGGCTATAGCTTCATTCAATCCCAGGTAACTGTCAATATGCGGACATCCGTTGCAAAGTGAAGGCGGACGGCCAACCACTACGGCAGGTATGGTCCCGCTTTGCGCTATGGGCATTCCCAAAGCAAGGGCAACCAAATTCGGATTCAGTTCGCCGTCGCGGGGCAGGGTACCATCCATGCGGCCTTTAATTTTCATACTGTTGTTCAGGTAACCTCTCAATAACTCTTCTATCAGCGGAGCACCCTCTTCAAAAACGATCACCTCCTCACATTCTTTGCAAAGTTTTTCTATCATTTTGCGTGGAGCGGGATATTGCGATATCTTCAGAACAGGATTGGGAACCACCCGGTCGGGATAGTTTTCTATCAGGTAATTGAAAGCAATACCAAATGTAATGATACCCCGTTTTTTATCAGGGCCATCGATATACCGGTTATAAGGCGATTTTTCTCCTTCCTCTATCAGGGCGGGCTGCATACTCAGTAATGCTTTGTAACGTTTACGGGCAATGGCCGGCAATAGAACATACTGACGCATATCTTCAGGTAGTTTAATCTTATTCTGCTCCAGCGACGCTTTACGAACCACACCCGAACGCGAATGGGCCAGACGGGTAGTAATACGCAATAATACCGGCAGGTGATATTTCTCCGAAAGTTCAAAACCGTAATGGACCATATCGTAGGCTTCCTGCTGATTGGTCGGTTCCAGTATAGGAAGCAATGCAAATTTCCCATAGAATCTTGAATCTTGTTCGTTCTGTGAAGAATGCATGGAAGGATCATCGGCAGCAACCACTATAAAACCACCGTTAGTTCCGGTAATAGCCGAGTTTACAAAAGCATCGGCAGCCACATTCAACCCCACATGCTTCATGCAGGCCATAGTTCTTCTTCCGGCATAGGCCATTCCGAGGGCTCCTTCCACGGCAGTCTTCTCGTTTGCGGCCCAAAATGCTTTTATGTTCTTTTCGTGGGCTTCCCGCGAATTATCAACGTATTCAGTAATTTCAGTTGAGGGAGTTCCGGGATAGGCGTATATTCCGGTAATTCCTGCATCAATAGCTCCTTGTGCAATTGCCTCAGCACCTAACAGCATTAATTTTTGCATAGTATATATCGTTTTATTTTTTTCGGGTATTTTGGACAAAACTAAGTATTTTTTTATTTACAGCAATGCAGCCAATAAACTCTTTTTGAAACTTTTCAATAACTGAAAATCAGGCGATCATTGTTTGCTGAGATACTCCTTGTATAGGCTATATATCAGACCATCAGCCAATCCTATTCCAGGAACACACATTTTATCAGATCGTATCCACTTCATTATTTTTATGAAGATATTGCAGGCAGGGACGATTACATCGGCACGATCGGGCTGGATACCAAGCTTTTCGGTCAAATCGTGAGCTGAAAATCCCGAAAGATGCATACGGGCATGTTTTAATTCATCAAAGGAGATCATACGGTTTTCTTTTGTTCCGTATAGTTTTGCAACATTAGTTATTGTGCCACCCGAACCTATGAGGAATATCTTATCGAAATCGCACTTAAACGTTTTGAGCCACTGCTGAAGGCTGTCCCATTCTTTGTCATCGATTTTATTATTGATGTAACGAAGCACACCTATATGAAACGATTTCGATGCAACGATCTGCTCATTCTGCAGAACTGATATTTCCATGCTGCCACCTCCCAGATCAACAAACATTTTGTAGGTAGGCAGGCTGCTCATCGTTGTATTATCGGCCGAGGTAATCAGTCTGGCTTCCTCTAACCCGCTGATCACCTTCAGATCAATACCCGTTTGTTTTTTGATAGCTTCGAGAACCTGTTTCGAATTGGATGCTTCCCGCATAGCAGCGCTGGCACAGGCAATCCAATCGAGTGGTTCGTACACTTCAATTAAAAATTTAAAGGCTTTAAGGGTTTTTATCAGGGTTTCCTGTTTCTGTTTGCTGATGCGGTTGTTGGTAAAAACATCATCACCCAATCGGAGCGGAATGCGGAGGCGCATTACTTTTTCAGCCACCGCCACCCCATCATGGTTGCCGACCTTCGAAAAAAGCAGTTTACCGGCATTAGTGCCTATATCAATGGCAGCAAACAGCATTTCAGAAAATCAGGGAGTAATAAAAAATTGCTTTGTCGACGAAACCAGGTTCACCTGGGTCCATTGATCGGTATCTATCTCTATGCAGACCACCGAAGAGGTCGGCATGCTGACAATTTTATCGTCGAGGAAATAATTGGCAAATTCGGTGATCAGCGGATTGTGCCCCACTATGGCAACATCCGAAATGGAATCGTCCAACCCGAAAAGAATGTCGAAGAAAGCCTGGAGGTCGTTACAATAAATACGCTTATCGCACATAATCTTGTCTTCGGGGTATTCCATCCGTGCGGCCATCAATTTTGCAGTTTCCATGGCGCGTGTGGCATGGCTGGCTATCATCAGGTCGAAAATCACCGAATTGTCGAGCAAATACTCAACTATTTTTTTGGTGCGTTCGATACCTGTTTTTATTAAAGGGCGCTTTGCATCAGCCAGGCCGGGTTCTTCTTGCGCAGCTTTTGCATGACGTATCAGGTACAGTGTTTTCATTACTGTAAAATTAGTCTTTTTAATTGGGTATTTGCAATTTCCGCAGGAAAAAAATTCCAGCCTCTTAATAAAACAAAAAACCTTCCCCCGATTTCATCCGGGAAAGGTTTTTCCGATGCCGGGCAACAGCTATATTAGTATGCGAACAGCGGGAAATCGCGCATCAGTTTCTGCACTCTTTCGCTCACCGAGGCTATCACGGTTTCGTTCTCTATGTTCGAGATTACTTCGTCCAGCAGATCCACTATCAGGGGCATGTGCTGCTCTTTCATGCCGCGGGTGGTGATGGCAGGGGTGCCCACCCTCAGTCCCGAAGTAGTGAAAGGTGAGCGGCTGTCGAAGGGAACCATGTTCTTGTTTACGGTAATATGAGCTTTAACCAGGGTATTTTCAACCACCTTGCCGGTGATCTCGGGAAATTTGGTGCGGAGGTCTATCAGCATCAGGTGGTTGTCGGTGCCGCCTGATATCACTTTATAACCTTTATCCGTAAAGCATTTCGACATCACTTCGGCATTCAGTTTCACCTGGGCCACATAGTCGGTATACGAATCCGTCAGCGCTTCGCCAAAAGCAACGGCCTTGGAGGCTATCACATGTTCCAGCGGTCCGCCCTGTATGCCCGGAAAAACAGCCGAATCCAGCAGGGCCGACATCATTTTCACCTCGCCTTTCGGAGTGGTCAGTCCCCAGGGGTTCTCAAAATCTTTTCCCATCAGTATCATGCCGCCACGCGGTCCGCGCAGGGTTTTGTGGGTGGTGGTGGTGATGATATGGCAATGCGGAACAGGGTTGTTCAGCAAACTTTTGGCTATCAGTCCGGCCGGATGTGCAATGTCGGCCATCAGAATGGCGCCTATCATGTCGGCTATGGCACGCATGCGGCGGAAATCCCAGTCGCGCGAGTAAGCCGAAGCGCCGGCAATGATCAGTTTCGGACGTTCCCTCAGGGCCACTTCTTCCATCTTGTCGTAGTTCACCATGCCCGTTTCTTCTTCCACGCCATAAGCCACCACCTTATACAGTATGCCCGAAGAATTCACCGGCGAGCCGTGCGAAAGATGTCCCCCGTGCGAAAGGTTCAGGCCCATAAACGTATCGCCCGGTTTCAGGCAGGTCATTAGCACGGCCATGTTGGCCTGTGCGCCCGAGTGTGGCTGCACATTGGCATAGTCGGCGCCAAAGAGTTGTTTGGCCCGGTCAATAGCAATCTGTTCCGTCTGGTCAACCACCTGGCAGCCGCCGTAATAGCGTTTGCCTGGGTAGCCTTCGGCATATTTGTTGGTAAGCACCGAGCCCATGGCCTGCAGCACCTGCTCGCTCACAAAGTTTTCGGAAGCTATCAGTTCTATGCCATGCAATTGACGTTCGTATTCCAGTTGAATAAGGTCGAATATCTGTGTGTCTTTTTTCATGAGAATTTGTTTTTTACTGTGTTGGCAGCAAAATTAATTATTTATTAGATTGAGGGGAGAAAAAATTGAAGTAACCCTTAGGTGAGAGTATTTTTTATTTCACTTAGTGATAGTCTCACTCACAGTGAGGCTATCACTCTCCAATCAAAAATCCCATTTTCTTCATTGCCGTTGGCTTTAGACATAAATGTCATCCCCCTGTTCGGCGGCACTTCCACCGCCGTCGTTTTATTCATCAGGGCCCTGCCTTTCCTAAAATCAATTTAATCATTTTAATCAGGTAAATCAGCGGTTCAGACAATATCCCTCACGCCGCGAGCCAACCACCTGCCAAATTCCAACATCCTGCCTCGCGAAACAATCGTCCCACCAAAAAAACCTTATTTTTTTCAATTACA
>CAYXXU010000036.1:10026-44716 GCA_964469155.1 uncultured Bacteroidales bacterium
AACTCCTTGCGATCTCTGCTTATTACTAAGGTTTTCCTGCCTCGCGAAACAATCGTCCCACCAAAAAAACCTTATTTTTTTCAATTACAACCTTAGTAACATTTAATCCTGCCGAAACAAAAACCTTATTAGCTTATTTTTAAGAGATAACGTAATAAGGTCAAACTCCTTGCGATCTCTGCTTATTACTAAGGTTTTCCTGCCTCGCGAAACAATCGCCTTTCGACACCTGACGGGGCAGTTTTAAATTGTTGAGTCCCCGGTACCTCAGGTCACAAAAGTCCCATCTTTTATTTGGTAGCTGAGCCTGTCGAAACTCATTGCCCTTGGCTTCAGCCAACGTAACATAAAAAAAAACTCCCGCCGCCCAACAACATGCAACGCAATGCAGGGGCGTTTCACGAAACGCCCTCCCCAATAAAAAAGGCTCACATTTCGGCAAGCCTTCCTAATAGTCTAATAGTCTAACAGCCTAAAGCCTAAACCCCTTCTTCCTCAATCACCACATCATAATGGTTCGTCACTCCCCCTTTAATCACAATATGAGCCTCAAACCTCACCTTGCTTGCAGTCTCCCCCCTCAACACTGCTGGTCCTTTCTTCACCTCCTCCAGTTTCGCATTGCCTTCCCAGTTCGTCGTACCGGTTTTATTACAATTGCTTAACGTAAAAAGCACTCCCTCAATAGGCTTGCCCGTATTTTTTCCTTTCACATTAACCTCAACATAAGTATGGTGAACATTAATCGTTGGTATCACCGTACTGGCCATCAACCTCTCATAAAACCCCGGATTACTCGTCTTATAATCTCTTGTCAACAATATCAAATTATCCCTTCTCATCATCACAGGCTTGAAACTATCCTTAAACGCCTTCGTCAATAGGGGCGAAACTGCATGAACCATCTCGCTCGTACCTTGAATACCAACAAATTTATCTATCTCCTTCTTAAAATCAACCAGCATAGCAGCAGTAATCGTATTCGTAACACTCAAAACGCTCAATTGCGAATACATCAAATCATGTGCAGCTTGCGCCAAAGTAGCACACTCACTGTCGGCCACATGATTATAATCCGTAGGTTCAATATGCAACTGGTCAGCTACACTTTGCATATCCAAATTCATCAGCTTAACATAAGCCTTACCCGACAAATTGGAAGCCCTATCGCTTAAAATGATCTTTTGCTTCAGTTTATCAGCGCTAAAACCGCTGTTATCAGCGTGAGCTGCAGCCGCCTTAGCGTTATGGTCTGCGAGGGCTTCCTTAAATAATGCTACTTCGGCTACATAATCTTCATTGCCTTCATAAGCAGCGCTATCTGCGTCCAATTCTTTGTCCAGTGCATTAAACATGGTTTTCTGGGCTTGTTCATTATTTGTCATAATTTTAATTTTTAAAAAATTACGTATTAAAAAACTATTAGATAAAAAAACAGTGTAAAATTAAGAATTAAATAAATACATCGATCAATTTTTATATTTTTTTTATAAAAAAATATAGATTTTTATAAAAAATTTAAATCAATAACCAACAGACAATTTACTCTCATTTATTGAGAAAATATTTTTTATAAAACTCACTCATAAAGTTCTGTATTTTGCCTTCCGAATGTTAACAATTAAATTACGCACTTAAAACCTATTCATTAAAAAATCGATTCAAAGATTCATTTCCAGCCTCCCCAACCTTATCTTCTCCTTAAAACGTTTTCCCTCCTGATGGTCGCGTTATGCCTGTCGACGGTCACGTTTTGGCAGTCGATGGTTGCGTTTTGGCAGTCGAGGGTCGCGTTTTGGCAGTCGATGGTCGCGTTTTGGCAGTCGATGGTCGCGTTTTGGCAATCGATGGTCACGTTTTGACAGTCGATGGTCACGTTTTGACAGTCGATGGTTGCGTTTTGACAGTCGATGGTTGCGTTTTGGCAGTCGAGGGTCGCGTTTTGGCAGTCGATGGTCACGTTTTGGCAGTAGAGGGTTGCGTTTTGCCTGCTGACAGCAATGTTTTACAACCTAACAACTTATTAATTAATGCTTTGCGAAGAACGGCTTGTTTTTACACCCCCTTTTTGCCCCAATTAATAATCCCTAACACGGCTTTAAGCCGCGCTACGCTACAAAAAACATAATCTTAGTGTTCCTTAGTGTTCTTGGTGTCTAAGTGGTTTCCTCCAAAATCTGAACTCTGAAATCAAAATTTTCCCTCCCCGTTTCAAATTTTTCCTTAGGTTTGTATTGTAATATCTGCACATGAAACTTTACCCCAAAATATCCCTCACGGGCGACCTGGGCAGCGGCAAAAGTCATCTGAGCCGGCTGCTATCGGAGCGCCTCGGATATAAAATAATCTCCACGGGCCTTATACAGCGCGAAATTGCCGCCAAACACGGCATGACCACCCTGCAGTTGAACGAATACACTGTGGCGCATCCCGAAATAGACGACGAGATAGACGGCCGCGTGGCCGAACTGGAAAACTCGGCGGAACCCCTGATATTCGATTCGCGCCTGGCCTGGCATTTTGCCCCGCGTTCGTTCAAGGTCTACCTTACGGTGGATGCCGATGTGGCTGCCGGACGCATTTTTAACGATCAGCGTGCCAGCGAAAAATACGCCAGCCTTGAGGAAGCCAAACAGCAGATTATGGCGCGCCGCCAAAGCGAACTGCAGCGCTTCAAAGAATACTACCATATAGATTATGCCGACTTGCACAACTACGATATGGTGGTTGATACCAGCCATCATTCGCCTGCGGAGGTTTGCGACATGATAGTGCGGGGGTTCGAAAAATGGAAGAACGCATAAGCCCGTCAAAAACCCCGCTGAAATGTAACCACAACCCAAAACAAAGAAGATGAAAATTGCAATAATTGGATTTGGTGCGGCCTCGATAGGTTTTATCGAAAAGGCCGGAAACTCAGGACACGAGATACATGTTTTCGAGAAATCGAAAGACATCTATTCGTCGAGCATTTCGGGCATACGCGCCGACGGGAAACTTTTTATTTCGTCGGAAATGGGAGGCGACATACAGATAGATACCCAGGTGCAGCGCCACCTGGTGGATTTTTACCTAAATAAGACAAAAAACCACCAGTACGAAACCGGCAAATCGTTCTACAATTCGAAATACTACCAGGAATTTTATCGCCATGGTTTCCAGCCCATATCAGCCGAGTTCTTCCACCTGGGCACCGACCAGCTGAGGGGCGTTTTGGGAGCCATCTACGAACAATTCAGCCTGATGAAGCAGGTTCATTTCCACTTTCATTCGCCCATCGACAGCCTGGAGGTGACCGGCGACAAAGTGAAGATAAATGGCACCGACGAATTCGATACGGCCATAGTTTCGGTGGGCCGCAGCGGCCATAAGTTGATAAAACACATCATTGCCAATCATCCTGAGCTGGTATTGGAAAACACCAAACTGGACCTCGGCATACGTTTCGAGCTGCCCAACCATATTGTGAACGACCTGAACACCGAGATGTACGAATTCAAGGTGAAATATAAGAGCCGCACGGGCTATGTGGTGCGTACGTTTTGCAACAACCCATCGGGCTATGTGGTTCCCGAAAGATACGATGACTTCATTACAGTGAACGGCCATGCCAAAATGAACGACAAAAGCACCAACACCAACTTTGCCGTGCTGACCACCGTCGAACTTACCGAACCCTTCAACGACCCTACCGGGTATGGTTCGCACATTGCCAAGCTGACCAACCTGCTGGCCGGAAAGAACAAAGTGATTTTGCAAACCTACCGCGACCTGAAGAATTCGAAACGCACCAAAAGGGTATACCGTGTTTTTCCCACCCTTCCTGCCGAAAATTATATTCTGGGCGACATTAACCTGGGATTTCCGCGCCGCATTATCGAAAGCATTATAGATTTTATCGAGCAATTAGATAAGGTCGTTCCGGGCGTAGGCAGCGACGACAACCTGGTGTATGCCCCTGAAATCAAGTTCTACTCAAACAAGCTGAACAACCAGCATTTTAAGAACCTGAAATTTATCGGCGATTGCTCGGGCTATACCCGCTCTATTATCTATGCCACCGCGCATGGATACCTGACGGGGGATCAGTTTTTGTAAGACCAAAGCCCCAAATTCCCAACTATTTATTCACCTTCCCTATCTTATCCTCAACCGCCCTGATCTTATTTTTCATGCGGTTGGTTTTTCCTTTACGAATATCGAACTTTACAGAAGCATAAACCCTTCCGCAATCCAGTTCGAGCTGGCGGTAAGCTTTGACAATAACAGCCATGGCATCGGGCATTTCTTCTACCTCAAAAATGGTACCCATGGGGGTTAACTGATAGGTTATTCCGCTATCGTGTATCATTTTAACGATGCGGCTGACGTAAAGGCTCACGCTGTCGCCTTTATCGGTGGGAAACATGGCAAATTCAACAAGTACTGACATAATATTATTATTTAGCAACTGACAATAGAAAGCAATATGGCTCAAATTTAGTAAATTTGCAGCAAAAAAAAGGAATGAATAAACCTTTAATACTGATAACAAACGACGATAGCTTCTCTGCTCCCGGTATCCGCTACCTGATAAGTGTGATGCGCGAAATTGGCGAAGTGGTGGTGGTGGCCCCCGATAAACCCCAGTCGGGTATGGGACATGCCATTACGGTGAGCACTCCCCTGCGTTTGCAAAAACTGAAATCGGAAAAGAACTATAAAGAATTCTTCTGCAACGGCACCCCCGTCGATTGTGTAAAACTGGCTGTCGACAAAGTGTTGCACCGCAAACCCGATCTGCTGGTTTCGGGTATCAACCACGGATCGAATGCTTCGGTAAACATCATTT
Organism: uncultured Bacteroidales bacterium; assembly: GCA_964469155.1. GTDB lineage: Bacteria > Bacteroidota > Bacteroidia > Bacteroidales > CAIWKO01 > CAIWKO01. The sequence continues at coordinate 14,858 of CAYXXU010000036.1, forward strand.
ATTCGGGCACCATGTCGGCCGTGATAGAAGGCGCCATGGGACATATTCCCTCGGTCGGGTTTTCGCTGAACGACTATGCTTACAATGCCGATTTCAGTCATACCGGGCCTTTTATCAAAAGCATCTGCATGAATGTGCTGGAAAACGGACTTCCCAAAAACATTTGCCTGAATGTAAATTTTCCTGTAAAGAGCGATAAGAAAATAAAAGGCGTTAAAATTTGCCGGCAGGCCGATGCGTATTGGAAAGAGGAATTCAGCGAACGCAAAGACCCTCATGGCAGGGATTATTACTGGATGATGGGCGTGTTCGAAAACCTGGATAACGGTAAAGATACCGACGAATGGGCGCTGAAGAACCATTATGTTTCTATAGTGCCCGTGCATTATGATCTGACGGCTCACGATTCAATCCCTGTCATTAAAAAATGGAAATTCGATGTTTAAATTTTTAAAAAAAGACTCATTCCTGTTGGGAATTGCTATAGGTTTGTTACTGCCTTCGGTGGTTTTCGGAATATTGTACTATTTAAATATAACTTTCCCGAATTCTGCCACCGGGCTGCCGGTTTTTAAAACCACCACCATCATTATACTCGGAATTGTTCCTAATGCTTTGGCGCTTCGTTATTATCTGGTTAATATGAAGGCAGACAAAACCGGACGAGGAATATTATTTGTTACTTTCGTTTATGCCATAGCTTTCATGATAGCGTATTATATGTGATCAACATGATGTCGAACAAACAAAAACAAACTATTGCCCTGAGCCTGCTGGCCATCATTATAGTGGTGGTGGCGGTGATCTTCATCAAAGGTAGCCGGAAAGGTATACCCAAGGTGAATCCTGTTGAAAACAGGCAGGTGGAAACGGTGCAGGAACCTGTTTTCCGCAACGACGGCCAGCTTAAGTTCTGGTCGGGCAACAAAGATCTGAAAACCATCACCATTGAAATTGCCCAAACTGAGGCCGCCCGCACCCAGGGACTGATGTTTCGCAAAGCTATGCCCGACAGTTGCGGTATGCTGTTCGTTTTTGAACAGGTGCAACCCTTGTCGTTCTGGATGAAGAACACTCATATCCCCCTCGATATTATTTTTATTGACGATCATTATAAGATCATCACCATTGCCAAAAACACGGAGCCCTTTTCCGAGAAATCGATACCGGCGGCCCGCGAGGGCCTCTATGTGGTGGAAGTGAACGCAGGGTTTACCGATATATACCATATTGCGGAAGGCAATACCATTTCGTTTACCACTAAATAGACAGCCATGGATGTTTTACAAATAGTATTTAACCCTTCGCCCGTTTTTTCTATCGGAAGTTTCGAACTGCGCTGGTATGGCTTATTGTTCGCACTGGGTTTTTTCTTTGCCTATGCGGTGTTGTACCTGGTGTTTAAAAAAGAGAAGGTGTCGTTTAAATTGCTCGACTGGCTCACTTTTTATGTTTTCCTGGCCGTATTGTTCGGTGCCCGTCTGGGCCATGTGTTTTTCTACGAATGGGATTATTATAAAAACCACCTGAGCGAAATACCCAGGGTTTGGGAAGGCGGACTGGCCAGCCACGGCGCGGCCATTGCCATTGTGCTGGCGCTGATCATTTATGTGAGGCAGTTCAAGGTGAACGTGTGGTGGCTGTTCGACCGCGTAGCCATTGTGATTCCCATTGCCGCCGCTTTTGTGAGGTTCGGCAACCTGATGAATTCGGAAATTTACGGACATATCACAACTATGCCCTGGGGCTTTGTTTTTATGCGCGACCCTGACGCCGGTTTGTTGCCCCGCCACCCAACGCAGTTGTACGAAGCCTTTTCCTATCTCTTTATCACCGCCCTGCTGCTGATATTATACTATAAGAAAAAAGGCATCATCAGGCCCGGGTTGTTTGTGGGGATTTTCCTGGTGATCATGTTTACGGCACGCTTCCTGATCGAAATTCTGAAAGAGGTTCAGGTTGATTTCGAAAAAGGTATGACCATGGATATGGGACAATGGCTGAGCATTCCGTTTGTATTGCTGGGCGCTTATTTTATATGGCACAGCATTAAGGTTAACAAAATACCGCAGGCACCTGAATGGGTGAAGAAGGAGAAGGGTTAAGAGACCTTGGATAGTGGAATGGAATAATGTTATATTGTTGATTTTCCGTCATCCATGATTGTTTTTATTTTGAGTTTATTTTTTATTGTATTTCGTTCATTACTTACATATGAATGATAACAGGGTAACACTTGATCAAAAAAGGCTTAGATGCAGGCGCTCCCGCCAACAAGTTTATAATTTTTATCAACGACAACGATACCGAGGTTACAGTAGAACTGAGGCTCGAATAAATGTCCATGATAGGAACATGGCATGAGCCCATAAAATAAAAAAACTCCCGAAGTATTTTCGGGAGTTTTTTTGTAATTTTACCATGTGTAATCCTAAAAACAGAGAATATGGGCAATCTGATCGAGGACATTTTAAACAATTATGAACAGGAGCAAGCCGACAAAAAAGCCTTGCTACTGCAAAAAGAACAGGAAAAACAGATGTTTCTGGATGCCTGGGATCATGTCAGTCGTGAGGTCATCGGAAAATCGATGCAAAAATTTGGCGAGCAACTCCGGCAATATCATCACCAAATCAGCTATCAGCGAAAAACCCCTCCGGGCCATCCCCAAACTGAAGATTCATACAGCATAGAACTTTCAACTACCCGGCTCACCTGCCGCCTGTATTTTGCCATTAAAGAACCCCTGCGCAAAGTAATCATCATAAAACAATATGCTTACGGGTTTCGAAAACCAGCAAACCAGACCCCATTACCCCCGGGTATCACAAAACCATTAAGCCAAACCCGTCACGAAATTACCGACATCACCCCTGAATTTATGGAAGCCTTAGTGGCCGAATGTTTAAAAACACTGCTGAGTACAGTAGCCTAAGGCCTAATCTGGTAAGTTGCAGTCCAATTTGGACTTCTTATTATTGTAATGTTTTCAAAGCCTGTACCTGACATTTTGCCGGAAAAACAGCCTGAGATAACAATAAAAATGGACTATTTTCTAACTTTTTTATTAATGATTTAAATCTTATTTATCGGCTCATAAGTATAAAATAAAAGGGGACCCTGTCTCTCAAATTGAAATTTTTGTTTAGAATCGTCGTTTTAATTACGAAAACTTCTGATTAATAACCTTCCTATTTGCTTCTAATTGATAAGATTGTACTAAAGTTTAAACACCATCCCTGCATTGACCAGGCTTTTGCCCCAACCTACTTCGCAATTAACACCCACCGCCGGGGTGAAATAATAGCGTGCGCCAAAATGAACTCCGCCAAAGGCCATAGGAACCACTCTGGTGAAGTTATAGTAATAAGCAATGGCAACACCGCTGCCGAGGCTGGCACCAAAATAAAGGTCAAGTTTGTCGGCATGTATGTTTTTAGTGCTTTTATCGGCGATTAATTGATAGAAGTGAAAGTTGACTATCATCCCAATTGGGATGTTCAGTTCACCCCTGTAATCATGTCGCAACCCCCCTCTGCCACCAATACCTGTGGTAAAACCAATGCCTACATAAGGATGAACTCCAAATTCGGCCTGAAAATTCAATTGCAGTGTGGTGGGACTGTAATAATGGTTAGGATGCCTTGAATCATAATAATAGTAATTGTCGAGGTGATAGAATTGTGAGGCTCCGAATCCCAGTGACAGGACCCTTGAGTTTTTTTCCCATGCTTTTTGAGCCCGGGTTGTTGTTGAGGTAACAGCGATGACAGAAACAATCATCAGGGTAATAATTAGCTTTTTCATAGTGTATTGATTTTTAATTAATTTTCAGAGTGATGTTTAAAATTGTTTAATTATTTCATGAATTTCATCTTTCGATTTTCCGAGTTTTATCTGAAGCCGCTCGAGCATCTCATCTTTTTTATCTGTTTCATATGTGAAATCGCAATCAGTCAGTGCGGAAAATCGTAGTTTGAGCTTTTCTTTTTGAACTATCCAGTTTGCATTTATTTCTTTATCCATTTTATGATTTTAGTTTTATTTTAGTTACACAAAGGTAAGGCTATGATCATTAGAGTGATTTACACAATTTTGGAAAAAAGTTGCAATATTTCCGCCTGTTCCTGTTTACCTATCGTGTTGGGACAATATGTACCTGGAGCTGACTTTGTTCTATCATACAATCCATTTAACAAGGTAATTCGCCTGGCTAAACTATCTTTATCCTTAATGCTGCAACAAAAAAGACCTGCTTTGATATACAGGCCCTTATTTCTGTAACTAAAGTGAAATAATTATTGCAGTATCAGTTTGCAGATCTGGTTCGACTGCTTATCAGTAATGCGCACCATATAGATACCTTTGGGCAATTCCGACAGATCAATCTGGGTTTCGGTGCTTCGGGAAATATAATATGTTCTGACTATTTTACTGTCTAATGAATAAATCGCCAGTTCGATATAGCCAGTGAAACCGTGCACTTCAAAATTGGTGATTCCGGTCGATGGGTTTGGGCAAATGATCACAGTAGGTTTGGCATCTTCAGCATCAAACGATTCAACTCCAACGGTGAGACAATTATTAGGTAAAAGCGCAGGCACTACATTCACTGCTGTGGTGCTCAAGGCTCCTCCTGTGGTCAGTGCGCGTCCGTCGAGCATAACTCCTGTGTTGATGGCTCCCAGGGCCCCGTTGTTGCATAATAAGGTTCCGCGAAATATGGAATAGCTATTTATGCTGACAGCTCCTTCCACCAGCCAGTATACATTTTTCGACTGTGCCCCGTTGATGAGTTTTACTTTGGCATATGTGCTTGTAGTGAGTGCGCCATTTATTTTAATTACAAACACGGCATTGGCATTGCCCAGCGCATTCAAATAAAGCGAATCGGTTAATGCTGCAGCAGCATTCATGAGATAAGTATGGGGTGTCAGTACCAGGTTGTTTCCAAATTGAGCCGGATAGTTTAATTCGATATCAACAGGCAGCAGGTTTAAATAATTATAGGCGATAAGAAGATCTGCAGCACACTGGGCCGTAGAACCATCAGGAACTAGGTGAATGGTGCCTGTCACCAATAAAGGATTGTATCCCACAGGAGCGCTGGTATTGCTGCCAACATCGCCGGTAATATGAGTTACACCTGTGTTAGTGACTGCTCCGGCTGATGAGAATATTGCATAGCAACCAGCAGCGCCCAATTCGGGAGCTACCGGACCTGTAAGAACCGGACTACCGCAACCAATGGGTGTATAGGCAAAGAGTCCATGAACTGTGACGGCACCTGTGGTAGAAAGTGCACGACCTTCGAGGGTATCCCCTGTGTTGATGATGATAGCAAAATTGTTGGCAATAATGGTTCCGCGCATGGTGGTCCCTGAAGCCATATCAACGAGGCCTTCTACCTTCCAATATACGTTGCATGCCTGGGCTCCGTTGATGAGTTTTATTTTTGAATTGGCATTGGTCGAAAAAGCCCCACCTATTTTGAAAATAAATTCAGCACCGGCATTGTTTTGTGCATCCAGCGTAAGATCTAAATTGAGCGTGGCTGCGCTGGGAATAGAATATACACCTGCAGTGAGTGTTGCTCCGTTGCCAATCAAATTACCGGGAAAGAAAGTAGGTATGGTAGCAAAAAGTTGATTGTAGGCTATAAGCAGATCTGCTGCACATTGTGCGCTGGTGCCGTCCATATCGTGCATCCCACCGTTCACATTGCCGAAAGCGGTGCTGCCGCCATTATTGGTGCCCACATTGCCTGTGAGTTGCGAAATACCTGTGTTGCTAACGGCGCCGTTAGTAGAAAAGAGAACAAAATTTGCCGCAGTACCTATATTGATGGTCTGGGCAAAATTGAGCGTAGGGATTAAGAACAGAAGAACTGCTATTAACACACTGAATAGACGTATTTTCATTACATTTGGTTTTACATCGCGAAATCATTTTCGCAATGATGCAAAGGTGGTAGCCTTTTGCAGATTTGATCTTACACTATTAAGGATAAAAGTTGTAACATTATACGCTTATACCACTCCACTGACATTTCAGTTATATCCGTTCGATTGTAATTTCTCTTTTGTTTTAGTCTCTTTGCTGAAGTATTTTCTGAATAAAAAACTATGCTGGATGGCATCGAGCACTTTGTCGAGTTTTTCTGAACTGATCTCCAGATTGCTAATAGTAGATTTTAAGTTCGTTCCGGTTTTTTCATCATGTAAAAGTATACCAATGGGACTTGACGGATTCTTACCGGCTTCTTTCAGATTATCCACAAAAACTCCGGCAGTATCAGCAATGCTTTGTATTTTCAGCACAGAAGTTTTCACGGAGTTGAACATAACGGTATCGGTAACCAAATCATTGGCCAGGGTTCCTTTTTTGTTCAGCTTGGCACCAAAATCAGACAGAGAGGCAATAAGAACCTGTGCATTGGCTGAAGCCTGTTTCAGTGAATTAATGGTTGCGGCAATGCTGTTATAAATAGAATCACTTGTCAGGAGTTTACCTATGGTTCCTTCGCCTTTTGCCAATTTGTTAGTGAGAGTCAGAATATTCAGGTTATTTTGCTGCAGCGTATTCATAATATCTTCGGTCGACATCATTCTTTCATTAAATAGGGTGTCGCCCTCTTCTATCTCAGGCGACAATTGAGTGCCGCCATAGATTACGAGAATTTTATTGCCGATCAATCCATCTGAACTGATCTTGACTTTGGCATCTTTACGAATATATTGTCTGGATTCGATATTAATATTCATAATCACTTTTACCTGTGACTCTCCATAAAATTCTACTTTCTTTACCGTTCCAATCTTTACACCCGAAAACCAGATATTGTTCCCCGATTGCAAACCATTGACATCCCCAAATATGGTTGAAATAGTTAATTTTTTTTGAAAGGTTGAATGCAGATTTCCTATGGTCAATATTCCGCCGACCAGGAAAAGCAATCCGATAATAATAAAAAGTCCGACAATTATTGCGCGTTTATTGGTGGGTGGGTTCATGATTTATTGTATAAAATTATAATTGAAAAAACTCCTTATCTTTTCGTTGTCCGATTCAAATATTTCTTCGAATTTTCCGACTTTAAAAAACTGTCCGTCCAAAAGCATAGCCACTCTGTCGCCGGTTTCTTTGGCACAGGTGAGATCATGGGTAATAATGATAGAAGTGGTGTTGTATTTTTTCTGAACATCATTGATTAGGTCATTAATCTCCCGGCAGGTAACCGGGTCTAATCCCGAAGTGGGTTCATCGTATAGCATGACTTCAGGTTTTAAAATTAAGGTGCGCGCAATTCCAATCCTTTTGCGCTGCCCACCCGATAAATCGGACGGCATTTCGTTCAACTTATTTTTCAACCCCACGGCATCCAGCACTTCATCTATAGCATTGTTTATTTCGTCTTTACTGATATTTTTCAGATTCATAATTAAAGGAAATTCAAGATTCTGGCGCACACTCATACTATCGTACAAAGCACTGCTCTGAAATGAAAACCCAATCCGCAAGCGCAAAGCATCCAGTTCCTTTCCTGATAATTTGTCAACCTGCTGTCCTAATACCTTAATTATACCTTTATCGGCTGTCAATAATCCGACAAGAATTTTTATCAGAACTGATTTGCCTGCACCGGAACGCCCAAGTACAACCATGTTCTCCCCCTTAAATACATCCAGACTGATATTTTTCAAAATATCAAAATCACCAAATGATTTACACAATCCCTTTATAGAAATGACCGGTTCATGATTCGTTTTCGTTTGCTGATTTTCCATGACTTTAAAAATATCTGATCCAATTGGCTATTTGCACAATTACAATTTCTTCTACAAATATCAGGAACATGGCCAATACCACTGCTTCGTTGGCAGCTCGTCCCACACCACGGGTTCCCTTAATGGCATTATATCCTTTGTAGGTTCCGATAATACCGATGGTAAATCCGAATACGGTAGATTTAATCAAAGCAGAGAACACATCGAGAAAGGTAATGGTGGAAAATCCATTCTTGAAAAAACTCACGAAGCTAACTGCTTCGAGCGAATGAACATTTAAGTATGAACCCATTAGGGCCACAAAACCGCAAAACAAGCCCAATATGGGGACGGTGATGGTAGCTGCAATAACCCGCGTTACCACCAGATATTTGAACGGATTAATGGCCGATACCTCCATAGCATCTATCTGCTCGGTGACTTTCATGGACCCTAACTCAGCGCCGATACTTGAACCTACTTTCCCCGCACAAATTAATGCGGTGATCAAAGATGCCAGGGCTCTGACAATAGCAATTGAAATTAGAGATGGTAACCACGAAGTGGCTCCAAATTCAGATAAGGAAGGACGGGATTGCTTTGTAAAGACTATCCCGGTAATAAAACCGGTTAGTGCAATCAATGGAAGAGATTTGACGCCTATTACATAACACTGATTGATGATTTCGCGTATATGAAAAGGGGGATGAAAGGCTTCTTTGAAAAAACGTATCACAAATTTGTACGCTTTAAATACATCAGCAAAATACTGGTCGAGTCCTTTTGAAAACACGTTTTTATAGGTCATGGAATTCATCTAAATCTGGATTTACTGATTTTTAATTATATTGACCTCTTCGCTGCTTATCCTCGAAATAGAGCAACAGAAATATTTTTTGCTCGGTGCGCACTAAATGTATTGCCTTATAATCGCGCAGAAACCGGTCGTTGTAATAAATGTCGTTCTCAAATCCAAGGCTGAGCATTTTGAAAAGACGAACAGTGATGCGGGGTTTAACTATATGAACAATATTATCACCTTTCACGCCAACGTAAGTATTGATCCAATAGAAATAATAAATCAGGGAGGCTGTGGCATATTTGTTCAGATTGACCGTAGTTTCAAACTTTCCCTCCAAACCGCCCCCGTAATTATAAACCTTTATCAGGGAGGTATCCGGAGCGAACAACATACTGCTTCCTGCATAAGGTACAATGGCAGCATGTATTCTTGTGTAAACATTGCCCGATTTACCCAAAGCCAGTTTAGAAAGTACCCCGCCGCCAAACCCAACACTGCCCAACTCAAATATATTACTGTTCCAATAATCGTAATACTGAAAACCCCCCACCAGCAATGCCATTTTTCCAAGCTGTATATTTTTTCCGAAGAGTATTCCATAACCCAGCACATTATCAATTATCTTTCTGCCTACACCAAAATTTACGTCAGCACGAATTTTAAAAAAGTCGAAAGGTTTTCTCCGGCGCACCTCAAAAGGATTACCATAATCCAACTGGGCGTTTATCATCGCGCTGTAAGTTCCTTTACCAAACAGGTTCTCATTTTCATTAAGCAGTCTGCGAGCCCCGGCATAAAAAGAAATATTGATGGGTTCTTTTTGATACACTTCTTTGGTGGTTCTTCTGTAGGATTTGCCCGACACAAGCCTGCTGAAACCTCTCTTGGGATTTATGATGGCTGCGGCTATTTCACGAAAAACACGGTTGGCACCACGGGTGCGATCGTCCAGAATGTTCGAACTCAAACGGTATAAAATTTCGCCAAAAAAAGCCCCGCTGATAGGGGTATTTATGATATCGTTGTAGGCAGGTCGGGTATTTTCGCCCAAATATTCCCACAACAAACTTCCGGCTACAGCATAAGGAATGGACTGATAGAAATTGTAACCGCTGGACCGTCCGGCATTAAAAGCCAGGGCACCGGTATAAGGCTGACTCAGAAAGTTTTTTCCAAATCGTTTGTTATCCCATTCCCAACCCCTGGTCAAATTGTTTTTCCATGATGCAATGCTGATGCGAGCGGTTGGTTTGTTATATATCAATCTGTCGAGCGACCAGGCAAACACATCAGCAGCGACAATTTCTATGGCACCTCTCCAGGCCGGCGTTTTTTTGTTAAACAAGGGATCGTCGTTTAGCAGATTCCCATACCTGCTCTGCAGGGTTGAATCTATACGGTCGCTTTTCAAAGGTTGGTTGCCGGCAGAATCCGAATGCAGTTCTATTTTCTTTTCATTCATCTCCTCCACTTGCTCATTTATATTGCCTTTAGCCGGAACGATGGTATCAGTTTTAACATCATGCTGTGCATACAGAAAAATAGTAAAGAATAGCAAAACGCTTAGAGTACATGCCGCTTTCATTTATTTTACGATTTTGGATATAGACCTGATAGCAGCATAATCCGGTCGGTTATTTTTTATCTGCCTCCTTTTCTTTCACTTTTTCATCCTTCTTTTGCTGTTTATCAATAGCCTTTTGTTCTTTTTTCCTGGCTGCTTCCTGCTCCAGTCTTAAATTTTCCGCAGCTTCGGCTTTTCTTCTGAAATATCCCCTTAGCAGGAAATTTTCCTTGGCCGCATTCATGTTTTCGTTTAAACCCCGGCTGCTGTTTTCGATGTTTAGCATGGTATTGTTAAAACTTTCAGAAATACTGGTATCCGAAATCAAACGGCCAATGGTTCCCTGTCCTGTATTAATTTTCATCATAATCTCGGCCAGTTCGTTGGCGACAATTTCGGCACTATAGGCGGTTACCTGAAGACTGTTCATTATGGCATCGGTTTCCACAGGCTCTTTAGAGGGAAGTTCCGCGAATTCTTTTACCATAGGTGCTTCATTGCTGCCTTGCGAAATATTCAGAATCTTATCACCAATTATACCTGCCGAACCTATGCCCGCTTCGCAATCGGTTTTTATAAACTTCTGAATATCTTTTTCTATGAGCATGTGAACCTTTACGGTTGAATCGTTTATAATAACGATATTGTCGACAGTTCCAACATCTATCCCTGAAAAGCGAATGTTGCTGCCAATTTTCAATCCGCCTACATTATGAAAATTAGCGTAAACTTTGAATACAGGATTGAATAAATTTTTCTGACGTCCGATTATGAAAATGATAATCAGAAAGAGTACTGTTCCGCCTGCAATAAAAAGACCCAGGCGTATTTTGAATTTCGGTGAGTGCGTATCCATGATTTTTGATTTAAGATTAAAGATTTAGACCCGCTTGCATACGCAGTCGGGCAAGTTTGTGATTTATTTAAAGAAGGATTTTATAAGTTTATCTTTCGAATTTTCAAATTCTTTCAGAGTGCCCTCCATATATACTTCGCCATTGTCGAGCATAATCAGTCGGGTGGCAGTATTGCGGGCACATTCAATATCGTGTGTAATAATAATAGAGGATGTTTTGTATTTTTCCTGCACCTCATTGATGAGGGCACTGATTTCGTCGGAGGTTACCGGGTCAAGTCCTGTGGTGGGCTCGTCATAAAGCATAATCATTGGGTCGACCACGAGGGTGCGTGCCAGGCTGATGCGTTTGCGCATACCGCCCGACAGTTGGGAAGGCATTTTATCAATAGAATCGGCCAGACCGACGTTTTCGAGGGTTTGCAATATTTTTTCATCACGTTCCTGGCTCGAAAGTTCCTTTCTAATGCGTTTCAAAGGAAATTCAAGGTTTTCTTTTACCGTCATAGAATCGTATAAGGCTCCGCTCTGGAATAGAAAGCCTATTTTTTTGCGCATCCCGGCCAAGCCATAGGTATTCATTGCATTCACATCTTCGCCAAATACTATGATGCTTCCCGAGTCGGAATTTAACAAGCGGGCAATGCATTTGATGAGCACCGATTTGCCTGAGCCCGATTTGCCCAATACTGCCAGGTTTTCGTTGTTTATCAGATTAAACGTAACATCCTTCAGCACTTCCTGGCTGGCAAATCCTTTCTTCAGGTTTTTGATCTCAACAACATGTTTGAAAGTTTTTGGGGTCGAGGTGTCTTCTGATATGGAGGGTTGTACTTGCATAATTTCAGGTTTAAAAACTCTTTGTGGGGTTTATTTAGTAAACAAATCGGTTATTTGTACGGCTATCATGTCGATAATAATTACAAGCAATGAGGCCAGCACTACCGCCGAATTGGCAGCCTTGCCCACACTTTCGGTGCCACGACCGGCGGTATATCCTTTGTAGGTTCCTACCAGGCCAATCACCGCGCCAAAAAAGAAGGTTTTGATGACCGCGGGCAAAAAGTCCATAAACTCGACATGCTTGAATGCCTGCGAAAAAAACAACACAAAACTTACGTTGCCTTTGATATTTGCTCCGGCCCAGCTTCCCAAAAAACCCAGCGAATCGGCATACAATACCAATAGGGGAAGCATGAGGGTGGCGGCCAATACGCGCGTTACGATCAAAAACCTGAATGGATTGGTCGACGATACTTCCATGGCATCTATCTGCTCGGTCACTTTCATCGAACCCAACTCGGCGCCCATGCCCGAACCGATTTTTCCCGCGCAAATCAGCGCTGTGATCACAGGTCCAATTTCGCGTATGAGCGACACTATGACCATGCCGGGCAAAAGCGATACGGCACCAAAATTCACCAGGGCCGGCCTGGATTGAATGGTAAGCACCAGGCCATAATGGTTCCGGTAATAGAAATCAGAGGCAGGGTTTTATAGCCAATCTGGAAACATTGACGTGCAAACTCCTTGAATTCGAAATCGCGGGAAAATGTGGAACGGGCAATTTTTCTGATAAACAGGAAAAAGGTTGCCAGTTCTTCAAAAAAACCCGCCAAAAAACCCGTGGTTTCTATGGTTTTTTCGCTGATCTTGATAGCCCGTTTTTTTACATTTTCGAGTTTTACAATGCGCTTTATTGTCTTTAAAGGTTTAGGCTTTGTTATACTATCAGTTGCTGTTTTTTTCATTTTTCACTATCTTTGGCTTTGTGTAGGTTGGAAGCCATAAATTTTATAGTGCAAAATTAGGGTGAGAGACCAAGGAAAATGTTACATAACTTGGGCAAAAAGTTACATGATTAGCGCATTGGGGATGAAATTGCCTCAACCGCTCCCGACCCTTTATATCGGGACAGGTGATGGAAATAATTAAATGATCGATTTGATAAATTATTTGCAGGACCCGGATGCATGCAAAGCGGCGAATTAAGCAACCCGGCCCTGGGTCTTCGCAAAATGCCACACTGATTTTACAAAATGGCGCATTAACTCTGTAAAATGACGAACTGGTTTCGCATAATGGCGCACGGATTTAGCCACTTAGCGCAAGGTTGTTGAAAAATGGCGGTAGGGTTTGTTATTTTTTGGTGAGGAATGGGATTGTAAAAGGACAAAAAAAGAGCCTACACTAACTGTAAGCTCTTACATCCTCAAAAAAAAGCAGTATAGTCCCCTGCTTTCGGGTTATCTTCAGTTTCTTTTCTGATCCAACCGCCTACCACCGGCCCCGGCGGTTGGTCACCAGGTCGATAATAATGAGAACAACACCTATCACGATCAACGCATGTATGACCGGCGTGGTGAAATGAAACGCAAAAAATCCGAGCAACCATAGCACTACCAAAACCAGCCCTATGATCAATAATAATCTTCCCATAACTTTACATTTTAAATGTGAATACTTTTTTTAGCACTAAATAAAAGAACAAAATTACAATCAGAAGCCGCCTAAACTATTACACAATTAGGGGGAAAAGTTACAACATTTACGCTTTCGAAGTTGGAAGAATGGATGAGTTGAAAAATGGATGCCCACCTGACCGGGTTCATTCGGGCAGGGATGGATTGCCCCATAGGGGCCTATTCGGGCTGTATTGCCGATTGCTGATTGCCAACTGCCGACTGACAAATAATCATACAATGCACAACACATAACAATGTAACAATAGAACAATGTAACCATTAATTCCGCTTCCTAAAACGGATACCCTATCGCCACATTCAAAATCAGGTTATCGCGACGCCAGGAGTTGTTGCCGAAGCTTATCTGATCGAGTACCCATCGGTTATTTTTTTCCAGCCAGGGTTTTCTTATTGGCATCGCAAAATCGAAACGCAGAATGAAAAATGAGACATCAATCCGTAATCCTACACCTGCTCCAGCAGCAATCTCATTAAAAAATCCGGAAAACCTGAACGCACTTCCCTCATTGGCAGGATTTGATTTCAGCATCCAGATATTTCCCGCATCGGCAAACAGGGCTCCTTTCAAAAACCTGTAAATAGTAAAGCGATATTCTATATTCATTTCCAGCTTTACATCACCGCCCATTTGTAAAAATCCATTTGTAATAACATCCTGATGATAGGTTCCCGGCCCAACTGAATTAATATGAAAAGCACGGAGACTGTTAGGCCCACCACTAAAAAATTGTTTAGAGTAAGGCAAAACTGAAGAGTTCCCGTAAGGCTTGGCTATACCAATAAAAACCCTCATCGCTAATTTGTTTTTATATTTAAAGTTATAATAGGCTCGTCCATCCAGGCTCAATTTGCCGTATTGCGAAAAGATGCTCCCAGCTATTTTCGCGGGGTTGTCGGATGATATTTTTTTTCCGCCAATTATTTTAGCAAAAGCAAACGTATTTCCGGCCACCTCGGTTGAAAACTGAAGAAAGTACTGCATTTTTTTGTTCTGAAAAACCTGTTCATTATAAGTATAAAAATAACTTCCTCCGGCTATAAATTGCTCTTCATAACTTATTTTGAGAAAAGGGTTGGACTCCAGCAACAGATTAAATTCATCCGATTTGTGTGTGATAGCTGTAAAACTTATACTTACCGGATTAAATTCATATTCATGAACAATGTCGCTTTTCCACTTATAACCATAAATTAATTGCAAGGTTTGCATATCGAAATAATTTCCCTTTCTTAAATAATTATAAGAAAGCAAAATGCGGGTATTTGGAATGTAAATGCTGTTCGTTTTGATTTTAAACGGTACAAGAAAACGCGGAAAGGATAACTCTACTTGAGGATTCAAAGAAAATGAAAATAAATTCTTATTCTTTCCGCTCAGTTGCGCCTCAAAAGATCCGGCCATATTTATCGTCAGTAATTCAGCGCCTTTAAATGTATTTCTGTTTAGTAAACTTAAATTTAGCCGCGGCCCCAAGCTACTGTTTGATTTTGAAATAAGGTCGATCTCCGCCCTGAAGGTATGTTTGGGCAGGGGTGTTAATAAAATGACCGCATCTAAATAATTTGCAGATGAAGTATCGCTGTCGGAAAATTTTACACTGACAAATTTAAAACTGCCCATCGACATCAGGCGGTTGAGCGTGATGTTGTGATTCTTTCTTGAATATATCTCCTTTTTTCGCAAATAGACCGATTTTGCAATTACTTTTGGCCTGATCTTCATGCCTGATTCATTACCCAGAAAAATAATATTGTCAACTATTATAAACCCTTTAATACTGTCATATCCCTTATCTTTTAAGGAATAATCCTGGTCCACATAAACATTGTTAATATGATAAACAGTCCGTGCGCTTTCAGGAATACTGTCTTTTAATGTCAGTTTGAGCATTACCTCATGATCCACCTCTGAAGTATCTGCCTGAAAGAGCAAATAGTCGGGATCGAAATAAAAATACCCGTTATTCTTTAATAAAATATCAATTCGTGTCCGCTCTTTTTTTAGTTTTTCCAGGTTATAATCGTCACCGGGCAAAATGATCGATTGTTTTTTTTCGGCAATGATGACGCTGCTTATACTGCCATCTGAAACAGCATAGACAAGGTCTTTGATGGTATATGGGTTGTGAATATGACTGGTGTAGATAACTTTTGCCGTTCGTTTCTTTTCAATAACTTTATATTCAGTATAACCCTTGAAAACCCCGATGTTAAAAAGCGCAGCATCAATGATGGCCGAAGTGACTGTGGGCATGATGCCGCTCATGAGTACCGGAGGTTCCCCTTTTTTTTGAAGCCACTTTTTAAATTTACTTTTTGGGTTTTCTCCTGCCGCCATATACATCCATAACTTGGGGCGCATACCTAAAAACTTTTTGTTTGGGTCGGGCCGGACTGAATTTTTTATACTGTTCTTAATAAATGTTTTATTTTTTGTTTTAATTTTTTCACTTGAAATTAATTTTATTTTCGCACCGGTATAAAGCTTTTCTCCCACAGGCAAATGCCTTGTACCGCTGCATGCTGAAACAATAAAGCAGGTAATGATGAGGAAATATTTTATTACAGATAGTGTCATAACTATTTTATTTTCGATGTGTCACTTATGATTTTTTCCGGTGATTTGAATAATTCTTTCCATTTATTGAAATCGCGTACATACAAAAGACCGATGCCTGTTTCAACCAACTTACCTTCAATGGCTCCTTCATATTGATTATGTCTGAAACCTTTAAGCCGGTAACGACCATCCTTCGTCAATTTGTATTCTACTGTGATATCACTTATAATATCAGCGGCAGTATTTTGTTTTGCCGCACTCCCTTCGACATCAACAGCGCCTCCGACCTGAACGGACAAGCGCTCTTTAAAAAGCTCCTTCTTAACACCAATTTCTATTTGTGTCCGTCCTTGGGCCTGTCCACTCTGATAATCGTCATAAGACTGGATATCGAAATTTAATTCTACACCTTTTAATACTTTAGAACTCAACTGATTTAATTGTGCGGATAAAAATTTTCCCACAGTGGCGCGAACGATCGATGATATCTGGTTCGTTTCTGTTTGTAAGGGATTTTCCTGAATAAACCGGCCCAGCACCAATAAGGCAAATACCTGTTTGTTCAATGAGGAGGGATCGTTATTTAACATATTCAATTTTGCATTGACTGCCCCGCCCATGATCCCCTTATTTTCAGGCGCTAATTGTATTTCAAAACTGATCTGCGGGTGCAATAACTCGCCGCGCAGTTTCAGGACGATCAAAAATGGGTAACGTTGTTTGTACTCATTTTTAACGGTTTCGCTCATGTCTGCCATCTGATTAACTACAAGATCAATGGGCGAGGCACGGACTGAATAGGTGGCGTTTACTGTTAATTCCGCCGCCAGTAATTCACCATTCCAGATGATGGTGCTGCCCGGTACAATATCAAATTTTCTTTTTAATACGGATTCCAATGAAACAAGATAACTGCCTTCATTTAAATTGTATGCCCCGGTGATGCTCATTTTCCCGCTCCGGTCTATTGCAAAATTCATTGCGGCTTCGCCTTTAACCACTAGCGAATCGGTGGTGGTGGGGTCTAATAGTAAGCGGACGGTAGCTTGTTTATCAATTTCAATAATAGCGGAGATGTCAAATCCTGAAATACCTGACTTTTGTTTATCTTTTTTCAGACCCCGGTTAAGAATCAGATTTTGTTTTACGGAATCAACAAATTCAATAACATCTTCTCCTTTATCAGTGCTGAGTCTTTTCTCGGGAATTGCAAAAGTAAAGTTTGATCCTTTTTTCATTTTTATTTTGGCATTGACAACGGGTAATGATATTGGCCCGCTGATTTCGATCTTGCTGTCAATGATCATTTTTCCGTAAAACTCCTTATTGTCCTTAGCCGTCGTGTTGAATAATAAAAAGTCCTGCGTATTCACATGTAAGTCAAAAATAAAATCTTTGAAATGTGACATTTTAACTATACCATCTATTTTAGCAGCATTCAGGTCAGCGTCTAAAATTGTAAAAGAATTAAAATAAACCCCGTCTTTTTTTAACAGAACTGTTTCATGTTTCAATTGCAGCAGATTATTTAATGCTGCAGGTTTGATAAAGGCATTATTGAAAGTGATTTCACCGGTTATGTCCGGAGAAGAGGTCTTGCCTTCCACCATAAAATTCCCGGTAAGACTTCCTGAAGCCTCCGAAATATTTCCCATAGAAAAGGCTTCGACGGTTTTCAAAGAAAGGGATTGAATGGCACCACTGATATTGATAGAATTCTCGCCTCCATTGGGTATGAAGTATCCTTTTGCAGTAAGATTATTCTCAGTGCCGGACAAATTCACTTCAATATCGAATTTTTCTGTAGTCGGGTTTTCAGCTTTTACCGACAAATTTCCAATGGGGACCTTACGCACCAATAGGTTGCTTATTTTGGCATTGGCAATTAAACCATACGCATTATTGACTCTTTTGAACAATACATTCCCATCAACAATTCCTCCGATCAGGCTACTGTCTTTTTCAATGATACCAGAAATATCGTTCAGGTTGAAGTTCTTGATCTCTATTTTCAAGTCGTCCTTAAATTTGTCATTAACCGAGGAAATATTGATCTGACTTTCTGTTTTGCTGATAAAAAGATGATGAATGAGAAACCCTTGCTTTCCAAGTTCGATATAATTATCCTCAGCAATATCCCAACGATCGTTCATCAGGTAGAAATCTTTCGGATCGAGGGTTATTTTGTAATTTTCGTCAACTTTATTTATTTGGGATCGGATCAAAAGCTTTTTGAGCTGATCTTCCTCAATGGAGGAGACACTTGCAAATATAGTATTACCGGCAAGTTTCCCATCGACCAGAACATTATCGAGTTTAATTTGTGTGTTTTGAATGGAACTGCAACCTATTTTAAAATTCAAGGCATTTGCATCCGAATTAATCGCCAGATCAAAGCCATTTAACTCAAACGAGCCATACACTAATTTTCTTATGCCAGCATTTAGTATTAGTTCGGTTTTCCCTTTAACATAGCTTCCCTTAATTAAAAGTGGCTCAATTTCTTTTATTAGTGGAAAGAAAACTTCAGATATTACAGGATGGTTGTGAAGTTGCAACTCAAAGGCAAAATTCTGGAGTTCGTTTTTCTTCACAACTCCATTGGAATCAGCAAAGGAGAAATAGTTATTGATAAATTTGATCAGTTCTTTCGGAAGTGCTATTGGGGACATAGGTCCGGTATATCTTAGCCCTAACAACGCATTATTGATGTTCACTTTACTTTCGTCAGGTTGGTTTATCGATGCAGTTAAAAGCGAATCGATAACATATTGTTTTCCCAAATGCACAATGGTAACACCGTTAACACTGGCTTTTCCTTTCATTGCTACTGCCGAATCAGATCTTAGATCAGCAGAGGCGATCAAGGCTATCCTTACATCATCTTTTGTCAGGTTGAGTTTTTGAAGATCGGCGCCTTGCACATTCAGGTTGAATTTATATTGCCGGTTATTCGAATCTAAATTGATCAGTGCATCAAGTGCAAATATTGCATTTTCATCATTCAGGTTTATTTTCCCATCAAATTCCTGACCGGTAATGTTGCCATCAATTAAAAGGTTGTGATAATTGTATTTATTAAGGAATATCTGCGACACATCGGCCTTTATGCCTGCCCTCATCGTTTTTTTATCAAGTCCATGCCCTTTTATTTCTGAGGTAAATGACACCGGACCATACATTTCCTTGTTCTTTAACAAGCTGCCGAGATCGAATTTGGTGAGACTTATATCGCCTTTGAAATTTTCATTTTTATCGACTGTCGCAATAATATGTGCAGAACCATAACTACTGCTCATAGCAATGGTAGAGGCAAATTCCTTCAATTGGCCTTTAAAATTGATCAGCAAATTGATATTTTCAGGTAGTTTAATACTATTTGGAATGGAAGTATCAGCAATCGCCAGAATATCTATTCGACCGGAACTGATTTTGAGATTTGGCAAATTAAAATAAGCCGTTTTAAAATTTGGCAAACCCTTCACAGAAAAATCCGTCTGCAAAGAAGTATTAACTCCGGTTTTAATGGTTAGATCTTTTCCAAAAAGATCATTCAATGGTCCATGAATAAACCCGGAAGCATGGGTGGTATTCATTGTGTTTTTAAAAAACTTTTGCTTGACTAATTCAGGAACAAAATAGATGATGTCAGAATTTTTGACACTCACCTTTTTCAAATCAGCATTTACGATCATGTATGCCAAGGAATCTTTCAAAGATCGCAAAGAAGAAAACTGCAGGCTTAGATCCGCATCAATGGCAGAATTATTAGTGGTCGCCTTAAGATTATTTGCAGTAATGGAATGTTGATCCATACTGAAACTTGTTTGGAAACTTGTAATCGAAAAGCCATTTTGATCCGCTGCTGTTATATTCTTTATAAGCCCGTGCATTTGTGCTTTTGAATAATACAGATCGGTTGCAGCGAGCGTCAAGTGTTTATAGATTAGATGGTCGGCATCAAATGTATTCTTTAAAGGGGGGTTGTTTACGATGATGTATGCCATTGAATTATCTTCCAGATCAATTCTTTTCGCAGAAATTTTCCAATCATCCATTCTTGCTGATGTTTGATTTTCGTCAATTATTGTTTCGGAGGCAATGTCATCCCTTCTGAGTAAACGGGCATTGCTTTTTGATAAGAACAAGTTTTCTACAGAGATATTTTGTTTAGGCAGATCAACCGAGGCATCTTTTAGTCTTATTGTGTTAATGATCGTTGAAATGGAAAGTTTTCCTACAGAATCTCCGAATGTAAAAAGACTATTACGAATCTGCAAACCGGCAACAGTTATTATGGGTAATTTGCCTGCAGAGGTATCGTTTGAAGCTCCCCCTGACTTCTTTCGCAAAACACTGGCGACCACACTCTCAATTTTTATATCATCCACGGCAAAGATCAAATTGGGGATATCAATTTTATCCACGTTTAATTTCAGATCTTTTAGATTTACGACTACATCGGTTCCACCGTAGTTATCATTAAAACGAAATCGAATATTTTTCAGACTAACCTTATCGGCACTGAAGGTCCATTTCGATTTTTTAGTTGGCTCAACAACTTTGGGCTTTTTCGCGGTATCGCTGAAGGCCGTAATAAGAAAATTGAAGTTGAACAACGAATCGTTTTCGGTTCGGTTCAGGTTTACATTTACATCTTCCAATGCCAATGACCTTACCTTAATCTCACTATGCAGCAGGGCCAGAAGGGCAATATCTACTTTTATCTTTCCTGCGCACAATAAGGTGTCCTTTTTGGTGTCTTCCAGAAAAATACCTTCAATAACAATAGATTTTGGGCAGCCTATGCTTAGCTTTTTTATTTCAACCCTGGTATGGGTCTTGTCGCTTACAAAAGTGGTGGCATATTTTACTATTCTTGTCTGTATGGCCGGAATTTGAATTAGTATAGCAATAGTAATGAATAAAAGCACAAAGCCAATAATCACCCAGAAGATCACTTTCAATGTTTTTTTTAAAAAAGAAATCACTTTTCAATTTTTAAAAAATGCACAAATCAGCGATTAAACAGCTTTGTATGTTTTGCATTTTATCTATTCATTAAATTCATAAAACCGAAGCTTGTTGCGGAGTGTTATTATTTCGTCGTGCATTGAATTTATTTGTTTCAGCAAATGGGCAATGGTTTCAATGCCCTCCACGTTTATATCCATATCATAGTATAGACGGGTGAACTTTTCGAGCTGGGCCAGCTGATCGGGTTCGATGAAAGAACCTTCTTCCACCACGGTTATCTCAATGAGGCCAGAGCGCTGCAATGAGGTAATAAAGGATATCTCTACATTATGGTTGCTACAAAAATCGTCGACGGCTATTAAATATTCTGTTTTCATTGTATCCTATTTAAATATTACGATTTAGATAATTCGGTGAATAATGTTTTTTGTTTTTCGCTGAGGTCGGTTGGGATCTTAATGTTGAAAGTCACATAAAGGTCTCCAAATTGCCCTTCTTTCCTGTAGACAGGGAATCCTTTGCCTTTCAGTTTTACCTTACTTCCGTTCTGGGTTTCGGGTTTTATGGTGAGCTTTACCTTACCGTTCAGGGTGTCGATGATCAGTTCGCCACCCAATACTGCGGTATATAGGTCCAGATCAGCAGTGGTATGAAGGTCATGGCCCAGGCGTTTCAGTCTCGGGTGATTGCCAACCGTAAAGGTGATAAACAGATCGCCGCTGGGGCCACCGTTGATCCCGGGGCCACCGTGACCTGCAATCTTAATGGTTTGTCCGTTCTCAATACCTGCCGGGATGGTGATGCGTATGTTTTTCCCGTTCACCGTTAAGGTTTGCTTATGAGTACTATAGGCGTCCAACAGGCCCAGATGGATTTCAGCAGTATAATCTTCCCCCCTGTATTTCACCTGACGACTCCGGCCCGAAAAGCCTCCTCCTCCAAACATGGATTCGAAGAAATCAGAAAAATCGCCGGCAGATTGCTGCCCTGAATAGCCCGGCCGGCCATAATCTGACGATCGGTTCTGGTATTGGTTTGCTTTTTCATACTCTTCAGCCTGTTTCCAGTCCGATCCGTGCTGATCGTATTTCCTGCGTTTTTCAGGGTCACTTAAAACCTCGTTGGCTTCGTTGATGAGCTGAAAATTCTTTTTCGCATCCTTGTCGTTAGGGTTGAGATCGGGATGGTACTTGCGGGCCAGTTTGCGGTAAGCATTCTTTATTTCCTGTTGCGTAGCTGTTTTTTGTATCCCTAAAATTTTATAATAGTCTACGTAATCCATATTTCGATCGGTTTAAGTTTATCATGCCTTATAAGCCGGATAATCGGTATATCCTTTTTCATCGGCTGAATAAAATGAATTCATGTCAAGTTCTGTGGATAAAGGCAAGTTATTTTTCATTCTCACCACCAGATCAGGATTGTTGATAAAGGGTCGCCCGAAAGCCACCAGGTCGGCCATTCCGTTTTGAATATCTGTTTCGGCTCTTTCTTTGTCGTAACCGCCGGATATAATCAGGGTGTTAATGAAATTGTCGCGAATCAGTTTTTTAACGGTTATTGGCACTTCAGGGGCCCCCATAGCAGAATGATCCACCAGGTGAATGTAAGCTATATCCAGAATGTTAAGTTGTCGGGAAAGGTAATCATAAGTGGCATCTATTTCTGGATAGTACGGCATATCGCTGGCCACACCGTAAGGCGACAAACGAATGCCTGTTTTGCCTTTACCTATAACATCTGCCACACCTCTGACCACTTCTATAACAAAGCGGCAGCGGTTCTCTGCACTTCCACCGTAATTGTCGGTACGTTGGTTACTCACCGGCGAAAGGAATTGTTCCAGCAAGTATCCGTTGGCGCCGTGCAATTCCACTCCGTCGAAACCGGCTTCTATGGCATTTTTTGCAGCAGTTACGAATTCAGCCTGAGTTTGTAAAATGTCATCACCGGTCATGGCTTTGGGCTCGGGGAAGTCCTGTAACTGTTGGGCATCTGTCCACATTTGTCCGGCAGCCTTTACGGCTGAAGGAGCCAATATCTGCGAACCCTTTGGCATATTAAGCGTATGGCTTATACGACCGGTGTGCATCAGTTGAACAAATATTTTTCCACCATTCAGGTGCACGGCAAAAGTGATCTTTTTCCAGCCTTCAACCTGGGCCGAGCTGAAAATACCGGGAATGCGTGCATAACCCAAACCATTCGGCGAAGGCGAAGTACCTTCGGTGATAATGAGTCCTGCCCCGGAACGTTGTTTGTAATAGGTTGCCATCAGGTCGTTGGGAATGTTACCAATTGCCCGGCAACGAGTCATAGGCGCCATAATAATTCGGTTGGTGAGTGTAATTGAACCTGTTTTTGCAGTAGTAAATAATTTGTAGTCTTTCATTTTGTCTATCGTATAGTTTAATTTATTGAAAAATTTCCCTGCTAAGTTAGTAAAAATATTGCATGGCCTTTGATATACATCCATAATTTTATGGGATCACAGGCTTAGTTAAAAGTTTTTTACTTATTAACCGCATTTACACCTTCTTCTTTTTTATCATCAAGCGTATAGGTTTCAATTTCAGCAGCGATGGCATAGTATCGCCCAGCAAAAACCCGTAAGGTTTCAGGGGTTCGATATGGTCTAAAATCAGTTTTACGATGGCAAGTAAAGGAATAGAGAGGAACATGCCGGGTATGCCCCACAGGGCGCCTCCGGCAAGTACAGCTATGATAGAGAAAAGAGCATTGATTTTCACTTTCGATGCTACTATTTTCGGAACAATAAAGTTATTGTCGATAAGCTGAATAATGTAATACAGCACCAACACATAAATGGCATACCAGGCCGAATCTTTGGTAGCAATGGCCACCATCATAGGCAGTGCTACTCCCGTTAATCCTCCTATATACGGAATCAGGTTGAGCAGCGCCCCCAGTATGGCCAACAGTATGGCATAATCAATTCCGAGCACTAACAATACTATTCCATTCATTACGGCCACTATTACAAATTCGATTACCAGTCCGAGCAAATAGCGTTGAATAACGGTTTTTGTCTGGGTAACGATTTCTTTCATCTGCTGCTGGTGGCCACTGCCAGATATTTTTCTAACAAAATCCATCAGCAGGGGCTGGTAAAACAGTATCATGAAAACATAAACAGGAACCAGGAACAATATCACCAGGCCGCTGCCCACACTCATAAGTGTTTGCCCAATCGCACTACTGCTTGAATTAATGACTTCGCTTTTTGAATGTGCTATCCAATCTGTAATTTTTTTGGCATCGATATCGAAATACCCCGATGCCCATGTGATGGTCTGATTTATAATTAAAGTGAATTTTTCGACCAGGGCGGGCCAGGAATCGCCGAAACGGCTCATCTGCGAGACAATAAAAGCCCCTAAAGCCAAAATTAAAATGGAAGTGAGTATTAGCGTAATAATAATAGCCAATAATCTTTTTACTTTTTTGCGGACCAGCAGATTCACCAAAGGCTGAAGCAAAATGGCAATGATGAGTGCAAAAACCAACGGAACCACTATTACCTGTGTGAGGTACATAATGGTAAAAAACACAAACAGTCCAACCAAAAAAATGGTTGTCCGGGCATACATAGGCATGTTAAATTCCTTACTTGTCACGACTCCTCAGAATTTGTTTCTTTTTTCCGAAACAGATTAAGTACAAAGTGGCTGATGGATTTGATGGCCTGGGGATTGCTGGCGACCAAATTGGTTACTCCATATTCTAAAAGCGAGCCAAAAATCTTTCTGAAAATATTGCCGGAATTGCCTACCACTATTTTTTTGGAAAGATAGCCGCTTGCCAAACCAATGGAAGTGCCCACAAGGTTATCCATCAGTGCAGGCTCTGAGGTCAGATTTTTTAAGGTGTTCTTTATTAGGTTAACCGGTTTAAGGTTTTCGTAAGTCAGGCGAAATTGTGCTTTCAATAGTTCCTCACTCATTTCCTGTTCGACTTTCAACGATTCAATTGCCATTTTAAGTTGGGCGGCGTTGGTTATGTTTTGCATAAGGTTTTATTTTAGAAACTGTTTAATAATATTGTTCCTTACCAGATCTTTAAGCCATTTGTACATAAATATCCTTAAGATGATCCATAAGAAAATGTAAAAACCGGATACCACAAAAAATCCGTAGTAGGTTTTTCCCAGAAAATCGCCCAGCATTAAACCCAGTCCCAGATTGAGAAAAACCATGAAAATGGTAATTAAAACCAGTGCAATTATATGTGGCACGCCCGAGGACGCCACTTCGGAGGTTTTGTCGACGGTTTTAAGTTTTATCAACTCATAGCTGGTTTTGCCATAATCGGTGGCACGTTCGAGCAACGATTCTATTGATTTTGTATTATCTTCCATGGTGTTATCGATTTATCAGAGTTTCATTTTGAATAAAATTATATTGTCAGCACTGAGGCCGGTCGGCCCTGCAAAGTCAAACCGGTGCGGGAAAAGGTAAAAGCCCGCTCCGAAAACCTGGTTCTGTGTTGATGTTCAGAATTAAATTTTGCGAAGCAGACATTTACTTTGACTTGATTATTCTTTTGCAGTTTTCATTTCCTTTTCAACATCTTCAGCTTTGTGTTTCAAATGATCAGAAAATTCGGCAACTCCCTCCTTAACATTTTCATATTTTTCTGACATGTCGTCCACAAACTCGTTGAATTTGTCTTTCAAACCGTCTTTGAGGTCATTGCCTTTTGTAGCAATTTTTTTCCGGGTAACTGAACCCTTATCGGGAGCAAATAAAATACCTAATACGGCTCCGGCGGCTAACCCTGCTAATACGCCCAATAAAATTTTTCCTGTTTCCATGATTTTTGTTTTTTTAGTTTATGATTTATGATTTTAGATCCGACATTTTACTGCTGGATCATGTGGTATTCTTTTTTATCATTTCCGTCCATTATGTAGTACCAGAATTGTTTTTGCTCCAGTTTCAGAATGTATAAGGTTTGTGATGCCAGATTATCGGTTCCGGTTATGCGTACTTCGGCATAATTGTTTGCAAAATCCCATTTACCTGTTCCACCAAGCAATCCCCATGTGAAGGAATAATTTTTGTCGGTAGTAAAAGTTTCTTTGTAGTCAGCTACCAGCGAAGTGTAATCCACATCGTTCACTTTGTAGTTATCCACTTTCCAGTTGTTGGCTACGCGTGATGTTCTTGAGGATAAGCTGATCAAAGGACCCTCGTCATACTTTTGGCAACTTTGTGTGCCAATAATCATTAAGCCGCTGAAAATAAACAGTACGGCAAATCTTGCAATGTTTTTCATTTTGTTTTTATTAATGTTAATTTTTAATTGTTTAGAACGGTATGGTTTTTAATTGGTGTTATTTTTACCCAAATCTTTGATAGCGTCGCCCAATTCTTTCATGTCGTAATTGACTTCGCGTTTGAACGATTGCCAGGCATTAAGTTCCTCATCTTTATAATTACTGAGTTTTTGTTTCATGGCAGCATTCTTTCTTTCCAGCTCGGCCAGTGTCTTTTCGTATTGGTCTCTGTTTTCTTTTTTCTGTTTTGATATTTTAGCTTTAAATTCGGCAATTTTTTTGTCGTTAAGGACTATAATAGCCTGCGATTCTTGTTTAAATTGCTGTATCGAATCTTTTACTGCCTGATTGAGGGCCTGATTGGCATTGTCCAGTTTCTTCTGGGCATCCTGCAAATTGTCCTGAGCATTTTCAACTTTATTTTCTGACGATTGGCAGCTGGTTAATACTATCCCCAGCATAAAAGTGGCTATGGCGAGGGTGAAAATTGTTTTTTTCATTTTGTATTTATTTTTGGGTTTATAATTGTTTTGTATGAATTTGTTTTAAAAGTTTAAAAAAGCAACGTTCAGACATTGCTGCGCGAACGCTGCGTTTTTACCTAAACCGAATGCTTATAACTCTGAAATAATCTTGTGCAATTCTTCTTTCGATTTGCCAAGCTTTATTTGTAGGCGTCCAAGTATTTCTTCTTTTTTGCCTTCGGCGAACAATAAATCGTTTTCGGTTAGCATGGCAAATTTTTGTTTCAGTTTGCCTTTTTGTTCGTTCCAGTTTCCTTTTACCTCTGTTGTGTTCATTATTATTAATTATTTATTGCCGCAAATGGCGAAACAGTTTGTGAATTAATTTCACGATACAAATGTCGGCCTATCTGTTTCCTAAACTGTTACACAATTCGCTGTAAAAGTTACATGATTTTCACGCGGGGAGGGCGAAGTTTTAAGTTGTGTTGAAATGTAAAGGTTGTAACATTCACCTTCATTATATATTGCATGCAAAATTTCTTGGTGTGTAATAAAAAAGGTCTGTAAATTTTGCAGACCTCTTTAAATTTCGGCACCGTGAAGAGTCGAAAAGATTATCGATGTTCTATTTCCGGTGTCCACGGTGCCAGCCATGGTCGTGGTGGCCACGGCCCTGGTGACCATTGTTGCCGTAATCGTTGGTGTTGATCTCAACCGACCTGACCTGCCCTACACGAGGGGGCGGACCTCCCACAAAGCAGGATGAGAAAAAAGTTATAGAAACCAAAACAAAGATCAGCATGACTGATATTAATAATCTGTTGCCAGGTTTCTTTTCGGAGGGGGTGTTGTCTTTACTGATGTTAGCTTTTGTTAAGGTTTTCATTTTCTTACATTTTAGTTTTTGAATGAATTTCATTAGGTACAAAGGTCAGGGGAATTTTCAGGGAAAGTATTACACAATTTATCAAAAGACTTACATCATTCACTTGTTGGGATAGGGGTGCAGGGGTGGAGCGATTCATTTTGCCGGATTCAGAGCGACCGGCTTTGACAGGATCAATTTGATGAAATTTCAGTTGATGCCTGACCGGATTCTTTATTTGACAAAGCATCAGTATCTTCTAGAAGCCATTCCAGGGCATCCGAAAATGAAACGAATGCTTTTACCGGGAAACCGCGGTTTTGAGCGCAGAGCGCAAAGAATTCTTTTTCGACATAGCGCTCAGGCGGACTAATGATAGCCATTTTGCGTGAAAACGCTGCAGGAAATTTATCAAACTCGGACACCAGGTTGTACAAATCGGTTACGGTTAAAAATGAATGAGCCTTACGGGTGTCCAGAATGATTTCATAGTCGTCGAGAGGACCGGTCTTTGATGTAGACGCTATATCAATAAACAGTTTCTTCGTGGCATCGAAATCAAGGTCCCCTTCGGGGGTGGCTTTGATGAATTCGTGAGCCTGAATAATTTTTACGTGCGATGGCATGGTTTTAAATTCCTTTCTTTTATAATAATACTGACAGGCCGATGTAAGCTGAATAGGTATGCAGGGGAGTGCGATCCATAATATAATAAGAGCCGGGATCAAGAGCCGGACTATTGTTGCTGATGTTAAACAAACCTATAGCACCCCGATAACCCAAACCCAAACGAACGGTACGTTTATGATTAAGACCGATATCGATACCGGCACCGTAAGCAATGCTCAAGCCACCCTGTTTTACTTTTAGAACAGGCTGGGGAACCACGGTTCCTTCATTACCTGAAGTTTTGATATTGCTGCCGGTATTAATACCCATCTGCGGTCCTAACACTGCATTTATGTTAATCTTCCTTATTTTATCGGAATTGAAGGAAACCAAAATGGGGATTTCTATATATTGCAGGTTGATGGTACGGGCTATACCGGTTTCTTTATATTTGCGTGAATAGGCGCTGTAATTTATTTCTATCTGCAGTCCAATATGCTTTATAAAATTGTAGCTCATAAAGGTTCCGCCAGCAAATCCCGTGACATTTTGACCTTTTACCATGCTGCCTGTTGAGGTTTGCATCTCATAAAAGGCAAATGCAGGCATGAGCCGAAAACCAACTTCAACTTTTTTGGGTGCATATTGATCACTGTTTTGGGCATTGACTCTGGCTGTTAACAAAAATAATAATGCAACTGCCGTTATTAACATGCTTAGGGAAAATATTAATGTTTTCATGGTTCTGCTTTTAATGATATGGTTTTATTGATATACAAAGGTCAGCAGAAACGCACCTTAAAGCGTTACACAATTAAGAGTAAGAGTTACAACATTAACGGATTTTGACATTAATAAATTGTGTTCCGGCATTAATTAATGACGGGTTGCCTTTATACTATGTTTGGGAAATCTGTAGTAAATAGTCTGTTACAATAGTTTTTCGGAACTTCGCCGGGCAGCTCACAGCTGAAGGATAACCATGTTTAAACTTTAGATGCCATTCCCTTGCTGAAGGAAAAACCAGTCCAAAGTTTTTTTATGCATCCATTAAATTAGGGAACCCATAAACTAATATTTGTTTGCCCTTTCCCCTGCGAGAGGAACCTATAAAAGCAAATGCTTTTCCCCTTTCCTTGATTCAGGGAATCCAGAATGATTGTGTTTTTTTATTGAATTAAAGGCTCATTAAGTCATTATGACTTATTTTCTTTCACAAAACAAAAAAGAGACCGCCTGATTTTTATCACAGACCGCCTCTTTTTTTTAGAAGAAAATTAAACTAACCGGAAAAATTTACTTTTTTGGTAAAATATCTATTACAACGCTGCGGTTATAAAACCTTTGTTCGGCATAATTGTTTTCGAACTGCGATAGTTTTGTGTCTTCGCCAAAACCGTACACTTCGAATTTAACATCGTTGCGCCCGGCACGGGTCATGCCATTTTTAATAATGTTCATAACATCGTTTGCCCTGGCCATGGATAATGTTTTGTTATAAGCTTCATCGCCAATGATATCAGTATAGCCATGGATAATTACCCTGCTTCCAATAGTATCTTATCTTTAATATTGATTCATTTTTTGGCATAATATTTAATAGCAGTA
>CAYXXU010000037.1:0-43938 GCA_964469155.1 uncultured Bacteroidales bacterium
AATTCAATTTATTAACAATCAAATGTTTATATGATTGTTTAGGAACGACTAATTATAACAAAGGTGGAATTTCATTGTGCCCCTGCCCGTCCGGTCAGGTGGGCTTTGTGCTCCGAAAGAGTCCTACGGACCTTCTTTGTGTCCATGGTGGTTAAAAAATGGGAGAATGGCTAAATGGCAGGATTGTTACAGGGTTTGAATGACATGGCTTGTCTTTTCACCTAAAGAAATTCCTCTACAAAAAGCTTAGCCGGAATTGCGTCAATTAGTTTACTTTCCAGTGCGTAATCGAACAAAAACTTTATGGCATCTTTACCTTTGCTGCCTAAGCTT
The DNA here is from genome assembly GCA_964469155.1 of uncultured Bacteroidales bacterium. GTDB lineage: Bacteria > Bacteroidota > Bacteroidia > Bacteroidales > CAIWKO01 > CAIWKO01. The sequence goes on from CAYXXU010000037.1 coordinate 334, forward strand.
TGGGTATAATGATTCACATAAAGCGCTATGTGTTGGCGTATCACCTCGTCGTCCATTTCGGTGGCATGCTCGCGGACAAACTCTGCTGATGAAGCGGGATTTTGCATGGCATACTCCACGCTGGAACGCATGATCTGGTTCAGCCGGGCTTTTAACTCCTCCGGCATATCGCGCTTCACCACAATGCCCCCCAGCGGTATGGGAAAACCGGTGTTTTGTTCCCAAATTTCGCCCAGGTCGGCCAGTTTCATCAGTCCTTTATCCTGGTAGGTGAAACGGCTTTCGTGAATGATAACACCCGCATCGACGGTTTCTTTCAGAATGTGGTGCTCTATATGGCTGAATTTGAATTCGTGAATGTCGCTTATAAGAGGATAAGCATATTTCAACAGCAGGGCAGCGGTGGTATGCTTACCGGGAATGGCCACGGCCAGGTCGTTTATCTCTTCGTTCGAATAGTTCTTTTTGCTGATAAGCAGTGGCCCGCAATTGCTGCCCAGGGCGCTTCCGGCATCCAGCAACTGGTATTTGGGGGCCAGGTGCAGAAAAGCATGAAAACTCACTTTAGCCATGTCGAGGTCTTCGTCCAGTGCGCGCAGGTTGAGCTGTTCGATGTCTTCAGCCTCACATATAAAATCAATGCCCTCGGTATCAATTTTATTATTGATCAAGGCGTCAAAAATAAAGGTATCGTTGGGACAAGGAGAAAAGCCGAGTTTTATTATAAAGGACATGGGAAAGTTTGTGTTTTAGAGTTTAAAAGTCATTTGCTGCGCGTCATTAATGGTCATTCGTTGTCATTTCAATCAAACAATTTAGCAATATAACAATATAGCCATTGTCTTTTCAGGAACTCCGAACTTCTCCGCCGCGGCGGACTACAAAGTTACGCAAAAGCATCGATAATTTCAATAAGTCTTTTGTTCAAAATGCCAATCGCAAGAGGGATGTTCCAGTTGTTAAGATTGCGCGGCTCGATATAGTTTGAGATGGAGCGGAGCTGGAAACAGGGGAGTCCTCTTTTCAGACAACCGAACAAAAAAGCAGCGCCTTCCATACTTTCGACATCGGGCGAAAACATTTCAACAATCTTTTCTATTCTTTCCGCCTGCCCGTTGACGGTATTCACCGTGATGCCCTTCACCTTTTGCAGCTCATTGATGATGGCGTTTGGAGTTTGTGTTGGATTCTGCAAAATACCTCCTTTGGTCATAAAGGGTTCTGCAAAATCTTTGGCGAAATCCATATTATAAAGGGGGATAAACTTTTCGCCGTAGTCGGCACCCATTTCGGAAAAACAATCGGTGGTAACGTTTACCAATTGTCCGGTTTGAAGTTCTTTATTAAAACTACCTGCTATTCCGGCATTGATGGCCATATCGAAATCATCCTTTTTTAAACCACCCATGTGAAAAGCTGTGGCCACCATCCCCACGCCCGTAATGAGCAAGGTTATTTCATGACCCGCATAGGATGTGACATAGCGATTATTTGATGGAACTACATCCACCTTTAGCGTGTTTGCCAAAGGTTTTATCTCTGCAAATGTGGCCGAAACGATAAGTATTCTCATGACTGTATTGCTTTATAAAAAGAAAGTTGCCCCGCAAACAGAACAACTTTCTTTTTTTTTAAGTTCAACTTATTTTTGAATATTGGGCAATTCGAGTCCGTAGCCCTTCTTTTTGTCTTCTATTTTTAGCATGAAGGCCAAAAGGATAGCCAAAAGGCCAAATCCCATAAAAATCAACATGGGCAATGTATAGTTGTAAAATGAGGTTATATTGTAGAATTTCGAAACCCTTTCACCTTTTACATCAATGAAATAGTCGACCGTATGTTTTATCTCCTTTTTGGTTTGATTGTCGGTAACCAGATAGGTATAATAAGGAACCTTCACTTTTTTATCTGTAGTGACCCCGGCAAATGCCTCGTCGGTAATGAAAGTTCGGCTGACAGTATCACCCATGCTTGTTACAACGGCAGTAACTTGGCCAGCCGGACTTTTAATAAACTCTGTAACCAATAGAGTAGTATCTTGTTTAGCCAAAAAGCCAACTTCTTTCAGGTCATAAACCTGTTGATCTAAAGTAGCAACTTTGTTTACCTGATCGCCCTGTGTGGTGATGAACCCCGTTCCCATTAGTGAAAAATAGCCTATGAAACAGTATTTATCTACTACCCACCCAATCAATAAAGGAACGCCCATCAAACCCCAATTCTGAACCCAAAAAATTACAGAGTAGGCCGTACCCAATTGTCGTTCGGGGATAATCTTGGGAACAGATGGCCACATGGCTGAAGGTACCAAAGAAAAACCTATACCTAACAAAACAATCAACACCAAGGCAATAAGCCAATGATTTAGAAATGGCACGGCAAACAATAAATGAACCATAAAAATTATCAAAGAGCCGATAATCATAATGGTTGCCCCCTTTCCTTTTCGGTCGTACAAATTACCGAAAAATGGAGTCAGAAGAATGGTTCCAAAAGGCAACAACGAAGGAAGACTACCTGCCCATGCTTCATTAATGTGGAATTTTTGAATCATAAGTTCAGTGGCATATTTCAGGAAGGGGAAAACTGCAGAATAGAAAAGCACACAAAGCAAGGCAATATACCACCAACCTTTATTTTTAACAATGCTGAGAATGTCTTTGATGCGGAATTCTTCTTCAGGAGCGACATCTTTACCCACATTGTCGGCAACTATGGATGCATCCAGTTTCTTGTCCATGAAAGTGTACATAAAGAAAGCCAACAACCCAATAATAAGCATAATCAGGCACAAAAGCACAGGAACTGACACATGACCAAATGCCTTAGCAATAGGCAATGATGTTGAAAGGGCCAGAGCGGTTCCGATTCGGGCAAGGGCAATCTGAAGACCCATAGCCAATGCCAACTCTTTCCCTTTAAACCATTTGACGATAACCTTAGTGGCAGTAATACCGACAATTTCGATACCTACTCCAAAAATAGCATATCCGATAGCGGTGACCATTACCTGCGCCTTCCAGCCAAACAGCATAGCTCCATCTAGAGAATGAGTAGAAATAGCCCAATATTTTAATGCTGTACCAAAAACCATAATGATGGCAGCACTCATCCCGGTGAAGCGTATCCCTTTTTTGTCGAGAATAATCCCGCCAATGATGAGAAAGAAAAGGAATACATTGAACCAGCCGTATGCACTGGTTACAAAGCCATATTCTGAACTGTTCCAGGTTAGTTCGTTTTCAAGAAGACCTTTTAGTGGAGCTAAAACATCGGCAAGATAATAACCGGCAAACATACAAAAGGACACTAAAATCAATGCTGTCCATCTGGCTGCTTTGGAATCGCTAAGGATTCTTTGAATTTTTTCAGTCATTTTAAAAATTTTAAGGTGCAAATATAGGGTTTTGTTTTTTAGGGATTCTGTATTTTTGATTATTATTGAAAAGTCAGGCAGGATTTAATTAATTTCGAAAAAAATTACTGTACATACCCCACGGTATTCAATTTGCACCATGAAAGCTACTTCTGAAATCCTCATAACCATTTTAGGTCCAACAGCCACCGGAAAAACCACGCTTGCAGCGCATTTGGCAGACAGGATCGGTGGGGAGATCATCAGTGCCGATTCACGACAGATATACCGGAATATGGATATTGGAACCGGGAAAGATATCTGTGATTATAACGTAAACGGCAAAACCATCCCCTTTCATCTGATTGATATTGCTGATGCGGGCGAAGAGTATAATTTGTTCCGCTTTGCCGCTGATTTTAAAACTGCTTTTTCCGAAATCACTGCCAGAAAAAAAGTTCCCATACTTTGCGGAGGCACAGGGCTGTATATTGAATCGGTATTGAGAAACTACGCTGTTCCTGATGTGCCTCAATCAGAAGAATTCCGCAAGTCCATTGAAAACAAAACAGATGAAGAACTGAAGGCCGAACTGATGAAATATAAATCGCTTCACAACAATACGGATACCGAAAATCGCAGACGATTGGTAAGGGCATTGGAAATAGCGCATTTTTCTGCCGAAAAACAGATCCACCCCGACAGCTTTTTACCCGAAAAACAGTTTATTTTCGGCATCAGCCTCCCCCGCGAAATGGTTCGCCAAAGGATCACCGAAAGGCTGCATTTGAGATTGCAAAACGGCATGATAGAGGAAGTTCAGGCATTGCTTGATTCGGGAGTGAGTGCTTCACGCCTGATTCGGTATGGTTTGGAATACAAATTCATTACCGAGTATTTGTTAAAACAATACACTTACGACGAAATGGTCAGCTTGCTCAACATCGCCATCCATCAGTTCTCAAAACGGCAAATGACCTGGTTCCGGGGCATGGAAAAAAGGGGGTTACAGATTAATTGGATAGATGGGCTGTTGGAAATGGAAGAGAAAATCTTAGAGATAAAGAGGAAGTTAGAAGAATAATCAATTAGTCAAAGTAGCTTGATCGACCAGAAAATCCTGAACCACCTTGTTTGAAACTTCAAATCCTTCCATAAATTCAATATCTTCAGTATAATCCACATCCTTAAAGTAACTGATCTGGGCACGGAAAAGTTTTTCAGAAAACAATTCTCCATATATCTCAATAGCCTTTTCCGAAATTTCTTTAATGTTGAAATGGTCTTTCAAAATAAAATAAAGGTCAATATAATCTTTCCATTTTGATCGTCTTCCCAAAGCATAAGCCTTCATGGCAGAAAGCGAAAGCAAGTCGGGTAATTTAATTGACTTTTCAAAAGAACAAGACTTGTTAATCTTAAAAGGATAATTAAAAAATGTAAATTTCACGTTATTTACATCCATATTGAGCTGTTCGGAAACGCTTCGGGTTACAATACAGACATAGTTAAAGGATTTAATGCGATCCAGTATCTTTTTGCGATTAAAGGCTCCTGTCTTAAATAAATCGAAATCAATGGATTTTCGGTGTCCGATATGAAGCGCAACAGCGGTCCCTCCGACAAGAATAAACTCCCGACTAAAAACTTTTACCAACGGAAGAAGCTCTGATTGTTCCCGGCTCAGTATCTCTTTATGCATTTCTCCTAAAATAAAGAGTGAAATAATTGTGGATCTCAGGATAATAATTAAGTTTTTTTCTCTCTGATGCGCCGAAAAACACCCGGGCAACCTCTTTTATTCCCATAACCTGAAAGAGCTTTTTGATCGAATCCAGATCACCATAATTGAGAAAAGTTTCCACCAACAATTCTTCACTGATATCTCCTTTTTTACTTTTGGGAGTATACCAGAATAAATACTCATATTCCTGAATCAATTTTTGGACTTCGGGTTCATTCATAATCTATGCGCAAAACTATTGCATAACAAAAATAGCAAATATTTTTGAAATATGAGCCTTTATGATGCTGTTTTTAACAGCGAAACGCATCTATTATTAAAAGTCGGATGGGTGTGATATTTTTGGCAATATTTAACCCACATCACATTACCACCCCATCATTCCACCCCCAAAAGAGTGGTTGTGACGGAAATTTGATTGCATCCCGCCAAAAGGATAGGATTCGGAATTATAGAAAGGATTGTTGTTCCCGTTCGATAAATTCACCTGGGCTCCAATCGTCATGTGTTCGCTGATCTTGTATTCAGCGCCTATATTGATGCCGTAATTATCGAGGGAGTTCTTCTTGTTTATAAACTCTGAATTGATGGTTTTGTTATTGGTAAATGTTTTATAAACACTTCCTGAAATAATCAGGCGGTCGGACACCAGATAGTTCCCACGGACAAATAACAGAGCATTGGTGCCATTGCCTCCAAAACTATTGAATTCGCTGTTTCCAAATCCATTGAACCCCTGTTGAAGTATGCCGCCCACATCCAGTTTAAAGCGAGGAGTAACCAGATAGCTCATGTAAGGTGAAATATAAGTATAAGCTCCGGAATTGTATTTGGATGCTGCATATCCAAAACCAACATCCAACGAAAAACTCATGCGTTTATAATTCAGCAGAGAGGTATTTTTTTTGATGGTCTGTCTGCTGAAAGAAAGGGTTGTATCGGATTGTAAAGTCGATTGAGCTTGTGTTTCAAGCGAAACAAAAAGAAATAAAAGAAAAAGAGGGAACAGGACTTTATTGGGTTTCATCTTAAAAGCAATTAAGTGAATAGGCAAATCGGGCATTATATTTATACAATGTGAACACAAAGGTAGTAATAATAACGATTGGGTGTGATTTCGCGGGACAAATCATTTGAACCCTCTTTGTCTTTTGGCTTCGTAAATCATGATGGCGACCGAATTTGAAACATTCAGGGAGTCGATCTGACCCAACATAGGTATCTTTATGATACTGTCTGCTACAGTCAGCCATTTTTCGGTAAGCCCCGTAGCTTCAGTTCCGAATACGATGGCCGAACCTTTTATGAAATCCGTTTCATGATAAAACTGATCTGTTTGCAGGGCAGCGGCATAAATTCCGATTTTGTTTTTCTTTAACCAGGCAATGGCCTTATCGGATGAACAACCCAACACTTTTTGGGTAAAAACACAGCCTATACTGGAACGTACCACATTGGGGTTATAAATATCTGTATTGGGATCGCAGATGATCAGCAGATCGACAGCAGCGGCATCGCAGCTTCGTAATACGGCCCCAAGATTGCCTGGCTTTTCCACCTGTTCGAGAACTACGATCAATGGGGTTCCCGATAATTCAACACTATCAATATCCATAGTTCTTGTGCGGCCTAAAAGGATGATACCTCCGCTATCGTCGCGGTAGGCTACTTTGCTGAAGACTTCATGGGCAATGTGAAATAGGTTCTCGGGTCGGCATACTTTTGTGCATAGCTCAACAACCTTTTGATTGGTTGCAATTTCCGGGCAAATGAAACAAGAATCGACCTCGATGCCTGATCGCAGGCACTGGGTAATCTCTTTTTCTCCTTCCACCACCATCAGGCCCTGCTCTTTTCGCTCGGATTGCTTTCGCATCAATAGAACAATGTTCTTGATCTTTTTGTTGCTCAGGCTGGTGATCATTTCGGGTGTGTAGGTCATAATTTATGTATCTGCAAAACAAAACTATTAAAAAACCGGATGCGGAGGGGCATCCGGCTTTAAATATACTTTCTGTGTTTACTTATTACTGTTGCTTTTTTGCTCTTTTTCTGCGGGCTTTCTTTACAAAGTAGCGGATGAGGTAAAGTGTTATGATGACAATTACCCAAAGCGGCCACAGATAGATCAGGGCAATGAAGAAAGTAACCAGTCCCTGCCATCCGTAAGAAATAGCCTGCCTGACCTTAAATCCGAAGGACTCCTTTTGTCCGGGAAGAATCTTCCCCTGTTCGTAAAAAGTCAGGTTTATGGTACTTAACTCCACTTTGTTGTTGAGAAATTTTAAACGACCCTCGATAGATTCTATTTCTTCCTGCAAGGTTCGAATGTATTGTTGCACCTCCAGAATATCGACAATGGTGTTTGCCCTTTTTAGGATCAGTTCGTATTGCGCCAGGGCATCTTTTTTGGATTTCAAACGGGCACTAATGTCTACAAATTCTTCGGTGACATCCTCAGCATTGATCTTTTTGTAATCTACGAAAACGGCTTCCTTCAGTAAATCATCTATCAATACATCAAAATCTGCCGAACCCACCCGAATCACCATAACATTTGAGGTACGGTATTCATCGCCCGTCTGGTTTTCTGAAGAAACATAAGCATGATGCTGTTTGATAATGGAAAGTATTTTGGTGCGCGAAGCATCGTACTTTTCTACCTTAAAGCTGAGGTCGGCTGTTTTAATCATCTTTTGTGGAATTTGATCATTGTCCACTGGAGGAGTGTCCATGCCCCCTTTTTTGTCGGCGGCATAAGCACTTAGGTTTCTGTTCCCTTCATCTTTTGTCGTGGTTTTCTGAGATTCTTCCGAAACGGTGGTAGTGGACGGTTGTGTTTCCAGATTCATAGCTTCTGTTATTTCCATCTTACGGTCTTCGGTTTTACTTCCGCATCCGCTTAGTTGCATTGCAGTGGTTATGCATAAGAAGATTAGTACTAAAAAAAAGATTTTTGTTTTCATAATTTTCGGGGTTTTAATGAATGTTGTTTTACTAAAATCATCTATAGATAATTTACCGTTGAAATTCCATACTAAAAGTAGAAATTTAGCTTCAAAAAATCTCAGTAATTAAAAAAAAGGAAAATTTTTCTTGACTTTTTATTTTTAAGTATTAACTTTGTGCCGCAAAGTACTTTTTAATACAAATAAAAATGGAAGAACAAAACGATCAATTAAAAGCCCTTTCGGAAATACGTTCGCTGATGGAATCCTCTACACGATTCCTGTCGCTCAGCGGCTTATCGGGAATCTTTGCAGGATGTTTTGGCCTGCTGGGAGCCATTGCTGCATTCATGTTTCTTAACCTGGGTTTGTTCAGCAACGATTATTACCATTATATTTCCAGTAGCAGCAGTTATAATATGCCTGCACTTCTTTTCTTTATTGCCGATGCGTTTACAGTGCTTTTGCTGGCTTTGCTGGTGGGAACCTACTTTACTTCACGGAATGCAAGGAAAAAAGGTCAGCCGATCTGGGATATTACCGTGAAAAAACTTTTACTCAACCTTTTCATTCCCCTGATCACCGGAGGACTTTTCTGTTTTGTACTGTTGTTTCATCATTTGGTGTATCTGATAGCCCCGGTGATGCTGATATTTTATGGACTGGCCCTGATCAATGCTTCCAAATTTACCTTCACTATGGTTCGTTATTTGGGTCTGAGCGAGATCGCCCTGGGACTGATCTCCTGTTTTTTTATAGGCTACGGACTGTTGTTCTGGGCGCTGGGTTTTGGAGTGCTCCATATTATTTACGGAGCGCTGATGTACAATAAATACGAAAGATGACCAATGATTTCGACATAAACAACCTGAACAAGGTTTTTGAGAGCAGGATACGGCTGGGTGTTATGTCGGTGCTTAGTGTGAACGAAAGTGCAGATTTTAACCGCCTGAAGGAATTGCTGAAAGTAACCGACGGCAACCTCGCCAGCCATATTACTGCACTGGAAAAAGTGAACTATATACAGATTTCAAAGGATTTTGTGGGGAAGAAACCCCGCACCACCTACAATATAACAGATGAAGGGCGCAATGCGTTCCGGCTTCATCTGGCTTCGCTCGAAAAAATGTTCCAGGTTAATAACCATCATTAAGATGAACGACTTCTTTAATCTCTGTGTACATATTTTGAAGGTCAGCGCCGACTTTTGCGGGATGACCTACCAGGAGATCAATATCTGGCTGTTTGTGATCATTCATCCGCTTATTACTTTGGCGCTATTCGTCTGGTTGATCATAGCGTTAAAGAAAAACCGAAGATTAAAATCTGAAATAAGAAGGATATCGGTTTAGAAAACTTCTGTAAAAATTTTAAACCTTAAAAATAATATGCCACTAAGACACAAAGACACCAAGGTTCACAAAGAAGACAAATGGGTTATACTAATTATCTTCGTGTTTCTTAGTGCCTTAGTGCCTTTGTGGCAGCAATATTCGTGTCTTCTTAAAAAAAACCTAAACTAAAAACCATACCCTATGAAAAAAAATGATTTGTTGCTGTTAATTTCCGTAGTACTTTACAGTTGGCTGTTCTATCATCAATCGCTGGGAGTGAATTTCCTGCTGTTTTCGGTTTCGCTCATCGCATTGCAACTGATACGAAACAAAACCCTGCAGAGAGATACCTCCTGGTATGTAGCTGCCGGTGGCGCAATAGTTTCGGGTGTTTGTGTGATGCTTTACGGCACCTGGCTATCGTTTGCCGCCAATATAGTTTCGCTCAGCCTGATTTCGGCTATGAGTATCAGCCGCGGCTCGTCGGTGATATTGGGCGGAATTTATTCATTGTATTCCTACGTGTCGTCCATTGGCTTTATGATAGTGGATATGATAGAACGCCGGTCACAAAAGAACAAAGCCCTCGGAAGCAAGTTCTGGATCAAGCTTAGTATTGGAATTGGCATTTTTGCCGTACTGATTTTATTCTTCTTCCTGTATCAAAAATCCAATCCGCTGTTTCTCGATCTGACACGCAAGATCAACCTCGACTTTATTTCGTGGCCCTGGGTGCGGTTTACTTTCCTGGGATTTCTGTTGTTGTACGGATTTTTCTATCACCGCAATTTCCCTGCTTTGTATCGTTGGGATATCAATATTCCCAGACAGCTTTATGCGCAAAGCTCCCTGGAGAAAGGCAACCGCTTGTTTGGTAAAAATATCAATGAAAACATCGAACGCATATCGGGTGTGGTGCTATTGGCCCTGCTGAATGTATTGCTATTGGTAGTAAATGTGCTTGACATTGTTTATTTGTGGATCAGCCGCCAGATACCTACCGGAATGACACTTTCTGAGTACCTGCACCAGGGTACGGGAACGCTGATTACTTCTATTGTTCTGGCCATTCTCATTATTATGTTCTATTTCCGTGGTTACCTGAATTTCTCCGCAAAGAACAAACCTATATTGATACTGGCTTACGCATGGATTCTGCAGAATGCTTTTGTTATTGTTTCCACAGGTTATCGCACCCTGTTGTATATCAGCGAATATAACCTGACCTACAAACGTCTCGGAGTATACATCTGGCTGGTGCTAACGCTGATCGGGCTTATCACAACATTGGTAAAGATCTATCAGAAAAAAACCAACCTCTATCTTTTCAAAGCCAACGGTTGGGCTTTCTATATAGTGCTGGTTTTGTTCGCCTGCCTCAACTGGGATATGGTGATCACCAAATTCAACATTCAGAAATCGAAAAGTGTAGATAAAAATTATCTCGTAGAGCTGAATTCGCCTGCCAACCTGCCCGACCTGCTGCGCTTGCCGGCCGAGGAGCACGACTACGTTAAAAATGAAGAAACAGACGATTCGTATGATGACAACTATGGTTATTCAGGAAGCTATTACGACGATCTGTTTGAACGCGGCAACTATACTGCGAAATTGCACAAGCGCCTGTATGAGTTTTTGAATGTGAGGGACGAAGTGGGCTGGCAATCGTGGAACTACACGGCCTATAAAACCGAGAAAGAGATCTATTCGCTGAACGAAGCCGGGAAAATACCCAAACTGCTTCTGCGCGACAACAATATTACCAGCCTGGATGCCCTGAAAAGGCTCAACAATATTACCTATCTGGATGTTTCTAACAACCGGGTGGGTGGCTATCTGGTGCTGGAAGGTTTTGACAATCTGGTATATCTGGATGCCTCTTCAAACAGCATCTACAGGCTCGACAGTATGCCTGTGATCAAAAACCTGAAAACCCTGAACCTGGCCGGTAACTTTATCAGCGATTTCAAAGGAATAGAAAAGATGCAGTCATTGGAAGACCTGAATATTGCCAACAATGCCGGACTGATCGATCTGAAACCTATCGTTGCTATAAAAAGCCTGAAAACACTCGATATTTCGGGCAACGAAATAAAGAACATCAACACAATGATTGCTTTGAAACAGCTCAAAACACTGAAAATAGGAGGGATGAAAAACCTGAATGTGTTGAAGAACCTGCCGCTGATGACGCAACTGCAGGAAGTAGACATCTCGAAAAATAATTTCAGTTTTAACGACATTGACCTGCTGAATAAATTCAAGGATTTTAAGAATCTTAAAACACTGAACCTTTCGGGGAATAATATCAGCAACCTGTATGTGCTCACCAATGTGGAGAACAAAGTGATCAATTTCTTTTTTAATTTCCAGACTCAGCGCAATGTGCAGCCCATATTTACCGGCCTCGAAAACCTTGATCTGGCTTCAAACAATATTCGCGACCTGGAAGCCCTGACGTATTATCCGCAACTGAAAACCCTCAACCTGGCCAACAATACCCTTAGCTCCATCAATGATCTGGCTGCGCTCACCCAACTCGAAACTCTGAATCTGGATAACACGGGTATGCTGAATTTCGATACGCTTACCGGTCTGGCAAAACTGAAAGAACTGAGCATTTCGTCAAACAATCTCGCTGATATTTGTGATCTTTCGGGTTTAAAGAACCTCACTACCCTGGATGTTTCGCACAATGCTCTCACCGGCATCGAACGCCTGGGCCGCTGCACCAGTCTGCGCCGGCTGGTTATGAACAACAACCAGGTGAACGACCTGGGCCCGCTCAAAACCCTGACCAAACTCGAATACCTTGATGTGAAGAACAATTCAATAGAAGACTACAGCGTATTGTACGGACTGAAAAACCTGAAGGAACTGTATGTTTCGGGCATCAGCCTCGATACGTACAATGCACTGAAAGAAAACCTGCCGCAGACACGCATCAGGGCACAGTATATCCGGAAAAGAGGTAGTTTTTAATCTTAAAATCTTCAGGCCATGAAAATAAATCTGTTTAAAGTTTTATTGTACGATTTTCTGATAGTAATCGTAGTAAATTCGCTTTGGTATTTTCTGCTGGTGCTGGTGTTCAGCGACAGCCTGAGCGTGTTGAACGACGGCGGCAAGTTTGCCCTGCTGACCTTTGCCGAACTGAGCGGGATTGTTTTTTTCGCCATCTTGTTCATTATTTCTTATTTACTACCCCTGTTCTACATTCAGAAACGGCATATTGAAAATAAGAGTACGCCCGAATTGTTCTGGCGGTTTATGCCGCTGGTGGCGCTAATTGCTACCGTATTTGCCGGTTTTGTGATGATGATAGGCAATCAGCGCGATGGCATCACAGGCGAAGCCTGGCTGAACATCTGGCTGATATTTGGAATATCGTATACGGGGCTGATTTCGTTTGTGTATCTGGTGAAAAACAAAGCCACAAGTCACAAGCCATGAGCCAATAGGAAATCAGGGAATATGGAAGAATCTTCGTGATTCTCTGTGTGCTCCGTGTCTCCGTGGTAAAAATAATATAGCAAATGTCAAATAGCAAGCCCTATATCACCCTTCTGTATGTTGGCCTCTTCGCCATTGCCATGGGATATCTCGAAAGCGCCGTGGTGGTCTACATTCGTGCGCTGTATTATCCCGACGGCTTTACTTTTCCCATGCGGTTGATCAGCAGCCAGATCATGATCACCGAACTGTGGCGCGAAGCCGCCACCATGGTGATGCTGCTGGGGGTGGGAATCATTGCCGGAAAAACGGCCCTGCAACGCTTTGCGTATTTCATTTTTGCTTTTGCCATCTGGGATATCTTTTACTACGTATTCCTGTGGGTGCTCATAGGCTGGCCCCAATCGCTGCTTACCTGGGATGTGTTGTTTTTTATCCCCACCACCTGGGTTGGTCCGGTGATAGCCCCGGTGATCAATTCGGCGACTATGATCTTATTGGCGTTGGTAATTATTTGGGGTGGAGACGCGCCATGGTGCGTCTCTACAAAACGGATGGTATGGACCTTATTGATCGTGGGATCGCTAATCATCCTGATTTCCTATACCCTCGATTATTCGCAATTCATTTTGCAACGCTATTCGTGGCAAGATTTGCTGGTCAATGGCATCAGCAAAGAAATGCTGATATCGGGCACCGAATATATGCCTCAGAAATTTCCGTGGTGGATATTCGTGATAGGAGAGGTTATGCATCTTATAGCGGTGGGGATGGTTTGGGGGAGGAAGCGGACGCATTGATTGCTGCTTCAATAAAAAAATTGCGGATAGTCAATAATATCACTTTCAAATCGACCTGGTAATATTCAGCATTGAATTTGCTTGTTTCCCAGACAGATTCGTCTTACAAATCATTACCGGGTTCATCTGCAGCAAAATACCGGTATTATAAGGCCAGGAGCAGACCTTCCAATAAACTGAACCGGATTAATTCATCAGAAGATTTAAACGGGTCGGGCAAATACTGGCTTTAAGCGAAAAAGACCAAGGTTACAGGTTTTTAAACCAAGGTTGAAAATAGTTTTACCAGGGTTGCAGAAAATATAACCAAGGTTAAAAATTGTTTACCCCGGGTTGTAAAATATTCATCCAAGGTTGAAATTTTTTTAACTAAGGTTATAATCATTGTAACTTTAGTTAAAAATTATTTTACCCGGGTTGAATTATTTATTACCTTTGTTTTTGCAACGAAGTGTTGACTTTTTGCTGAAAAAGGCAAATCCATTATTCGAATGAATACGTTTTGTGGTTGCAACGGCTGATAAAAACAGCGAAAGAGCCAGTATAACAAACCCTTCGAACGATGTTGCCGGGAATACAACTTTGTTTCTGAAGCAAAAAGGGAGTGAAATATATGTGTGTCATCATTTTTAAAACACTGAAAATATGCCTTCAGCCTTTCCGACAAAAATTCTTGATTTCAACGCCTACCTTTTGGTGGTAACGAAACATCTAACTGAAAATGCGGTTCGTCTGGATATTGACCCTATTAAGCTGGCCGCCTTAATTGCTTTATACGGCGACCCTGCAACCCCTGCAACCTACCTCTACAATTATCGTTTATGGTGCGACAGGGCCGGCAGCAAAACCGTGATTGTGAATGCGAACCTGCGATCCATTTCAAAAACGCTGAAAGTGATGCTGGCAGAGATCTATAACGATATTCCCGCCAGCCGATGGACCACCGACGACCGCAGCTCCCTGAACCGCAAAAAGGGGCTCCCCTATATAAAAACTTCGCATCATACACCCATAGATTTGCGCTGTGTTCCCGACGTACAAGCTCACGGTAACGGATTATTTAAAATTAGTGTGCGCACTCCCACCGATACCGGGCGCAGTAGCATTCCCCCGGGTGCTGACTCGGTTGAAATGGCCTGGGCCTTTATGGAAGGCGATATCAGGGTCAATACCGAAAAAAACCCTAAAGTTAAAAAAGAAAGCCTGGGCCCCGACGATGATACCTACCGCCAGATATCGTTCACCGCTAAATTCTTTTTGCAGGTCGATCATAAACTCGCCGGCTACGTTTTGTTGTTGTGGTTTCGCTGGACCCACTCGCGCCACCCCGAACGGGCCGGAGAATGGAGCACACGCACAGAAACTCTGATATCCTAAATCAGAAGCCAACAGACTGCCCGCGCGGATTTAGCGACCCCTTATCCACGTGCAATCCAGTCTATCTTAATATTTCCTGATGTATCCTGGTGTCTTTGAGTCTTTGTGGCATTTCTTACCATCTGGGAACCAAGCGAAGCGATCTCACGAACACCTTTGGAATAAAACAATATTGTGAGTAATCTGCGGCTTTTTCTTTTCTGCATCCGTCGCGGCGGATTTGCGGGAAAACACTTGTCGCTATTTTTTCTCCTCCTTATTATAATGGAGGCCTTGCTTTATAATTCCAATGTTTTTTTGTAAATTTGTTTTTTAATAAAAAGACAAGCATCAATGACCGTTATAGAATTAAAAAAAAGACTGATCAAAGAAATCAATCACACCAATAACAATGAATTATTGGAAGAGATGTATCGGTTAATTTCGAATGAAGCCGCCGCTGATTCCATTTATCAGCTTTCGAACGAACAAATCAATGCTGTTGAAGAGGCTCAGAAACAATTTAAAAACGGACAATTTTTAAAAAACGAGCAAGCCGATAAAAACATTGACGAATGGTTAGGCAAGTAGTATGGACTGAAAAGGCTCAAAACAATAGGATTGCCATATTCACATACTGGAATAACCGGAATAAATCGGTTGCTTTTAGTAAAAAGCTGCACGAATTAATTAAAGAATCCTTGCAATTGATTTGTAAGCACCCAATGATTGGAAGACCTACCATTAAAGAAAATGTGAGGGTAAAAGTATTAAGAGATTACCTTATCATTTACGAAATAACCGAACAGGAGATAATAGTTCTGACATTATGGGATTGCAGACAAAACCCTGACGATTTAACTTTCAAATAAAGTCCACCTACTCCTTCTCTTCCTTACGGAAACGGGATTTCTCCAAATTAATTCTGCCTTCAAACTTATGCCTTTCCCAAAGGGACACCTATGGTGCAGAATTCTTCTTACTTTTGTACCCACCAAATGATACTCACCAACTACCATACCCACACCCATTTTTGCGACGGAAGCTCCGCGCCTGAAGCCTATGTGACTGAAGCTATCAAAAAGAATTTCAAATGTCTGGGATTTAGTGCACATGCACCCCTTCCTTTCGAAAATGCCTGGAGTCTGGCCGACGGCAATATGGATTCCTATTGCGATACCATTGAGAAGCTTACAAAAAAATACGCCGGACAAATAGAAATATACCTTTCGCTCGAAATTGATTATATACCGGACATTTCGCCCACTTTTGCCGATCTGAAAAAACAACACAAGTTGGATTATATTTTAGGAGCCGTACATCTGGTAAAGAATCCTGAGGGCAGCGATCTTTGGTTTATTGATGGTCCGCCTGCAAATTACGATAAAGGACTTGTCAATATTTTTCACAACGATATTTATCTGGCGGTTGAAACCTATTATGCACAACTGCAGGAAATGCTGCAAACACAACGGCCCGATATGGTGGCACATTTCGATAAGGTGAAGATGAACAACCACCATCGTTATTTTCAGCAATCTGAACCCTGGTATAAAAAGCACATCACCGAAACCCTGCAGGTGATAGCCCAATGCGGAACCATTGTGGAGGTAAACACCCGCGGCATATATACCGGCAAATGCGAGTCGCTGTATCCCGGAACTTCCGTGTTGAAGCAATGTTTTGAAATGAACATTCCCCTCACCATCAGCGCCGATGCCCATAAACCCGCCGACATCAATTTGTATTTCGCCGAAACCGAAAAAATATTGAAAGATATAGGCTACAAAAGCATCAAAATATTTACCGGTGGTGGTTGGTCAGATTGGGAAATATAGATTTTCGGAAATGTTTCCTGCAGATTCGCCGCGGCGGATTAACGGGAAAAGAAATCCAAATTACCGGGCCACAAACCTCATCTTATAATGCTCTATCCCCGCCTCCACAAAAAGATCTCCTTCTTCCACAAAACCATTGCGGCGGTACAAACTGCATGCCCTGAGCTGAGAATGCAGATAAATTGTCAGACCAAAAGGTAAAACATCCGCCAGAACCTTTTGCACCAAAATATCCCCTATTCCCTTATTCCGGTGAGCAGGCAACACAGCAAAACGTTCCAGTTTTATACCGTTGGGGGTTTTGCGCCAGCGGGCCGTGCCGCAGGGGATATCATTATCGAAAACCAGGTAATGGTGGGCAATGCTCTCGTATTCATCATATTCCAGGCCGGGATCTACCTGCTGTTCTTCCACAAAAACCTTTCGGCGGATGCTGAAAGCGGTTTCAATATCGGCTGTTTCATTAAATTCTATCGGGCTGACGCGTATCATAGTCGTTTTTTTGTAAAGATACAAAATTGGCAAATTATAAGGCGATTTCTGATGCCATCCGAATTGCAAGTGCAACAAAATTTATTTCGAAAAAGTGACTATTGATTATCTAATCCATTATCTTTGCTATAGTATTACAGAAACTCTTTTTATGCACAACTGGTTTGAAGCGCTTACCACCTTCGAAAAAATATTCTGGTACATTTCGGTGCCCTTCACCCTCATCTTTGTAATTCAGTTGGTACTGAGCATTGCGGGTTTGGACGGGCGTAAACTGAATAAAAAGATCGACGAAGAAGATACAGAAGAAGTTTTAAGGCAGGCTGAAGCAGATAAAAAGGGGAGAACCGGATTGGTATCTTTCGGACTCAGTTTTTTTAGCATGCGAAATTTCATCGTTTTCCTGATGGTATTCGGATGGGTCGGAATTATCGTATACAACAAGGGCCTTACCCGCGATCTGACCTTGCTTATAGCTGTTCTGGCCGGTATTACCACCACCATGATCTTTTCTATTCTGTTTTATGTATCACACAATATAAAAAAGCACGCATAAAAACAATTCAATTTTAATTAATAAAAAACAAGAAACATGTTCACACTTCCCGAACTCCCTTACAACATTAACGCCCTGGAACCTTTCATCTCGGGCAAAACCATTGAGTTTCATCATGGCCGCCATCATTTAGCGTATGTAAACAATCTGAACAAACTGGTGGTTGACACCGAATTTGAAAATGCCTCGCTCGAAGACATTATTAAAAAAGCCGACGGCGGTATTTTTAACAACGGGGCGCAGGTCTGGAACCATACATTTTATTGGTTTAGCCTCACACCGGGCGGTAAAGCCCTGGAAAATTCAGCACTTATTCAGGCCATCAACAAAAAGTTTGGCTCCTTCGATAAGTTCAAAGAAGAATTTACCAATGCCTGCATCACACTTTTTGGCTCAGGATGGGCCTGGTTGGTAAAGAATTCTTATGGCGAACTCGAAATCGTTAAAGAAAGCAATGCCGGAAACCCCCTGCGCAGCGGACTTACACCATTGCTAACCTGCGATGTATGGGAACATGCCTACTACCTCGATTATCAAAACCGCCGTCCCGATTATGTCAGCGAATTCTGGAAATTCGTGAACTGGGAAGTGGTAGGAAAGAGATTTGTTTAAAAAAACGGAACAAAATTGTCCCGCAGATTACGCAGATGAACGCAGAATAGCGAATACGAAATTTTATAAGATCCGCGAAAATCAGCGTAATCAGCGCTCTTATAAACAAAAGAAGGGAAACCCCTATGAGCACAACGGGAAGAACACCATCCGCACAAAGAAATCATTGAGACCTTTGTCAAAAAACCTAGTGTTCTTTGTGGTTAAATTTTTCTCTGTCTTACTGCGAAATCTACGGGAAAATTAGTTCTCTCAAATGAAACATTAACACAATAAACCATAATAAAAACAAACCATGAACACCGAACTTCAAAAAGCAGCAATCATTGCCTTAAAAGATTGCATGGGATTGCAAAAAAAAGAAACATTGCTGATCGTCAGCGACCAAACCAAACGCGAAATAGCGTTGGCGCTGCACGAAGCCGGCAAAGAGCTTTGCAAAGAATCCATCCTGCTCGAAATGAATGCCCGCGAAATCAATGGGCAGGAACCTCCCCGCCAGATTGCTGAACTCATGAAACAGGTAGATGTGGTCATTTGTCCCACATCAAAATCGTTGACGCATACGGATGCCCGCCGCGAAGCCTCCAAACTTGGTGTCAGGGTAGGAACCATGCCGGGTATCACCATCGACTGTATGGTCCGATGCCTGAATGCCGATTATGAAAAGATCATCGCTCTCACCGATCATATTGCAAAAAAGCTGATTGGAGTTCAAAACATCAGGGTAGTAACCGAAAAAGGCACCGACCTGCTCATGCCCATCGGAGGCAGGCAAATATTGCCCAGCAAAGGAGTGATGCGCAACAAAGGCGAAAGTGGCAACCTCCCTTCCGGAGAAGTCTACCTCGCTCCATGGGAAAATAAAAGTAACGGAACACTGGTGATCGATGGCTCTATGGCGGGAGTTGGCATGATACAAACGCCTATTACCTTTGAAATTATCGACGGATATGCCGAGAAGATTACCGGAGGAGAAGAAGCTGATCGCCTGATTGCCCTCCTCGAAAAATCAGGCAGGGAATCGCGTGCCGTTGCTGAATTTGGCATGGGAACCAATTACAAAGCACAGTTAACGGGTATGATACTCGAAGACGAAAAAGTATTCGGCACCATACATATTGCCTTTGGAAACAACATAAGCATGGGTGGAAATATATCTGTCAATAGCCATCTCGATGGCCTGGTCAATCAGCCTGATGTCTATTTCGATGATGAACTGATTATGGAAAAAGGCAAAATGAAGGGATATGAATTCTGACAAAGCAAAAAGTAATATCAATTAATAAAATAAAAAACTAATAAATGAAAGCACTGATTAAAACTGAAAAAGGAACTATGACCGTTGGTTTTTATGAAGAAGACGCACCGGGAACTGTAAAGAATTTTGTTGACCTTTCGAAAAAAGGTTTCTATAACGGACTCACCTTTCACCGTGTGATACCCAACTTTGTGATACAAGGCGGATGTCCTCAGGGAACCGGAGTGGGCGGGCCTGGTTATAAAATTAAATGTGAGCTGGATGGTGAGAACCAATATCACGACCGTGGCGTATTGTCCATGGCACATGCCGGACGTGATACAGGCGGTTCACAATTCTTTATTTGTCACAGCCGCACTAATACATCTCACCTGGATCGCCAGCACACCTGTTTTGGAAAAGTGGTGGAAGGCCTTGATGTAATAGACGCCATCCGTCAGGGTGATATAATCGAGTCAATTACCATTATTGAGGAGAAAGAATAAGTATACTGGGTTAACAGTATCAGATATTGTATAATCCTTCCATCAAACGTTTTTGCTTTTCTTCGGGACTAAGGTTGTCGTAAGCTTCTTTTTCCTTAAGATATTTCTGACGTTTCTCTTCTTCAACCCGGTGAATTTCATTCAGGTAGTTGTTGACCAGGCGGTTTTTCAGGTACTCGGTTGCTACGGTTGGGAAAAGTTCCATCAACAATTCTTCCTTTTCGTTCTGAGCAAGTTTTACATCGCCGTATTCCGGGAAAGAGGGATTTTCCTGTTTTTTATAATTGCGGGTATCATAGGCCGTTTCTTCTCTTACCCCGGAAATTTTATATCTGAATTCCGGATCAATGGGAATAGGCGTATGTCCGTAAAGTCCTTTTACGAGGTTAACAAACTGAATTGATTTGGTAGTATAAAAAGGCTGGTTTTTATTTTCATCAATCACACAATTCACAGCCTGCACTCCAACTATCTGGCTGGTGGGTGTTACCAGCGGCGGACAACCTGCCGCCAAACGTACCGTCGGAATGATCTCTAACACCCTTGGCAATAGTTTTTCCAGTTTCAGCGCTTTTAGCTGGGCCAGCATGTTGGTATACATACCGCCGGGAACTTCAGCAAACTTAACATTTTCGTCGGGTTCGGGAAACCTGAAATAATGTTCTATGCGTTGGCAGGTGTTTATCAGTTCTTCTTCTTTGCCGCTTTTGGCATAAGCAATAGCAAGTTCGAACAAATCGTCAATGTCTTTTGGCAATTTGTCTTTAGTGATATCAAATTCGCGAGGGAACATTTTATAACTGTCAACCTCGGCAAGTTCAACCCTAATGTCTCTTAATATTTTATTTATCTTAACTACCGCTTCAATATTTACATCAATTTCAATATTCAATTTCTGACAGAACAGCCATATCAGTTCAAAAGAAGGGGCCGCCGGGCCGCCGGCAAAATTCATGATGGCGGTATCCAAAATATCCACTCCATTGATGACTGCCATCAAAGCCGATCCTAAGCCATAGCCGGGCGTACAATGAGTGTGAAAATCCACGGGAATTTTGAGATTTTCTTTCAATAAACGGATAATTCTTCCTGATCTTTCGGGAGGGATCAACCCGGCCATATCTTTCACGGTGATCATGTCAGCGCCAAGGGCTTCCATTTCAATGGCCTTGTTCACAAAATACTCGTCCGTAAAAATATTATTCGGTAAAAGCTTTGCATGAAACAAAGCCTTAATTCTGTCCTTGGCCGAAAAGTGCGGATCAACGGTATAACAAACCGTAGCATCTGCAATACCTCCATTTTGTTTCACATACTTGATACTCGATTTTACATTTTCGACATCGTTCAGGGCATCGAATATTCTCATGATACCAATTCCCGACTGAATGGCAAAACGGTTAAACCCTTCAATTACTTCTTCCGGGTAAGGGTTGTATCCGAATAAATTTCTGCCCCTCGAAAGCGCTGTAAGTTTTGACACATCGCCAATAACGGCTTTTATTTTTTCCAGACGTTCCCAAGGGTTTTCTGCAAGGTATCTCATAATGGAGTCGGGAACTGCACCGCCCCATACTTCCATTGCATAAAAATGAGCTTCTTTAAATAAGGGTAATACCCGGTCAACCTGTTCCTGTGTCATTCGGGTCGCGAACAAAGATTGCTGTCCATCTCGTAAGGTTACATCGCGAATCAGTAGTTTTTTAGTCATACAGTATTGGTAAACAAGTAAATAAAAATCAAGAATGAGTGAAAAAATCTGCTTCAAAGGTATAGAAGTTTTTTAATGAGAAAAAAATCTTAAACAATTTTTTTAAATTGATTTAAAATGGCTCATGTAAAGAATTTTGTACAAAATTTCTCCTGTTATAAATCAGACGAATGCAAAAATCGGATAAAAAAAATAGATTATTTTTGCAAAAAAATTCTTTATGGAAATATTCCTTCATGGCGAAGCCTGGATAGCATTGTTGACGTTGACCTTTTTGGAAGTAGTTCTGGGCATTGACAACATTATTTTTATTTCTATAGTCACCGGAAAGCTTCCGGAAGATAAACAGCGTTTCAGCAGAAACACAGGTCTGGCTCTGGCAATGATATTCAGGGTTGCACTGCTTTTATTGATCACCCACATAATTGGGCTTTCCAAACCACTATTCTCACTAGAAAGTATAGGAATACATTTTGATGTAAGCATTCGCGATATTATTTTAATGGCAGGAGGAATTTTCCTGATAGCTAAAAGCACCTCCGAAATGCATCAGAAAATTGAAGGAATAGAACATCATCAAAAAGACCAACGCTCCAGAAAAATATCCGGAGCCATATTGCAGATTATTTTGCTGGACATAATTTTTTCTTTCGATTCGATTTTAACGGCCATTGGTCTAACTAAGGAGGTATTATTAATGATAGTTGCCGTGATAATTTCAATGTTTATCATGATGTTCTTTTCGGGTGCTATCAGCCGTTTTATCAATAAGCACCCTACTTTGCAGGTATTGGCATTGTCCTTTTTAATATTGATTGGCTTTATGTTGATTGTAGATGCGCTACATTATGATGTTCCCAAGGGTTACATTTATTTTGCCGTATTGTTTTCCCTATTGGTTGAGATGCTCAATATGCGAATGCGAAAAAAAATTCGCAAAAAGAATACAGCTTAATCTTTTTTTGTAACTTTGCCTTCCCATCCTTTTTATCTAAACCGATTCACCTGATATAAACGAGAAAAGAAATATGACTAAACAGTTTGTATTCTAGTATGAAAAAAGCCCTATTTTTATTACTGTTATTGCCTTCTGTGCTTTTCTCCCAAAATATTTCAATTACTTTTTCTCCCGCAGAAAATCCTGAATTAGCATGTAATGACTATATTACTCATCCGGCAAAGGAAAGTAAGAATATCTCGTTTTCTGCCGATTTATTGAATTTTCGCTACGAATGTGGAAATATAAGGTGGTCTACTGCAAGCGAAACCAACTGTAGTCATTTTTTGATAATGTTCTCCCGCGATGGCAAAAGCTGGAATATTCTTGGACAAATTTACGGCGCCGGCAACTCCAGCACTATGAATAATTATAAATATCCCACTGATCAGAAAGAGGTTTATTTTAAAATATATCAGTTGGATTTTAACGGTGAGTCGAAAGAATTCGGACCCATTTTTGGCTCTTGTAAAAAATCCACAAAATCGTAAGCCCTTTTTATTTTTTTATTCGATAATTTTGATTCTTATAAATAAATCAAATAACCATTTGGTTTTTTTATACCTTTGAATCATTATTAATACCTAAAAGTCTATTCCTTATGAAAAAAAGAATTTTTACAGTTATTGTTTTATTGATTGTTTTCCGACAGGCATTTGGTCAAACAACAAATTCTGTTCAGAACGGAAACTGGTATATGCCAACAACATGGGATTGTAATTGCATCCCAACTCCGGGCTACACAATAAATATAAACCATGAAGTTACTTTGGATAACGATTTCGCATTAAATAGCGGCTCAATTTATATCGGCAATAATGGAACTTTAGAGGAAAACGTGCCGGGAAGATTTCTTGTAATGAATTCCGGCCTGGTCACGAATAATGGGAAAATGAAGATCAGCCGTGTTGGATTTTATGGCGGCGAATTAAATAATTACGATTCCTGCCTAATTTATTCCGTCTTTTATAGTGGAGCGGATGTTTTGAATTTGGGCTCTATTACAGGTGTTGACAGTTTGTTTATTCAATCATATTTCTATAATGATGCGACAGGCATTGTGGATGCTTTTCGTGTTACGGTGAACGACACCCTTGAAAACGATGGAATATTTAATGCCACAGAATTGTTAAATCTTGATGTTTTTTTGAACTATAATGAGGCTAATTTCCATAATTTCTTTTCGAATAATTTCACAGAAAACGATGATTTGATAACCTTCAATGATTTTACAAACCGTGGCGATTTTTGGAATTATGGCTCCCTGGAAGGAGTTTCTGATTTTATGAATGTTGGTTATTTTTATAATGACACTATAGGAATGATTACTCTGGGGAATGATTTTTCAAATGTTGATTCGGTCAACCATCTGGCATATTTTGAAATCAATGGCGGTTTTTATGCCGAGGGAAATTTTTACAACCGGGATACCATTTTTGGGGATATTGGTCATATCTGTGTGAAAAATGCATCGACAAATGCTGGAAAGATGCTGGGAACATTTGATTTCTGTGACCTGACAGGTGGCGGCACCCTTGATTTAAATACCGGCTCCATCAGTAATGGTATTAGCTATTGTCAGAATCCCTGTGCCGAAACAGTGCATGATATGAGCCAATCATTTTTTGAATTGTTGGTTTATCCCAATCCCTCAGACGGGGAAGTGTTTTTTGAGTTTTCAGGAAATACGGGGAATGCCACAATCGTCATATCGGATATTCAGGGCAGAATTGTTTTCAATAATACCGGAATCTTGTCAGATAAAGTAATAATAGCCAAAGGAGATCTCGCTTCCGGCTTGTATATTTACCGTTTCGCTACCGATTTAAAACAAATCTCGGGGAAGTTGATTATTGAATAGTCTTACTAAAAAGAAGCACATCTTTTGATGCGGTTTTTCTTTTTGTAATGATGGCGGATTTTGACCTTTTTATCAAAATGCTTTACCACCCCCTTTAAAGAAACCAATTTAATGGTTTTACGGTGGGTGCTTTTCCCTGAAACC
Organism: uncultured Bacteroidales bacterium; assembly: GCA_964469155.1. GTDB lineage: Bacteria > Bacteroidota > Bacteroidia > Bacteroidales > CAIWKO01 > CAIWKO01. The sequence continues at coordinate 25,281 of CAYXXU010000037.1, forward strand.
CCAGAGGAGGAGCCTGAAGAAGAAGGGCGGGATTTCATCTGAATTCCTTCTGATTTGGCTTGTGACAGTTGCGGTAAATCAAATGATAGTTTATTTACCTGATAATTATATTGAACGTTACTCTGCTTTTGTTGATTATTTATGGCTATAAGCTGTTGATCATCGTTTTCTATCAGGTTAATAGAGTTGTTAATTTGTTCATTTTGAGCAAAAATAATACCCGGAACGTACATTATTATTAGTATCAAAAAAAATCTCATTATAACCTTAGTTTTAGGATTACTGAATTTTGAAACACAAAATCAACAAAAAAAGTGCCAATAGTGTCTGTATTTGGAATAATATATCTAATTTAGCTTTGAAAAAACTAAAAAAACCAGCATTATGAAAACAAAATTTTTCTTAATTGGTTTGGCCTTTGCCATATCAATTATTTATTCCACTAAGGGGCAAAACACAAAAATCGGTTCCAACAGAACCGGTATTTCAACTTCAGAATCTCCCAAGACAGTAAATAAAATAATTAATCAAGACTCTCTTATGAAGACAAAAATAAACGAATATGCCATTGTAAAACTTATAACAGACATAAAAAAACTTTCAGATAATGAAAAAAAGATGATTGTTGTTTTAATTGAAGTGGCAAAGATTATGGACGAACTTTATTGGCTGCAAACCTGGGGAGACCCCAACATTCTTTTGAAAGACATAAAAAATGAAAACGAAAAGAAATTTGTCATGATCAATTACGGTCCCTGGGACAGACTCGATAATAACAAGCCCTTTATTACTAAAAGTTTTGATAAACAAAATGACAGAAGTGTATCGATGGCAACCTCAAAAACGGTTGAGAGTTCGCAAAAGGCGACACAATATTATAAAAAGCCACTGGGGGCAAATTTTTATCCGAAAGACATGAGCAAAGAAGAATTTGAAAAGCTCGACAATAAAGATAAAACGAGTCTATACACGCTTATCCGCAAAAATGATGACAAATCCCTGAGTGTTGTTTGGTATCATAAGGCATATAATGAACAGCTAACTAAAGCGGCCGAACTCCTGAAAGAAGCAGCCGGATTATCCGAAGATAAAGAATTTGGCATTTATTTGAAACTAAGGGCCGAAGCTCTTTTAACAAGCAATTATCAGCCAAGTGATATGGCCTGGATGGACATGAAAAATAATCACATTGATTTTGTGGTTGGGCCTATTGAAAACTATGAAGATGCCTTATTTGAATATAAGGCGGCTTTTGAATCTTTTGTTTTGGTTAAAGATATGGACTGGAGCAAACAACTCGATAAGTATATAGCCCAACTTCCGGATCTGCAAAAACAGCTTCCTGTAAAAGATGAATATAAAAAAGAAGTGCCGGGAACCTCATCTGATTTAGGCGTTTATGATGCAATATACTATGCCGGCGACTGTAATGCGGGCAGTAAAACCATTGCAATTAATTTACCCAATGATGAACAGGTTCAATTGAAAAAGGGTTCAAGACGCCTTCAATTAAAAAATTCAATGCAGGCGAAGTTTGATAATATTTTAATGCCGATAGCAAAGAAACTCATGGATCCTTCACAAATTGGACATGTGAAATTCGACGCTTTTTTCAATAATGTAATGTTTCATGAAGTCGCACATGGTTTAGGCATAAAAAACACAGTTACAGGAAAAGGAACTGTTCGCGAATCCTTAAAGGATGTTTATTCTGCTTTTGAAGAGGCAAAGGCCGACGTACTTGGTTTATTTATGGTGACAAAACTGATTGAAAATGGCATAGTTACCAACTTAAAACCCGAGGATTGTTATGTTACCTATATGGCGGGTATTTTCCGTTCTGTTCGTTTTGGTGCTTCAAGTGCTCATGGCAAGGCCAATATGATGTGTTTTAATTATTTTGAAAAGGCCCAGGCATTTAAACGTACAGAAAAAGGAACCTATATTGTGAATTTCGAAAACATGAAGAAGGCTGTAGATGGATGGGCTGAAACCATTTTGGTTTTACAGGGCAATGGAGATTATGAGGGTGCTCTGAAGTATCTTAAAGAAAACGCCATAGTTAACCCGGCTTTACAAAAAGAACTGGATGGATTAAAATCTGCAAATATTCCGAAGGATGTGGTCTTTGAACAGGGTGCGGAAATTCTCGGGTTATAAATCCGCGTTGTTTGTTAAAAAACTGTTTTGCTGATGTTTATACAGTATAAACTTTTTAGGGGATTATTGTTATTTATAGCCGCTTTATACCTTCATATATCATTCGCTACAGGGCAGCAACTTGATCCGGGTGATGATGCCGCTGCTCAACGAATTGAAGCGGATATCCGGTTACTGGCCTCCGATTCACTTATCGGAAGAGAAACCGGAACCCCTGGAGAATGGATGGCTCGCAAATATATAGAAAGAAAATTCAAAGAAATCGGTTTAGAGCCACTTTTTGATACATCCTATTTTGAATCCTTTAAAATTTCCGCGACTGATTTTGTTGATCAGGGGACATCATGCGTGATTAACAATAATGCATTGATGTTATATAACGGCTATTATCCTTTAGGATTTTCGGCCAACGATACTGTTTCTGGTCAAATTATTTACGCAGGAAATGGTATTTATTGCGAAAACGAGGGAATTAACGACTATCGTTCCCGTGAAGATGTTAAAGGGAAAATAATCTTAATGGATTTAGCAATTCCTGACAAAATGAATAAGAATAAAACCATTTGGGATAGTGCACAGAAAATTATCAGAGTAAAGCATGCAGTCCAAATGGGAGCCATTGCCGTTATATTCTTTTCATCTGATTCAACTTATGGGTTTCCTGTTAAGGATCCGGGATATTATAAGGAAAGAGTTAAAATACCTGTGATTTTTGTTCAAAATCAGAAATGGATAAATATAAAAGATCCGGGCAGCGCTATGATCTCGGTTTGTATTGATCGTAATAATACACGCACAGGGCACAATGTTGGGGGGTACATAAATAATAAAGCACCTAACACCGTGGTTATAGGCGCTCATTATGATCATCTTGGAATGGGCTTTTTTTCAACACGTGACCCCGGGAATACAGATGTGCATAATGGTGCTGACGACAATGCCAGCGGTGTTGCCGGTGTTCTCGAGCTTGCCAGACAGTTAATGGTTTCAGGGGTGAAGAACAATAACTATATTTTTTTGGCATTCTCGGGCGAAGAATATGGTTTGGACGGATCTTCTAATTTCTTGAAAAATGGGAGCTCCCCCCGTGAAAAGCTTAATTATATGATAGATCTGGACATGATAGGCCGCTTAAATAAAAAGAAAAATTTTAAAATATACGGTGTAGGAACTTCGGATGTTTGGCAAGAAATAATTGATAATTCAGAACATTTTGGATTAAAAATTAAAACAATCAAAACAGGAATAGGCGGCTCCGACCATACTTCATTTAACCTGAAAGGGATTCCAGCCATTTTCCTTCATACAGGTCTGCACCCCGATTATCATAAAGCAAATGACGATGCCGATAAAATCAATTTTCAGGGAGCCAATACTGTAGTTAAATTCTGTTTAGAGATCATAAAAAAACTGGATGATAAAGGCAAAATAAAATATAAGGTTGCGGGTATAGTGGATAGTTTTATGGCAAAGTAGCATCATTTTTATAAAATTAGTGATTCGCAGCAATATTCAAATAAAATTACCAGGGGGATAGTGGTTCCCTGTCATAGGACAGATTTTTTATAATTCTTAATGTCCCCCTCTGGGCGAAAATCCCTTACCTTTAGGTGAAGACTTAAGTTTCATATCTTTGTACTAATCAAAATTATAGAAAGACCTCTCATAGTACTTATGATTGTAAATATTACACTGTTTGGATCACAAAATATCGAAAGAAAGTAATGACAGGGTTTATTGCAGAAAGAGTTAGGGAGTTGATAAGGCAGATATGCAAGGAAAACGAAGTTGAGATAATCAAGGGACATGTCTTACAAGACCATGTACATCTGTTTGTATCAGTACCACAACATTTGGCAAAAAGCAAATTAGTGAAATATTTGAAGGGATAGATTTCCTATAAGATGCTTATGGAGAATAAGCAATTGAGTAAAGAGTTTTGGGGGCGACATTTGTGGGGAGGGGGTTATTTTGTTGCGACCTCAGGTAATGTACCAGATGAATTGATATTGGAATATATGGAAAACCAAGAAATTAATTTTTTTATTCTGTTTAATACGAAATAATTCAAATTATTTTGAATTATGTGCAGGAAGTATATTAATGTGCTGAAAAACTCAACAGGTGTGTGGTTTCTTTACAATGGTATTATTTAGCTGTAATACAGAGCTTAAGATGATAATTAGAATTTTAGTGTTGAATTATTAAACACTTATTTTGTGTTTTAATTTACATTGCTAGTTGTAAGATACAGTATTACTTTTAGTTAGGTCGTATTTTTTTAATGGCACCATACTTGGTTACCACCTTTTTATAGTAACAAATTCAAAACTTGAAATCATGGTAATCTTAATTTTTGTTGCATTTATAGTGTTGTTTATCGCAATAGATGCAATGGTTCAGTATAGCAGAAAAAGAAAAGCAAAAGCTCCGGCTATTACTAAAGTTTCATCGCATATTTTTAACGAAACTTCAGTTATTGCCCCCAAAGGATTGTTTTTTAACAAAACCCATACCTGGGCTTTCATGGAAAAAAACGGAATGGTAAAAATCGGTTTGGACGATTTTTTGTTACATGTTACCGGACCCTTAAGCCGTATTAAAATGAAACAAGCGGGTGAACAGATCAGAATGGGTGAACCCGCACTCACTATCATACAAAACGGGAAACAATTGGTGATTAATGCCCCTGTGTCTGGATCAGTTAAGTGCCAAAATGGCCAGCTTTTGGATGATATCTCCTTGCTAAACTCTTCCCCGGTTCATGAGGGATGGATATATGCCATTGAGCCTTCCAATTGGGAAAAAGAATCTCAGTTTCTGATCATGGCCGACAAATATAAGGAATGGTTGAAAAATGAATTTACACGCCTTAAGGATTTTCTTGCCTTTAACCGTCAGACAAGTAATGCCGAATTTGTACCCATAATGTTACAGGACGGAGGTGAGCTTAAGGATAATTTACTGTCAGATTTCGGCCCCGAAGTTTGGGAAGATTTTCAAAATAAATTTATAAATACTGGTAATTAATTGGAAAGTGCACCTGGAAATAAAAAAGCACCTACATGTATTGTAAGTGCTTGATTATCATGTGGGAGTTACTGGATTCGAACCAGTGACCCTCCCGACTTTTATGTCGGGATGCTCTGAGCCCGGATTAATGCTCTGATATAAGCTTTTCTATCATTGTTCTGCTTTTCCACCCTTTGATCTTTTTTTCAAATACCAGGGCAGATTCTTTATTAACAAAGTCCTTTTGCCAATACAGCTTCCAATCTGAAGCGTTTCCAGTAAATCCTTTGTGATTCGAATTGTGTCTGCGAATTCGCCCATCTATATCATGGGTGGTACCGATATAGTATTGGTTTTTAGATGGCGAGAATAAAATATAAACGAAATGCATTGATTTGTAAAACAAAAAGGATTCAGCGTTGCTGAACCCTTTTTATTGGTGGGAGTTACTGGATTCGAACCAGTGACCCCCTGCTTGTAAGGCATACGTCCATATGTTTTATTGGATTTCATTTCATTTTATTATTGTTTATAATCAAGATTTTATTAATTTTGTCGAATTAGAATGAAACGAAATAATTCGCTTTTTTTTAAATTTAGATAAAACCATATTAAAACCAAAGTAAACTTCTTATGGCTACAGTTAAATTAGAATTATATAAAGGGAAAAAGCACAAAAATGGGGAACACCCCATCTTAATTAGAATAAGTCATGAAAAAGATAATAAATATCTCGGTACAAAAGTATCTGCCTTCATTGAAGAATGGGATAATCAAAAAAACGAAATAAATGTTACCTATAAGAAGAACCATAATCTTAATAAAGTTGAGTTTGATACAATAAAAATGGAATTAAGCCATCGCTTGAATAAAGTAAAGGCTGCAATTTTATCACTTGAAGGAAAGAATTCTTCTTATACTATTACAGATATTTTAAATCAACTTGAATTTTCTCATAATTCAATGACATTTTGCAACTATACAAAAAAATTAATTGAAGACATGTATGCTTCTCGGAAAATTGGGAATGCTTTAAATTATCAAACAGTATCAAACAACGTAAAATGTTTTATTTATTGGAGAGATAAGGCTCGGGGAAAATTTGGTATAAGCAACCAGAAAGAATTAAAAAAGTTAAGAGAACTGGCTTCAGATGAAGATATTGCGCTGGATAAAATCAACTATAGATGGTTGTGTGATTTTGAGAAATTTCATTTAAGTAAATCCTCAAAATCAACAAATAGTAATCCAGTAAACGGGCTTAATGTGTATATGAGAGCATTAAGAGCGATATTAAATAAGGCAATAAAAGAAGGGATAATAAAACAGGAATCAAACCCTTTTGGCAAAAATGGGTATGAGATACAATCATCCCCAGTTACAAAACGGGCAATTAACTTAGAAAAAATAAATAAAATAAGAAGTTTGGAGTTCCCTGAAAAATCAGTGCTTTGGCACACAAAAAATTATTTCTTGTTTTCGTTTTATTGCAGAGGCATGAATTGGACTGACATGGCACACCTAAAGCTTTCAAATATCATTGATGAAAGAATCGTTTATGTGAGAATAAAAACAATGCGAAAAAATGCCAAAACATTTTCTATCAAAATTACTCCTCAAATACGAGAGATTCTGAATTATTATATTATAGAAAAAAGTTATAACGACTATATATTTCCCATTATTTTTAGGGAAGATGAAATAGGAAAAAGAAACGATGTACATAATGGTCTGAAAAACTTCAATAAATATCTTAAAAGAATCGGTACACAATGTGGAATTGAAAGAAAAATGACTAGCTATGTAAGTAGACATTCGTGGGGTAGCATTGCAAAAAAAGAATTTCATATTGAAACCGCTATTATTTCGCAAGGTTATGGACACCAAGACGAATCAACAACTAAGGCATATCTAGCGGATTTTGACGACGACGAGCTTGATAAAGCAAATGATTTAATAACAAAATAAATCATGTATTATGGATGAAACCATTGAAGAGATAAAAAAGCTGTTAGAAAATTATGGACTTCCATTCGATTTTGCGGATGATTTGGTTAAAATGAACAAATTTAACAGACTGAAGAATGTAAGTGTCAGGGCTTTCTCATTGCTGTTAGAAAAGATAAGCAAGAATAGTATTTCTTCCCTTGAATCTTGCATAGCTCTTTGGGAAAATAAGGAGGATAACTTTGGGAAGGAAAACTTTATTAAAAGATATAAATTGACGTGTATAACAAAATTTCATAATAGGTATGTCAATGATGCATTTCATTGTGACCTTGATAAACTTTTGGTAACATTCGAAAAAATTAATAACAATCCAAAAGTTTACTTTTTCGATAATTATATAGCATTTAGATTGATAAATATTTATTTAGACATCAGAATATTAATAGACTATTTAAACTATTTTTCTCAAACTTACCATCCAGAAAAAAAGAAAATAGTAAACATGTTTTATTACATGGCGGAAACAGGCATTAATTTTATAGAGGAAGAATTGGATGATATCTCAAACAAGAACGCAAAATATCAATTTCGTTATTCGCAGGATGCATCGATATTACTACCCATAAAAAAAACATTAAAAGATGTTGTAGAAAAGATGATTTCTAAAAGCCGCAATGAATTAAATAGAAAAATGGCAACAAATATTTTAATCGATGGAGCCTTCGACAATATTAGAATCATGGAAAAATTTATTTTCCCAATTTTGTATGACACTCTGATTCTTAATGCCGAGATTACGAATAGTGAATATGCACCCAAATTTGATGCAAAACGGAATATATTATTTGACATTCTACCCGTAATATTAAATTCAAATAGAATTGAGCCGTATGAATTAAGCGCATATGAAAATGAATATCAATATCGTGTTAAAACCACTAAGGTTTTATTTGGCATATAAAAACTAATCCATTCTTTTTATGAGTAAAATTTCTTTTTTTTAAGAAAAATCACTCATAAAAAAGTTTCACCCCGCTCTATACTTTTGTTTTCGATTTAAATAATATTAATTTAATTTGAAATGAAGGCAGAAGAACACAATTTAAACCCCAAACTCGAAGGCTGGTTATCTGAATCAGAAGCACAGCAATTATTATTTTGTAAAACCACTAAACTTTGGCAAATGCGCTCCAAAGGATTGATAAAATCAAGCAAGTTTGGTGCAAAAACATTTTATAATATAAAGAGCATACTTGATTATCTTGAAACTAATGCTACATAAAAAAATCCAAAAAATAACTCATGCGTGAATATAAATTTATATGGGCAGAGCCTATTTCGGAGACGTCAACAAAAGCGATTAATTCAGGGCAAATACCAAGAATTGCAACAATAATAAAAACATTCGCAAGTAACGAAACTGGAGCTTTATTTTCTACAACCGATTTGGATATAAAAAAATGCAAAAGGAAACACGTGTTCAATCAATTTTTTGACACCTACATCTCCTTGTATCTAAAAAAAAACGTTACGATACTCACGGGTGTTTTCAACTTAAATAAATATCCCAATATCGGTAGTTTTATTTCGGATTTTAAAAAAAAATTGAAAAGGAAAAACATAGAGATTTATGGTTATATCTGGTGTCGCGATTTTGAAGAAAAAAAATGGCGGGAGCATGTCCATGTATATATTGCAACATCAATAATAACTCCCAAAGAGATGAAAGACCTTTTTTCTAAAAAAAAGCATACAGATTACAATTTTTGCTTTCCAAAGAAAACCCTCAAAGCTGCGATTGAATATTTAAAAAATAAAGAGCTTTATGCGCCAAGGCGTATGAGAACCTTTAGCAAATCACAAAATTTTTTAAAACCGAAATTAAATACAAAATGAAAACACTTACAAAAAAACAACTTGCAAAAATAATGGGAATCTCAGCATCAACACTTCAAAATCTGTTAAACAACACGTGGTTTGAAGAGTTGGTTGATATTGGCTATAATAAAAATCTTAAAATACTTTCGCCAAAGATGCTACAAATTATTTTTGAAAATTGGGGGATTGAGTTTGAAACCAGCGAAAAATAATGTTAAATAATGAAATTAAGTCGCAAACCTTTCAAAGGAAGCACATTCAGTTAATATGGATTTACAATGATTTAACTTTGTAATAATTAACCTGTAAACATTTATTAACGCAATATAAATTAATATGGACAATTATCAGAGAAAAGACTTGCTTACAAACGAATTATTTACACCAAAAAGGGTAAACCAACGTTTTGCATGTAGAAAAAACCAAATTGAGTACAACAACTTATTGGCTAAGAAAAAACGAATTGCAAAGGCCGGCTATGACAAACCTCTTGACCGAAATAGAAACGTTTTGAAAAAGGTTTTAGGTGATAACAAAGAGGTAATTAAATCAAAAGATTATCTTTCTGCCTTAGATTATCATTTTGGTCTCTCTATGTACCAAACGATTATTGATAAAGAGAAAAACATTACTGCAAAAGGAATTTACGAGTACCTGATAATTCCTATGACAAATAACAACTTTAAAATAACAACGTATGCAGCACTTTTTGGAAATAAATAAACTTGGACTGATAATGGATATTCCTACGGAAATATCTGTATTAACAGGTGAGAATGAAAATTTACGAAACACAATTGGAGTTATCGTTCTAATAGCAGTTGTGGCAATGGGTATTTCTCTATTAAGAAATAAAAAAATCAAGCAATATGAAGATAATTGACAAGAAAGAAAAGAATAGTGATTTTGATACTCTGAAAGACACCGTTTTTAAAAGCCCAATCACAAAGGTTGTCTTGATAGGAATGGGGGTTCTTGCTTTTGTTGGGATAAGCGGCTATGTCTTTAAGTTAATTAATTTCACCGTTGGTAACTATAAGGAATTGACACAAACCATAAAGCGACCTTAATTCACCATAAATAGGGAAAAAATATTACTGCAAATGTGTAAATCAACCTAAATAAATTAAAAGAAAATACTGATTGCAAAAAAAATAGTGCAAGTTTAGTATTCAGTTGATAAGCCATGCAGTCATGTTCTCTCTTTAAGGCTCAATTCCGTTTTATTTTAAAGTAACTTTTTTGTGATTTTACTGGTTCAAAAAAAAGGTTCCCATTTTTGCTTGAAAAAAACGCTGTAAAATCAGGTGCTTTAAAATCGAATTGATAGTTCACGAAAATCAACTGTTTAATATGAACCAACCAACGAAAAATAAAGTTTGCTTGTTTGTCCGAGTTTCAACTAACAAACAAGATTATGAGCGACAAATTAATGAACTGACAGAATATTGTTGCCAGAAAGGGTTTACAATTACTAAAATAATAGCAACCCAAATTTCGGGTGCTAAAACAGATAAAGACCGACCTGACCTAAAAGAATTGTTTGAATCGGCAAGGCAAAAGCTATTCGATAAGGTTCTCGTAACTGAAATAAGTAGGTTGGGGAGAAATGCAAAAGACATTCGTAATTCGATTGATTTTCTTCACAAGTTTAAAACACCTATTATTTTTAAAAATCTCGGTGGACTGGAAAGTATTGATGAAAATGGCAACGAATCTTTTGTTACCAACATCATTATTGCCATTTATAGCGAACTTGCACAAGAAGAGAGGCGTATACTGTCAGAACGAGTGAAGTCAGGTGTTGAAAATGCCCGTAAGAAAGGCAAAACTATAGGCAGAGCAAAAGGAACGATTATAAGTAAAGACAAACTGCTACGTCAATATACTAAGCTCACCACAGACCTTAAAAACGGTTTTTCATTAAATCAGTGTATAAAATTGCATGGGGTATCAAAAAATACTGTAATCAAAGTAAAAAAGGCTTTACAGTAAAAAGAACCTACTACTGTTTGTCCATCCAATAGGTAAAAATTACTAAATCTTTCTATGTGGAGGAGTCGTTGATTAAAAAACAAGAAATCCGGCAATCATCAATTAAATTTATGCCTTATTGAAAAAAATCACATTTTTTTTAATGAGCATCCAACCCCCAAAACATATAATCGGTAAAATCAAATAGAATAGAAATTCTAACAATCCTGACTCCACTAATCCCCCATGAAAAGGATAAAAACCTTTACTTTCTCCTTTGAAAACTTCAATAAAAGTAAAATTGAACAACAGCCAGAATCCATAAAAAAATAAAAGACTTTTATTGTTGATTATGTTTCGTTTAATATTGTTTTTCATAATGCGGGTCTCCATATTTAATATTAATATAAATACTGATTTATTATTTATAAACCTCATTCATTAGTTTATACGATTTCAATTATCTTTATGTTTCCTACTCAATCAGAGTCTGTTTAATTGAAAATCAAAATGTCATTCTTCTTCGGAACTCCCCCAAGGGAAATTCTAAGGTAAAGTTTTCTATCGTTATTGTTGTTTCATTCTCCCCTAATTGTTCATCAGCATATCCATAATCAATGTCGTCGTATATATCAGCTTCATCAGCATCTACTTCATCTTCTGTATCAACATCTTCTTCATCTTCTTTTTCCCTAACTCGTTCTGCAAAGTAGGTTTGTTTAACTTTAACTCGACCTTCTAAATATAATTCGCTACCTTCAAATCTAATTTTAAAATCATAATAGGAAGGTTCAAGAAACTCTGCATCAAGAAATTTTAACTTTAAACTATCATTAATTTCCTCCTTACTGCAATGCAATATATTTTCTAAAACATTAGTTAAATCTGACTTTGTTTTATCTTCGTCAAATCCGTCTTCGTGTAAATAATCATTATAATGTTGATTAAGAAAATCTGCGGTAATGGTATTTTCAAACCATTTTTTGACATCATTTATTATTTCTGTTCCCATTTGATTGTTTTTTAGGGTAATAAAAAAGCGTGAACTATGACTATATTCGCTGTTAAGGTATCGCCAGACACCCACGCATACAAATAAGTCAAGCCCACGCCTTAACGTGAGCGTTCACTTATTATTCCTGTATGCGTTTAAAACTGGCGATTTCTAACAGCAAGAATAATAGCTTACGCTATATTTTATATAAAGAACGATTGATTTTAGGTATAAAATTAGGAAAATATATCAAAGTGTTTTCGTTTTTATGGTTTTTATGCTAATTATTTTTAGCAACCAATAATTATTTTACATTTGTCTTGCCAAGCATTTAAATCACATTATGATAAATTTTAAAGAAAAAGCCAATTTCATCTGGAGTATTGCCGAGTTGCTTAGAGGCGATTACAAACAAGCCGATTATGGCAAGGTTATACTTCCCCTTACAGTTCTTCGCAGATTAGATTGCATACTTATACCTACAAAGCAAAAAGTATTGGATTACTTGCCAAAGATAGAATCCGCCAAAATTGAAAACATTGACCCGATATTGAACAATGTGGCTGGATTAGCCTTTCATAATAGGAGCAAATATGATTTTGAAAAGCTGGTCGCTTCGCCTGACCATATTGCCGCCAACCTCAGAAATTACATTAATGGCTATTCCGAGAGTGCAAGGGAAATCATAGATAAATTTGAATTTGACAAACAATTAGAGCGTCTTGAAGAATCAAACCTCTTATTCATGATTGTAAAGAGATTTGCAGAACTTGACCTCGCAGACATAAGTACTTTGGAAATGGGCTATCTTTTCGAAGAGCTTATTCGCAAATTTGCTGAATTATCAAATGAAACTGCTGGGGAACACTTCACTCCTCGTGAGGTCATAAGGATGATGGTAAACCTGCTGTTCTTGAATGACAGAGATATTCTAACAACAAAGGGCATCGTAAAGACCCTTTACGATTGCGCTTCTGGAACGGGGGGGATGCTTTCCATTGCCGATGAATATTTACAACACTTGAATCCCGAAGCCCGTTTAGAATTATTCGGTCAGGAACTTAACCCCGAATCATTTGCTATCTGCAAATCGGACATGCTGATAAAAGGGCAAAACCCACAAAACATTAAGTTTGGCAACTCCTTTACTGCCGATGGACTATCTGATGAAAAATTCGATTACATGCTGAGTAATCCGCCTTTTGGGGTTGAGTGGAAAAAAGCAGAGAAGGAAATCAAAAAAGAAGCAGACGAGCTTGGTTTTGCAGGTCGATTTGGGGCTGGATTGCCACGTATCTCTGACGGCTCTTTCTTATTCTTACAACACATGATTTCAAAAATGAAAGCTGTTAAAGACGGTGGCTCTCGATTGGCAATCGTTTTTAACGGTTCACCTTTGTTTGCTGGAAGTGCTGGTAGTGGTGAAAGTGAGATTCGTAAGTGGATTATTGAAAATGATTGGCTTGAAGCCATTATCGCCATGCCTGACCAACTCTTTTACAATACAGGTATCTCTACCTATGTTTGGGTAGTTACTAACCGTAAACCGTTATTAAGAAAAGGCAAGATTCAAATGATAAATGCGGTTTCCTTCTTTAACAAAATGGGCAAAAGTTTAGGTAATAAACGCAATGAAATAGGCGAAGAACACATTGCAGAAATAACAAGACTTTATGGCAATTTTCAGGAGAGCGAATTTTGCAAGATATTTGACAATGAAGACTTGGGGTATTCACGAATAACTGTCGAACGTCCTTTGCGTGACGAAAAGGGCAATATAGTTAAGGATAGCAAGGGCAAACCCAAGCCTGATTCAAATTTGCGTGATAACGAAAACATTCCCTTGAACGAAAACATTGAAGAATATTTCACCCGTGAAGTATTACACCATGTGCCTGATGCTTGGATTGACCATGACAAAACCAAAATTGGCTATGAAATAAATTTTACTCGGTATTTTTATCAGTTTAAATCCTTGCGGAACTTGATTGAAATACGCAATGATATACTTGAATTAGAAGAAAAAACGTCGGGCATTTTAAAACAAATCATCGAATGAAACCGTATCCTTCATACAAACCCACTAACATCGAATGGATAGGTGATATTCCTGAGCATTGGGAGGTACTGCCGATAAAACGATTATCAGGCGATGACGGGTCCCTTTTTATCGATGGAGATTGGATAGAAAGTCAAGACATCGTGTATGAAATTAATGAATTTCGCTATATTACAACTGGAAATATTGGCATTGGAACTTATAAGGAGCAAGGGCTGGGATATATAACTGCCGAAACATTTAAAAAATTAAACTGCACAGAAGTTTTCCCGAATGATTTATTAATTTCTCGACTAAACCCACCAATTGGCAGATGTTGCATAATTCCAGATTTGGGTAAAAAGATAGTCACTTCAGTAGACAATGTCATATTAAGACCCAATAAAAAATTCAATAAAAAATTTCTAATGTTTGTAATGTCTTCTGGCAAATATTTTGAACACACATTGTTAACCGCAAGAGGTGCGACAATGCAAAGAATTAGCAGGGGTCTATTAGGTGAAATTAAAATTCCCATAGCTCCTTCCCTTGAAGAACAAGCCGCCATCGCCAACTACCTCGACCATAAAACCGCTTTGATTGATACCCTTATTGCCGATAAACTAAAGTTAATTGAGTTATTAAAAGAAGAGCGCATAGCGCTTGTCAACAATTCTGTTACAAAAGGTATAAGTCCTGAAGCTAAACTAAAAAATAGTGGGATAGAATGGTTGGGGGATATCCCAGAACATTGGGAAATTAAGAAGTTGAGATTTTTATGTAAAATTACTACAGGAGCAAAAAATACTGAAGATAGAATAGATGATGGTGAATATCCTTTTTTTGTTCGCTCTCAAACTGTTGAAAGAATTAATTCGTATTCTTTCGATGGTGAAGGCATTTTAACTGCTGGAGATGGTGTTGGTGTAGCAAAAGTTTTCCACTATATTAATGGTAAATTTGATTTTCATCAAAGAGTATATCTATTCTATGATTTTTCTATTGAAATATCTGTAAAGTTTCTTTTTCATTTTCTACAGCTCAACCTTATGCATGAAGTATTAAGATACAATGCAAAATCGACCGTAGATAGTTTAAGGCTGCCTATGTTGAAAGAGTTCCCAATCGCTTTTTCATCTTTAATAGAGGAACAAAACGCCATCGTTCAATACATACAATACGAAACCAATCGTATCGACGACACGATAATAAATATTGAAAACGAATTAGAATTATTAAAAGAATATCGTACCGCTTTGATAGGTGAGGTAGTGACTGGGAAAATTGATGTAAGAGATTTTGATACAAGTAAAAATTAATAATCCATGAATTATGAGTATTACATCTGAAAAAACCTTTGAAGAATCTATTGAGCAAAGTCTTATTGACAATGGCGGATATACAATAGGAAATATTGATGATTACAATAAAGAGGTTGCTTTAGATATACCAACGGTTATACAATTCTTGAAAACCACACAGCCAAAAGAATGGAAAAAGCTGGAAAAAGTTCATGGAAACAACCTCGAAAAGAAAGTCATTCAACGCTTGGCAAAAGAATTGGATGCCCGCAGTTCATTAGATGTTTTACGTCATGGGTTCATTGATTTTGGCTCTCGCTTCAATTTAGCTTATTTTAAGCCCGATACAAAGCTCAACCCCGAAACGGAAGAATTGTACCGCCAGAACATTTTAAGCGTTACAAGGCAGGTTAAATACAGCCAGACAGGCGAAAACTCTCTTGATATGGTTCTTTTCGTCAATGGCATCCCTGTTGCCACAATCGAGCTGAAGAATCAATTCACAGGGCAGGATGTTTCCAACGCAAAAAAGCAATATGCTTACGACCGTGACCAGCATGAACTTCTATTTCAATTTAAAAAACGCACTTTGGTTCACTTTGTGGTTGATGCGGACGAGGTTTACATGACTACAAAATTAGATGGTAATAGAACCAAGTTCATTCCCTTCAACAAAGGTCATGAAAACGGTGCTGGAAACCCTCCCAACCCAAACGGATACAAAACATCTTACCTTTGGGAGGAGGCTCTAAAAAAGGATAGCTGGCTTGAAATAATTGGCAGATTTGTTCACATTCAGGTAGAAGAAATTAAGATTGACAACACCAAAATTAAAAAGGAAACAGTCATTTTCCCACGCTATCATCAATTGGATGCTGTTCGGAAATTATCGCAAGATACCAAAGCAAAAGGTTCGGGTAAAAACTACCTAATACAACATTCGGCAGGAAGTGGTAAAAGCAACACTATTGCATGGCTCGCCTATCGTCTATCGAGCTTACACGACACAGTAGACAATCGTATATTTCATTCAGTGGTCGTAATCACAGACAGAAAAGTATTGGACAGGCAACTACAAAACACTATTTACCAGTTCGAACACAAACAGGGTGTAGTACAAAAGGTTGATAAAAATTCGGCACAACTTGCAGAATCATTAGAATCTGGAACTCCAATAATCATTACCACTTTACAGAAATTCCCGTTTATCCTTGATAAAATTGGAGTATTACCCAATCGCAAGTATGCAGTTATTGTTGACGAGGCTCATTCAAGTCAGGGGGGCGAAGCCACAAAGAAAATGAAGCAGATTTTAGTTGCAAAATCACTTGAGGATGCCGAAATTAGAGAAAAATCAATAGATTATAAAGGAGATAGTGAGACCGACTACGAAGATGAAATCAGAAAATCAATGCAGGCGAGAGGAAAGCAACCCAACTTGAGTTTCTTTGCTTTTACAGCTACTCCAAAGCCTAAAACACTGGAGGTATTCGGAGATGTTGAATACAGCCCATTGAGGCTCGATGATAGAGGCAGGGTTATTCCAAGACCTTCGCACATGTATTCCATGAAACAAGCGATTGAAGAGGGCTTTATAATAGATGTGTTGAAAAACTACATGACCTATAAAGCCTACTTTAAACTGTCAAAACAAATAGAGGATAATCCAGAACTGAATAAAAAGAAAGCTACGAGAGCAATAGCTCGTTTTATGTCGCTTCATCCGCACAATCTCGCCCAAAAAACCGAAGTAATTATTGAACATTTTCGTCTTGTAACATCAAAAAAGATAGGCGGAAAGGCAAAAGCTATGGTGGTTACGAGTTCTCGTCTTCACGCTGTTAGGTATAAGCAAGAAATTGACTTGTATATCAAAAATAAAGGATATACAGACATTAAAACATTGGTGGCATTTTCAGGCAAAGTAATTGACGAATTTGCCAATGAATTTACCGAAATGGGTATGAATGGGTTTGGCGAAAAAGAACTCACCACAAAGTTTGATACCAGCGAATATCAGGTGTTGATTGTTGCCGATAAATACCAGACAGGATTTGACCAACCACTACTGCATACGATGTATGTTGATAAGAAATTGTCAGGCGTAAAGGCAGTACAGACCATTTCACGATTAAATAGAACTTGTGCAGGGAAAGAAGACACCTTTGTTTTAGACTTCATAAACGAAACAGAGGATATTATTTATTCATTCCAACCCTACTATGAATTAACAACGGTAAAGGAAACGACTGACCCCAATCATTTATATGATTTAAAGCGAAAATTGGATGAAAAGCAACTTTACTTGCAATCAGAAATAGAATCCTTTTGCAAGGTATTCTTTAAAAAGTTGCAAGAGCAAACCATTAAAGACCACGCAAGGCTTAATGCCTTTATTGACCCCGCTGTTGACAGATTCAAAAGCCTTGAAACAGAACAGGAAAAGGATGATTTTAAAAACAACCTGACTGTATTTTTACGATTATACTCTTTTCTATCACAAGTAATGCCTTTTCAGGATATTGAACTGGAAAAATTTTATGGGTACGGAAAATTGCTTTTAAATAAACTACCCAAAACTGTTCTAAGTGACCGCTTCAAATTAAATGATGAGGTGGCTTTGCAATACTATCGTTTACAGAAAACATCAGAAATATTGACTCTAACTCTGGAAGACCAAAAGGAGTATGGGTTGGATGCATTAAAAGAGGCGGGGCTTCGCAATGCAAATGACCAAAAAGCAAAGCTCACTGAAATAATTGAGGTTCTTAATGAGAAATTCGGAACTGAAT
The DNA here is from genome assembly GCA_964469155.1 of uncultured Bacteroidales bacterium. Classification (GTDB taxonomy): domain Bacteria; phylum Bacteroidota; class Bacteroidia; order Bacteroidales; family CAIWKO01; genus CAIWKO01. The sequence goes on from CAYXXU010000037.1 coordinate 43,380, forward strand.
TTACTGATGCAGACCGTCTATTCTTTGACCAAATAGAACAGGAATTAGTTGCTGATACCAAGTTACAGCAACAGGCACAAAGTAATTCTAAAGAGAACTTTAAATTTGGCTTCGAAGAAATCTTCTTGAAAAAACTAATTGAAAGGATGGAACAGAACGAAGAAATCTTCAAAAGAATTATGGATGATAATGCCTTTGCAGCAATCATTAAAGAGCATATGCTGAATACTGTTTATCAGAGGATAAATGCTCAGTGAGTGTAATCAATTCTAATTAAAGTTACTTTATTAATACCGTTCCCAAAAAGCGCCCCTTACAAAAGTGGATGCCTTCAGAATTTTTTATTTCAGCCATTCTGATTAGGGTGGATAGACCTCCAACAGTTTACAGTTATCAACTAAAATTGAAAAAAAATTAAAACCATGTTAAAACCATAAAAGAAAAAAGCACTTACTGTTGTCCGTAAGTGCTTGATTTTGTTTGTGGGAGTTACTGGATTCGAACCAGTGACCCCCTGCTTGTAAGGCAGGTGCTCTGAACCAGCTGAGCTAAACTCCCT
>CAYXXU010000038.1:0-42661 GCA_964469155.1 uncultured Bacteroidales bacterium
AAACTTTCGGAGGCAGTACTCTGTTGCAGGGTGGTGTCATCGCAAACTTTCGGAGGCAGTACTCTGTCGCAGGGTGGTGTCATTGCAAACTTTCGGAGGCACTACACTAAATAATAGTCTCCAAAGTTTCGGGAATATATGACGGTTCAATTAAAAAAGTACTCATCGTTTGAGATTTTCCTCAAACAATGTGATCCATTCTTGCACAGTCATTTTCCCGGCCAGTTGACCTATCAAAGCATAGGGGATATCATCCATCTTCTTAAACCTGATGCAGCTTTTACCCATATCAAGCTTAGTCTTGCAGTGTTTGGGATATTCGGCCTGAAACCAGTCGAACAGCGTTTTATCGGCATAAATACCCATGTGATACAAGGCAATGAAATTCTTTTGCGAAGCCAGGTTGATGAACGGAAGAGGCAGTTTGGTGTCGCAATGATAACCTTTGGGATACAGCGAATGAGGCACCACATAACCGATCATGCCATAGCTCATGGTTTCCTCAAAGCCTGCAGGAAGGTTTGCTTTGATGGTTTCTCTGAGTTTTTGTATGGCTTCTTTTCTGTTGTCAGGAAGCAGGGCTGTGTATTGATCAGGAGTCATATAGGATTTTTTCTTCTGTTAATTCTTGCAACACCAATCTGAGTTCTGAATTCTCAAATCTGAGTTTTCTCTATTCTATTCTTCACCTTATTCCACGAATCCGTTATCAGAAAACACTTATCCATATATCCCACCAGCGTGCCAAAACGCACGGCCGGAATGGCAAACGAAACCATACCTTCCGGAATATAGGGTCGGGCCGAAATATCAAACATTCCCATGTAACAGTCGGCATTTTCTGTGAAACTCATCATCATCGGATATTGCACCACCGATCCGCAGCCCGCGCTAAAAGGCGCCTTTACTCCATACAGGTCGGTGCGGTCGTAATTGGCCAATGTGAACAAGCCCGACAGGACATCGGGCGTAGCATAGAATAGTATCACCTCGGGGTCATCGTTGTCAGTAAGTTTATCAAACGGTTTGGCTATCAGCCAGCGATACGGATTATCAAGATGTCTCACGCCTAACATCATGCGTTCCACCGTCTTCGGATCTTTTTTATATCGTTCGCCTTCCATTTTGCCCGGTATGCCATTCGACAGAAAATGCTCGAAGCCCGGGCGCAGGCTATCTGAAAAACCGCAATAGCGCAGTCCGCCTCCGCAGCCTATCGTATCTGCGCCAAAGGCCAGACATTCGCCTTTGAACACCCGCGCCATTTCGGCCATCATGCAATGGTGTCCGCTGCTCTTTTTTGCAGGAGTTGCATCCCGCAACTGGTCGGAGCGCGATAGGGTTATGGGCAGGCCGGCACCGGGAAAATACTTTTCCCATTTACCAATAAAATTGTCTTTTAGCTTCTCATCTATTCTCATTAGTCTATATTTTGAGGGTGGTGGGGGGATGCTATACCTGCTCTTGTGTTTGAGACTTTTTTTTGCGGTTCATCAAAATATACACTATGGGTAAAATACCGGCGGTGTTTATTACCGCTATGCAGATAAACCACACCAGGTGATTGTTGCGCGCCGATTTCCAAAGCGCTATCAGTTTCCATACCGATTCCCAGATGGCCAGTATGATGATTATGGGCATTAAGCAGCACATTGCTGCATGACATTGTTGCAATTCACACATATTGTTTTGGTTTTTTAAAGGTTCGTAGTAACTGTTTTTATAACCGCAAATGTAATAAAAATTCGGTGAAATCATTTGAAATGGTGTTCACAAAAGAAACTATGACCGTGGAAGCATGGTATTGACAGCATGGATAATAGGGAAGGAAACATGGCAATGAGGGATTAATTTTTTAAAATGCAGAGGGTGACGACTCATGACCCTGCGCCTATGTGGAATGACGATGCAGGTATACTTTGTGACGGCAGGTTTGCAGTTCAGTTTTTCGGTTATTAAAATCTGCCCATTTGTGTTTTTTTCTTTCTTAATTCCGAACTTCAGATTATTTCATTCACATTGATTTTTATCATTCAAATAATCTTGAGTATTCGGCATTTAAGAAGTAATTTTGTATAATAATAAAATACCCCCTATGCAATTCGACATCGAACTTATTGAAACCGTTTACCGCTCGTTGGCAGAAAAGATACGCAACGCACGTCAGATCATCGGTCGACCGCTTACCTTAAGCGAAAAAATACTTTACTCTCATCTCCATAAAGCACCCTCAGTAGCCTACCACCGTGGCGCCGACTATGCCGATTTCAACCCCGACCGCGTTGCCATGCAGGATGCTACCGCGCAGATGGCCCTGCTTCAGTTTATGATGGCCGGCAAACCAACCACAGCCGTGCCTACTTCGGTGCATTGCGACCACCTTATTATGGCCAAAACAGGCTTCGCCGAAGACCTTGCCGCTGCCAATGTGACCAACCGCGAAGTTTACGACTTCCTGAGCTCCGTATGTAACAAATATGACATAGGCTTCTGGCGTCCCGGAGCCGGTATCATTCATCAGATCGTATTGGAAAACTATGCTTTTCCGGGGGGCATGATGATAGGCACCGATTCGCATACGCCCAACGCAGGCGGACTGGGCATGATAGCCATAGGCGTAGGTGGTGCCGATGCGGTCGACGTGATGTCGGGCATGCCCTGGGAACTGAAATTTCCCAAACTGATTGGTATAAAACTCAGCGGCCACCTCAACGGCTGGGCCTCGGCCAAAGACATCATTCTGAAGATTGCCGGAATACTCACTGTAAAAGGGGGTACGGGCTGCATAGTTGAATACTTCGGCGAAGGCGCTGAATCGCTTTCGTGCACGGGAAAAGCTACCATTTGCAACATGGGGGCTGAGATTGGCGCCACCTGTTCTGTGTTTGCTTACGATGAAGCCATGGCCAAATACCTCAGCGCCACGGGCCGTGAAAAAGTGGCCCAACTGGCCGGGCAGCAACAGGCCAACCTTCGCGCCGACGACGAAGTGTATGCCGACCCCGCTACATATTACGATCAACTGATAGAGATCAACCTTTCGGAACTGGAGCCATACATCAACGGCCCTTTCACACCCGACCTGGCCACACCCATATCGCAAATGAAAGAACAGGCTGTGAAGAACCGCTGGCCCCTGAAAATAGAGGTAGGACTGATAGGTTCATGCACCAATTCCTCCTACGAGGATATTTCGCGCGCCGCCTCGGTGGTGAAAGATGCCATTGACAAGAAACTTACTGTAAAGTCGGAATATACCATCACCCCCGGTTCGGAACAGATACGCTCCATTGCGGAACGCGATGGCTTTTTCGAACTGTTCAAGCGCGTGGGAGGCAAGATATTTGCCAATGCCTGCGGTTCTTGCATTGGTCAGTGGGCCCGTCAGGGAGCCGAGAAGAAAGAGGTGAATACCATTATTCATTCGTTCAACCGCAATTTTGCCAAACGCGCCGACGGAAATCCCAATACTTATGCTTTTGTGGCTTCGCCTGAGATAGTCACTGCTATGGCCATAGCCGGTACTCTTGCTTTCAATCCCCTTACGGATACACTTATCAATGCCGATGGTGAAGCAGTGATGCTGTCTGAGCCTCATGGTTTCGACCTTCCGCCCGATGGTTTCGGTTCAGTGGACAACGGTTACCAGAAATCCATCAATCAGGGCAATGTAAGTGTGCTGATAGCCGAAGGCTCGGATCGTCTGCAGAACCTTACCCCGTTTGAACCCTGGGATGGCAATGATTTTAAGAACCTTCCGCTGCTGATCAAGGCCAAAGGAAAATGTACCACCGACCATATCTCTATGGCAGGGGAGTGGCTGCAATACCGCGGCCATCTCGAGAACATCTCGAACAACTATATGATTGGCGCTGTGAATTATTTCAACGACGAATCGAACGTTATACTGAACCAACTGACCTCGGAATATGATACAGTTCCGGTGGTCGCGAAAGCTTATAAAGAGGCTCACCTGGGTTCGATAGTGGTCGGTGAGGAAAACTTCGGCGAAGGTTCGTCGCGCGAGCATGCCGCCATGGAACCCCGTTTCCTGAATGTAAAGGTGGTGCTGGTGAAATCGTTTGCCCGCATACACGAAACCAACTTAAAAAAACAGGGTATCCTGGCTCTTACCTTTGCCAACAAAGACGATTACAACAAAGTGCAGGAAGATGACCAGATAAGTGTATTGGGTGTTATGGAGTTTGCTCCCGGGCAACCGTTTATGATAGTATTGAATCATTTCGACGGATCATCGGAAATGATCATGGCCAATCATACTTATAACGAAGCCCAGATAGAGTGGTTCAGGGCAGGAAGTGCATTAAATTTGATACGTAAATCGAATACTAAATAATAACCAAAGGAAAGAATAATGACAGGAGAAAAGATCACTATCAAAGATGGTAAATTAACCGTGCCGGATTTTCCCATAGTACCATTTATAGAGGGCGACGGAATAGGAACTGATATCTGGAATGCATCCATCAGGGTGTTTGATGCAGCCGTGGAAAAGGCTTATGGCGGCAGTAAAAAAATTATCTGGAAAGAAGTGCTGGCCGGAGAGAAAGCCTTTAACCTGACAGGCAACTGGTTGCCCGAAGAAACCCTGAACGATTTCCGCGAATACCTGGTAGGTATTAAAGGCCCTTTAACCACACCGGTGGGCGGCGGTATGCGTTCGCTGAATGTGGCCCTGCGCCAGGAGTTGGATCTCTACACCTGTTATCGCCCCGTTCGTTATTTCAAAGGGGTGCCCAGCCCGGTGAAAGCTCCTGAGAAGGTGAACATGATCATTTTTCGGGAAAACACCGAAGACATTTACGCCGGCATAGAATTCATGTATGGCGATCCCGCAGCCGAAAAGGTGAAGCGATTTTTGATTGACGAAATGAAAGTGAAGTCGATACGCTTCCCGATTACTGCTTCGATTGGTATTAAACCGGTTTCGCAGGAAGGATCGGAGCGTTTGATACGTCAGGCTATCAAACTTGCCCTGTCACGGAAACTTCCTTCTGTAACCCTGGTTCATAAAGGTAATATTATGAAATTTACCGAAGGCGCTTTTATGAAATGGGGCTACGAACTGGCCGAGCGTGAATTTGCCAATGAAGTTTTTACCTGGAACCAATATAACAAGATCAAGAAAGAACAAGGCGAAGCTGCCGCGGATGATGCTCAGAAACAAGCCGAAAATGCTGGCAAACTCCTTGTGAAAGATTGCATAGCCGATGCTTTCCTGCAACAGATACTTACCCGTCCTTCGGAATATTCGGTGATAGCCACCCTGAACCTGAACGGAGATTATATTTCCGATGCCCTGGCCGCGATTGTTGGTGGCATAGGCATTGCCCCCGGAGCCAACATCAACTACGAAAGCGGTCATGCCATTTTCGAAGCTACCCACGGCACCGCACCCAAATATGCCGGGCTCGACAAGGTAAACCCGGGCTCGGTAATTTTATCAGGAGCGCTGATGTTCGAGTATATGGGTTGGTTTGAAGTGGCCGATATGATCTACCACGGAGTGGAAAAGACCATTCAGCAGAAGAAAGTCACCTACGATTTTCATCGCCTTATGGAAGGCGCTACCCTGCTAAAGTGTTCGGAATTCGGCGACACCATTATTGCCAACATGTAATATTAATCATAAACATTCAAAAACATAATTAACATGGATACCAACAATTTGATTTCAAATCTGGAAGGTTCAGTCAAAAAAGCCTGCGTTATTGACAAAGAATACTTCGAGAAATTTGATGTGAAACGCGGTCTGCGCAACAAAGATAAAACCGGAGTTTTGGCCGGTTTGACCAATATTGGCGATGTGATTGGGTATAAAAAGGAAGGCGATAAGGTGCTGCCTGTACCGGGCCGATTGATCTATCGGGGTATCGATATCGATGATCTGGCCAACGGGTTCAAGGCTGATAAACGTCATGGTTTTGATGAAACCGTATTTTTACTTTTGACTGGTAAATTGCCATCAAAGGAAGAACTGTTCCAATTTACATTTCACATGACCCAGTTAAGAAAATTACCCGATTCATTTATCAAGAACATGATACTCTCCATGAAAGGAAGAGACGTACTGAACATGCTTTCACGGTCGGTACTCGGACTATATACCTTAGATGCCCGGGCGGATGAGATATCGGTGAAAAACATGATAGAGCAGTCGCTGAATATTATTGCCAAATTCCCGACCATTATTGCTTATTCATACCAGGCTATGAGTCATGCTTATCAGGGTAAAACATTATCTATCCGGTATCCGAGCACGGTGATGAGTACCGCCGAGAATTTCCTTTACCTGGTAAAGGGTGGCGACGGCCGCTATACAAAACTGGAAGCAGATCTGCTCGACCTTTCTCTGGTATTGCATGCCGAACATGGAGGCGGTAATAACTCAACATTTACTATGAGAGTCACCAGTTCGAGCGAGACCGATGTGTATTCGTCTATCACCGCAGCCATTGGTTCTTTGAAAGGGCCTTTGCACGGAGGTGCCAACATCAAGGTGCTGGAAATGATGGAAGACATGAAACGCAATCTGGTTAACTGGAAAGACGAAAAGGAAGTAGAAGAATATCTTTACAAGATTCTTAATAAGAAAGCAAATGATTTTACGGGATTAATTTATGGTATTGGACATGCCGTGTATACTGTTTCTGATCCCCGGGCTATTTTATTAAGAGAGAGAGCACGCGAACTGGCCATTGAAAAAAACAAAACTGATGAATTTGAACTTTATGAGTTGGTTGAAAAACTGGCACCAGGAGTTTTTGCAGCCTTCAAAGGAAGCGGCCCCGATTCGAAGGTGTGCATCAATGTTGATTTCTATTCGGGCTTTGTTTATTCATGCATAGGCATCCCCAAAGAACTATTTACTCCTTTATTTGCCATGGCAAGAGTTGCCGGCTGGTGCACGCATCGTATCGAAGAATTGACCTCATCTGCAAAGCGTATTATCCGCCCGGCTTATAAAGGGGTTTTTCCGAAGCAGGAATATATTCCAATAAAAGAGCGTTTATAATTAGTATTTATTATTTTTACAGTTTAATTTAAAAATAAATTTTGTATGAAAGAGTTTGGTGATAATCGTCTGGATGAAGGATATAGCCTGGTTTTAAATGGTAATGTTAAAGAAGCAGTTGCTTTTTTCGAAAAAAAATTAGAAGAATATCCTGACAGTACCCACTTGATGATGGAAATCGCAAGCCAGTACTATATATTGGGTGAGATGAATAAATGCATTTGTATGTATAAAAGGGTTTTGCAGTTGAAACCCGGAAGCATTTTTGTGAACTACCGTATGGGAGTTGCTTTATATCGGGCCACTAAATTTGCCTATGCAGTAGATGTTTTCAATCAAATTGTTGATTCGGGAAAACATATGCCCATGACCTATTTGTGGCTGGGATTAAGTTATTATCATTTAGGCAATGAAACAAAAAGTATTGAAAGTTACAGGAAATTGCTTGAGTTAAGTCCTGATACTACTATGGGCAACTATTATCTCGGAATTGCTCTGAAAGCTTCCGGAAGATATGAGGAAGCTTTGCCTCATTTTGAGAAACTGGTGAAAGAAAATCCACGACATGCATCGGCACATTATCATTTGGGAAGAACTTACATGAGGACATTTAAATATGACCTGGCCCGCGAAGAATTCAAAAAGGTGCTTGAGTTAGATCCCTATAACAATAATGCCCAGGAAATGTACGATTACATAACCGATGATCATTCCTTTTAAAGGAAGCAGATCATAATGATTTTCAAAAAAGGCTGCCTGAAAATATTTCAGGCAGCCTTTTTTATTTCATAGCAGCATTCAGCTTACAAAAATCTGCTGACTTCTTTTAATAAAACTTCAGTATCAACCGGCTTGGCAATGAAACTGTCGAGCAATAAAAAGTAGGTCTGACCCGAATCATTTTTGTAATCAACGGCCACAGTTCCATCAGGATTTTGAATTTTGATCACTTTATTGGCATTAAAACCTTCCATGCCTGACATTCCGTTATACATATCCACTATCTGATTGCTTGCAGCCATCGTTTCAACTCCGGTGAGCATGATAATAGGAGTGGTTTTAAAATTTGCGTTAATTCTTAAACTTTTATTGAGTTCGAAACCGGCGTTTTGCGTTTCCATATTTACATCAAGAATGAATAGGTCGGGCATAAAATTTTGCGCCATTTCATAACCTTCAATACCACTGTTGGCTATTTTTGTTTCATAACCTTTTGCGGTAAGCATAGCAGCTATTGCCGAAACGAAATCGCGGTCGTCATCGACCAGGAGGATTTTTTTTGAAGACATGTTTGTTTGTTTTTTTTTGATTTGGTTAATATGTTTTTCCTTGATTTTACGACTGTTTGCACAGGGTGTTTTCAGTCAGTAAATTTAGTAAAAATAATGAGATATCAGCTTAAAAAAATTTCGATATTGACATAGCTCATCAAACCACCGCCTTACTATAAGGGAATATTTCCATGTTTCTTCGGTGGATTTACTTTGCTTTTATTCTGTGTCATTTCCAGCGCCTGGATCAGCTTGAAGCGGGTCTGTTTCGGATAAATGATCTCATCGATATAACCCAGTTCGGCTGCTTTGTAAGGGTTTGAGAAGGTATCCCTGTAATCTTCAATGGCTTTTTGCTTGTCATCTGCATCCGTGATCTCCCGCTGAATGATATTTACAGCGCCTTCGGCTCCCATCACGGCTATCTCGGCAGCAGGATACGCATAGTTAATATCAGCGCCAATATGTTTGCTCGACATCACATCGTAAGCGCCTCCGTATGCTTTTCGGGTGATCACCGTTACCTTGGGCACCGTAGCTTCGGCAAAGGCATACAACAGCTTGGCCCCGTGTTTTATGATGCCTCCAAATTCCTGATTGGTGCCGGGCATAAAACCAGGAACATCCACAAAAGTGACCAGGGGAATATTAAATGCATCGCAGAAACGAACAAAACGGGCTGCTTTAACCGATGAGTTGATATCAAGTACTCCCGCCAGGTAAGCAGGCTGATTGGCCACAATGCCAACAGGCTTGCCGGCCAGACGTGCAAAACCTATGAGCATGTTCTGGGCATAATATTGCTGTACTTCGAAAAAGTTGTGATCGTCGGCTATGCTCAATATGATCTCCTTCATGTCGTAAGGTTTGTTGGGATCGTCGGGCACCAGGGTCTGCAGTTTTTCGTCTTCGCGGCGAATATTATCCGTACAAGGTTTCACAGGGGGGTCTTCCATATTATTGGATGGCAGGAAACTCATCAGTTCGCGCAGTGTCATCATGGCATGGTCGTCGTCTTCGGCCACGAAATGCGCCACACCACTTTTAGCGTTGTGCGACATGGCACCGCCCAGTTCTTCTTTGGTAACATCTTCGTGGGTAACGGCCTTTATTACGTCCGGCCCGGTGATGAACATATAGCTGGTATCTTTCACCATCAGTATAAAATCGGTGATGGCTGGCGAATACACCGCACCACCGGCACAGGGTCCTAATATAGCTGAAATCTGAGGGATAACACCTGAACCCATCACGTTCAGATAAAACAGATCGGCGTAACCTGCCAGGCTTTGTACGCCTTCCTGAATACGGGCTCCGCCCGAATCGTTCAACCCGATGATGGGCGCACCGTTTTGCATAGCCATTTGCTGCACCTTGACGATCTTATCGGCATTGGCCCGGCTCAGGCTGCCTCCAAAAACGGTGAAATCCTGGGCATATACATACACCAGTTTCCCGTCTATCTTGCCATAACCTGATACCACGCCATCGCCCAGAAATTTCTTTTTATCCATACCGAAATCGGTGGAACGGTGAGTAACTAATTTGTCTAATTCTACAAATGTATCGGGATCGAGGAGGGCATGAATGCGCTCGCGGGCGGTTTTCTTGCCCGCTTCGTGATGCTTTTCGATGCGGTCTTGTCCACCCCCCATTTCGGCGGTTTTTTTCAACTCCTCGTATTTTTGATATTTCTGTTCTTGTCCGGTCATTGCTTTATTATTGGTGATTAAGTTTATTAGGTTGATTACGTTTATTAGGTTGATTGAGTTGAGTGATTTGATTAAGTGAAGAGAACAGGTTTCGTCATTAAAAAGGTCTTACTTATTTAACTTATTATACTTACTAAACTCAATTTACTCATTTACCTCAATAAACTCATTTTACTCATTTATTCAATTACTATCAGGGTCTGGTTTCCGTCCACAGTGTCGCCATCACTGACAAGCACCTCTTTCACCACTCCGTCTTTGCTTACTTTGTATTCGCTTTCCATTTTCATGGCCGAAACAATAATGACATTCTGGCCCTGTTGCACCGCGTCGCCTACCTTCACCAGCACCTTAACCACTTTGCCGGGCATGGGCGAAACAATGGTGTTTTCCGAAAGGTCGAAAGCGCCTTTGTTCTTGTTTTTCAGGTAGCGGCTTTCGGCATCAATCACCTCCAGCTCGTAGGAGAGGTTTTTGGTATTGACATGGTAGTGCTTGCTATCCTTGCCTTCAATCAGTTCGATATAGAACGACCTGTTATTGTATAGCATGGAATAGGTGCCTTTGCTGAAAGGGACCACATCCACCACATATTCTTTTCCGTCAACCGAAAAGGTATAAATGGACTTGTCTTTCGACAACAGTTCCAGTTTGGCAGTGCGTTTTCCTATGGTGATTTCTAAAGACATAATTGTAAAGCTTTGGAGTTTCGGGTTAAAATCTAAGTACATTCTTCTTGCGTCCGAGATCTTTCCAGTTGTTGCCCAGGGTATTGTTCATTACCTTGGGAGTGGCGGCCTCGATCTTCATCATATAATCGATATAAGAGGCTATCATGGCCATATCTTCGCGTATGGGGTCGTCGGGCTCGGGTTTGAAAAGCAGCTCGTGGTTGTTCTCGATGAAATGGGTGTCATATTTCCCTTCAACGAAATCAGGAGCCGTCATGATCTTCTTCAGAAACTTGATGCTGGTCTTTACCCCGGTGATGTGATATTCGCTAAGCGCCCTGGCCATCCGCTTGATTGCTCCCTCACGGGTTTGCGACCAGACGATCATTTTCGATATCATAGGGTCGTAGTGTATGGGTATTTTGTAGCCTTTGTAAACGTATCCGTCTATACGAACCCCCAAACCCATGGGTTCGATGATGTGTTTGATGGTGCCGGGGCTGGGCATAAAATTGTTGTCGGGGTCTTCGGCATAGATGCGGCATTCTATCGCATGACCGGTGAGTTTCACGTCTTCCTGTTTATAGGCCAGAGGCTCTCCGTTGGCTATACGAATCTGTTCTTTCACCAGGTCGATACCCGTGGCGCGTTCGGTGATGGGATGTTCCACCTGCAGGCGGGTGTTCATCTCCAGGAAATAATATTTACGGTTAGCATCCACCAGAAATTCAATAGTTCCAGCGCCTTCGTAGTTCACCGAGCGGGCTGCCGCCACGGCATGGGCGCCCATCTCGGCACGCAGTTCGGGCGTCATAATAGGAGAGGGGGTTTCTTCTATAACCTTCTGATGGCGGCGCTGCACCGAACATTCGCGTTCGCATATGTGTATGACATTGCCATGCTTGTCGGCCAGTATCTGAAATTCAATATGATGGGGCGACTCTATGTATTTTTCGATATAAACCGAATCGTTGCCAAAGGCGGTCAGGGCTTCCGACTTGGCGGCCCTCACAAAGTTCAGTATGTCTTTTTCGTGGCGCACCAGGCGCATGCCTTTGCCCCCTCCGCCTGCCGAAGCTTTTATCATCACAGGAAGGCCAATTTCCTTCACGGTGTGTACAATATCTTCATCCTTGTTGATGTCGCCGGGCGAACCGGGCACCACAGGCACTCCCGAACTGACCATTTTCTGGCGGGCCGTGATCTTGTCGCCCATGGTGCGCATGGCATAGCCCGACGGACCTATAAAGATGATGCCTTCCTGCTGGCAGCGTTCTGCAAATTCGGCATTCTCCGAAAGGAAACCGTAACCGGGATGTATGGCGTCAGCGCCCGACGATTTGGCTGCACAAATAATGCGGTCCATGTGCAGATAGCTTAACATGGACGAAGGCGGGCCTATGAAAACAGCCTCGTCTGCATAGCGCACATGCAGCGAATAACGGTCGGCCGACGAAAAAACAGCTACCGAAGGTATGCCCATCTCGCGGCAGGTACGCATCACACGAACGGCTATCTCGCCGCGGTTGGCTACCAATATCTTTTTGATCATGATGTTTCCTTTATGATGTATTTTCTAATAATACAAAATTACTTGAATTTAACCGCTTAAAAGGGTATTTAACATTTTTTATGCCAGCTAATTGACTGATATTTATCATGGAGGAAGTGCCTACGAGTGCCTTAACTACTTGAAGATTGTGCAATGAATTCCAAGCAAAGACGCGAAGTCGCAAAGAAATCCTTTGTGTGCCTTAGTGAAAAAAACTGCCAGGTCGGCAGACAGGTTTATTGTCGTTTGCCCATTGGGATGCCTTCGGCATAAACGTTCTTACAAATATCCACAATCCCCCCCCCCTCCAACATCCCTAAAAGAAATTATTTTTATCAATTGTCCGGTTTTATTAATATCGTGACTTTTTTATTAATATCGGGACTTTTTTATTAATATAGGGACTTTATTATTAATATCGGGACTTTATTATTAATATCCCGACTTTTTTATTAATATCAGGACTTTATTATTAATATCAGGACTTTATTATTAATATCGCGACTATTTTATTAATATCGTGACTTTTTTATTAATATCGTGACGGTTTTATTAATTCCGGTCAATTGCGGCTAAATGCAGATAACTTCAACAATTTGACTCCAATCGCTGTAAATTCCTTTCGGGCATGAACGCGATTTAAGGTAATATAAAGTATCGATGGTTAATTTTTCTTCAGACGATATCCTATCAAGTAATAGGAAAACAAAAACATAAAAATTTTTCAACTCCGCAATTACACTTTGAACTTTACACTCCACTCCGAAAACAAGAAAAAATCTGACTTTTCAGAGGGGGCTCAACTATAAACTTTAAACCCCTTAACATTTCTTAACAATTTCACCCTACCCTTTATTTCATTTAAGCCTACCTTTGTGCGGAAATCAATAAAACCAGCTCTATGAAAAAACTTTATGCTTCTATTGCCATAGTATTAATAGTTATGACGGGCAGCATGGCTTGGGCACAGTGTCCGAATTGTGTAATAGGCTCGTGTACGTCGAGTCCGGCACAACCTACCATTTGTCCGTCGGTGATGCCCGATGGTGTGGCTATGCAGGCTTACGATCAGGATGTATCGTTCTATCTGCCTCATAATTTTATTGATCAGGGTACGGGCTACGATGTTGATCTCGATCAGCTTGATGTGTTGAATGTAGTGGGCCTTCCTTTTGGTTTGAGCTTTCAGACCAATGCTTCGCCTTCGAATATTTATTATCCTACCAGCAATCCGCCCACCTCGGAATATGGTTGTGGTAAGATATGCGGTACGCCCATTATGCCCGGAAATTATACCATTACGGTTTTTGTGCTGGCGCATGTAACCGTGAACAGTCTGGGCGGGATCACTTCGACCTCAAATTCGACTTTCGATTTGCCGATAACTATTTTGCCGGCCGTGGTGGCAAACAATGGTTTTACTATTCTGAATCCATACGGTTGTGCCCCGCTTACTACCGGTTTCACGGCCAACCGTCACAGCAATGGCAATCCCAATTATCATTACAACTGGAACTTTGGCAACGGTAACCTGAGCGTGCTGGAAACTCCCACCCCTCAAACCTATCCGACGCCGGGCAACTATGTGGTAAGTCTGCAAACAGCCATAGATACACTGCCATATTATCTTTCGAGTGTAACATTCAATGCAGTACCCGATTGCAACGATAATCCCTTTGGCGACCCTGATTATTATTTTGTATTGAAATACGGCAGCACCACCATTTATACTGCCCCTTATATAGATAACACGGCGGCTCCGGTAACGTTTTCGTTTACGCCCATCATACTTCCGTATAACTCTTATTACATTGAAACCTGGGATAGCGACGGAGGTTTGGCCGGTGCAGATGATCAGTGTGCCACGTTTACCATACCAGCTCACACTGCGGGAACTTATACTTTATCGTCAGGAACCACTGTAATAACCTATACTATTACACATCCCATTGTTACCTATATTGATGTGGATACAATAAAGGTTTACCAAAGCCCTACGGTAAATCCGATTGTGGTTGCGCCTAACGATTCGGTATGTAATAATGATACGGTTTTTCTTTCGGCTTCTGCCACCAACGGTAATATATTCCAATGGTACAATGATACTAATGCCATCAACAATGCCAATACCGCCAATTATGCAGCCACCACCAGCGGAAAATACCTGGTGGAAGTTACCAACAACAATGGTTGCCGAACCAATTCGAATATGAGGCAGATTGTGGTGATTGATAATCCTTCGAAACCAGGAACCTGGGTTTCGGGCTATACACTCAACACCAATGCCACCGGGGTTGATCTGCAATGGTATTTCGAAGGAAACCCCATCCCCAATGCTACCAATTCGGTGTATCCGTTTACGGCTACCGGCCATTATTTTGTGATAGCCAGTAACTACTTCGGATGCTCGACTTCTTCTGATACCATTCTGGCAACTTATACCTTCGGTATCGATGAGAACTCAGGCATCAGCGGTTTGCAAATATTTCCTAACCCCAGCGACGGAAAATTCCATCTGAACCTGAACACCGAATACCAGAATGCCATCGTTCTGCGCATTAACGATATGATGGGCCGCGAAGTATTTAATCGTTCGTTCATCAGCCTTAGCGGGAAAATATCGGAAGACATTGATCTGAGTGATCTGCAAAATGGTATCTACCTGGTTGATATAGAAGCAGGAACCTCAACATTGAAGAGTAAGATAGTAATACAATAGACTTTTTTAAGGATTTAGAAAATGCCATGGGTGACCATGGCATTTTTTTTTAATTTCCTTTGAAGAAGGGCAGATGCCGAAGCGCATTGAACAAAACATACATTTCGGCCGCTTCATCGAATTCGTATTCTTTGATCTCCTGATCGTGGAACTTAACATGTACCATAGTAAAATCGGGCAGGAAATAAGCCGACACTTTTTCGTTCTGATACACAAACCTGTCGTTTTCGAGGGTCAGGGTGCTGAAATCATAAAAGGTTTTTTTGACGAGTATGGTTTTATCGTCCTTACTATTGAAGAAATAGCCACCCTCACTTTCCTTGAATTTGGAGATATTGATAAAGAAACGGGGCTTATCCCTGAAGGGCCTTCCTGAAGTAGGGCAGAATGTAGTGCAATTGCCGCATTCATTACAGAAATCGGCGATATTAAGCACCTGAAATTCTTGCTTGAGGTGAAAATCGTTTCCGTCGGCAAAGATGATCTCATTGTCTTTGGAAAGAACTGCTTTTTGTAACAAAATGGTCTGAGGTTCCACTTTGTAGGAAAAATTGGCACGGTTGGGGCAAACTGTAATGCAGATATTGCAAAGTTCGTCGCAGTGCATACAGCGCGAGGCCTCCTGAACGGCTTCCTCGCGGTTTAATCCCCTTGAGGGTTGCTCGTCCACCGAAATATTCTTTGGGGTATGATCTATTATCACCTTCCGGAATTCCCTTTGCGAACGGAGTGTCATCAGTTCGTTGAAATCATGCTTTTTTGGTTTATCAGGGGTAATATCAAAATCCTGAACCGATGCTTTGATGATCTCGGCCGCTGCCCGGCGTCCGTCGGCAATGGCTTTGATCACATTGGAAGCTCCCCGTAAGGCATCTCCTCCATAGAAGATATTGGGATGCTGGGTATGGTGGCTGTCGCGTTTGAGTTGTTGTAATTTATCTTCCAGGAAATCCATAACGATATCTTGTCCCAAAGCCGGAATGACAGTATCAAATTCCAGCATAAATTCCGAACCTTCTATCTTTACAGGCATGGCCCTTCCATCCGGTCCGGGTTCACCCGCTTTCATTTGCCAGCATTTCAGGCCGGTCATAGCGCCGTTTTTAGAAACAATTTCGAAGGGAAGCGTGAAGTCCTGAATTTCTATACCTTCCTGGATTGCAGCCTTGATCTCTTCAACATCGGCAGGCATTTCGGTAAGGGTTCTGCGGTAGAGAATGCTGACCTTGCCTTTGTCGCCAACCAGTCGTTTGGCAGTTCGGGCCACATCCATGGCTGTGTTTCCGCCGCCCACCACAGCAATATGATCGCCCTGGAGCAGGTTGTTGTTTTTCTTTATCTCCGAAAGGAAAACCAGAGGATCGACGACACCTTTCGCATCCTTACCGGGAATCTCGAAGGGTTTGGCCTTCTGAGCGCCCACGGCAATATAGATGTAGTCGTTCTTTTGCTGCAACTGCCTGAATGAATCCCTGTCTATCCTGCTTTCGTAAATAATCTGAACGCCCAGAGCTTTCACCCTTTCTATGTCCGCTTCTATGGCTTCACGTGTCAGGCGGAACTGAGGGATGGCATCGCTCACCATGCCGCCGGCGAAGGCTTTGGTTTCGTATATCTTAACTTCGAAGCCGGCCAGCGCCAAAAAGAAACTGCAGGATAATCCAGAAGGACCTGCACCAATAACAGCCACTTTCAGATTATTCCCTTTGCCTTGTTTCAGTCGGTTTTCGGTCTTTTGTTCGGTGATGAAGCGTTTGACCTCTCTGATCATCAAAGGATCATCGTAATTGATGCGGGTGCATTTGGTCTGGCAATCGTGGTCGCAGACCATACCGCAGACGGCCGGGAGGGGGTTGGTCTTCAGTATGACCTCCATAGCCCTGTTGAAATTCTCGTGCGCCGTATGATAGAGATATTCAGGGATATCCTGGTTGGTAGGGCAGGTGCTGATGCAGGGTGCGTTGATGCAGTCGAAGGGATTCAGCTTCCTGCCCGATTTGATATTGGGTTCCGAAAAGATGTCCTTTTGGTAGTATTCATTGGTCAAAACGGCATTGGCATATTGTTTCAGGTTGATGAGTATCTCTTCTGTGGTCAGTTGTTTGTCGAATGTGGCTATATCTTTTGCTTTTCCTGATATCCAGGATGAAATGGATGAGGTATATTGTTTTAACCTTCCATATCCTCCGGGTTTCAATAGATCGGAACAAACAGTAACGGGATAGATACCGCATTGCAGTATATCGGAAATATTGGTATAGTCAGCGCCTCCCGAGAAGGAAATATGAAGACTGCCGTTGAAATGCGACTGTAGTTTGTAAGCCACATTCACAGAAATGGGGTGCAGTGCGCGTCCACTCATATACATCATCTTCTCCATTGGGTTGAACACCTTTCGGTTGTTCATGCTTTCGAGGGTATTGGTGAGCTTGATGCCAAAGAATACCTTGTTTTTGGTTGCAGCGTCCGAAAGTGATTGAATGATCTCGACTGCTTTGTCGAATTTCAGGTCGTGCTCAAAGGCTTCGTCGGGCACTAGGGTTTTGTAATGGAGATAATCGTTCAATATGCTTCTGAGTTTTTCGGGGCCGAGCAGGGTAGGGTTGAGTTTGATGAAGGTGTGCAGTTTCTTTTCTTCTATCAGGTATTTGCCTATCTTTTCGATTTCCTCAGGGGGACAGCCATGCATGGTAGAGAGGGTGATGTTGTCGGATATCCTGTCAGGTATCTGCAGTTTGGTTATTTCAGGATAGAATTTAGCGATTTCGCTGACCATAGCATCCTTCTCTTCCTTACAATCGCCCATTTTCCTGAGGAACCATTGTACATTCTCCTGACATATACCTTCGAAATTGTAGCCCACGCTCATGTTGAAAATGGTTTGGGGATCATCGCCATAGCCCAGCTTATGAGAAATCAGATGAATGAATATCCAGGCTTTGAGGTACTCGTCGAAAGATTGTTTTATTTTGAGTTCCTGCGACCATTCGCAGTTGTAACCTTCGTCCTGCATATCGATGCAGGGTTTCGGAATAGTCAGTTCATCCAGGGTCTGAACGGTTTTTAATTCGATATACCGTGCCCCGCAGAGCCAGGCGGCAATGATATTCTGCGCCAGTTGCGAATGTGGTCCCGCTGCTACCCCAATGGGAGTGGAAATGCCGGTGTTGAAAATTTCCGTGAGGGTTTCTTTTTGCCTGCGCGGATCGAAAAACAGTTGCGGAGGTATGCCCAGCAGGTTGTGATGCAGTTGGTCGGAGAAAATGTAGTTATAAAGTTGTTCGGCAGATACCGGAGCAAAAGAATCGGTCATGGAAAAAGTTTTTCAGTTATTGCAAAATTAGCTAATATTGTCAAAATGTTTGAAGAATTCCGCTTTGACCACTGAAACACCTGCCATGTACCGGCAAACTGCCGTTGTGATACTCTCCGCCGGGAACTCCGTCAGAATGAGATCGCATAAGGCTTTGCTGCGTTTTGATGCCGGGCATGATTTTATTCAGAAAATAGTTTCAGTATATGCAGAAGCCGGCATCAAAAAACGGGTGGTTGTGGTAAATAAGAATAATGCTGACGCCATTGCAACCTCGCTTTCTGCTATGCAATCCGGGAGGGTGCAGTTGGTTCTGAACGAACATCCCGAATGGGAGAGATTTTATTCTATCAAATGCGGATTGGCCGAGGTTGCAAGAATTGAAAACTGTTTTATTCACAATTGCGACAATCCTTTCGTAGGTGCGGATATCATTCGAAGGCTGTTGGCGGGCTTTTCAGCCGAGGCTGTGACGGTTCCTGAATTTAAAGGCCGTAGAGGGCATCCCGTGCTTTTGTCGCGCAATATTATTCAGGCAGTGATTGCCCATCCCGAAAATAGTTGTAATTTTAAATCGTTTCTTTCAGCATTCCGGTGCAATCTCATTCCTGTGGACGACAGCAGCATTCTGTTTAATATCAACACCAGGGATGACCTGCATAAAACAACCTGTAAACATGATCAAAATTAAAGGCAATCCTCTCACGAAGTACTTGTACCTGGCCCTGATCCTTGCGCTGACCTTCGTTTTATATGCCAAAGTGGGAGGTTTTGGTTTTATCAGCGTGTGGGACGATAACCTGAATGTGCTGAACAATCCTTATATCAGGAATCTGAGCTTTGAGAGCATCAGGACTATTTTCTCGGGCAGCACACCTATCCACGAACCCCGTTTCACCATCCTTACCTACGCCATTGATTATAGACTCTGGCAACTTGACCCACGGATGTACCACCTCGAAAATGTGGTGCTTCACTTGCTGAATGTGTCGCTGGTGTTTCTGCTGGCCATCAGGCTGCTGAAAGATGTGAAGATATCGGCACTGGTGGCAGCCCTGTTTGCTGTTCATCCTTTCAGGCTTGAGTCTGTGACCTGGGTGAGTGGCCGCAAGGACCTGCTTTTCACCTTCTTTTTTCTGATGGCCATTCTGTTCTATATTCAGTATTTGCGTAAGGAACGCCTGTTATGGCTGCTGCTGGTGCTGGTAGTATCGTGGCTGGCCTTCCAGTCGAAGATACAGGCGGTGACCCTTCCGCTGATCCTTTTGCTGGTAGATATTTTCTTCAGAAGAAAGATGAGCGTGATGCTGCTGTTCGAAAAGTTCCTGATCGCTATGGTGGTTTTATTCAACTATTTTTATTTCGCTGATATTCTGGCCCTGCTGATGTTCTACCTGATGTTGCGCTATCAGCAAAACTATCTGCCCCGTTTGAAATTCCTGCAAAAACACATAGCCAATCCCGGCAGGGATATGCTTTCGATGTTGCTGAAGAATATCCTCTTGCTGCTGTTGTTCTGGTTTTTCTATTCTCTGCTGTTCAGCGCGGTGATTGCGCAGTGGCTCACTATATCGTATTACAACACCTTGCTGGTGGTAGCAGCCTGGCTGGCCTGGTTCAGCGTGGAGGCATGGATAGCCAAATGGAAAACCGAAAAGCGCCCGGCAGTACTTGTTAAAAAGTACCAGGTTTGGATAGTATCAGCCCTGATGATTTCAGGCGGATTATTATCTGTAATGTTCTTTGGCAGCCGCATGAATTTATGGAATCCGGAATTCACCCTGCAATTTTCTTTCGCCGATCAGTGGTTTATGTCAGGGTATTCGCTGTTTTGCTACCTGATTTACGCCATTTTCCCGCTGCAGTTGTCAACGCTGAGGCCCTATCCCGATTTCGAAGCGGCATACCTGCCTCAATCCTATTATATACTCAGCGTGCTGGCCCTGTTAATGCTGACAGCTATGGTGTGGATGCTCATCAGGATGAAGCATCGCAGGCGCATACTGACGTTCGGCTTACTGTTCTTCGGAATAAATATCTTCCTCGTACTGCACCTAATCCCTATAGAAGGGCGGGTGATAATGGCCGAAAGGTATACCTACCTGGCCTATTTCGGATTGTTCATCATGCTGGGAGTACTTCTGGGTGAGATCAAAAAGCCAATGGGTCAGTTGAAATCGGCGGGGTTGTCGATTGGAGTGTTGTTGTTCATGGTTTTCTATTGGATCAGCTATCGCGGACTGAACACCTGGAAAGATGAGTTTACGCTGCTCGACGAGCAGGTGGCGCGAAATCCTGAATATCCTATGGCCTACCTGAACCGTTCTACGCTTTATATCAATAAATCCGATTATATCAAAGCCATCAGCGACCTGGACAGGGCGATACAACTCAACCCTAAGTTTTACCAGGCGTATTACAACCGGGCGCTTTCGTTCTCGCGCATGAATATCTTTGATAAGGCTGCCGACGATTGCACCCTGGCTCTGCGCATTGCCCCCGGATTTGCCGAGGCGCATTACCTGAGGGCCTTTGCTTTGGGGAAGATGCAGCGCTATACAGAGGCCATTGCCGGCTATTCGCAGGCCATAGGCCTGAACCCTCTGATGTATCTGGCTTACTACAACCGCGGCAACGCCCTCACCAACTGCCGCCAATATGAAGAGGCCCTGGAAGATTACAACCACACCATTGTTCTTAATCCCGAATTTCCGGATGCATACAGCAGCAGGGGAGTGGCGCAGTATTTCAAGGGTAGCTACGAGGCTTCGCTGGCCGATTATGATAAGGCCATAGCGCTGAACCCTCAGAATGGCAACTATTATTTCAACCGCGCCCTGAGCTACAAAGGGCTTGAACAGTACGATAAGTTTTGCGCCGACCTGCAAACCGCCCTCAAAATGGGTTACGAGCCTGCCCGGAAGGTGATGGAGGAACAGTGCCCCTGAGGAAGTGCCCCTGAAGAAGTGCCTAAAGTGCCTTGAGTGCCTAAAGTACTTGAGAATTGATCATTGAGCATTGATTATTGAACATTTTTATGGTCATTTGCTTCCCGATCCGCCAATTGTCGGATGCCGGGACAGGTCGCGTCATTTGTGGTCATTCATTGTCGTTAGGAATTCTCAATGTTCAAGGAAGCCGGATACTGCCATCTTACGGCTGTGCCTATTCTAACTTCTAACCCGCAGCCAGACAGCTTGAGGAGGAGAAGAAGAACCTGGAGGCTGGCAAATAAAGGGGGTTATTAATTGATTTAAAAAACGGGGGTCTGTTACCACCTATGCAATCGTGCGGTAGCTGGGTTGATCAGAACTATTGTTTTGGGCATATCCACCTACTTTATTTGTTCTATTTTTTAGTTCATTTTCAATTTCCGTTGTGTCGATGTCAATTTCACTTGTGTCGATGTCAATTCCGCTTGTGTCGATGTCAATTTCCGTTGTGTCGATATCAATTTCACTTGTGTCGATGTCAATTCCGCTTGTGTCGATGTCAATTTCACTTACGTCGATTTTAATTCCGTTTATTCCACCCTCAAAACCACCCGTGGTAGAAACTTTTCTGAACGATTAAGATGAGGTGTTTTAATCTGGGCAGGGGGAAAGCATTTGTGCGAGCAGGTTTTTTTTTGATGAAATTTTCATAAATTTGTTGAGTTATTGAATTGAGTTAAATCCAGAGGATGGAACTTCACCGCAATCGGGGGTATTTGATAAAAAAATAAATGCAGAAATGTACAAAATAAAATTTTCTATCTTCAAAGTACCTGCAATACTATTTTTAGTTTTAGCAATAAATATTCTTGCTTATCCTCAGAAATATAATGTGGAAGCACAGTGTAATAAAAATAAGAAAGAAAAAAAATTCACCATAGGAGATACATTATATACCAATTGCAACTTTGGGATGCTTGGGGATAGTGTATCTTATGATGACTTCTATAGTCCCTTGCTCGATAGCCTGGTGGCATCCTTGAAAAAAACACCCGATATTGTCGTAATTCTAAACAACTGGCAGCCAATTTCAAAAGAACTTTATGATAAAACTCCAAAACAAATTCGTAACAGAAATGATGCTGCAATGGTTAAGTATACTTATGTGCAGGCAAACCATATCGAATATTATTTGGTAAAACATGGCGTTCAAAATTGCATAATCAGCAATGGTAAAGGTTACAAAATATACAAGAATAACGCTGTAATTGACGTAGAAGAAAAATGTGCTTTTGCAACGCAAATAATTTTGACTTATCGCGGCGTTTGGCATTGTATATCACTCGAAGCTGACAAACCTGTTGTCATGCAGAACATTTATTTCGATGTAGATAAATGGGGAATTCTGCCAAACTCATTTACCGAACTGGATATTTTTGTCAATTATCTGCTAAAACATCCTGAAATAAAAATTGAGATATCAGGGCATACCGATAATACAGGTGATTACAATCATAATATAGAATTGTCGAAAAAAAGAGCTGAAGCAGTTGCAGCTTATCTTAAAGCAAAACTGGTAAGTAATATTATTGAAACCAAAGGTTTTGGAAGTTCAAAACCACTTCGGACGAATAATACAGAAACCGGTCGGGCACAAAACCGTAGGATAGAAGTAAAAATTATCAAATAAATTTATCAATTTCTGGTATAGTACCAGTCACCTGACTATGCTAACGAAAAAAGGCTGCGTACCCACGCAGCCTTTTCTATTTCAATATCTCAAAACCACAATCTTTATAATAAGAGCCTTTTCTAAGTGTTTATTAGTGCCCTTAGTGTTAACTCCAAACTTCCAACTCATGACGTACGCCTGATTTCATAGAGTGACGGGTGTCATCGTGTATTAGTGGCTACTCCAATCATAATTTCAGTTACTCATTAAGATATTACCATTATGCTTTGTAATATCCCTTATAATGCAGAGCATCATTTCAACAACAGGTTGATTTAAATCAGTTTTTATTTATTTTAAATTTTTCTAATTTTGATTTTAATATCAAAAATTAAAAAAATAAATCTTGAAAAAAAAATCAAACAATGGATTGCGATGGTCAGCACGAATTATAGGCGCTTTAATGGCCGCATTTTGTTTTGCCTTTTTCGTTGGATATTTGGTTGATGGGATGAATAAACCCAACAATGAGCCCGGCCTTGCACCTTTTAATATGGTTATATTTGTTTTTTGGGGAATAGGGCTGGTTGCATTATTGCTTGGATGGTGGAAGGAAGGATTGGGAGGATTTATTTCATTGATTAGTTTTATAATATTTAATATTCTTGCAGCTTTAAATCCTGTCGAAGGTTCGGGATATTTTATTGGACTCACGGTTTTTATGGTTCCATCAGTATTATTCATTATTTGTTGGCGACTCGACAAGAAGTCATTGAATAAGCTGCAGGAATGATAACACATAAAACAGTTAATACTATGTAAAAAAAGGCTTGTCCCTCCGGCAAGCCTTTTTTATTTCATATCTCAAAACCACAAACTTTATACTAAGTACATTTTCTTAGTGTCCTTTAGTGCACTCAGTGTCTCCGTGGTTTTCTTCACCAACTCCCAACTCCCAACTCCCAACTCCAACTCCAGATACTCCTCACTTCCTACTTCACTATAGTCACATTCCCGTTATAGCTGTGCTGCAGACCCATTTCGTCTTTCGCCACAGCCGTCCAGGTATAAATGCCGTCGGGGCAAAGCTTGCCTATATTCTTCACGCTGCCGTTCCATCCCCGGTTGATATCGCTGCTTTCGAACACCAGTTCGCCCCAGCGGTCAAAAACCATCATACTGAATCCTTCGTTCATCAGTCCGCTGCCTTGTATCAAAAATTCGTCGTTCAGACCGTCGCCGTTAGGTGTAAAAGCATTGGGAGCAAAGAAAGTATAATAATCCAGCACCTGTATCTCTTTGGAGGTTGAATCGACGCAGCCGTGTATATTCTCCACATAAAGCCAGATGGTATGGTTTCCGATCTCTGAATATTTGTGATGAGGATTTTTCTCTGTCGAAATGTTTAAGCTACCCGATGAAGGTTCGTCAAAATCCCACGACCAGTTCACGGCATCAAACGACTCATCCTTGCAAAAAACCAATGGATCTTCAAGGGTAACTGTCAACGGATTCACTTTAAACGAAGCATTCGGCTTGTCAAAAATAGCGACCAGTTGCGGATATTCGTAGAAAGCCGAGCAGCCAAACTCAGTGGTTACGGTAAGCGACAGGTTATACACACCCACTTCGCTGTAGAAATGCGTGGGGGTGCTGTCGCCCGAATGATTATCGGCTCCGGCTTGTGGATCGCCAAAATCCCATACATACGTATTATAAGGCAGGTAATTGTTGTCGATAAAAGTGGCATTCAGGTTTCCGCAGCCCTTCAGGTTGTCGGCGCTCACATTGGCCACCGGCAACGGATGCACTGTTATCGTGATAGAGGCTACAGATGGTGTCGAATTGCAGGCATCAAAAACCGTAACCATATACGTGGTGGTCACAGCCGGACTCACTGCAAAAGGAACCGGTTGATTTCCTATGCCGTTATCCCATATATACGTGTAAGGGCCCAAGCCTCCAACAATAACAAGATCAAGCAGGGTAGTATCGCCTATACAAATAGAATTATTGCCGCTGATAGCTGCTTTTAACCTGTCATACATACTGATAGTAATAGAGCCGGTATCGGAGGTACATCCGTTCGAATCGGTTGCAAAAACAAAATAAGTGGTCGAATCCATTACGAGTATCGAAACCGTAGATGTGTTTCCTGACGCCGGATCCCATGTGTACACATAAGGCGCTGTGCCGCCGCTTGCATGGGCGCTGATGGTGGTTGTATTTCCCTGACAAAGGGTAGCATCGCCGTTGGTAGTGATGATTACCTGGGTAGGTTGTGCAATGGTAACACTGCTTACAGATACACAACCATTATGGTCGGTAACCGATACCTGGTGTAAGCCTGCCCCTAATTGTTCGCAGAATGCATTGGTATCGCCGTTCACATCCCATAAATAGGAGTAGGGCGGAACACCCCCCGATGCCGAAACTCCGGCGCTACCGTTCTGATATCCGAAACAACTGGCATCTGCTGACGAAACGATCTGTGACATCAATAGAGCCGGTTGAGTAAGCACTATCGAATTTATATAACTGCATTGGTTGGCATCGGTAACGGTGACGCTGTAATTCCCGGCAACCATCCCTGTTACAGTGGCTGTGTTTGCATTATTCGACCAGGTATAACTGTATGGCAGGGTGCCTCCGCTGGCAATTATAGTTGCCGTTCCGGTGTTTCCGCCGTGGCATAAAACATTGGTTCCGCTGGTGACTGCATTCAACTGGGTTGGCTGTGTGACAATAGCAGAAGCCATAACCGAACATCCGTTTAGATCGGTAATGCTTACTGAATATGTGCCTGCCATAATACCTGTCAGTGCGGGCGAAATACTTCCGTTTGACCACAAATAACTGTAAGGGCTGGTTCCGCCACTTACGGCAATTCCAATCGAACCGTTGTTACCGTTAAAACACGAAACATTGGTCGAAGTAATTTGTACTGACAACACAATAGGTTCATTGATGGTAGCCGATGAAGTCATCACGCATCCTGCTGCATTGGTAACCGTGAGCAAATAGGTGCCCACGGTGAGATTGGTTATGGAAGGCGTGCCGGCATTATTAGACCAGAGGTAAGAATACGGGCCTGAGTTTCCGGTTACCGTGGCAGTAGCACTGCCATTGGTTCCTGATGCGCACGAAACATCAGTAGTCGTTATGTTGATAAAAATATTCTGATTGGGTTGCATAATGGTAACACTACTCAAAGCAACACATCCGTTTTGATCGGTAACGCTAAGGTTATACTGACCAGCCGTTAAATTGCTGATATCACTAGCCACCGAACCATTCGACCACAGATAACTGTAAGGAGATACGCCACCGCTAACCACTGCGCCAGCCGAGCCATCGTTACCGTTGAAGCACGAAACATTGCTGTAAACATTCATTGCTATTACTATCTGACCGGGTTGACTAATACTGACAGCAGAAGTGGCGTTGCAACCATTGGCGTCAGTAACAGTAACCGTATAGTTACCTGCTGCAATATTATTATTGGTAGCAGCAATATTCCCGTTCGACCATAAGTAAGTATATGGCATCACCCCACCAGAGCCTGCAACCGTTGCAGTTCCGTTATTCCCGCTAAAGCAACTGACATTGCCAAAGGCAGTAATGCCCGAGCTTAATAAGGTGGGTTCTGTAATTGTCACGGAACTGTTGGCAGTACATCCATTCAGATCCGTCACCGTAACCTGGTAACTTCCGGCAGCCAGACCCGAAACGGAAGCCGATTGCAGGCCATTCGACCATAGATATGAATACGGTTGTAAGCCTCCGTTAGCGATTACTTCAGCCATTCCGTTTGCACCTGCATGGCACGATACATTATTGATTACGCTTGCATTGGCTGTCAGTAACGCAGGTTCGTTTATGGTGACAGAGGTCGAAAGCACGCATCCAAAACTATCAGTAACCGTTACAGAATAAGTTCCGGCTGACAGTCCGTTTATGGCATCTGAAGTGGCATTGTTCGACCAAATATAATCGTAAGGGCCGGTATTTCCGGATACAAAGATTTGTGCCGAGCCGTTGTTGGCTCCGAAACACGAAATGTCTGTCAGCGAAGAACTGATATTGATGGTAATAGGAGGCTGTATCAGGGTAACCGAATTTGAAGCAGAGCATCCGTTGATATCAGTTACAGTCACACTATAAGTGCCTGTAACCAGGTTGTCGATCGATTGAGTATTATTCCCGTTCGACCAAAGAAAAGTATATGAAGGTGTTCCCCCAACAGGATTAACGGTTGCACTTCCGTTATTCCCTCCGTAACACGACACATTACTTGAAGTAATCGCCGGTACAAGTAAATCGGGCTGATTGACAATGGCGGTGGTTGATGCACTGCAGCCGTTCACATCGGTAATGGTAACCGTATAGTTTCCTGCGGGCAAATTTCCGTTTACAGCATTATTAACACCATTCGACCATGAATAGGAGTAAGGCATATTACCGCCTGTTGCAGTAGCTTCTGCCGATCCGTTGGTTCCGCCGTAACAACTTGTGCCATTCAACGACAGTAGTGAGGCGACCAAAAGAGTTGACTGGTTTATGGTAGCAATGCTGATTGATGTACATCCATTGTTATCAGTAACCGTTACCGTGTAGTTTCCTGCAGACATTCCGCTATTAATAGCGTTGGTTGTACCGTTCGACCATAAATAGGAATACGGAGGTATCCCGCCACTTGCAGCCACCGTTGCTGTACCGTTATTTCCACCATTGCACGAAACTGTTGTAGTAGAGGAGATAGAAGAGGTAAGTTGGGGTGGTTGATTGATGAAAACGGAGTTGGTAGCAGTACAACCATGGGCGTCAGTGACCGTAACCGTATAAGTTCCGCTGCTAATTCCGGCAGCAGTTGCGCTGGTGCTTCCGCTTGACCAATTATAAGAGTAAGGTATGGATCCTCCGCTGGCAACCACCGTGGCTGAGCCATTACTGGCATTAAAGCATGTAGTGTTGGTTGGCGGATTCATAGTGGTTGTTAATACATTGGGTTGAGAAACCACCTTGGATGCTGTTGCTGTGCAACCATTGGCATCAGTAACTGTCACGGAATAAGTTCCTGCAACAAGATTGCTGATCGAACTGCTATTGCTTCCGTTCGACCAGTTATAGCTATAGGGCGTCGTTCCACCTGTAACTGTTACAAATGCTGTTCCGGTATTTCCACCGAAGCAAAGAACATTGGTACGGGTAATGTTGGCAGTCAACGGATTGGGTTGGGTAATGGTTACTGAATTGGTGGCGGTGCATCCATTGTTGTCTGTAACAGTAACCACATAAGTACCTGCGGGGAGGTTACTGATGGTTGTACCGGTCGATCCTGTCGACCAAAGATATGAATAAGCTGGAACGCCTCCGCTGGCAGAAACAGTTGCAGACCCGTTTGTGCCACCATTACACAATATATTTATAATAGAGGAGATCGTAGTGATCAATTGCGGGGGTTGGTTGATGAAGACAGAATTGGTTGAGGTACAACCATTGTTATCTGTAACAGTAACCGTATAAGTACCGCTAATAAGCCCTGAAGCAGTAGCAGTGGTATTGCCATTTGACCAGTTGTATGAATAAGGGCTGGTACCGCCGGTTGGAACAACTGTTGCCGAACCGTTACTGGAATTAAAGCAGATCACATTTGTCGGTGGATTAATAACGGTTGTCAGCATGGTGGGTTCTGTCAGAAGGGTGGTGGCAGTTGCCGTGCATCCATTGGCATCGGTAACAGTCACCGAATAGGTTCCGGCAGTTAGGTTGCTGATAGTAGCTGTATGGCTTCCGTTCGACCAATTATAATTATAAGGGGTTGTCCCACCTGAAGCTGTAACCGTTGCTGACCCGCTATTTCCTGCGTTGCATAATATATGGGTAGGTGTAATTACCGCATTCAATACATTAGGTTGTGTTATAGCGACTGAATTGGTCGCAGTACACCCGTTGTTATCCGTAACAGTAACGGTATAAGTACCTGCAGTAAGATTGCTAATCGTTGTATTGTTCGATCCGTTCGACCACTGATAAGAATAAGGTGGCACTCCTCCAGAAGCATTTACCGTAGCTGACCCATTGGCACCTCCATTACACAGTAAATTAACACTAGAGGATATTGTCGTAATTAATTGCGGTGGTTGATTTATAATAACTGAATTGGTTGAGGTACATCCATTGTTATCAGTAACTGTAACATAATAGGTTCCACTGGCCAGACTTGAGGCCGTGGCGCTGTTGCTTCCATTTGACCAGTTGTATGAATAAGGGCTGGTTCCTCCGTAGGGAACCACAGTAGCCAATCCGTTGCTGGCATTAAAGCAGGTAGTATTGGTGGGTGGGTTAACAAGGGTTGTCAGAAGCACAGGTTCAACAATAATGGCCGATGCGGTTGCTGTGCACCCGTTTATGTCAGTGACTGTTACCATATAAGTTCCGGCAACATGGTTACTGATGGTATTGCTTGTATTTCCGTTTGACCAGTTATATGAATAGGGCGAAGTTCCTCCCGATGCGCTTGCTATTGCCGCACCATCAGCCATTCCAAAACACGAAATATTAGTTAAAGCAATACTGGCAACTAACAGCGGTGGTTCATTTATGGAAATGGTTGCTGATTTTATACATCCGGTAATATCGGTAATAGTCACCGTATAGGTACCGGCAACCAGGTTAAAAATTGTATCGTTCGAAGATCCGTTTGACCATAAAAAGGTATATGGAGGTACTCCTCCTGTGGCAGTTATAAAAGCTGAAGCTTCCATGCCCCCGAAACAAACTATTTCGGTTATTACATTAATATTAGGTATAATGGGGTTGGGTTCTGTAATGGTATCTGTGGCAGAAATTACACATCCATGGGCATCCGTAATGGTCACTATATAAACTCCTGCTGTTAGATTATTAATAATGGCGGTAGTATCGCCATTTGACCAAAGATAAGAATAGGGAGGTATTCCACCCCCTCCTAAAACTGTGGAAGATCCATCTGCGTTGCCATTGCAAGAAGCATTTGTTGAAGAGGTTATCGTTGCCGTTAACAAGGTGGGTTCATTAATTATAATGGAATTTGTTGTAGTACAACCATTGTTATCAGTTACCGTTACAAAATAAGTATCAGCGCTCAAGTAATTATTATTTGCTGAAGTTTCACCGTTTGACCACAGATAAGTATAACCTGGGGTTCCTCCACTGGCAGTGATGATAGCTGATCCGTCAAAAAATCGGTTACAACTGGCATCATTCGCATAGCTTATCACACTACTCAGCTGGGTTGGCTGGGATATGGTAATAGTATCAGATATTGTGCATCCAAAACCGTCACTTACTCCTATTATATATGTCCCATCTATCAGCCCTGAAAAAACTCCGGATGTCTGAAATGCTCCACCGTTAATGTTGTAGAGATAGTTGCCCCAACCTCCCGATGCTATAGATGTTATTACGGCATTAGAACCATTGTAGCATGAAATATTGGTGGTTAGTGAAGTATTCATGGATAAAACTGTAGGATCAGTTAATAATATTGTGTCAGCTACTGTCGAACAACTGGCCCCGTCATCAACCATTATAATATAAGTTCCCGGACCCAGATTGGTGAACACATTTGAACTTTGAAGAGTACCACCATTAATTGAATACAGGTACGATCCTGATCCACCATTTGCAGTTGCCATAATGATTCCATTACTAAACCCATTGCAGGAAATGGGAGTGGTATTTGTTGTTAAAGTCAATTCATCATATAATGTTAGTGTCTTTAATATTGCATTGGCACTGCATGGGCAACCATTTCCAATAGATATCGTTAAGGTTTCGCTACTTTCCGGTATACCATCAGCTATGATAGAATACGGTACCGATATGGAATTTATACCTGCTGGGATTATAACAGAATCAGATGGAAAATTATGATCCAGCGCATTTGATGTTCCGGTAATCGAATAATGAATAGTTAGTGGACTGGCATTGTTCAGATTGTTTCTGGAAAATACTAAATTATAATCACAACCTTCATAGACATTATTACTTAAATTCCCATTCAGGTTAAAATTATTCATGCTAACCGGATTGGATGTAAAACTGGCTCCTTCAATAAAAACACCTGAATCCCATTTTCTGTCAGCCACATCAGAAATAGCAAATTTTATATGATAGGTTTGACAGGGTATTACAGTCCAATGAGCTGTCAGAACTGCAGTCATTCCATCATATTCAATACTGGTACTTCCTGCATTGTTAATATAATAGGCAGGGTTCATATCAGGACATGTTAAGGGATTATGGCTGGTTTCACTTATTCCCTGATTCCAACCACCGATATGAATATTATTGATTGTAACAGGTGTTATATTGTTTGGTAAAAGAGCAATATTTTTTGCATCATTACTAAATCCTTGCCCCCCCACGATTCCAGGCCCGCTGAGCAAAAATGCAAAGACATCATTAAATGTTCCACAGGCCCATTCCGGATATTCTTCTGAAGCAAAGATATACCTGAACTCAACTGTATTATTTGCAGGAACAAAATCGAATTCCAGAACTGCTGCATCACGTGTTGAATTTGAACCAGTAATTATATTGAGATCAGCATCACCAAAATTGGTGAACTGTGTGGTTGCGTTCGTGAACTGATTTGGTCCAACAGCATTGGTGACATTTCCGGTAGAAATTATTATGCCATTTGCAAGAGCAAAATTCGAACCATTGGCATCAAAAGAGCCAAGTGCGGCATTATCGCCTGTGAAGGTAATATTGGAAGCTACCAGGCATCCTGAGACCAAAACATTTTGAACAAGTGTGGAAGGAGTGTATCCGCTGACAAGATATGGGGTAACTGCCAATTGCGCCGGCGTTTTTTGAGGTATCTTATTTATATGATTTGTCGGATTTCCTGATGATGAATTTAGTAATTCTCTTTCCTGCGAAGTATTATCTCGGGTTAGAAATATTTCATTCCTGATATTCTGTGAGGTTCCTGTCTTGGGAATGAATTGAGGCATTATTAGGATCAGGATAATTAAAGTATATTTTTTCATAACGCTGAATTTGCAATAATGATTAATGTGAAATGATACTTTTTTTGAGCTATTTTTAATTAAATAAAGATTATTCGGTTCTTTCTGGGTTTATAATATGTAATTGCAGAAAAAATATCTTAGATGCATAACCGGGTTATTCCGGATTGAAATTTGAAAAATACATGCTAACAAATTTCTTAGTTGCAGGTAGTTTCGTATTTCACTATTTTTACCCTGTTCCTGTTTATTGGAGTTTCAACAGTTGTACTGCCAACAATACAAGTTGTACTTCCCTGCAACTGGAATTCAGAAAACTGAATTTTTGGAAACCCAGTAGAATCTGGAATCATAGAGGTTGTAATTTTTTGCTGGCAATCGTAACCTGATTTTTTACAACTAGCGAAAATTGACAGGCAAATGGCTGAGAGTAGAATTACTTTTTTCATGGGATATGGTTATTATTGATTTTCATTGTTAAAAATTATCTTTTTGTCGTTATTAAATCGTTTTATGTAGAAAAGTAAATTAAAACTCAGCAAAGATAATAATAAAAAATTGAAAAGTCAATTTATATTGTATAAAAAATCAATTACAGCATTAAAAAGTACTATTATGTATGAAATTTAGATTATAAATATTTAGATGCAGCCTAAGTGAATCACCGGATTTGAGCACTGTAAATTGGGGAAATTCCCAAATGTTAAAAAATGTTAATTTTTATGGTGTAATTTATTATTATGCTGACTAATATGATTTACGCGGAAAATTATTAATTCAAAATACTTGCTTATAAGAAATAATTTGTATATTTTTATCAAAATTTATTTTTATGGATCAACAAGAAAAACCAAAGATTTTATTTCCTTATGATTTCTCCCCTGAATCTGATTATGCTATGCAATATCTTATTAGCTTGACAAAGGTTTTTGATTATTCTATTGAGATTTTGAATATTTTAGATCCGGGAACTCGAAAATTTATGAAGGAAAATAAATTATCAAAATCCGGTTTGATGGAAAGGGTTGAGCAGTTATCTAAGGAATTTCAGACGAAATATGATATTCCAGCGACATACCTGATTAAGAATGTTCCCATCAAAAGGATTAGAAAAATTTCAGAAAAAGAAAACGTTTCATTTACTTTTTTAGCAATGAACGAACCGCAAAAAATGGCATCAAGAATAATGAAAGTTGTCACCACTTCTCCTGTTCCGGCATTTGTTGTTCAAAATGGCGTTGATTTCAAACCATTTAAAAGCATTATTTTTCCACTTGACGATTCTTTTACAAGCAGGCAGAAAGCAGGTTGGGCACTTAGATTTGCTAAAAGAAATAATTCTATCATACATATTTATTCTGTTAATCCGGCTTCTCTTGTAACTAAGGAAAAGGAACTTAAACAATTTAAAGTGATAGATACAGTTGAACAGTTTTTTGTGAAAAATGGTGTGAGCATTGTTTCTGAGATATCACAATGTAATTATAATGATTTTGATAACGATATTTTGAAATATGCTGAGAAAGTTAGTGCAGACCTTTTCATTATTATGATTCCATCAAAAATTTTCAGATCCATTAGCCAGCTTGACTTTAAACTTATTTTTAATTCAGCTAAAACTCCTACTTTTTGTGTAAACCAGCGGAATTTATTTCTTGGGGGGGGAATCAGTTAATTACTCATTTTTATTTGTATCAGTTACAATAACTTTTTAAAAAAGTAGCACCATTCAAACATGGTTATTTGATTATTATTTATAGTTTTGCAAAAAAAATAGCAAATAGAATTATGAAAAAATTAGCTGTTGTTGCATTTGGTGGAAATGCACTCTTAAGAGGAGATCAAAAAGGGACTATCAGTGAGCAGGAATTAAATGCGCGCGAAACTTGTTTGAATCTTGTACCACTTGTAAAAAACGATTATAATATCGTAATTACGCATGGAAATGGTCCGCAGGTCGGAAATATTTTATTGCAAAACAATGCCGGTGCTACGGTTTATGGCCTTCCGGAAATGCCACTGGATATATGCGGCGCATATTCCCAGGGTTTTATTGGCTATGTTATTGAACAACAATTCCGAAATATTCTGGAAGAGCAAAATCTGGTTAAAGATGTTATTACTATTGTTACTCAGGTCATAGTGGATAAGGATGACCCTGCTTTTAAAAATCCAACCAAACCGGTTGGACCCTTCTATACCAAGGAAGTTGCCGAAAAAACTGCCGCCGATACAGGTTCGGTTTTTGCGGAAGATCCTCGCGGAAGAGGATGGAGAAAGGTGGTTGCATCGCCTATGCCTCTATTGATAGTAAACAGAAATACCATTGAAAGCATTGCTCGTAACGGACAAATCGTGATTTCGGTTGGCGGGGGCGGCATACCTGTATATTATAAAAAAACCAACTTTCTGGAAGGTATTGATGCCGTTATTGATAAAGACCTGGCTTCTTCATTACTGGCAATTCAGATTCATGCCGATGAGTTCTATATACTTACGGATGTCCCCAAGGTATGTATCAATTTTCATAAACCGAACGAAAAACAACTCGATGTAATAACTGTTGAGGAGGCTAAGCAATATTTAGCCGAAGGTCATTTTGCTGAAGGCAGTATGGCACCTAAAATACGTGCAGCAATCAATTTTACAGAAAATGGAAGGGGAGAGGCTATTATTACCGAAGCTTCTCAACTTTCTAACCCAAATTGCGGAACCAAAATTGTTAAACAAAAACCATAAACTTATGAACATGTTTATTTGTCCTCAATGCGGTGCTACCTTCAAAGAAGGTGCAAAATTTTGTCATATTTGCGGTTACAAGGTTCCTGAAGAGCCTTCACAGCCTGCAGAAGAGCCGGAACAGGAAAATCCGGAGCCGGAACAAAAATCTGAACCAATTGATGATCATTTCGATGTAGAAACCTTTACCGATGTTAAATCGGATGAGGTATTTAGTGCCGTGAAAAGCGGAAACATTTTTAAACGCGCTATCAATATCATGTTTAAACCCAGGCAGGAATGGGAAGCAGTAGCTCTGGAAAAACCACGTATTCCCATGTTGATTCTGGGTTATGCACTTATTTTTTCGATTATACCTTTGGTGGCATTGATGATTAACAATAGTTTTTTTGGCTCGATTCGCTTTGGATTCCACTTTTCATTTGCCGGAACTATCTATGGCCTTTTCCATGGTTTGCTGTTCATGTTGGCGGCAATGGCAGCCATTATTGTGTCAGCTGTTATCATTAATGCCCTCGCACCTGCCTTTAAGACAGAAAAGAATTTAGGACGGTCCATGCAGTTGACCGCCTATTCGTTCACTCCTATGTTTTTTGCAGCCGTTTTCTACATCATCCCGTTTATGTCATTTGCCGTTAGTTTAGTAGGATTGTATGGCATCTTCCTGGTATTGATGGGACAACCGATTGTAATGAAGTCACCGAAAAATACTCAGATTGGATATTTCTTTACAAGCATTGGAATTTTATACGGAATATTTTTTACTCTTTTCTGGACGAGTTCGGCGATATTATCAGTTATTTACCGTACATTTTTTGGCCTCTATTGGTGGTAAGAACTTTTTATGGAAGTCCCTGATCTGAACAAAATAGGCGGAAAAGTTAAACATTGGCAAAAAGAAGAAACCGTTTATTTTCGTTCGTTAACTCTGAAAAACTATATGCTGGCTACCCTCGCTTTTTTGGGATTGGTTACTACTTTTTTGCCCTGGGCTGAGGTAACGGTGGGATTTTTTGCCAAAGCCACCGATGTAGGTTTGCATTTCTTTTTTGGCTGGCTCATTTTTCTGGTGTTTGCCGGTGTGATAGGTATTCTGTTATTCAATAATTATATAAAGCTTCAGGAGGCTATAACACAGAAAATACCTTTGTGGAGTGCCTTGGCTGTTTTGGGATTGTCGGTGGGTTTTATTATTGGTCATGTGTTCGATGTGCAATATGGTTCGTATCTTTGCCTGACTATTTCGGTGATTTTTCTGCTGGCGGTTTTGTTTTATGATAAGATCCTTCCCGGTAAACAGACACCTAAACATAAAATATAAATTTCTTATTTTCAACAAATAAAATTATCAATTTATGGCATTTAATTTAAAAAACAGAAATTTCTTAAAAGAACTGGATTTCACTCCCGAGGAGATGAAGTTTTTATTGAACCTGTCGGCCGACCTGAAACGGGCCAAATATGCAGGCACTGAACAACAATTGCTGAAAGGTAAGAATATCGTTTTGTTGTTCGAAAAAGATTCGACCCGCACACGCTGCGCTTTTGAGGTAGCCGCATTGGATCAGGGTGCACATGTTACTTATTTGGGACCCTCAGGCTCGCAGATGGGAAAAAAAGAATCGATGAAAGATACAGCACGCGTGTTGGGTCGAATGTACGACGGTATTGAATATCGCGGCTACGGACAGAACATTGTGGAAGAACTGGGCAAATACGCCGGTGTTCCCGTTTGGAACGGATTGACCAACGAATTTCACCCTACACAGATTTTGGCCGATTTCCTGACCATGATGGAGCATTGCGACAAGCCTTTGAGCCAAATGTCTTTTGCCTTTGTGGGCGATGCCAAGAACAATGTGGGTAATTCGCTGATGGTGGGTGCTGCCAAAATGGGTATGGATTTTCGCGCAGGCGCTCCGAAATCTTGTCAACCCGATAAAAAACTGGTTGACGAATGCAAGAAGATTGCCAAGGAAACCGGTGCTAAAATTACTATTACTGACGATGTAAAAGCTGCCGTGAAAGGTGTTGATTTTATTTATACCGATGTGTGGGTCTCGATGGGCGAACCCGATAAAGTGTGGATTGAGCGTATTAAATTGCTGAAACCCTACCAGGTGAATGCTGCCCTGATGAAAGCTACCGGAAACCCCAATACCAAGTTCCTGCATTGTCTGCCTGCTTTTCATAACAGGCAAACTACCGTAGGAGAGGAGATTTTCCAGAAATACGGCCTGGACGGTATGGAAGTGACCGAGGATGTTTTTGAATCGAAAGCTTCTGTGGTGTTCGACGAAGCCGAAAACCGCCTTCATACAATTAAGGCGGTAATGGTGGCCACGCTGGCGTAGGAAGTTTGGATTTAGGTGTGCCTTGAGTTCGGAATGTTTTTGAACATAGGTTTAAAAGAATGAATCGAATTCGAAATATACTGACAAAAGCATTAAAGAGCAGGTTACTCCGAAAATTGAAGTGGGCAACTGCTCTTTTTTTTGTGATATTTCTGGCGTTTTATATAGTTATCAACCTGGTGGTTTTTTTTCAGGCTCGCGACTATATGTATACCGATGCGGATCTGGTTCCCGCAGGATATACGGCCTTGGTGCCGGGCGCTAGTGTGTTTTCAAGCGGTCGTCCCTCCGCCGTTTTGGCCGATCGCCTGGATAAGGCCATTGAACTGTGGCAACATAACAAGATAAAATGTTTTCTACTTAGCGGCGACCATGCCAAACCTCACTACGACGAGGTGAACAATATGAAAGCCTACCTGGTGGAACACGGTGTACCCGATTCGGTGATATTTACCGACCATGCAGGTTTCGATACCTATAATTCGCTTGTAAGGGCCAGAGATATTTTCGGGGTCGACAGCCTGATCGTGGTCACCCAGGAGTTTCACCTGCGCCGCGCCATTTATATTGCACGCCATAAGGGGCTGGTTGTAAACGGCTTCAGGGCCGACAAACGCCGCTATGCTTCAATGCCTTATCTTTTGTTTCGGGAGAGTTTTGCCAATATCAAGGCTTTTCTCGAAGTCATGTTCGATGCCCACCCCGTTTTCGGAGGAGAAAAGATCCCCATCAAAGGACCTGCCAGTGCCAGTTGGGATTAGAGGAAGTAGGATACAGGAGATAGTATAAAGTATTCAGGAGTGACCATGATCATTCCTGAATAGCATTGATCTTTTTTTGTGCTTTTCTTTTACCTGTATTAAGATTCCAATTGTATTATAAAACCTAGGATAGCTTTCGCAAAATGAGCTTTAGCTTTCGTGAAACGAGCTTTAGCTTTCCTGAAATGAGCTTTAGCTTTCATTGAACGAAAGCCAGGGTACAAAAAATTCCTGATTAAAATTATTAATTAATGTAGGTATATAAAAGTCTTCTTTACTTTGTTACTATAAATTCTAAATTAATATCCAAATTATCTTGTTTTCTACAGGATTATTAATATTTTTGTATGCAAATCAATCAAAAAAAAACCACATTATGAAAAAAATTATTCTTATTTTAGGTCTGACGGCATTTACAGCTGTCACATTCACATCCTGCACTAAAGATTGGACATGCACCTGTGTCACCGGGGCTGTTTCGGTCGATGTAACCATATCAAAGGCCACCAAAGCCGATGCAAAAACAAAATGCGACGCTATGGACATTGGTGCCTTGACTGATTGTTCGCTGAAATAAGAGCACTCTGTAAGGTTAAACCCGCGGGTATTATCTTCCGGCAGCCATAGGGATTTTTATGTTTTATTAAACAGTGTGTAACCCAGAGGAATTTCACTGAGTTTACACAGAGTTTTTATATTGTGAAATTCTGTATAAACTATGTTGTCTCTTTGGTTATTCAACTCCACACCCCCGGAATCTCCTCCCCGCAGGACCCGCACTTTCCCTGCTTCAGTTGTACATCTTCGATAATGTAGCCCTGTCTTTTTATCAGGGTCTTATTGCAGGAGGGGCATAGGGTATGGTCCTGGTCGGTGCCGTGCACATTGCCTATATAAACGTATCGTATGCCTGCTTCCAGAGCAATTTCGCGGGCTTTGAGCAGAATTTCGATTGGGGTGGGAGTGATTTCACCCAGTTTATAGGTAGGGAAAAACCGGGTGAAGTGAAGCGGGCAATCTTGCATACCCGATGCGACCAGCCATTGGCACATTTGTTTGATGCTATGCGTATCGTCTGTCCAACCGGGGATGATGAGGTTGGTGATCTCATACCATACGCCTTCTTCTTTTAGTATTTTAAGTGTGTTCAATACCGGTTTTAGGAAACCTCCGGTGAGTTTGCGGTAGGTTTCGTTCGAGAAACATTTCAGGTCGATGTTGGCGGCATCCAGCTGTTGGCAAAGCTGCCGCAGGGGCGTCTCATTAATATAGCCATTGCTGATCAGCACATTCTTTAGTCCGTTTTCGCGCGCAAGGGTTGCCATGTCCAGCATATAATCGTAAAAAACAGTGGGTTCGGTATAAGTATAGGCTATACTTTGGCAATTATGTTTTAGGGCCATGGCAACGGCAGCGGCAGGCATAAGGTCAAAAGTATCCGTATTCCCGGGCGAAACCTGAGAAATGCTGCTGTTCTGACAATTCAGGCAGGTGAAATTGCACCCGGCTGTAGCTATGGACAAGGCTTTAGAGCCGGGCAGAAAATGATAAAAGGGTTTCTTTTCTATGGGATCAACATTTATCGAACAAGGTTGTCCGTAACCCAAAGTATAGAGCTCGCCTTCCCGGCAAACACGAGTTTGGCATTTGCCGCTTTCCCCTTCAGCCAGAGTGCAATAATGCGGACAAAGCTCGCATCTGAGGCCTTTCGCCGTTTTGGAATAATATGAGGCTGGTTTTTCCATATTTTACCACATAGTCAGATAGAAGTAAAAAAGGTACAAAGGACACATAGAAAATCTGCAATTAATCAATAACAATGAAACAACAAACAATTTAGCCATTATAAAATCTGAAATCAAAAATCATAAATCCTACCTCTTCCTCTTCTTCTTTTTTTCCCATTTCGGCACCACAACATCTTCCTCCTTCAACAAACTTCTCCAGTCGTCCTTATCATCGCTGGCAAACTCAATGGTAGCCGAATAAGCCGATTTGCTGATATCAACCACCTTGATAGGCTTGTCCAGATAATTTTCAATATTCTCCAGTATCTCTATTTCTTCAGGGCTGCAAAACGAAAATGCCTGTCCTTTGAGGGTGCCTCGTCCGGTGCGGCCTACGCGGTGCACATAATTCTCTACGTTTTCGGGCAGGTCGTAATTTACCACATAGTCTACATCTGGAATGTCGATGCCGCGGGCGCTGATATCCGTAGCTACCAAAACCTTTATTTCGCCTTCGCGGAATTGCTTCATGGCCAGATTGCGTTCCTTTTGGCCCTTATCGCTGTGCAAGCTGATGCTTTTGATCATAGCGCGGTCCATAGCTTTCACCACCCTTTCTGCCCTTACTTTGGTTCTGACGAACACCAGTATCTTGCTTTCGGGATTCTCGTTGATCAGTCGTTCAAGGAAAAAACGTTTATCGTCCATGGCTATATGGGCAACGGAATGGTCAATATTTTTGGCCACGGGGTCCTTGGGAGATATCTGAATGCGGACGGGTTTGCTCACCAGCGAATATGCCAGTTCTTTGATAGTTTCGTTGATGGTAGCCGAAAAGAACAAAGTCTGTCGGTCGGATGGCAGCCATTTGACGAGTTGGCGAATATCATTAATAAAACCCAGGTCGAGCATATGGTCGGCTTCGTCCAGAATCAGTATTTCAATGGTTTTTGTCTTCAGATGTCCCTGGCTCACCAGGTCGAAAAACCGGCCTGGGGTAGAGATAACAATATCGGGTGGTTGCTGCAGTCTTTCTATTTGCGGAGCCTGGTCCACACCGCCATGAATGCAGAAAACACTTACATTTGTATTTAGGGCAATGCTGGTGAATACAGATTCTATTTGTTGAGCCAGTTCGTGTGTAGGCACCATCACCAGGCAGCGGATGCCGTAATCGTATCCCACCAGTTTATTTTCGTGCAGCATATTGATTACAGGAATCGCGAAAGCTGCCGTTTTGCCTGTGCCGGTCTGTGCAATCGCCAGCACATCATCTCCTTTCAGTATAGGCGGAATGGCCTTAAACTGAATATCGGTAGGCTTGTTAAATCCCAGCAGTTGGATATTCTTTTTTATTTCGGGCGCAAAATGGTATTTTTCGAACTTCATGTTTTCCTTGTGATTCTAAATGCAAAGATAAGGTTCTATTGCTATTTCATTCCGGAATTATTTTTCTTCATATTGATAAATATCTTTTTATTCAGTCGAATTTGGGTAGTTTCATTAGTTTTTATTATCTATTTTTGCACTTTTATTTGAAAATTTTAATTTCTATACGAAATGCAGATAATCAGGATTAAAAAGGGGCTTACTATACCATTAAAAGGATCTGCCGGGAAAAATATTGTTTCCAGAGCACTTCCTGCATCGGTGGCTATTAAGCCATCCGATTTTACAGGATTCAGTCCGAAATTAATGATTGCAACCGGCGATAGGGTGCTGGCCGGATCACCTTTATTTTACAATAAAACCAACGAAAAGATTGTAATTACCTCACCTGTCAGCGGACAGATAACCGAAATTGTCAGAGGAGAAAAAAGAGTAATTCTTCAGGTTGAGATTGCATGTGATACGGAAACGGAATATAAACATTTCGAAAAGAGTCAGGCAGCAACTACCAACAGGGAGGCAATAATCTCACTATTGTTAGCAAGTGGTTTATGGGCTTTCATCCGTCCGCGCCCTTTCGATGTGATTCCTGATCCTCAGATTTTACCCCGCGATATCTATATCTCCACCTTCGACTCGGCACCTCTTGCTCCTGATTATGCTTTTGTATTGAAAGAAAGTGGCAAATATTTGCAGGCTGCCATCGATACCTTAACTAAGCTGACTCCGGGCAAATTGCACCTGGGACTCGATGCCAATGCGGCTGATAACAGCTTGTTTGAAAATCTCAGCCATGCTGAAAAGCATTATTTCAAAGGTCCCCACCCTGCCGGCAATGTGGGAGTGCAGGTTCATCATACAAAACCTATCAGCAAAGGCGAAACCGTTTGGTATCTCAACATTCAGGATGCCGTTATGATAGGTAAACTAATGCTCGAAGGCATTTACGATGCCACCAGGGTCATTGCTGTCACAGGACCTGAAGTAAGCAATCCCCATTATAGTAAAACCTGCATTGGGGCGCAGGTGAATGGATTTTTCACTCCAAAGGATGCAAAAATACCATTGAGAGTTATTAGTGGCAACATTCTTACCGGTACTTCCATAACCGACAAAGGCCATTTGGGCTTTTACGACCATCAGCTTAGTGTAATACCCGAAGGAAATTACCATGAGTTTTTGGGATGGGCAACTCCGGGATTTAAGAAACTCAGTAATACCATGACCTTTCTGAGCAAACTTATTCCTCCTAAAAATTACAAAATAGATACCAATTATCATGGTGGTGAAAGAGCTTTTGTGATGTCGGGTCAATACGAAAAAGTTTTCCCTTTCGATATTTATCCTGTTTATTTAATCAAAGCCATACTTACCGACGATATCGACAAAATGGAGCAGTTAGGAATATACGAAGTTTCGCCCGAAGATTTTGCTTTATGCGATTTTGTGTGTACCTCTAAGATCGAAGCACAGGAAATAGTCCGCAATGGTCTTGAACGATTAAGAAAAGAAATGGTTTAATATTGCAATTCATATAAAATGAAAATTTTAAGAAAATATATTGATAAGGTCAAACCGAAGTTTCAAAAAGGCGGAAGGTTTCAAAAGTTGCAATCCACTTTTGATGCCTTCGAAACTTTCCTGTTTGTACCCGACAAGGTCACCCATAAAGGTGCTCATATTCGCGATGCCATCGACCTGAAACGCACCATGTCGTTAGTAATCATTGCGCTTATGCCGGCATTGTTGTTTGGCATGTGGAACACCGGCTATCAATACCACCTGTTGCTGG
>CAYXXU010000039.1:0-42654 GCA_964469155.1 uncultured Bacteroidales bacterium
TACCACGCGCCACCATTTCCCATAAGTCCTTAGGTATCTGTTTATAATCGAATTTTATTGGGTCAACAGGAGTTTGAGTAGGATCATGCACCAAGGCAAATCCACTGCCCAGTTTGCTGCAAACCCTTTCTCCTTCAATAAAATAGTGTTTAGTATATTCCCTTTCATTCATCACCATATAAGGGCTGCTGTAAAGGGTCTTGTTATTTTCAGTAATATTTTCCACCATAATTCACACTGCTAAATTAATAAGAATTCACTCATTTCTTTTCCATCCTTCAGGAAAGAGGAAAAAGAAAAGGAAGGAGTGAATTTTTATTAAAGGAAATTTCTTTCAATACAACAAAGTTCTAATTTCAAATCCACCGCCCAGTTTGCTGCACACCCTTTCGCCCTCTATAAAATAGTGTTTGCTATACTCGCTTTCGGTCATAACCATATGGATAATTGTGCAAGATATTTTGTTTAATTTATGAAACAAAATACTTATTTAAAAGTGCACGTAAAAAGAATCAGTTTCTTCACCATCATCTAGCATTTTAACATCAAATGAACATAGAAAATTTATCGTTTCCCTTGCTTCAACTTCACTCCATCCACTTTTAATTAATTTTAGCACTAAATCATGTTCAGAAACTACGATTTTGTCTCCATCAATTAATTTGTTTTTCATTAAGTAATCACATAATAGTTTTGCCGAGATCAAATAAGACATGTTAAAATCAATTTTTAA
Organism: uncultured Bacteroidales bacterium; assembly: GCA_964469155.1. Lineage (GTDB taxonomy): Bacteria > Bacteroidota > Bacteroidia > Bacteroidales > CAIWKO01 > CAIWKO01. The sequence goes on from CAYXXU010000039.1 coordinate 734, forward strand.
TACGAAATCTTGTTTATCGACTTCATCTTTCCAACCAAGTCTTCCCGAAATTAATTTATCAACAATCCTATATTCTTCAATATTTGCTTTAAACAGATTGAAAAATGAATTTAAAAAATCAAATACGATTAATTGTGTCATATTGTTATTGTTTTTATTCACCCAACCATATGTGGCGACCTTCAATACTTTTACCTAATCCTTCTACTTGAACATGAGGCTGTATGTTTTTTCCTTTAACAGGGTTCAAATCATATCTTAATTTCCCCCCAAATTGTTCAGTAAGTTTTTCGAATTCCTGTAATTCCGGTTTTGAAAGTTGAGAACCTGGTTTTGAAAGTCGTTGTACCAGTGATTTAAAATCCTTCAATGATTCGGCAACAATTCGTCCGCTACAATTAGTGGCCATTCTAGCAACTGGCACTAATTCACTACCATATAAAGTTAATGCACCACCAATTAATTCTGAAGCAATTGCTCCTGTATAATTTGCCGTCGTATTTGCCTGAGCTAATCCTCTTTGATATTCTTCAGTGGTTGCCCCCCAACCAACTTCAGCAACAAAACCATCTCCTTTGTTAGAAAAATATGCTGTTTCACCTATTAACGTAGTTTCGACTTGAAAAGCAGTAGACTCATTAGAATGAACTATTCTAGAATCTCCATGAGTATTATCAATAGTAACCTTTCCTTTGCCTTTATGTATACGATAATCTGCAATGCCATTTTCAACAGCATATTTATTTGCACGATTAATATATCCCTTAAAAGAAAAAGCATTTGCAATTCTTTGGAAAAACCCTATTCTTTTAGGATCCCCAGGCTCTAATCCAAAAGGGTCAATTAGCATAATAGGATTTCCAAGACAATACATGTATGATGATGTACTCGGATATTTATCACTCATCGGATCCACACTCAACCACACACTCAAATCCGAATCATAATACCTAGCCCCAAAATACGAGTACTGTGTTTCATCATCCTTCTCCTTCCCACTAAACTTATAAGGTGTGTTGTAACTTCCATCTGATGCCCGTTCATCAATATAAGTTTCCCCGAATGGCAAATACTGCAAATGTTGTATGGCAGCACCATTAATGTTTGTAATAAAACTACTGCTTCCAAGGTGGTCGCTATGATAAAAGAACTGATCTCTTTCTGTCCTGTTTTCCATATTATAAGCAGGAGGCAGGTCGGGTTCTATCTTTACATTTTCAGGGTTAAACTCAACACATTCGATACCACGCGCCACCATTTCCCATAAGTCTATCGGTATGTCTTTATAATCTCCCTCCAAGGGATCAACCGGAGTTTGAGTAGGATCATGCACCAAGGCAAATCCACTGCCCAGTTTGCTGCAAACCCTTTCGCCATCTATAAAATAATGTTTGGTGTATTCCCTTTCATTCATCACCATATAGGGGCTGCTGTATAGCGTCTTGTCATACATGGCCATATTCACAGCCGTTTCACCGTTGATCCACATGGTTTGTATTTCGCCGGTAAGTTTCCAGGTGCGTTCGCCCCCGGCATTATATAGGTAAGAACTCAGGTTCAAAGGAGGTTTCCCTTTGCAATCGTGCACCGTTGTCAACCTGTTTTCCTCGTCCCAGCATTGCAATCGTATTCTGCCGACATCTGGGTTTTCCCTGCGGATCATGTTGCCGTTGGCATCCCAGCTATATTCTGTGTTTCCTGCATTGGTAACGGTATGCGGGCGATCGTTATACTGGTAGCCATTATCATAGATAAGGTCGGTTTTTACACCGTTAATCAATATTTTTAAACTTACGGTTTTTTGTGTTATATTTCCCGAAGGCGAATATTCCATTCCTATTTCAAAAGGACAAATCCCGTTCTGGTACGAACTAAAGTTGCCACCAGCCCCTGTCAGTCGGTACAGATCATCGTATTTGTATTCATAATAATAGCGACCACCCAAATCTACATTTATAAAACCGGCTCCGTTTACTATTCCCTTAATATTTTTGGCTGAATCGTAAATGTAGTTTATATCTTGCATCAAAGTTACAGGTGAATTATACGATTTCAGGTTCGCCAGAGTTTGGTATGAATTGTTTTATGTAATTATGGAAAATGTTATGTGCTAATAATCATAGGATATAATCCATTTTTTTTTGAATTCATTCCAATTATAAAGGCGCTTAAGTTTACCCTTTTTGTCATACTTTCTAATCTTAAAGATTTCGTCATTAATATATATTCTGGTATATCCATATTCATATCCATTTTTTATATTTGAAATGGAATATATTGACCCATTTATATTGTACACATAACATAATCCATTAATTTGAATTCCATTTTCGTAATAAACCCTATATTTAAGTTGTCCATTAAAATAGTATTCTTCAAACCTACCATTTAATTTCCCATTTTTATACGGCAACCTTTTATATAAAACACCATCTTTAAAATAAGCGAATATCAAAGAATCTAAACCTAAGGTGTCGCGTATAATTTTATGAGGTATTACGGATGATTTTTGAATTTCTATACTGTTTCGATCATCCAATTTTGTTAGTTCCATTATGCTATAATTATCTATCTTTTCGATAGGCTTTTCAAAGAAGCGAGAACAAGAACTTAAACACACGATAATTAGAATTAATATAATTTTGAAACAATTACCTTTCATGGCGTTTTTTATTATTTATGTAGATTTTTTCTTGAATGTATGCTTCAATACCACTTGGGTTTCCTATACCATGTGAATTATATGGCTCATTTGAATGGTCCTTTCTCCAAGCAACTATTTCTAAAAATTTGGTTACATTAGCTTTAACATGCCCACCTTCATGTGAAAGGGTCATTCCTCCATCAATTAGGTTGTAATCTAATTCAACACTTACTGTATTTACTCCATATTTAGAGACATGGTTTTTTCCGTCATAATTAAAATTTGTTACTCCCATTAATGATTGTCCCTTATCGATTAAATTAATAGTGACTTCTACGTAAACATCAACTTTATTTCCAATATGGTCTTGCAAATTATTTAATATGCTGTATAAGTCTGGATTATATGTTTCTAAATCTTTTATTGCAGTTTGAACTTTAGCATATTTTTTATTGATTCTTTGGTATTGCCTATTCGCCTTATTATAGTTGGATTTAGCATCCTTATAACCATCTGCTTTTTTGTTTCCATTAAAAGAATCAAATGTTTCTTTTGCTTTATTTCTTTTAGTTTCCGCTTCTTTATTTTCTTTTTCATACGCATTTATAATATCCATCCCAAATGGATCAACCAACATCACCGGATTCCCCGCACAATACATATACGGGCTCATACTCGGATATTTATTAGCCAACGGATCCACACTCAACCAAACACTCAAATCCGAATCATAATACCTCGCCCCAAAATACGAATACTGCGTCTCATCATCCTTTTCCTTTCCTGAGAATCGGTAAGGGGTATTATACGGGCTGTCGTGGCGCTGGTCAACAAAGGTCTCTCCGAAAGGCAAATACCCGCCTGAATGATTCAGTCGGGCAGGCTGCAAATGCTGAATGGCAGCACCATTAATATTTGTGATAAAATCATTACATTTACCTGAGGCCGGTATGTTGTCGTTTTTTCCCCGACCCTCAAGGGTGAACGCCAACATACCGTCCTCAACATATTCGTTTGATGGTTCCGGTTTCAAAATACAACGTCCCTTTGTTTTGTCATAGAGCAAAATTAATAAAAATTCTCTCCTTCCTTTCATCCCTGCCTGACCGGCAGGCAGGCTTTAGGACAGGAGGCAAAAAAAGGAAGGAGGGAATTTTTATTTACGAAAATCTTAACATGCTATTTTGCTACAAAGAAAAGAAATAATTGCAGCCTTTAAACGCTGATGGGGCGGGGGCTGAAACACAACAACACAAAACCCAGCAAACCCACGCCAAAAAAGAGAAGCAGGGAGAAAAGGGGTATTGTTGATAACTTTTTTAGTGAGCGACCTGCACCCTAGCCGATGGACTGGCTATAGAACCCCAAATTAAACAATTAGCACTATAAACCAAAAGCCCCGAAGAGCGGGGCTTTTGATTGTTTTGCTTTGAATAATGCAATGCAAGAATCATCCGTAGAACTTTTTATTGTTTCTTAAATAACCACAGACGAAAATGGGAATTTCAATAATATTTTTTATAAATTACCACTTTGAAATTCAAACGTCGAGCATAATAAGTTGAATCGTTATCAAATTGTTTACCAGCAGAATAAAATGCATTCACAGCCCCTGAAAAATAATTTGTATCTGCATTTAGATTATTCAATTCAATTTCTTTTGAGTAATAACAAGGATATATTCTGCTTAACCCCAAAAATCCTTTCTTAAAATTCGATATTTCTTCATTTGAAAAATATTTTCCACAAATTGGTGATAATTTACTAAACCTAACTGTATCGTATTTTATTGAGTCTCGAAACTTTCCTTTTTTTAATATGATATACATATTTTCAGGTATACCGGGTGTATAATAAACAATTTTCAAATTACATCTTATCGAGTCTTTTGTTTTAATAAAATTAGGCACAACATGGATAAACTCACTATGCAAATAATCAATTTCATATCCATTGAAGCTTGCGTATCCATTTGGAATTAAAACATCGTCATTCAAAAATCCATACGAATATTTCGTCTTACCAAAACTATCGGAATCAAAGCCATGATAAAATCCATTAGTATAAAATATTATACTTTTTATCAAATGGTGATCACCAATTATTATGACTTTCTTATCATAAAAACAATTTGACACTTTTGTCTTTTTTATAAGTTTTCCTGATTGTTCATATTCTTCAATTATACCCTCGTCTTTTAATGTTGTATAATAAAAAGTCCTTTTTCCCTCACATGAGGTTAAAGCCAGAATATAGAGTACGAAACAAATTTGTGTAAATTTATTAGTCATGTGGCAACATATTGTTGGGATTAACTTCATTTTCATTTATATACCTTCCTTCATTTGTACTTGGATTATAACGAAGCCAATTTATTGTATCACCTTTCCTCGAACCCACACCATGTACTGATGGTACATCAATTGAATCAGGAAGTTTTTTTAAATTAACTGGATCCCAACTATTGGAAGACGCATTATTTTGAGGAGGTGAGGAGTGGTTCTCTATCTCATCAGGTTTATTGCTTTTCTTTGAAGATGATGGACCATTATTTGTTGTCGAGTTGTACACTCCAAAAAACTCCATCAGCCATTGAGTATCTAAAGAGAGGTCATTCCAAAATGATTTATGTGGTGTATTGTTATATCCATCTCCGCCATTATTGGTCGCAGAATGATTTCCATATATATTAGGAATAAAATATAGTAAGACATCTCTAAGGTTTACAGACTTTACTTTGCCATTTTCTTCTGTTATTGGTTTTTTTTCGCCATTCCAACCAAATCGTCTTTGATATTCCGCTGTTGCATCTCCTGTTGGTTTTACTTGCTTTCCAACAAAATATTGTCCCGAATTTTTATCCTTAATTATCTCACCTCCATGAAATAATTTATAGAAAAAAGCACCAGCTTTTGTCTTAAACTTGCCATTTGGGTCAATATAATTTATTGGATTCCCCCCACAATACATATACGGGCTCATACTAGGATACTTAGCACATAAATGATCCACACTCAACCAAACCGACAAATCCGAATCATAATACCTCGCCCCAAAATAGCTATACTGCGTCTCATCGTCCTTCTCTTTCCCACTAAACTTATATGGAGTATTATATGGACTATCATGCCTTTGGTCTACAAAAGTCTCTCCAAAAGGCAAATACTGCAAATGCTGCACAGCAGCACCATTAATGTTTGTAATAAAACTACTACTACCAAGGTGGTCGCTATGGTAAAAGTCTTGGTCGGTTTCTACTTCGGTGCCGTCGTTGTATGCCGATTTCATGTCTTTGCGTAAATACACACTGTTGGCATCAAAGGCGGCGCACGATACCCCGCGCATTATCATGTCGTGCAGGTGTGAAGCAATTTCATCCACGCTATATTTTATTGGTTCCAATGGGCTTTGGCTTGGCATGTCAAAATTTTCTATAATAACTTTTTAGACTTACACTCTTAGTAAGACACTCCCGATTACATCATCAAATTGTATCTAAATCAGCACTCCAAAATAGCAACATTTCTTTTTTTGAATTTGGTACTTTTCTTAAATTAAACCTTTTATAATAATATCTTCTATTTTTTTCTAACTTCTTAATATAATATGGATTGTTAGAGGTCAATTGAATATTTTTATCCTTTTGGTGGAAATAGAACCAAAATTTTGTAACAGTATTCTCCATATATAAGAAATCACTGCTCTCTGTAGATAGAAATTTAACAATGCAATGAGTAATACTTTTTTGATTTTCATCTTCTATTTCTAAGGCATCTGAATAAAAGTATAGAATATTTGGACTTAGGTGTTTTATATTAATATTTCGTAAGATAAAAAGATTTTTTTGATTTTCTTTGTTTAAAAGGATCCTATCATTAGTTTTTGAAATTAACTCGTTAAATAATATTCTTGTTAGTTTTTTTGGTGTTTTGAAGGTTACATTAATTGAATTTAATGAATCCGCATTAAATATGGTAATCTTATCTTTACAAATCTCTAAATATACAACACTTGTCTTTTTTATATCTATTGAATATAAAAAGCTCTGGCTTGAATCAACTTGACAGTATGATTTAGAAACAATAATAAACATTATGAGCAAAAATAAATTTTTCATGTTAATACCCCCAGTTTTCTATAACCATATCAAAACTAAAACTATCATTAAAGACCTTATTATAATCCAAACTATTAGAATGTTTGATAATTAAACTTACTCGTTCTGAGTCAAAGGTCTTACTAGAAAAAAACGCAAAATTTTCGCCCTTACCAAGGCTTTTTGAGAAACAAGAATTAATCGAATTTTCAGTAGCAATATTCAGTTCTGCCATTCCAGTATAACTTCTCACAAATAAAGGAAGGTCTTTAAAATCTGATAATTGTGAAAGTTTTTGCTCTTTATTGTTAAAATCATGTTCACTTTCTCCAACAGAAATAGTCCTTATTGATGTAACATCTGAAGAGTTTAGGTATTTATAAAAGTTTATTGCTGCTTTTAATTGCTCTCCAGTAAGACCTTGTTTTTTTGCATACTTTGCAAATTCTTTAGGTTTCATATTTAGTGTAGATGAATATAGTCCGTCCTTGTCAATTGTGACACCAAATAAATCAGTACCAGTTTTCTTTTTCGTCGAAAATGTATTGATGTATTTATCTAAAGATTTTTTTGAGTTATCATCTGTGGGATCAATATCCATACCTTTGATATCTTTATACACCACCGGATTCCCCCCACAATACATAAACGGACTCATGCCAGGGTATTTATCTGCCAGCGGATCTACACTCAACCACACACTCAAATCAGAATCATAATACCTTGCCCCAAAATACGAATACTGCGTCTCATCATCCTTTTCCTTGCCTGAGAATCGGTAAGGGGTATTATACGGGCTGTCGTGTCTTTGGTCCACATAAGTTTCTCCAAAAGGCAAATACTGCAAATGCTGCACAGCAGCACCATTAATGTTTGTGATAAATGAACTACTGCCCAAATGGTCTGAATGGTAAAAGAACTGGTCTGTCTCCGGATCGTATTTCGTATAACATGCCGGTATTAAAATAGGTACTATACATACATTATCAGCATTGAAATTTACACAATGTATGTCACGATATATCATGTCCCCTAAAGCTTCCTGTATTTTACTAAAACTACCGTTTAAGTCATCACCATAAAAGGCTGAAGGGTTATCTAACAAACCAAATCCTGTATCAATAGGAACAAACTCTACCCCTGTCATACATGTAAAAAATCATACTTTTTCTTTATTACTAGTTTGTATTTTAATCCGATTTTAATAACTCACATGGATTACTTGGATAAGAACATTTGCACGGAAATGTAAATCTATATATTTTACATCTTTTAGGAAGTAATTTATTTAAGATCCTTATTATATTGTCCAAAACGACTTGATAACAGCTAAAGTATATGACTTTTTTACTATTGTTAATAGTCAATTCAAAAGTTAACACGATACCGCCACTCATTATTGGACGTTGACGAAAAATACTGTCCATATTGTTCACAGTATTAAAAGCTATATATGCCATTAATTCTTTTCTCACAGAATCGTTAATTTTTCTACATTTATAAACAGTTTTATTTGAAACTACTTTTGTAATTTTTATTCCGTTTTCAGTAAAAGAATATTTTAAATGAGAAAAGCTTAAAATATCATTGTTTAATTCATATATATTAATTTGAAAATGCTGTGCAATAGCAGAATGACAAATGAAGTATAGTAGAAATGACAAAAATTTCTTATTCATAATAGTTGTGTTATTATTCACATATTTGTTCCCATCTTTCAACAATACCTGAATTTAAATGACTATAATATTTTTCAACATATTGTCCAATACTAATACAGCCAGATTGTTCTAATCTAGTTTGAAAACTGATAGGGTCATAGATTTGCTGTTGTCTAAATGCTTCATATTCGTCCATATAATCATAGCTACCTATATAACTAGGTCCCTCTCCGATTAATCGGCCAAACCCATGCCGGTTTTCATGAATTAATGATGAATTTAAACCTGTTCTGAAATTAATTAGAATATTTCCATTATCTAATTTCATTGTTGATCCATTTTCTTTTGCAGCTAGTGTGGTTTCATCATTTACATATTCAAACATTGTCTTTGAATTAATGATTTCATCAAATGAAGTTTTCAGTTCGGTAATTTCTGCACGCGATTCGTTTAATTTCCTAATTTGTCTTGTGAACTTTTTATTAGTTTTTGCATTACCATAACCAATTGTTTTCCATTTACTCAGTTTGTTTTCGATTTTTTTATCATAAGAATTTACTCTGCTATAAACATTTGAGTACGTTTCATTAAAAGTTTTCCTTGAAGAATTATCCCTAAAACTCGTATCCATACCGTTTGGATCAATCAACTTTAAAGGATTCCCAATACAATACATAAATGGAGATGTACTATAATATTTATCACTCAACGGATCCACACTCAACCAAACCGATAAATCCGAATCATAATACCTCGCCCCAAAATAACTATACTGTGTCTCATCATCCTTCTCCTTCCCACTAAACTTATACGGAGTATTATAAGGACTATCGTGCCTTTGGTCCACATACGTTTCTCCAAAAGGTAAATACTGCAAATGCTGCACAGCAGCCCCATTAATGTTTGTAATAAAACTACTACTACCAAGGTGGTCGCTATGGTAAAAGAACTGATCTCTTTCAGTGGCGTTTTCCATATTATAAGCAGGGGGCAGGTCGGGTTCTATCTTTACATTTTCAGGGTTAAACTCAACACATTCGATGCCACGCACCACCATTTCCCATAAGTCTTTGGGTATTTGTTTATAATCGAACTTTATTGGGTCAACAGGGTTTTGGGTTGGGTCGTGCACCATGCCAAAACCTCCGCCCAGTTTGCTGCAAACCTTTTCACCTTCTATAAAGTAATGTTTGGTATATTCTTTGTCGTTCATCAGCTAAAAGGCATTTTGGTAGTTTCTTATTATAATTTTGGCCGCAATTTGAGAGAAAAAGAAGGACTTAGGCCGAAGTGTTATTCCAACATTATAATTCATTTCGTCTGTTGATTTTTAATTAACAGACTTTGCATAGCTTTGTCAAAAACATTTTTTATATCAGATGGGGCATTATTATATCCAATACAAACACTCCCGATCCGTTTGTTTAACCATGCAAATCCATTACTATTTTTTCCTTTTAAAGTTATTGTATCATTGAGACAATAAGCCTTAAAATCTTTTGCGTATTCTCCTTCATCTTCTTTAATATTGCCATAGTTAATATTATGAAAGAGATCTGAAATATAAAATACCGTTGAATCGTTATACCAAAATTGTTTTTCATATCTCTCCTCTCCTTCAACATGAACTATTTTTAGTGTAAAATCATTTGGAATTTTAAGGATATACTTCACTTTGGTATTACCTTCTCGATGAATGAAAATTATTTTTTTATAACTATTGACAGCGTTACAACCTAATACAACAAAACATGAAAAAAAGAATAAATATCGTAACATGTGTTTTATTATTTATGGCATATAAGGAATATTGTTTTTAAGAATATTAACCCCCCCATATGCATTTCGATAAGGGATCCCTAATTGAAATCGCATAAGATTTTCTCTATAACTTGCATGCCATTCCATCCAAGAAACTCCATTAATACTTTTATCATCTAATAGTCCATGATTAGAGTCTGATCCATGAAATAATTCATGGCCTAGGAAAATGTTTGGTCTATTGGCAGTTAGGCCTCCAAATTCATTTATTGAAATACCTCCATTTGGATTCCAATAAATTGTACCTCCTGACCCACCAGTGAAATCAGTTCCATTAGAACATTGCATTGCATAACTAGCACTTAAACTGGGGTCGGTCTGCCACACATTGCCATAAGCTTTTTGAAGATTTAAAGGCACAAATTCATTTCCACTATGATAGGTTCTTTGCCCATTTTCTTCTGTCGTTGTATAACTATTGCGTTTTACGATTGTAAATACGTTGCCAGAATTCTCTAAATCACTTAACATTGCAGCACCTTCCGAAGACCCACCAATGTAATTTAATGCACTGGTGGTTTTTCTAAGAAATCCTTTTACTTTACCATTATAAATGGAGCCATTTTTGTTGTACAAGGTTCCAGATACATAATTTACTGTTTGTTTTTTTCCCAATCCTAAAAATCCAGATCTAAATGAAATTGAAAGTGTATCTCCAGTTGGGTCCGTTAAAATTATAGGATTATTTGCACAATAATGATAAGGACTTAGACTAGGATATTTACCGGCAAATCTATCAATAGATAAGAATACACTCAAATCCGAATCATAATACCTCGCCCCAAAATACGAATACTGCGTCTCATCATCCTTTTCCTTTCCTGAGAATCGGTAAGGGGTATTATACGGGCTGTCGTGTCTTTGGTCCACATAAGTTTCTCCAAAAGGCAAATACTGCAAATGCTGCACAGCAGCACCATTAATATTTGTGATAAATGAACTACTGCCCAAATGGTCTGAGTGGTAAAAGAACTGGTCTGTTTCTGTTCTGTTTTCCATATTATAAGCAGGTGGTAGGTCCTCTTCTATTTTGGCATTTTCCGGGTCAAACTCCACACATTGCAGCCCACGGCCTGTCATTTCCCATAAATCTTTGGGTATTTGTGTATAATCGAATTTGATGGGCTCCACAGGGTTTTGGGTTGGGTCGTGCACCATACCAAAACCTCCGCCCAGTTTGCTGCAAACCCTTTCGCCTTCTATAAAATAATGCTTGGTATATTCTTTGTCGTTCATCACCATATAGGGGCTGCTGTAAAGTGTTTTGTCAAAATCAACCGTATTCACCACCGTTTTTCCGTTAATCCACATTGTCTGTATTTCGCCGGTTAGTTTCCAGGTGCGGTCGTCCGCGGCATTATACAGATACGAACTCAGATACACCAGGTCTTTTTTACCACCTATATCCCTCACCGTGGTCAGCCGGTTTTCTTCGTCCCAGCATTGCAGGCGGATTTGCCCGTTATCCAGATTCTCTCTTCTTACCAAATTGCCATTGGCATCCCAGCCATATTCAGTATTGCCTGCTTTGGTAACGGTATGGGGCCGGTCGTTATACTGGTAAGCATGGCTATAGGTTTTATCTGTTTTCACCCCGTTTACCAGAATTTTCGATCCCAATGTTTTCTGAGTGATATTCCCCGAAGGCGAATATTCCATTCCCAACTCAAACGGACAACTGCCATTCTGATACGAACTGAAACTACCTGTTGCAGATGTCAATCGGTATAGATTATCGTATTTATAATTGTACTCATAGTTCCCTCCCAAATCCACATTCACGTATCCGGCAGCATTTTCAATTTTGGTTATGTTTTTAGCAGCATCATATGTATATGCTATTCTTTGCATTAAATTATTCGTCCCATCATACGACTTAAGATTAATAAGTTGTTGGTTTAAGTTATTATATACATAAATGGCTTTAGTACCATTCCCGTATTTAATACGTAACCGGCTCCCATACATATTGTAGGCAATGCTGTCTATATAACGATATTGATCGTTGCCTTTCTTGCCGGTCATTTTTATCAATTTAAATAATTCGTCCTAATATCACAATTGGGTAAACTTTCCTTAAGTTTTTGAATTTGCCAATTTGAAATATTTGTATTACAGATGTATATTTTTTTTAAATTGATTAATTCCTTCATTTCGATCGGAAATTCCGTAATACTTGTGGCTGAAACATCAAGTACAATTAAGTTTTTCAAGTTTCCTATTTCCTTAGGTATAAGTGATATGTCTTTATTATACGAACAATTTAAATTGCCTAAATTTTTTAAATTTGTTAATATTGTTAAGTCGTGATTATCTAGGTTGTTGTTTGATAGGTTTAATGTCTCAATAGATTTACACTCCTTAATCATTTCAGGTATTTTATCAAGGTTACAGTATGTCATACTTAAATCTGACAAAAAGGGAATTTTCTTAAGCACAAATATAACGCTGTCTAAATCAATATTGTTTAGGTTTAAACTTAAACTTTTTAAACTTTTTAATGACGAAAATGTAGCAGGAAGAACTTTGAGCCCTGTATGCGCCAAATTTAATTCTTTAAGATTTTCCATTTCGCCAATAGTTTTTAAAGATTCGCTTAATCCTAATTTTGGATTATTACTTAAATAAAACCATTCAACACTAGATTTTGAAAGTAATATTGAAATCTCATTAAGATTGTTTGAACTTAAATCAAGTGTATGCAATGAATAAAATTGTTCTATTTCTTTTGGGATAGAATCTAGTCCAACATTAACTAGGCATAAAGATTTAAGTTTCTTTAGTTGCAATAATCCAATAGTATTATTTCTAATATCAATATTCTCCACGGTTAAATTTTCAATATTCTTATTTTTGATTTTGTCAAAAATGGGAAATTTTAATTTATTAATATTTGAATAAAAATCAATACACCTTAAGTTCGATAATTTTTCAATTTCACAAATTTTTATTTTTAAAACCCGTAAATCCTTTCTTGTGTTTAGGTTGATTTTTAGTGATGAAATTAAATCATTATTAGTTGACAGATCATCATATAGGTTAAAATCGTTTGTATTGCAAATAGAATCGAATTTTTGAGAATACGAATTAAACGCAATCAGGCAAAATATTATAATAATAATTTGTTTCATTGACCAAATTTTTGCTGATTAACTGTAGTTTGTTCTACTTTTCTTGCTTGTTGTTCTTCATATATAGCCCCTCTTAATAGTCTATTGAATAAACCCAAAATACCATGTCCTAGTCCCTCGTGCACTCCAATTCTATTAATATAGTTTTCTGTTGTTTCATTAATAGAAACTCCATTTACTGGAAATCCATTACCAAAATTACCAACACCAATTGATGAATATTGATTTAATGGTACATTTGCCTCAAGTGTATTAAGATCATTATCTTGTGAAATATTATATACGCTAAAATTCCCCGAAGCTAAGGCTACTTGCACTCCTGTATTCTGTTGTTGAACATTTAGATTATCCCATTGCTGACCATATTGTATTTCAACAGCCCTCTTTACATATAATGAACCTAATGAAACATAAATAATTTGAGATTTTGGATAAGCATCTTTAGATGTAACAGGTTTTGTCTGTCCAGCATTATTGGTAATCCCATTGACAACATCCTGCCCTGTTGGAAGTTGGCCCCCAGCCATAATAGATAAAGATTGATTTCCATTAACTATTACAAGGTTTGTCACATGAACTGTAATTAATGAATGTGATTTTCTCATTTGTTTTATAGCAAAGCGACCTTCAGCGGTTTCACGCATTGCTTTAATAAAGGATCGTAATCCTGTACTACCTGCGCGATCAAATTTCATCCCATCCGGATCCACCAGCATCACCGGATTCCCCCCACAATACATATACGGGCTCATACTTGGATACTTCCCCGCCATCGGATCCACACTCAACCAAACCGACAAATCCGAATCGTAATACCTCGCCCCAAAGTAGCTGTATTGCGTCTCATCATCCTTCTCTTTGCCTGTGAATCGGTAAGGAGTATTATACGGGCTGTCGTGGCGCTGATCAACAAAGGTCTCTCCGAAAGGCAGGTATTGTAGATGTTGAATGGCAGCACCATTGATATTGGTAATAAAACTACTACTGCCCAAATGGTCTGACTGATAAAAGAACTGGTCTCTTTCTGTTTTGTTTTCCATATTATAGGCTGGGGGCAGGTCAGGTTCTATTTTGGCATTTTCCGGGTCAAATTCCACACATTGCAGCCCACGGCCTGTCATTTCCCATAAATCTTTGGGTATTTGTGTATAATCGAATTTGATGGGCTCCACAGGGTTTTGGGTTGGGTCGTGCACCATACCAAAACCTCCGCCCAGTTTGCTGCAAACCCTTTCGCCTTCTATAAAATAATGCTTGGTATATTCTTTGTCGTTCATCACCATATAGGGGCTGCTGTAAAGTGTTTTGTCAAAATCAACCGTATTCACCACCGTTTTTCCGTTAATCCACATTGTCTGTATTTCGCCGGTTAGTTTCCAGGTGCGGTCGTCCGCGGCATTATACAGATACGAACTCAGATACACCAGGTCTTTTTTACCACCTATATCCCTCACCGTGGTCAGCCGGTTTTCTTCGTCCCAGCATTGCAGGCGGATTTGCCCGTTATCCAGATTCTCTCTTCTTACCAAATTGCCATTGGCATCCCAGCCATATTCAGTATTGCCTGCTTTGGTAACGGTATGGGGCCGGTCGTTATACTGGTAAGCATGGCTATAGGTTTTATCTGTTTTCACCCCGTTTACCAGAATTTTCGATCCCAATGTTTTCTGAGTGATATTCCCCGAAGGCGAATATTCCATTCCCAACTCAAACGGACAACTGCCATTCTGATACGAACTGAAACTACCTGTTGCAGATGTCAATCGGTATAGATTATCGTATTTATAATTGTACTCATAGTTCCCTCCCAAATCCACATTCACGTATCCGGCAGCATTTTCAATTTTGGTTATGTTTTTAGCAGCATCATATGTATATGCTATTCTTTGCATTAAATTATTCGTCCCATCATACGACTTAAGATTAATAAGTTGTTGGTTTAAGTTATTATATACATAAATGGCTTTAGTACCATTCCCGTATTTAATACGTAACCGGCTACCATACATATTGTAGGCAATACTGTCTATGTAACGGTATTGATCGTTGCCTTTCTTGCCTGTCATTTTTACTAATTGTCCTGCATTATCATACTCATAGCTTACCTTCTCTCCATCCGGATAAAGTATTTGCCTCACCCGGTTCCAGCTATCATATTCCCAGTTCATCGTAAAAGTATAATGCTCACCCTTAGGTACTACAAAGGTATGAGTATTTTCTGTCATTTCGCCCATATTCCCGTATTTAAATTCCTGCACACCCGAAGCATCCTGCATCTTTACAATTTTCCCCGTTTCGTTGCCATTACCTGTATCGCCATATTCGTAAAACACATTGTTTTCTGGATTTTCAGGATAAGTTACCCGGGTAAGCCGGTTATAATCATACTCATAGTTGATATATTCGCTGTTTTGTCCCAGATTTTCGGTTTGTGTAGTCAGTAAATTTCCTGCTCCATCATAGGTATAGGAGGTAGTACCTGCATCGGGATGTCTGCGTTCTGTCATTCGTCCCATCAAATCATAAGTATATCGGGTGGGGTTTCCCTCGGGGTCCCATGATGTCACTAATTCGCCTAAAGGGTTATAGGCAAACCCTGTAATTGTACTTAGAGGATTAACCACCGAGGTTTTACAACTATGGGCATCTGAATAGGTAACAGATGAATTGTTATTAGGATCAGTAACTATGGTCTTAAAACGCTTTATCCCAAAACCATCGTTTCCGAAATCATAGCTGAAACTTACCTTGGTATGATCAAAAGCTTTTTGCTTCAGCGGTCTGTCCATCACATCAAATTTGGCACTATCGTATACCGTGGGAAACAAAGTGTAATAATTTTTCGAAAAATTATATGCAGCCGTCGTGGGTTGTGTCGAACATATTATCCTGCCAAATGGATCATAATATGATTTACCGGAAACAAACCATTTGTTTACTCCCGACTCCACTATATTTTTACGTGTCTGAACTACATGACCCAAACCGTCCGACACAGTATAGCTTACAAAGTTGCCAAGGTTTATTGGATCATAATGCAGGGTCTTTGCCCAAATTGTATCACCGGTGGTTACCTCGTCCGAATATTCAAATTTAATGGTGTACAAAGCCCCTTCATCTATTTCTTTCTGACTTCTTATTGATTTGGGCTTTCCATCAAAATAATATTCATATTCGATAGTGTTCCCGGTAATATCAATCATTTTTGAAGGCCATCCCAGGTGATTATCATATTCTGTTTGCGAATAATAGCCGTAAGCATCGGTTACTTTTGTCGGATATGTATATAAATCATTTTCATACTCATAATCAAAGGTCATCCTTTGTCCGTTTTTATTTTCCGGCAGAGTCATTTTGCTTATGTTACCATATGAATCATACTGCATTTCCGTAAAAGAGAAATTCGCGCCATCTGTTACCCCAATTTTGGTAATTTGCCCATTGCCATCATACTCTCCGTTTCTTTCACGAAGCAGAATATTATTTGTGTCTTTCACCCTTATATCATCCACCATAGCCAGCAGATTTTTAGTTGTGTCATACTTATATGTAATGTAAGCAAAAACATCATCTTTATCATCAGCCACATCACCGCGATTGAAGTATTTTTCAATATTCCCGTATTTGCCGTGTCTGTATTTTATCTGTGTGTGTATTTCATAAGCGGATTTTCCTTCATAATAAAATTTATCTTCCTGAGAAATGGCTGGATAATAAGGTCCATAACATTGAGCACTGTCTGCCGGTATAATTTTGCCACTGCTTATTTCTTTTTTATCCCAGGTGTATATTGTAACTATATAATTCGAATCCAATCCCTTCCTTATGGCTTCGTAATACTTCAATCCTTTAAACAGATAGTCGCTGTTATGATACTTTTCAATGGTCGATCTGTAACAACGTCCGCCCAGTCCAAAATAATTAAGTTGTTTTGAGGTAACTGTGCCGAATCCATAAAAAGTTCGTTCAAAACGATTGTATTTTCCATCGGCATAATTAAAAACATGATAAGTAGTGTCATGCCCGTCCCCTTTAAACCCATCGTACACCATAAGCGATCCCATCACCCAATGCCGCTGCGGCATTTTCTGATCACAGTTGGTTAATTCATAATCCATTATATATTGGGAGTTCGATGGTGTGAAAACTTGTTTCAACAAATTCACTTTGCCCAGATTGTTGTATCGCACCTGAATGGGCTGATTCTGGCCTACGGCTGTTTCCACTATATCGGGGTAACCATCATTATTAAAATCAACCATCAATAGTCTCTCGAAATTACATCCGGCCGACCCGCTCAACTGTAGGTTAATAACAATTTTAAATAATCCCAATACTGGTATTCCTCCCGAGGCTGCTATATTCGCCGAGCCGGTCAATCCATATCCCTGGTGAATGTTTGCATTATTTTTAAAACCCGATGGTAAACCGAATGAATGTCCTGTGTTAAGATAAACTATCAGACTGTCATGCGACTTTTCGATATAATCCAAAAGTCCGTCGCCGTTAATATCAATATTATTGTGAATGGCATCATTTATCGAGCTACCCAACCCCATTCCGAACGACCAGCTATATTGTCCAATATTTATACTGGCATTAAGCGAGGTGGAGCTCGACATATTCAGGTTGTCATTTATGGCTCCCCAGCCGATGGGGTCTGTAAACTTGTAGCCTAAATTCAAGGCAACTTCATTTTGCAGATCACCATCTACATATACCTTGTCTGGTAAACCATCTCCGTTTACGTCAGCCAGTTCAAAGTTCGACTCTGTTTCTCCGGGGTATACACTAAATCCAAAATTCCCCATACCCACACTCGAATTATCAGAATTATTTTTTCCCCTGCCGACAGAAGTCTTTGAACCGGAAAACGGCTTGGTTGATAAGGGTAAATTTACACCCATGGCAAATCCATTACCAATGAAAGTCGTATTTTGAATATCACTCATAATCGGGGTAACGTAATTGAAAAACCCACCCTGCGGGGTGGTGAATTGAGTATAATCCGTACCCAAAATATCGGGATATCTGTCACCGTTCATATCAACATAATCAGTTAAAGTTTTTGATTTCGTCTTATTATGCGAATAACTTAAAGATACACCCATATTTACTCCTATTGAATAAGCCTTATTGATATCAACTGAAGACCGTCCAATAGTTCTTACCTGTACGCCCGGAGTTTGGCTATAATTTAGTGGACTGTCATAAATTGTTTCTGTTGTACCCCCGTACAATAAACGGTTTGTGACACTATTACTGATTTTATTGCGACTCACGTATGAATATCCAGCATAATCTCTGTAAACCATTGAATCCAGGTCAGCTTTCATCATTGTAAAAGGAGCATGTGACGGATCGTTATTTCCATTCATTAACAATTCATTCTCTATTCCCAATTCAGAATGCATCTGATTTGTATCTAATGAATGAAACAAATTTGTATCTTGAACCAGTGGCCCGAAATTTAATAAGGATTGATCAATAGGGCTGGTAGTTATGGTATCACTTTGATTGTAATACGAAAACTGGCCCCAACCTCTGTATAAATTGCCGAATTTCCACAAGTTTACGGGCATATTGGTGTGGAATCCTGCATCAACCGGATTAGTGGTATTATTGTTTATTATAACTTTTGCAGAAGAAACATAATTTGCCATTTCGCTATTTCCGTAATATTCAAAATAAACATCACCTGCAGGTATAAATACAGACTTGGTAACCGTAAAAACTGTTCCATTAAAAATGGGGACTATCCATTCTTTAATTGTATTATTATTGCTTTTTATGGAAAACGTAAGGTCGCCACTGTAGGTGTTTGGACAATTAATCAATAAAACATCCGGTGTAATAGCATATGTTCCGGTAGAGACGTTTTGTGGCACCGATATGTGGTTAGTATTTTGATGTATATTGTATTGCACCATCGGCCTCAATACTATTCTTTCGGATATCTTGGTAGTGTCCAAAATGGTATCTGTGTTCAGATAAATAATTTTGAAGTCATAATTTATTTTATTGAAATCGATATCCGAAGAAGTAAATGCTGAAAACATAATACTGCTGTCTTTGGTTACATTGATAACATCATCCACATAATATTCACCAACAGTTTGATCAGGGATAATCGATTGGTGACTATACCCTAATCCATCATTAATGGTAAACAAAACTGTATCGCTCACATTATTCACCTTAATTTTTCCTAATATTCTTACGGTTCCTGTAAAGGGAAACATAGTTTTTTCCTGGCTATTGATTAGCATATCTTCCGATGATCTGAACACATAAAGTTTCTTTTGATCAGCATCAACAGTATTGGTGTCAACCGCATTTTGACCCAGAAAAGTATAAATGATTTTCGGATCCCAATAAACATTGTCATACGACCGGTTATTCTTCGATTGCAGTCTGAAATATAAGCGGTTGCCTTTCTCCACATATATATTTGTGCTATCCCATTGATGCAATGCATAATCGGATTTTCCAATTTCCTGGCATTTCAAGAGAGAATTATTAAACTGAACAGAATATTTAACTCCATCTACATTATGAGAGACCTGCCTGCTGTGCGAAGTGTCTTCAATGAGTTGAATGGGACTATAGACAGTGATATATCCCGTATAAGGTGCTACCCACATTCGCACTGCATCCCTTGAATAAGCATAATGGTTCGAAACATTCATATAATGGGTAGGTTTTTCACCTATAGAATCAAATTCCACGAAAGGTGTAAAAACCGAGTCATTCACACCTCCGCTCCTGATGATAAAATCACATGAGCTTCCCAATACTGGTTGTATACTATCTACTGATTCAGGTGTAAATACAGGGTCTCCTTGCGGATTAGGGTTATTATAATATACTATGGCTTCATCAATAAAGTCTATATAACCATCACCGTTAACATCAGAAAAGTAATGTTGATTATATGTATCAGTCCGTGTATGACTAAAACTTCCTGTTGCGATAAGAATCTGGGCCTCCAGACCCCACGAAAATGAAGAACTGTTGGATTTACCCAAACAGGGTAATCCTGGTACTGTTGTTTCAATAGTGCTATATTGCAGATGATTCGTATTACCAAATTCCAGCTTTCGGTATTTATATTCTCCGCCTTTTTTATATACTTTGTCGGGCAAGCCATCACCATTGATGTCGGCAAATACCAGGTTAGTCTTTGAACTGGATTCGCCAAAATTAATATTTCCTCCTATCGAATTTCCTTTGCTACAAACATTCGGACCTAATCCTATATCTAATGAACCTCCTATATTCCAGCTAAGGTTTGTATTTTTTCCTAAAGAAGTTTGCTGAATATCTCGAAAAATATTTTCAATTAAGTCATTCTCTCCTTCATCATAATCGGTCGAAATGGATTCAGGACTGGAAAAACTTTGGTCAACAGTTTCAAAATAATTAAACCTATGAAATTTACACCCGGTATATTCAATGGTATTTGTACTACAGACTACATTAGGTCCGGCTATAACACTTACATTGTTCGAATTAGTTATATCCGCAATAAAACAAATCAAGTTCTTTCCAAAAGCTCCATGTTTGTATTTCAGTACATAGGCCCGAATAAAATCGTTATTATAACTAACGTGAATAGTTTTTAAGAGCTTATCATTTGATTCTAAAAAACCGTATCGGCCCGATACCGAATAATCCGTTTTTTGAATAGTATCCATTTCAAAATCTAATTTATACTTACCATCTGTGCTTCCATAACCTGTATACGTGATGTTCGATATATAAATATTGTGTCCAATCGTACTACCCCCTATATTACTGTTCAAAATCTGGTAATTATATTTCACGTAATTATTGTTAAGGTCTCTTACTTCGGCAAGCTGCCATTTTGCAATTTTTCCAGTATTCTGATTCATATCATCTGTCAATACACAACTTGCATTAGCTGAATTTCCGTTATCTGTGCTATATCTCCCATAAAAATATTTTACCCCCTGCTTATCTATTACCTCCCACCAATAGGTACTGGGAGATGAACCATGTCTGATAATTTTTTGGAAAGCGCCCTCTACTTTTGGTTTAAATATCTTTTCAGTAGCATTAAGATCGCGGGCAACAAAAGCTTGTCGCTGTATCTGAGGCAAAAGTTCCTCCCCATTCAATAAATAAGATTCCGATTCGAGGCTAGTAAAATAATGAGGCACTCCCCAACGCGTATCAACTGTGATGCAAGGGATATTCAAATCCCAACCTACACCAAGCCAGCCATTTCCACCCTCGCTGTTGTACGATATGGACAGTTGTGGTTGCATGCCTTGTCTGCCGTTGGGTATTTCAAGTGGCAGGCTCATATTCGCTGTTCCACTGTTGTTTGCCGAAGGGGGCTGCATAATATTATACCCTGCCAATGGATCGGCAAACTTAATATCTTTCATCGAAGTGGGAGTGAAAGCCTGTGTGGTTGGCGACTCCGGGGTTTTTAATATGGCGTTTATAAAATCCGTAAAATGATTGGTATACGAAATCACCTCATTGTTTGCCAAATCCACTGTATCGCATGGCAACATAATCCAATCCTCTGTGGTCTCATCATAATAATAAGTCCTTATGTCAGCCGGGCTGTAACCCACCGGTATACTGGCGCTGTCATATTTGATATGGATTTTCATGTCTTTTTCAAACTTGCTGCCATGTGGCAAACATCGATAACCTTTATTTTCGCCGGTAACATTTACCATCGATGAACCCATAAGTGCCATATCCTCGGCACGGATTCCGGTTACCGATAGTTTTTCGTTTTTCGCAACCGAACCGGCCTCACCTTCCAGTTTAAATCCTGTCAAACTTAAATCGAAAGCTAGGATTGGGGTAATTTCTTTTGCAAAGTAGGGTACAGTATTGGTGTATTCACCGGTATAATCCCATCCGCAGGGTTTGTCAAATTCAACCTTAATATTGATTTGTTGTCCGTCTTCAAATACTGCCGTTATTTCTGCCTGCCAGTTTTCGGTGGTATCTTTTGTTTTTTCTATTCTTCCTTCAAATAATGAGTTATAGCTTCGTAAAAGTTTGCCATTGGCGTATAATTTCGCTTTTTCGCTTCCTTGTCCACTCACATAACCGCTCACATAACCATATTTTTTATAGTAATATCGCAGCGAAGGCTGGTTTACAACCAATTTACGTTCGTTGCTGTGATTGTTTTCCAACCTGATGCGTACATTTTTCACCTTATATCCGAAATCGCAACTGCTTGGCACTGAAAAGCGCACCGTATTATCGCCATGTAATAATTGTGTAACAGGTATTTTTTCACTTTGGTTGCTCCACGTATTATTTATTTTCACAAACACACCTCCGGTTGAAACATCGTTGTTTATTCCTTTACATACTGATGTATAATCCTGCACTCCGTATAGTTCATATTCCAGGTAAGCTTGCTGGTTTGTTGCTATCTCCTGATCTACCATTACATGAAAAACATTATCCAGCGGATTGTCCGACAAACTACCATCCAAAATACCAATAGTGCCCTCTTGCTTGTTCATGGCCTTAAACACTCGGGGCAAAGGCAAAGATTCACTATGAGCTAAATAATTTCCTTGCGAGGCAGATACGTTATCTTCCTTTTGATTTTCTTCCTCGGGTAATTTATTCGGAATATTGACTACATCACGCTTCAACGAAATGTCTTTGCTGTTAAAAACAAAAACCGATGTCAGGGTCAACAAGGCAATGCTGATAATCCATAAATTTCTTTTCATATTTTTCTATCTTTTAATTTCACTTTAGGCACTTTAGTTCACTTTAGGCAATCAAGGCACTTTAGGCACTTCCTACTGTACCACAAGTTTATATGTTTTAGTTTCCTTCTGAGTTTTAATGGTAACAAAATAACAACCTGTTTCTTTGATAAATCCGTAAAGTGTATATTCCAAAGACCCTGCTCTTTCCATATTCTCTATTAGCTTACCGTTCTCATCAAGTATAAATATTGTAATGGGATCAACATTGACCAACCTTATATAAATTGTGTAATTATTGGCAGTAGGGTTGGGAAACATAGAGTATTCCAAAATAGCATTACCATTGTCAAAAGCATTGTTTTGGTCGCCGGTCGGGTTGCCGTTTCCGCTTCCATCGGTAAAACTTCTTTCCGGAAGGGCTGTTCTTTTGATTTTAAACCCAAACATATCCGAACCCGAACTGTCGGTATCCCAGTGAATGTTATTGAAATAATAATTTCCGGTAGAATCTATACTATCCGGAGCAGCAATAAAACAAGAATCCAAAGTAAAACCCGGCTTCCCGTATCGGTTTATTACCAGTTTTACATCCTCGGCATTAAAAATTCCGGAAGCATTGAACACAACTTGTGTCGAAATCTGTTTACTACCCTGTGTAGGAGCCTTCATCAACCAAACGCATTTCGACATATTGGTAATCTGATTCTCCACTATTGAGTCTGTTTCTATATCGTCTAACATTTTTCCGTTATTACCCCAAATCAGGTAAGTTCCTTCAGGTATTTGGGTCGTATTAGTATCATTTTTCACCATCAATCTGCCTGCAGCTATTTTTAATGGTGATTCGCCTCCGTTCCCGGCACTTTGTTTCTGGTTCACCTGCAGTATGGAGTCTTTGCCTATTCCGGCTATGTCGTTTTTATAGTCTATATTGTATCTATAGCTCCACAAAACTGAATCATTCGATCCAACGTAATCCATATCTCTAATACTTACACCATACTTGATGCCCAGGTAAGTGTGCAGTTTATAGATGTCATTCCCGGTTAACGTAGTATCATAAAGTATAAATTCAGCAAACTTACCTGAATAACACAGCGAATCGGTGCCCCCGACAATTAAACTACTCAGGGTAGAGTCAATATGTTTGTTCCTCCAGTTCTGTGAAAGCAGGTTTATAGTGGGTAAGATTGAAGTAGTATCGGTGTATTTAATAAATTTATACACGTTTTTTAATCTTTGAGTCGTTAGTTTCACCTGTATACTCGAATCCAGTCCCAACGACCATATTCCTTTTTCCTGCGATGGGGATAAAGGCTTATATACAGCAAATACAAGCATTCTTGCATTTTTCTTTGCCGTATAATTTATTTTTAAAGCACTCGATATACTATCAAATAAAAAACAACGGTTATAATTGAACAGGCAGGTATCTGGCAGCGTTTGATTATTCAAAACCATACCATTGTATCCATTTCCGCTTACATCCTGCCATTCGCCAGGGTTTATGCCCGCCTTATCAGCTCTTAGCCATACTACAGGGTTACGAAATCCCGGATTGTTTTGCGAATAAATATTCCATTGATAAAGGAATAGTAATAGAATCGCAAATTGTAATAATAATTTCAAATTTTTCATGGCTTTATATTTTATAAATTCAACGAGGTAAAAATAGTAATAAAATTCACCCATGCAAATTTTTATTTTTTACGAAATAATACGCAGAAAACCTTCTGAAACACAAATTAATTAGAGATTTTTTGTGCTATAAAAAAACATAAAAACAAAATTTTATTTTCATTCTAAATAAGCAACAATATTTAGGTCACATTAATCTTACTGATATTGACTTTATCGTACATTTGACTATCCCTCACGTCCAAAACAACTCAAAAGTCCTGCATTTCCCAAATGACCCACAATCATTCCTACCAGATAATTTTCTTCCTTCTAAAAATCAAATTAAGTAAAAAATAGAAAGTGAAATTTAATATTGTATATTTGTTGAAGATTAAATAATTTAAAGACTCCTGATGGGGTAATCGTAGGTATCAGCAAATAATTAAAACACAAACAATAGTATATAAATGAAAGCAATAACAACAATGATAATTTTTGCTTCCTTAACCACATTAGGAGTAGCAGCCATTTTTATTATTGCTGACAAAACAAAAATATCTCAAAACAATACTATTACAGAACAAGAACAGACAAAATATCAATTTAAGCAATCAACTATACCCAGTGATAGTATTATAAATACAGGTAAACAAGTTTCATTAGCTGACAATTTATTTCAAAAGGCTATTGATGAAATAAGCGATATGCTTAATGATAAACAACCATTAAGTTTTAAACGTGCAGTTTTTCTTACTGAGAATGCATACTACAATGGACAACTCGACTGGATTGTTTTTAACAATGAGTTTGACAGAATAAAATCTATTCTAAACAAAATGATTATTGCTAAAAACCTGCAACAATACAAAACAGCGGGTAATTGGGCGATTTTCTCATATATGACCGATACTATTCCTGAAAACAATCTTCAACCTTATACTTACGATTTAGACAATTATATGGGAGACAAGGATTATCAATGTTTCACAGTTTCCAATTTGCTAAAATCTAAAAAAGGTAATTGTCATTCTCTGCCTTATATGTATAAAATTCTGGCAAATGAAGTAAATGTAGAGGCATTTTTAGCAATTGCCCCTATGCACTGCTACATAAGGCACAAAGATGAACAAGGGAAATGGTGGAATTTGGAATTAACAACAGGAACATTTTCCCGAACCAGTTTTATCATCGAATCATTCAACATTTCAGATGAAGGGATGGAGAGCGGGCTATATATGAAACCACTATCAGAAAAAGAATCAATTTCACTTTGTTTACATGATTTGATTGATTATTACGATAAACAAACAGGGATTTATTATGGCAGCCTTGTACGCAAGGCATATACAGTCGGTTTAAAATTTTATCCGAACAGCTTATGGCAAATGGTAAAAGCTAATGATGAAAAGTATCAACTCGATAGTGCAATGGAAGCAAACGGGATTAAAGATTACAATAAAATAGACCTTAACCCTGAAATCGTAAAATTCGATAAGAAATTTAAAGCAACTAAAGATTACATCGCTAAAATAGGATATTCAAAAATTACTCCTGAACAATACAAGGAAAAACTTCATATTGTTGAAAATGAAAAACAAAAGCGGCAAAAAAATAATTAATATCTTTATTTAAATAATCATTTACAATATGAAATCAGCAATCAAACAGTTTTTTATAGTTTTTGTTTTCGTTACAACAAACTATATTAGTTACGCTCAAACACCTTATGATGATTTTGCCCCAGGCAATAAGAAAAAGGAAATACTTAAATTGCCCGAAGCCACGTTTAAGGCTTACAATACAGATACGACAAGCAAAATAAAATATCTGGAGTTGGATAAGGAAACACTTGCATTATCGTATTATGGTGCAAGCGATTCTTTACTAAAGCAAGTATTCCTGCAAATATCGGATTTTAAGTGGATATCTGTTGACCCGATGTCTAATGGAAGACCTGGTTTAACACCGTACAATTATTGTCAGAATAGTCCAATTGTAAGGATTGATCCGAACGGAATGTGGGATGACAATTTTATTATTGACAATGACGGTAATATTACATTAGTTGAAAAAACGAATGACAATTTTGATATGCTATACACAAAAGACAGTTGGGATAATGGAAAGAAAGATAATTCCATCCTAGTTGATAAAGGGATTTTGAATAATAAGTATTCCCAATCTGTAAAAGATCCAGGAGATAATAAATGGTATAGATATGATATATTTAAAGTTAAAGGAGATGATAAAGCGAAAAGTTTATTTGAATTCGTAACAAAGAATACCAATGTAGAATGGAGTAGATCAATGGTAGGTGTGGATGGTGCTAAGGGAATGAATTATATCACGACTTCTCAACTCGGGGAAGATCAGGGGGGCAGGGAGTATGGTGGAGGTGATTTATACAGGACTCAGCTTATTTCATACACATACAGGGGCAATGACCATAGTCATGATAATAACTCATCAACAATTTCTTACGGCGATGTTGCATTGGCTACTCAAATTCAATTATTACATCCAGACGCAAAATTTAATATTTATCTCCCGCAGGATGGAAGGTACATACCATTTAATGCTAATTCAATTCCTGCGCTTTTATCACCAGCTATTATTTTTGGAACTAATCCATAATTCAATGAAAACAATACTTATAGGATGTTTGCTAACTATTTCTCTAATTTTCAAGGATAGTTTTCTCTTCTCTCAAAAAAAATATTATAAAGAGCTTCCATTGTTAGAAATAAAAAACAAACAAATGGATTCAATTATTTCGAATACAATTTGTCGTTTAAAAAAATGCAATAATTACACAAAAGCTATTGTTTTCAATATTATTAATGTTAAAAAAAATGACAGTTTATTTATTGATATTATGGCAGTTCATGATCAAAAAACGGCTTTAACAGATCGTTATTGGAAACCATATGGTTATTTTTCCTTCAATAATCATTTATTTTTTATTTTTTGTGATTCACTACCCGATATTTTTAAAGAAACAAAAGAAAAGAAAATATTTACAATAAATGACACGCCTGATATTTTGCTTGTTGCAGATTATACAGAATGGTTGTTTTTCTATGGGCGTAATAAATTTTATTTGAGAAAAGTTATTAATGAATGTAAAAATACTGGGAATTAATTCAAAACAGCAACAAAAAATAATCAATAACTTATCTTATTATTTTGCTCAATAATATGAAACCAACAATCAAACAGTTTTTAATTGGTGCTGCTATTGTTGCAACATACCATATTAGCTATGCTCAGACACCTTATGATGATTTTGCCCCAGGCAATAAGAAAAAGGAAATGCTGAAACTGCCTGAAACTACTTTCAAGGCATACAATTCTGATACAACTGGTAAAATTAAATATATTGAACTTGATAAAGAAACTTTTGCATTATCTTATTATGACGGAAACGATTCAGTATTAATGCAAGTTTTTTTAAAGCCAACGGATTTTAAGTGGCTTTCAATGGACCCTATGGCAAGTTCAACACCTCATGAGAGTCCCTATATGTTTTGTGGTGGAAACCCAATATTCTACAAAGACATTGATGGAAATTATAAATTTCCTACAATTGAGGAGTATCAAGCTGCCGGTCTTTCGCCACAAGATGTGGTCAGGTTTGAAAGTGTTATTACTAATATTCAAAATTTAGTTGTTAACAATCCCAATGCAATGAATGCACTCATAAATGGAACCGGACTTACCAGTGAGCAAATTTTATTTGATATGACACCTGGTCAAGGTCCTAAAATCAATGTTTCTGATATGAATGGTGCACAAGCTAATCAGGATAATAGTTTTACAATTGGGTCAAATATAATAAGAAGTTTAGCCAGCATAGACGAAAATAATAAAAAGCAATTAGGTGAACAGACATTAGGGGTAGGGTTATTAATTCTTGATGAATATACCCATGTTGGAGATAAAAGAACAAATAATGGTAATAGTTCAGGAGGATATACTTTAAATACCAATGGAAGTGTGAATTGGGATTATACAAAATATGGTTGGTATAATCAAATTAAGTTTGGTCAACAGAAACCCTGGAGTGTATCTCCTACGGGTCATAGAGGCGGAGATACACAGATATTTGGATTTGGACTTAACCAAAGTGTTTATATTGATGGTTCTATGCAAATAGAGAATGCTAGTCAAAGTGATGTACATATTAAACTTAAAGGCACTGAAAGTATTCCAAAAGGCAAGGTTGATTACACAAATGGTCTTGATTTGCTAAATTAAAAAATGAAACCGTCAATTCAATATTTTGTATTAGTTTGCATAATGGGCCTAATGTTTTCCTGTTATCAAATTAAAATGCCATTAAAAAGGTATTTTGATGATAATTGTACATTCCAAAAAATGGCGATTAAAGAATTAGCAAAAGCAAAATTTATTTTTAATAAGGGTATTGATATTATAATTATTGACAGCTTGTATTTTAGAAATGACTTCTCATATGATTATGATTATATTTTAAATAAAGGCGGTAGAGATAAGGCAATAAAAGATCTTTCCATTAAGGGAATTGATATTGATAGTTTTAAGCAAGTTTCTAATTTGAAAATACTTAATTGTAATTTTAAGGATAAATATAATAAAATCCGCATTATTACTTTTAAAAATGCTATTGATAGCTTTTCAATAATCAAGAATAATAACAATAATTTCTTACTTCAGTTTACCAATATTGGATATGGTAATGATTCAATTGCTACATTATATGCACAAAATACAAGAAGCAATGGAAGCAGAACAATGTTTATTTTCTTTTTTAAAAAGAATGATAAATGTTGGAAATTGTTGGCATTTTTACCCTTATTATTAAGCTGATAATAATTATGGAAGGAACTAAAATCAAACAATTCTTTATAATATTTGACCTCGTTGGGCTGAGGCTCCGGCCTCAGTCCTTTTTATTCTTTTAGGCTCATGCCTGTATCTAAAAAATTCTTTCCTATTGCCTGTACAAGTCCCCTCCGCCCTGCATCAACTTTTCTATATTCTCAGGTAAATTTTTATTTCTCTCTCAAAGATATTCTAAAACCTCATGGTATTATTCCTTTCTTTATCACAGGGTTTCTATTCCTCCAGGTTATTGTTCATTACCTTAATGTGAATGTTCTATTCCTTCATTTCACATGCCGTCTGCATGATTGCATCAACCTGATTTCTGCATTACATATGTCACCCACGGTATTACATAAGGTGATTTTTGCATTACACACTCAATCTACATCGATACATGAACCCCCCGCTCGCGGGGAATTGCATTCCCCGTGTTTTCATCAATATCATTATCATTATGCACTGTTTTCATTTTACCGTAATTAATCTCTGTGTCTCCAACACTATTTCCAGTAAATAATCCAGTCCCGCATAATTACGCGCTGAACTAAACATATATTCTTCCGGTCGGCCCACCAGCATTTCTTCAACCGGATTGTTATGAATATAGTCCAGTTTTTCGTGAAAAAATTTGCTTGTATAAATAATCTTGGCTTGATTACTGTCCTGCCAAACTTTGTATTCCTGAGCTTTTTTGCGATGACTACACGCAGAATTAAACTGTTGCAACATCCATTCCCGTCTGCTTTCCAATCCTTCTTTAATTTCATGAATGATAGCTTTTGAGGTGAATTTCTCCGCTCGTGAGCATTATGCCATTTCTTATGCGTCACACGCTTCCGCTCGTGAGCATTATGCCATTTCTTATGCGTCACATGCTTCCGCTCGTGTGCATTATGCCATTTCTTATGCGTCACATGCTTCCGCTCGTGAGCATTATGCCATTTCTTATGCGTCACATGCTTCCGCTCGTGTGCATTATGCTGTTTCTTATGCGCCACATGCTTCCGCTCGTGTGCATTATGCCATTTCTTGTGCGTCACATGCTTCCGCTCGTGAGCATTATGCCATTTCTTGTGCACCACATGCTTCCGCTCATGCGCATTATGCCATTTCTTATGCGTCACATGCTTCCGCTCGTGTGCATTATGCCATTGCTTATGCGCGGCTTGCACCCGGGCTAAGGTTTTTTATCACCGTAGTGCAGCTTCCGTCCGTGCTAAGGTTAAAATGTTCCCCGCTCGCGTGGAAATGTTTTCCCCGTGCCGGAAAAATAATTCACAAATTCCACTCCAAATGGTTCACTTTATATTACATTTTCAATAATGAAAACAGAATATTATCATGGGTTGGCTCAACCGCATGGCTTGTTTCATTTTCCGATTGTAGTCCGTTACTGATTTTACGATTTACAGCATATGGCGTTTGGTATCATGCCAAAAATTTTCAATTCCTTATGGCGTTTCATCTGTTGAAATTGATTGTGGAAGCATGAGTAAAAACGGAAGAGCTTTAGAGTAATCCAGTTCGGGATATTCCAACCCTAATGCCCTGATATTTTTATAATAGGTTTGGTGATGCTCATAGTAGTTTCTTTCGCTTGGCACAAACCATGCTTTGTCACCCAACTTCTGAGCTAAAAACCATTTTTCGATCAATCTTGCACTGCGTCCGTTTCCATCATTCCAGGGATGAATTTTTACAAATAACAAATGAAGCATTGAGGCAAAAAAGAAAACTTCTTGTATGCTAAATTTCTGTTTCAAAAGCAATTCAATATCGCAAAAAAACTTTTCCATCTCACCTTCCACTTCATTTGGCGAAGCCGCCACATATTCTATTTTTCCGTCGGGTGTGCTCACATACATATTGTGTGTGCGCAATTTGCCTTGTCGGTGTTTGGCAACAAGGTGTTTGCTCAATAGTTTATGGGCATCGCCGATGTTGGTTTTGTTCAATGCATTGGTTTTGGCAAAGGTGTAGGCGTTATATAAGTCATCAATCTTTTTGGTGTAGTCGGGCAAAAACTCAATGCCAAATTTTTTATGCTTGATATAACTGTCCAGTTCAATATTTTCTCCCTCTATTTTGCTTGAAAAAACTGATGCTACCGAAGTATAAAAACTAAAAATGTCGGTCGATATTTCAGCATCAACCAATTTATCAAAGTCGTTTTGTAATTCTTTACCCACTTGCCTGCAATACTCTTCTAATAAATCTGTCGAGATAATTTGCAATTTCAACGTCTGAACCATGATTCAATTTATTGAAGGATTAATTGATTGTAATAATTTATTATTGTGGAATCTTTTGACCACTGCTCGCTTGGATGTTCTTTCCACATACTGGAACAATAATTCACAAATTCCACTCCAAATGTATCACTTTATATTACATTCTGAAGAAAATTAACAAGATTATTTTTTGAAATGGCCAATGAAATAACCAAAAACATATACAGTTTCATTAATACACCCCTTGATTTTTCAATTACACATGTCACCCACGGTATTACATAAGCCGATTTTTGCATTACACAATTATTCTACATCGATACATGAGCTGATTTTTGCATTACACACTCAATCTACGTCGATACATCAGCCTTGGCGGTCCACTCGCAACATGTTTTCATAGATACATTAGCCGACGACACTAATACGGGAAGTGATTTTTGCATTACACACTCAATCTACAGCCATACATGAACCTTCGCGGTCGATACACAGACAGATTTCTTAATTACATGAACCGACGCAGTCGATACGCATGCTGACTACATGATTACATGAGGTGAAAAATGACTTGTAAGGTGCCGACGCGGTCAATACACCAGCCGACATGGTCGATGCAAGGTTGGTAATGGTCGATGTAAGTTTTACAATGGTTCATGCAAATGCCGTAATGGTCAATGAAAATACTTTAATAGTTGGTACACAAACCGTAATGGTTGATGCAAAGGGTGTAAGGATCAATACACCGGTTGTATGGGATAATACATATCCCGGTATGGTTTTTACATAAACCAGATTGGCTAATGCCAGCCGACTGCGGAATGAAGACTGCCGATTTCCGATTGGCTCATGGCTCGTGGCTAATGGCTATCTTCCCCTGGGGCTTGGGATTTGGGGCTAATGCCTTGGTCTTTCCCCAATCAGAGTAAAAGAAAATTTATCCTTTCCTGTTTAAAAAAGCGCAATCAAATAATACACTCCCATAGCGATCAGCATACTTACCGGAATGGTGAGTACCCATGCCCATAATAACTTCGCGCCCACACCCCAGTGTACTGCCGAAACTCTTTTGGTCATTCCTGTTCCTATGATGGCCCCGGTGATGGTGTGGGTAGTACTTACGGGAATACCGAAGGCTTCGGTTCCGAAAAGCAGCAAAGCCCCTGATGTTTCGGCCGCTACACCCTGAAAGGGGGTCAGTTTGGTAATCTTTGATCCCATGGTCTTAACAATTTTCCATCCGCCCAGCATGGTTCCCAAAGCAATGGCCGAGTAGCATCCCAAAACTATCCAGTGCGGTATGGAATGTATTTTTCCAGCCGAGGTATAAGTTATATGAGCCCAGTGAGGTATGGATGAAGGATCTATCCCTTTGAAATAAACAATAAGCGCTGCGGTTATTATTCCCATAACCTTTTGGGCATCGTTGCCTCCATGACCGAGACTGAACAAGGCTGAAGAAACCAACTGCAGATACCTGAAAATCTTATTCAGTTTGGTGGGTTTCCCATGCCGGGTTATATAAAGCAATAAAACGGAAACAAAATAGGATATAATCATCCCAAGAATGGGTGCGAGGAAGATGAAGGAAGCTATTTTCAAGATCACGTTGCTGTGCACAATGGCCCATCCGCCATAAGCCACGGCTGCACCGGCAAATCCCCCTACCAGTGTATGCGATGAACTGGAAGGAATACCGAGATACCAGGTCAATAAATTCCAGATAATGGCTGCTATCAGACCTGCCAATATTACCTGAAGATTAATTACGCTAGTGTCGACTGTTTTGGCAATAGTGTCGACAATATGCAGATTAAATACGGCATAGGCAAGGAAATTGAAAAATGCAGCCCATATAACGGCCTGAACAGGCGATAGAACGCGGGTGGAAACAATGGTTGCTATCGAATTGGCAGCATCGTGAAACCCATTTACAAAATCGAAAGCGAATGCAAGAACAATAATTACAATCAGTAAGGTTAGTTCCATAATATTTTATTTGAGTTTTTTTATCCTGCTTTAATAATGATCGATTTCAGTACGTCACTCACATCTTCTGCCCTATCAGTAGCTTTTTCCAACACGGTAAGCAGTTCTTTGGTTTTGATCAGTTCAACCGCATCTTTTTCGTTTTCGAAAAGCTCGGAAAGTGCAGCATGGAAAATATCGTCGGCCTGATTTTCGATTTCATTGATCCTGATGCAGGCTTCCATGATCTTTTTCGGTTGTTTCAGATTTTTCAGCTCTGAAACAGCGGTTTTGATTTCACGCGTTGCCTGTAATATAAGGTTGCTAAGTTCCAGATAATATTTCGATTCTTTTTTAGGCGGATGATTGCGGATTTTCTGGCTAAAACTGTTCATCATATCCAAAACATCGTCGAGTGAACCATTCAGTGTATTGATGTCTTCTCTGTCGAAAGGCGTGATGAACGATCGGTTCAATTCGTGATAGAGTTTCACCGTAATTTCATCTCCGGCCTTTTCGTGCTCTTTTATGAGGGTAATTATTTTCTTTTTTTCCTCAACATCGGGAACCAGAAAATATCTGTTTAGCTGAATGGCAGCTTTTACCATGTTTTCGGCCGATTCTTCGAACAGAGGCAGGAATTTTTTTTCTTTTGGTTTGAGAATACTTAATACTTCTGAAAAACTCATTATGCTGCGTTGATTAAATTTTTGTCAAAATTAATACATTAAATATTGCCGCAATAGAAGTAGCCCTATTTGACTAAAACTTAACATTAACTTAATATTGGATTAATATTCACGTAATACTGCGGCTATACTTTTGCACCATCAAAAAACCAACAATTATGAAAAAGACAATTTTTGCCATCAGCTTGTTTCTGATGATGTCGTCGGCCACCTTATGTGTTGCAGAAAACAATCCCGGTGAAACGCCGAAAAAAGCCACCGTAAGCGGAAAAGTAATTGACCAGTTAACGGGCGAAAGCCTGGCGGGAGTTTTAGTAAGTATTAAAGGGTTGGATATGAAAGTATATTCTGACCTGGACGGTAACTTTACTTTTAACAGCCTGACTCCCGGTAATTACACGCTTGAAGTAAAATATATTTCTTACTCAGCCAACGAAGTTCAAAACATCAGTTGCACAGCCGGAAAGAATCTTCCTGTAAGCATTGAGATCAAACCCAATTAATATTTCCCACACATCTATGGCGAAGTGTAATGCTTAATCTTCATTAAGTATTACACTTTGTTTTTTATCAACCCAATACAAAAATATTACCATGAAAAAAATAATTACCCTGCTACTGCTATGTCATGTATTTTATGCCGGCGCTCAGGAAATCGTTTATAAAGAAGGCCTCTACTATAATGTTGGCAATCTGTATACCGGCCACTATAAAGAGTATTATCCTGACAGCATCCTTAAATTAGAGATGTCGGTGGTTGATGGCAAAATAAGCGGTGAATATTTCAGTTACTACGAAACCGGAGTTAAAAAAGAACAGAAGAACTATAAAGACGGTCTTAAAGACGGATTCTGGTACAACTGGAACGAACAGGGGGTGAAAACCGCTGAGGCCCATTATAAAAACGATCTGAAGGACGGTAAATGGTATATATGGGACGACAAAGGGGTGAAACGCTATGAAATGCAATATAAAGAAGGCCTGAAAAGCGGAACCTGGTATATGTGGGACGAAGAAGGAAAACTCATCATGGAAAAAACCTATTGATGATTTCAGTGAAATGAAAGTAACAGATTACACCATGGAAAGAATATTCAAAACGATGAGGAATATGAAGCTCATAAAAAGGCTGAGCCCGATCTTTGTTTTTCTCTTGTTCAATGCAACCCAAATATTTTCACAAACAGAAACCATCACAGGGACCATCACCGATAAAAAAACCAGGGAAACCATTGTGGGGGCATCGGTTGTGATACAGGGCACCACTATTGGGGCCGGTTCAGACCTGAACGGGGTGTACCGGATAAATTCTGTTAAGCCCGGAACCTATTCGATAGTGGTTTCGTTTATTTCCTATAAGAAGCAGGTGGTGGATAATGTTAAGGTGGTTAAGGGCAAACCTACCGAGCTGAATTTCGAGCTTGAAGAAGACATCGCTACCATTGCAGGAGTTACGGTTACGGCAAAAAAAACCACCGATTCTGAAATATCTATGATGAGCAGCATCAAATCGAGCGACCTGGTGGTTTCGGGTATCTCCAGCCAGCAGATATCCAAATCGCAGGACAGGGATGCATCGGAGGTAATAAAAAGAATTCCGGGTATCACCATTATCGAAAACCGTTTTGTGATAGTGAGGGGATTAAGTGAACGTTACAATGTGGTTTGGCTCAACAATGCCTCAACGCCCAGTTCGGAAGCCGATGTCAAAGCTTTTTCATTCGATGTGATCCCCAGCGGTTTGATTGACCGTATGATGATCTACAAAACCCCGGCGCCCGAGTTGCCCGGCGATTTTGCCGGAGGAGCTATAAAAATATTCACCAAAGACGTTCCCGAAAAGAACAATATAAACGTGGCTTATAGTGCCTCGGTGAATGGAATTACCACCTTTAATGATTTCTACCGTCCTCCCATCAAGGGCAAAAACGATTGGCTGGGTTACGACGATGGTAGCCGTGCGTTGCCAAAAGATTTTCCGGAAAGCATTCTGGGGCTGCAAGGCACAGCCGAAGGCAAGGCAACTTTGGTTGCCCTGAGCAAAACATTGAACAATCAATGGACTCCGGTAAAGGATAAAGCAGGAATCGATCACAGGTTCTCCTTTGGGTTGGGTGGTACGGTTAAGATAGGAAAAGCAAAACTGAGCAATATAACAGCCATCAACTATAGCAACACCAATTCGTATAATGACATTTTCCGTGCCTATTACCTTGAATATGATACCATAAACGATCGCGCCGACACCTCCTGGTATTATCACGACAAGCAATATGCAAACACCGTTAAGCTGGGCGGCTTGTGTAATTTCTCCCTGGCGTTTGGTAAAAACCAAAAGATAGAGTTCCGCAATTTCTACAATCATGTGGGGCAATCAAAAGCAACCCTACGCGATGGTAACGACCTTGACAACCTGGCTTCCATGATACAGGCTTACCAATATAGCTATATGGAACGCAGCACCTATTCCGGCCAACTGGGCGGAAGTCATCCCATAAGGGCCGGTATGAATATCGACTGGACCATTGGCTATTCATTGGCGAGCAAGAACGATCCTGATACCAAACGTATCACCTCGGTTCTTTTCAAGGACGATCCCGAGTTTCCCTATTACAATAAATATTATGTGTTGTTATCGAACTTTCCTGATCCGCGTATGGCAGGCAAGGTAACCTCAAAACTGAACGAGAACATTATTAATGTCAGTCTCAATTGGGATTATAAAATCAAAATAAAAAAATTCGAACCAACACTGAAGGCCGGTTTTTATTACGAGAAAAAGCAAAGGACCTTTAGCAGCCGATTGTTGGGCTATGTGATGGCTTCGGGGGCAAGCTGGCAGCTTTCGTTCCAGCCTATCGATACAATATTCTCAGACAATAATATTAATTCGGTGAAAGGTGTGTATATTCAGGAGAAAACAAACCCATCCGATTCGTACGATGCTTCCAGTATCTTATATGCCGGTTATATTGCTATTAATATTCCTGTCACCCCGAAATTCAATATTTACACAGGGATAAGAATTGAGAACAATCAGCAAACATTGAATAGCTTTTCGAGCGACTACAGTCTGAGGCCCGTTAAGGTCGACAAGAAAAAAACAAATTTCTTCCCTTCCATCAATCTCACCTACAACTTTACCGACAAGGCTCTTATCAGGGCTGCCTATGGATTGACCATCAACCGTCCCGAATTCCGCGAAATAGCTCCCTATGCCTTCTATGATTTCGAAATGGCTGCAACTATTATTGGCAACGACACCCTGAATGATGCCCTCATTCATAATGTAGATGTCAGATTCGAATATTATCCTTCACCCAACGAAACATTTACAGTGGGCGGATTTTACAAAAGGTTTGTGCATCCCATTGAATCAATCATTATTCCGGCAGGCAGCGACCTGAACTATTCTTTTGCCAATGCCGAAGCGGCCAATAGCCTCGGTATTGAACTGGAGTTCAGGAAATCGTTTGCCTTTCTGAAAAACAATAAAACTTTCAGGTTTCTGAAAGATTTCAGCCTGGTGCTGAACGGTGCTTACATTTACAGCCGTGTATATTTTAATGAAGAACAACTATTGTCGAACAAAGGCAAACGCCCTATGCAGGGCCAGTCGCCCTATATCATCAACGCAGGATTGCAATATCAGAACGATAAAATAGGGCTGCAGTTGAATGTACTGTACAATGTTGTCGGAAAACGCATTGTATTTGTAGGTGACATCAATACCCCCGATATTTACGAAATGCCGCACAACCTGTTGGATTTCACTTTTTCACAACGAATCTATAAGTTCATTTCAATAAAAGGTGGTGTGCAGGACATACTGAACCAGGAAATTCAATTGAAACAATTCGTCAATTATACTCAGGATTCCGATAATAATGGCGTCAACGATGCCACAGTCAAAAGATCGCAAAATACGATGAGTTATAAAAAAGGCCCGTATTATACTCTGGGCATAACACTTAAATTCTGATAGAAATATCTGTTGAAAACGGGATTTACCTTTCCAATAGCTTAGGAGTCTTGTTTTATTTTGGATAGGAGCCAGTATAACACTCTCATATTCACTGTACTGTTTACATTAACTTAATATAGAAATAATACTGGCTTAACGTCGGAGAGGCAGTTAATATTTTACTTTGCATCAAAATAATTTAAAACAAAAAAATGAAAAAACTTTACTTCTTATTCGTAGTTGCACTCTTTGGAATGAGTGCCAAATTGTCTGCCCAGACAACCATTATTAAAGATTCGGTAGCTACTTCGCAAACCTGGACCAACGACCATATGTATCTGATACAAGGTTTTGTTTATGTAGTGAATGGAGTTACCCTGACCATTGAGCCCGGAACCATCATAATGGGTGACCATACCTTCACCGGTTCTTCGCTGATCGTTGAAAGGGGAGGCAAGATTAACGCTATTGGAACACCAACCCAACCCATTGTTTTCACATCAGATATGCCTGCCGGATCCAGATCACGTGGCGACTGGGGTGGGGTCATCCTTTGTGGTAAAGCTCCTATCAACACAAGCGGTGGACAATCGCAGATAGAAGGCGGACCCCGTTCGTACTACGGAGGCAGCGATGCCAACGATAATTCAGGTACCCTGCAGTATGTACGAATCGAATTTGCCGGATACCCTTTTCAGGCTAATAAAGAGATCAATGGCCTGACAATGGGTGGCGTAGGCAAGGGAACCACCATGGACCATATACAGGTGAGCTATTCAAATGACGATTCTTATGAGTGGTTCGGTGGCAATGTCGATTGCAAATATCTGATCGCTTTCAGAGGTTTGGACGATGATTTTGATACCGATTACGGTTATT
The DNA here is from genome assembly GCA_964469155.1 of uncultured Bacteroidales bacterium. Taxonomy (GTDB): domain Bacteria; phylum Bacteroidota; class Bacteroidia; order Bacteroidales; family CAIWKO01; genus CAIWKO01. Next base: position 40,029 of record CAYXXU010000039.1, read on the forward strand.
CCGGTAAAGGACAATACTTTATTGCCTTGCGCGATTCGGCAGTGGCCGACATTTCGGGCTCCAATGGTTTTGAATCGGATAACGATGCCACCGGAACCACTAACACTCCTTATACTTCTCCTATATTTGCCAATGTCGGTTTGTTTGGACCGAAGGCTGATCTATCGAACCCTGTGAATCCTTTGTTTAAAAGAGGCATGCATATCCGCAGAAATTCACGCTTATCGTGCTATAACTCGGTGATCGCAGGTTGGCCTACCGGTATGTATATAGATGGCGACAATACCGATGCCAATGCCAACAACAACGATCTGCAGATCGAAAACTGCATTATGTCGGGAATGGGCAAATTTTTTGATGTGCCCAACGGACAAATCTGGTCGGTGGCAACCGCACGAAACTGGTATTTCGATGCAAGCCGTCATAACGATACTCTGGCTACCAACAACCTGCTTCAGATCACAGATCCTTTCAATTATACAGCTCCCAATTTTGTTCCGTTGACAGGCTCGCCTTTATTGAGTAAGGCCTTATGGACCAACCCCAGGCTGGCAACCGATACCTGGTTCGATAAAGTAACTTATGCAGGTCCAATGGGAACCACCGACTGGACATCGCCCTGGGCCAACTGGAACCCCCAGGCTACCGTCTATGCACTTTCAGTAAACGAGAATACTCTGACACCCGACCGTGTAAATGTTTACCCCAATCCTTCCGCAGGCAATACTTCGGTTGAATTCAGCCTTACCGGCAACGAAAAGGTGAACATTACAGTAATTGATCTTTCGGGTCGCAAGGTGCTCGATGTTCAAAACGGAGCGTTCAGCAGTGGGGCACATCATGTTAGTTTCGACGTCAGCAAACTGCCTGCCGGTGCTTACTTTGTTCGTATTGCCCTCGCGTCATCCTCTGTAAGCAAAAAACTCTTTATTTGCCGCTAACATAAGAAGCTTTAGTTAATAATTTTCCGCATACCCAAGAACAAAAAAGCAAGTCGAAAGACAAGTAAATTTCAAATAAGCTAAGGTTAGTAGTTTTAATTTGGAACAAAGCCCGGATCACCCCGGGCTTTACTTTTTGGTCGGGGCGGGATATACCTAAAGTTATTCCATTGCTTGAAAAGTTTTAGAGACTGTTTACAATTGAAGGAAATTAAAGAAACTTTGGGGAATTTTGGTGATTTTGTGCCTTGGTGGCAAGATTTTTTTTGCCACAAAAACACTTAGACATCAATTTTTCACCAAAATGGAGTTCTATAAACCGTATTACATGTCCAAAAATAATGACTGTCTTATTTCTATGCAAAACGGTCTATTCTATTAAACATGTGGCTTACACCACCCGGGCCTCGGCGGTTAGGTTTGCCCCTGGCGGATGCCTTCCCCGTTCTCAATCTTGCTGTTCTGTTAATAATTCGGCTCTGTTGGTAAAGAAATCTGCCTTTTTCAGTATGCGTTTTTTTTTATCTTTGCCTCTTCTTGTCCGTGGTTCGTTAATTTTTACATTTATCTCAATCTATGAAGCGTTCGGTATTGTTTGCTGCCCTGATACTGGGGCTTGTGTTTGGGGTTGCCCGGGCCCAGGCACAGATAGACTCCCTGATGAAACTGAAAAAGTGGATACCCAATGTCAATGGGGTCATACGTGCCAAATTCGAATACAATACCAGCATAGGCAAGGGGCGCTTCGATGTGCGCAATGCCCGCTTCGGAATGAGAAACAATATAGGCAAATACTTCGGCTACAAATTCGAGATCGATTTCAGCGACGAAGGCAAGATCAAAATGCTCGACGCGTACGTAAGTTTTATACCGGTGAAGAACTTTACTGTAACATTAGGCCAGATGAAGGCCACTTTCAGTACCGAATATATGCTCAATCCTGCCGATTTCGAATTCTCTAACCGTCCGTTTATCGACAAGCGAATATGTAAGGACCTGCGCGATATCGGCTTCAGGGCGGGTTATAAATACGAAGGCAAACTGCCCTTCGAAGTACAGGGAACCATTATGAACGGGAACGGATTTAATAATCCGGAGTGGACCTCGCACTTTACTTACGGCGGACGAGCCACCATAGGGCCTTTCCATGGTTTTACCCTGCAGGGCAACTATCATGCGGGCATCATCAACGATTTCAATACCGAGATGCTCGATTACGGTCTCAGGTATGAATATAAGAACTTTGTTATCAATTCGGAATACGCACAAAAAACCATCACCGACACCACGGGCTCGTTTACCCAAAACAGTTTGTTTGTCTATACCCTCTACCGTTTCTATTTCAAAAAAGGCATGATTCGCGATCTGGTGCCTGCCGTACGTTACGATTTCTTTTCCCAGAACATGAGGTCGGGAGTCATAGAGCCGCATCGTTTAACCTTCGGACTGACACTGGGCTTTGATAAAATTAACTTTGCCAACATCCGCTTCAACTACGAAAAATATCTCTACAAAACCCAGCCCGATCTGGATGATAAATTTACCATAGAACTTATAGCCCGTTTTTGATTTTTAGAATCATCCGGACTTGTTTATTTACTATTAACCTGAGTTCGGGATAAGAGAAAAGAAATCACTGTTGTCCGGTAAAAATACAAAATTATTTTAGAAACTATGTAAGTTGT